>CAZICD010000056.1:0-30262 GCA_964537725.1 uncultured Spirochaetaceae bacterium | reverse complement strand
GGTCCCCCGTTTGAAAGAGTCATTCTCTCTTCCCTTCCCTCATAAATGACAAAGAGCACTGCCGATGCCCGGCGAACCGGACCCCGGCTTCCAGATACCGGTACTCGACTACGATGCCGAGGCTCAACCGATCTGGATGATTGCACCTCGTTCCCGAAGCGCGAAGCGTAAACTACTATGCGCAGAAGCCGTTGTCAAGACTCTTTCGGGCTTTCTCCCTGTTCCTTTCGCATCGCGATTTCGAGGGCCGCTTCCTTCTCGCGGATCTTCTGATGGATCTCGTCGATCTCCGCGATGAGCTCACCGATCCCCTCGGTTTGCTTGTCGATCTGCACGCGCTGTTCGGTGACCAGCGCCTCATAGGTTCGCGTTCCGAGCTTGCCAATGAGCTTCTCGGCCTGGTTCTCGAGCTGCATGATCTCGAGCCGAAGCACGCCGCGCTCGCCGAGGTCCTGCGCGCGATCTTTTGCCTTTCCCAGCAGTTCGCGCGAGCCTTCGAGGCCCTTGTCCATCGTGTTCTTCATGCGATCCCAGAAGTCCATCCGTGCCTCCTTCGCGGGCGCGGCCGCCGCAGGTCGTCTTCGTTGACTGGCCCAGCCCTAGATTCTAAGATGTCGTAGAACCCGCGGCAGGTCAAAGGCCTGCGCTATTCAAGGAGTACGTATGAACCTGGTATTTCTCGGCCCTCCGGGAGCCGGCAAGGGCACGATGGCGAGCCGCCTCGCCGACGAGATGAAGATCCCGCACATCTCCACCGGAGACATGTTCCGATCCGCGATGAACAGGGGGACCGAGCTCGGTCTGAAGGCGAAGGCGATCATGGAAGCCGGAGATCTCGTCCCCGACGAGCTCACGATTGCGATGGTCAAGGAGCGCCTCTCCGAAGCGGACGCGCAGAAGGGCTACATTCTCGACGGATTTCCACGCACGATTCCGCAGGCCGAGGCGCTCGACGGGTTCGCGACGATCGACAAGGCGATCCGCTTCGAGCTCGACGAGGAACAGCTCGTCCGTCGTCTCTCCGGGCGCCGCGTGCACAAGCCATCGGGCCGAACCTACCACGTCGAGTTCAACCCGCCGAAGGAAGCGGGCAAGGACGACGTGACCGGCGAGCCGCTCATCCAGCGCGACGACGACAAGGAGGAGGCGATCCGCAACCGGCTGAAGGTCTACCACGACCAGACTGCGCCGCTCGTCTCGTTCTACGAGAAGAAGGGCATCCTCGTGTCGGTCGACGCGAGCCCGGCTCCCGACGAGGTCTACAAGGAGCTGAAGAAGGTCGTTCAGTAAGGCCGATGTGCTGATGCCGACCGGCCGCGGCCGGCCGGCGTCGCGCCTCAACCGCCGTCGGCAGGCGGCGCAGCGCCTGACTCCTCGCCATCGGCCGGGTCGGGCGCGGGTGCGTTTTCCGGCACCGCGTCGCCGGATTCGCCGGTCTCCAGGAGTCCGGCGTCACCGCCGAGCTCCTCCAGCTCCGCCCGCCCTACGAGATCCGGATTCGCCAGCAGATCCGCATACTCCTCGGCATCGCCGAACCCGAGCGTAATCGCCGTTCTCACGGCGTCCAGCCCCGCTTCGACCTCCTGAGCCTCGGTGAGCAGCAGGCGACCGCGCTCGAAATGCGCGAGCGCCTGCTGCCCGGGCTGCACGCCGGCCGCGTCGGCCGCGTTCGCGAGCACTTCGATCGCATCGGCGTAGAACTCCCGCTCCTCGAGCAGCGCGGCGTACTCGAGCAGCGCGTCCGCCCCGGGCGCGTCGGTGAGCTCGACGTGGCGTTCGTACGCCTCGAGCGCCGCGGTGGCGTTGCCCGCCTGCTGCTCCGCCCGCGCGAGCACGAGCGTGAGATCCGGGTCGTCCTCGTCGTACTCGAGCGCGCGACGAAGCGCAGCGAGGGCCGTCTGCGGGTCGCCGAGCTCGAGCGCGACCGATGCCCGGTTGCGCAGCAGCTCGGGATCGGTGGGATTCACCCGTTCGGCACGCCCGTACCATTCTGCTGCGCGCTCGAGATCGCCCGCTTGGTAGTGCGCGTAGGCGATCGTCTCGATCACGAGCGAGTTGCCCGGATCCTCGGCGAGCAATCGGTCCAGCAGCTCGAGCGCCTCGTCGTAGCGGTCCTGCAACACGTAGACGCGCGCGAGGTTGTACGACCCCCGTGCGAGCTCGGGCGAGAGCTCGATCGCCCGGGAGAGGTAGGTCGCGCTCTTCTCCAGCTCCCCCAGATCGAAGTAGGCCGATCCGATGTTGTAGTACTCCGTCGCGAGCTCCTCGCGGCTGAGCGTCGTCGCGCACGCGCTCAGCACGAGCGTCACGAGGGCGACGACCGCGATGCGGCGGCTCATCGCGCGAGCACCGTCCGCTCGATCGCGCGGACCTGCGAGCGATAGAGGTTCGCGATGTTCGTCCCGTAATCGGCGATGAGCTGGATCATGTTTCGCGGCTCCTCGTGGGTGTCCGCCCCGTTGAGCCGGTCGCCGGCGTCGCCGAGCCCCGGCAGGATGTACGCCAGCTCGTTGAGCACCGGATCCATCCAGAGCGTGTAGACGCGCGCGTCCTCGATCGCCCGGATGATGCGGAGACTCCCCTTGAGCGCCGAGATGACGTTGAAGAAGCTGACCGATCGCGGCTTGACGCCCTGGTCCTGGAGGTACTTCACGATCGTCACGAGACTCCCGCCGGTCGCGTTCATGGGATCGGCGAAGATGAGATCCTTGCCGGCGAGCGACTCGAGGTCGAAATAGCTACGGTCGAGATCGAGGATGTACTCCATGTTGCTTTCGCGCTTGCTGTCGTCTCGCTTGATCCGAAAGAGCGCGAAGGGCGTGACGTAACCGGTCGACGTGTACTCCTCGATCTCCTTCGACATGATCATGGAGGGCAGAAGCGCGCCGCGCAGCATCACGCACATCACCGTGTTCTCGAGCTGATCGTCGACGTCGGGGATCTTGTGGACCGCGTAGTTCTGCACCGGGTCGGTCACCGGCGTTCGTACGATGAGATGGTTCTTGCGGTGGTTGTCGGGTTCGGCGAACGCGAGGTTGAACAGGAGCTCGTAAGCGCGCTGGATGTAGTAGACGAACTCGTAGTGCTGGGTGCGTACGTCGCGTAGCTTGGCGATCAGCCTCGAGGCTTCACCGTGGACGGTGGGAGGCGTCTGGAACGAGTAGACCTTGATCGCGGGCTCGGTCGCGGTGAACTCCTGCATGCGGTCGCCCATCTGGTTGTAGAGATCGATGAGACGCTGCTTCTCCTGGGCCAGCCGCTGCTCGTTCTGGCTGGAGGAAAGCACACGGGAGGCTTCGGTGACCTCGCCGTACAGCTCGTCCATCGCGTCGAGCGAGGCACGGTCGCTGTCGGTGAGGTAGCCGTCGAGATCGGTGGCCTTGAGCACGATGGTATCCATGGGGCCACTATAGACGCAGCGAGGGCCTTTCTCAACAAGTCGCCCTCGCCCGAGGGGGGTGTGTTGTTTGCGGCCCGGGGGTGTGGGCAGTATATTCGTCATATACGAATAAGGTTTCGAGAGGAGTAAAGAATGACGAAGAAGACACTGATCATCGCCTTCGGATTGATGGTGATCGTCGCGGCAAGCGGGTTCTCGCTGGGATTGGGGTTGGCGTTCGGGCTCCCGTTTGGCGATTCGCCGGGAGATAGCAACGTGATGTTCTCGGCGAAGCTGGACGAACTCCCGTTCCTGCTTGGATTGAGCTACGACCTTGAAGGGACGTTCCGTCTCGGGCTGACCGCTGATTGGTGGCTCGCCACCGGCAATCTGACCGGACCGATCAACTACTACCTCGGGCCAGGACTGTATGGCGGTATCAGCGGAGAGTCGTTCGACATCGGACTGCGGGTTCCCATTGGACTCAACATCTATCCGATCCCCGAGCTCGAGCTCTTTCTTGAGGTCGCCCCCGCGCTTCCGTTCTTCCCTAACTTCCCAAGGCCGTTTGCGCAAGCAGCCGCCGGCTTCCGCTTCTGGTTCTAAGCGCGCGTTCAGAAGGGCGATAACGCCACGGGGCCGCGAGGGTGCATTCGCCCGCGGTTGCGGACGCAAAGAAGGCCGCCTTGAGGCGGCCTTCTGTATGGCATCTCCTGGGGGAGTCGAACCCCCGTTGCCGGGATGAAAACCCGGTGTCCTAACCACTAGACGAAGGAGACTCGTTTCAGCCGGAAAGCTATCGTTTTCTCATGGTACGGTCAACAGCGTCCGGCGATGAGCGGCCGGGGATTCGAACCCCGGACCATCTGATTAAAAGTCAGATGCTCTACCCCTGAGCTAGCCGCCCGACCCCGTCCGCAGACGGTGCGCCTAAGGTAGCCGACCTACCCCGGGAATTCAAGGCCGATGGTCAGGTTGTAGGCCGGGCGCAGCCCGGGCTCGGAGGAGAGCTCGGTGCCGAACATCGCGGCGTTCAACGTCACGTACGTCAGATCGACCCCGATTCCCGCTGCGAGCAGCCCCTGCCCGATTCCCGCACGAATCGAGAGGACCTCCAGAAAGGTAGCCTCGACGCCCAGCCCCATCTTCAACACGATGTTCTCCGCGTTCGCGGGATCGATCCAGAGGTCGAAGATATCCGAGTAGTCGAAGAGGACCGTCAGATCCTGCACGTATCGTTCGGCCCGGCCGATCGACGGGGTGTACGCGACGCCCGCGCTGATCTCCTGTGCGGCGGCGTCGTACACCGGTGCAGATGGCGAACCCGTGCTGTCCAGAAAGCCCGACGTTGTCGGATAGGTGAGCACGACGTTCGGCGCGTAGAGGTTATCCACCGTAAGCGCAGCGGCGAGCGTGTCGCGCCATACGTAGCGCAGCCCCGCGTCGATGCCGATTCCCGAGACGAGCTCGAAGGGAGAATCCGCGAGGAGCGAAGGCCCGAACGAGCCGATGACCGAGGGAAGCGTGAGCAGGCTCGCCGAGACGACCGAGTCGCCGCGCACGTACCCGTTCAGACCGATCCCCGCCGCGAGCCGCGAGTTCCACGCCGCCGGCAGCGGGATGCCGATCGCGTAGCCGCCGCGCAGGAGGAACCGTTCGCCCGCCCGGATCTCGAGGCCCGAGGCGCCGGTGCTCTGCAGGACGAGCTGCGTGTCGTTGAACACGCCGAAGCCCATCCCGGCGCCGACGTAGCCGAACGAGATGGGACCGGTCAGCGAAAACCGCGCGTAGATGCTCTGCAGCAGCTGCTGCACCTCAGGATTCGCGAGGAGCGTCGCGATGTCGGCACCGCCGAGGCTCTCGACGACGAGGCTCGCGATGCTGAACACCGGTCCCGTCGCGCGCACGCCGAGCTGCGAGTACCTGAACTGCGGCTCCACCTCGAGCAGTCCCGCCGGATTGGCGAAGAGCGTCTGGAAGTCGTCGGCGAGCGCGCGGTGACGACCGCCGAGCGCGGCGCTACGGCTGTCCGGTATGAGGAAGTCGTCGGCGCTCTGCGCGCTCAGCACGGTCGGGAAGGCGACGAACAGGAGAAGAAGCAGAATGAGCGCACGACGACAGATCACGCCTACCTCCGGCATCGCCGGCTACGGGGAAGTCCAGCCCGTCGGCCCGGCGATGTCCACTAGAAGTTCGGTCGATTCTCCGTCGGCCTGAAGCGCTGCAGCGGCCTCGTCGAGGAATGCGTGAGCCTGAGCAACGTCCGGGTCGGCGTCGGTGAGGGTGTTCACGTCGCCTCCGTTCGCGTCGGCCGCAGCCGCGATCAGCCCGGCCGCGGCAAAGAAGTACTGTTCGGCGGTCGGCTCGACCGAATCGTCGGCGGAGTCGATCAAGGCCGCCGCCTCGCGCATCATCGCGAAATCCTCGTCGGTGAAGTCCTCGAGGGCCGATTCGATCGCGGCGACCGGGTCCTCGGCGGAGGCGGCCTCGAGAAGCGTCCCCTCGAGCTCGACGGCTCCGAGCGCGAGGTCGGCAGCGAGTAGCTGCGTCTGAGGATCGTCCGAGTCCTTGAGCACCTCGTACGCCTCGGCCATCTTGTCCGGGTCGCCGGAGGCGAGCGCGTCTTCGCCGTACGCGACCTGCTGTTCGGGAGAGAGGTTCGACGGGTCGCGCTGCAGGAACGAGAACAGGCTCGAGGTGAAGACGTTCTCGCACGAGGCGAAAAGCAGCGTGACCGCGCCGGCGAGCAGCAGAAGCCGCTCGCCCCGCCGAAACGGCCGTCGTGTCGTTGTGCCGGTCATTGTGCCTCCTAGAAACGGATCCCGAGCTCGACCGAAGCACCGACGTTGGTGAAGCCCCACTGCCCGTTCTCGTCGCGGCCGAAGTCGCCGGCGACCGCCGCGTTGATGTCGATGAGGAAGATATCGAGCCCCACTCCGCCCGAGATGTATCCGCCGTAGTAGCCGCCGCGCAGCGTGAGGAAGCGCAGCAGCCCGAGCTCGCCGCCGAAGTTGAGCATCTCGAACACCTTGTCCGGCGTGATCTCCTCGCCCGATTGCCAGAGGCGGATCGCGGAGGTCATGTCGAGCAGGTCCACCCCGAAGCTCGGGTCTATGAGGTAGCTGAGCACGCCCAGGTCCGGATCGAACTCGATCCCGGCGTTCACCTTCATGGGGATCGTCCACGCGTCGGCCTGCTCGGACGGCGTGAGCGCGCTGCCCACCGGTAGCGACGCCGCGAGCAGCGAATCGAAATACGTGCCGAAGTCGCTCTTGCGGTACGAAATCCGCGTGCCGAGCAGGTCCTTCACCGCGAGCCCGAGGCTCAGCGGCCCGAGCCTCCACCGCGCGCCCAGATCGACGCCCAGTCCGGAGCCGTAGTAGACGGTGTTCGCGAACATCGCCGTGAAGTCGATGCTCCCGCCGGCCAGGTAGGAGCCGATGATCGGGGCGGCGTTGACCATGCTGTAGCCGAAGACCGTCGGGCGGATCGAGACGCCAAGATCGAGGTTCCCGAACGTCAGCCCCAGTCCGCCGACGAAGGTGATCGTGTTGTACGCGAGGCCGGACGCCTGGAGGATGTTTCTCCCGTCGACCGTGGCCTCCGTGTTCGCGAAGAGCCCGAGCCCGAGTCCGTTGCCCACGTAGCCGAGCCCCACCTGCCCGCCAACGCGCGCGTACCCGCTTGGCAGAGCCGCGTCTGCGGTGGCGAGGATGTTGTCGATGGCGCCGGCAGGATACTCGGCGCTGCCGCTCGCCGTCGCCGCTTCGTCGAGCGCCTCGAGAAAGGCGGCCACGTCCTGCGTACCCGCCGCGGCGAGGACGTCGGCGATGTCGTCGCCCTCCTCCCACTCGATCCCGCTCGTTCCGGCCGCCTCGTTGAGGATGTCCTCCATGGTTTCCGGGTCTTCGGACGCGGCCCACTCCTGGAGCGCGGCGAAGTCGTCCTGGAGGCTCTCGTACGCGTCCGGATCGACCGAACGGGACGTCGCCGACCTGCCGAACGAAAGCTGGCCACCGGCGATGTCGCGCGCGATCGACACGGCCTCCTGGTCCATGAACGCCCAGAGGTTCGCCGACGCGAGCGTGAGCTCGCCTGCTCCGGCGAAACCGGCGGGGTTGGCGAAGAAGCTGTTGTATCCGGTGGCCTTCGCGGTGAACGAACCGCCTCGGCCCATCACGACCGGGTTCTCGGGCGAGAAGGGGTCGGCGGGTTGGGCCCAGCCTGCGACGGCGGACGAGATAATGAGCAGTAGTAGCAGCGTCCGTCGCACGCGAGACCTCCCCGGTATCTTAAGCATCGGCATGAGGTATCCTGATCTCCACCCCGAGTATAGCACGGACCGCCGGAAAATCCAGAATCTCCAACCGACGGAGCGCGCCGCCGCGAGGCGCCTACCCGCCGATCTCCGCTCGCACCCGCTGACGACCGCGGACGGCGTCCGCGAAGCCCGGGTCGAGCTGGAGCGCCCGGTCGTAGGCGACGAGCGCCTGCTGCCAGTCGGAGAGCTGCTCGCGCGCGTAGCCCAGACGTGCCCAGCGCACCGCGCTGCGGCTGTTGTGGTAGACGGAGGTGGAGAGCGCGATATCGGCGCGGTTGAACTCCCCGAGCTGGATGAAGATCTCGCCCATCGCGTAGTAGACCCAGTCGATATACTGTCCCGTCGGCGCGACTCGTACATACCGTTCTAGGTACCCGAGCGCCTCCAGCGTGTTACCCGAATCGTAGTGGGCCTCAGCCACGATCTGGAGCACGCGCGACTCGAACTGGTTGATCTGCAGCGCGCGCAGCCCGTAGTCGATCGCCTCCTGGCTTCGGCCCAGGGCGTTGAGCGACCATCCGAGCACGACGTAGGAATCGACGTTGTTCGGATTGTCCTCGATCTCCTGCAGGGTTATCTCGATGGCCTGCTGGTAGCGTCCGTCCCGGTACTCCTGGAGCGCGTCCGGGTCGTCGTCCACCTGCGCTGAGGCCGATGCGGCGGCGATCAGCACGGCCGCCGCGACCAAGGCCGCGCGGGCGCTACTCCTGTGGCTGCGCATCTGCTTCCCCCGCGGTCTCGCCGGTCGGCATGGTACACGAGCCGTTCAGACGACACCCGCTCTGCACGATGAGATCCGGCGTGTGCACGTTCCCGGTCACCCGCGCCGAGGAGAAGAGCTCGAGCCGGTCGGTCGCGAAGATGTCGCCCTGGACCTCGCCCTTCACCGAAACCTTGCGCGCCTCGACCCGGGCGGCCACGACCGCATCCGCGTTGATGTAGAGATCGGTGTCCGAAACCACCTTCCCCCGCAGGCTGCCCTTGATGAGCAGCGGCTCGCTGAAGTGGATCTCCCCGTCGAAATCGATGTCTTCGGCAAGCACTGTCTGGAGCGTCGACTCGTCGATGCTCCGTATTCGCATTTCCGTCATAGAGTTACCCGAATCCTATGGCCGCTCCCGCGCGCTGTCAAGCGACGCGGACATCCGCGCGAGGCTCTGCCGGAGCCGGTCGCGCATCTGCTGCGTGTAGGGGTTGTAGCGCTGCAGGTCGACGAAGAGCTGATACGGGTCGTTGCACGTCTGTTCGACGACCTCGAGCAGCTTCCGGTAGCCCATGGTGGCGATGGGGCTCGGCGCGAGATCCATGTCGGCGAGCACACGGCCGAGCAGGTGGGTCACGCCCTGCGTCATCGCGGCCTCCCGGTCGTGCTCGTCGGGGCTCATCCGCAGGAGGCGCAGCCCGGTCGAGGCGAAGAAGCGCTCCCACCGCCCGACGACCGCCTCCTCCGCGCGCACGGGGCTCACGACCATGGGAAGCCCGCCGAGCCCTCCGCCGGCGGAATCGGGGCCGAACATGGGGTGCGTGCCGATCACGGGATTCCCCTCGGGCACCGCGGCGAGCATCGAGCGGACCGGGTGCACCTTCACCGAGCACGTATCCATGACGACCGTGCCGGGGGCGAGGTGCCCGACGAGCGCGTCGAGCGCCGCGTCGACCGCGTTTATCGCGACGCAGAGCATGACGGCGTCACATCGGCCCAGCTCCGCGAGCGACACCTCCGTGCACCGCGCAGGAACGGGTCGCTCCGAGCGATTGTACGTCCTCACCTCCGCGTGGCGAGCGAGGGCCGACGCCCAGAAGCTCCCGAACCGCCCGGTCCCGTAGATGCCCACGATCATGCGATGAGTCTATCGATCGGGGGCCGCCGTGGAAAGCCGATGCGCGACGCGGCTGCTTCTCGCCCGCGCGAATCCTTTGTAGAATCAGGGCAGGAGCTCGAATGGATTTCATAGACAACGTACGAACGAAGGCAAAGAAACTGCAGCGCACGCTCGTGCTGCCCGAAGGCACCGAACCGCGGACGATTGGGGCCGCGCGACAGCTCGTAGACGACGGGCTCGCCGGGAAAGTCGTGCTCCTCGGCGCGCCGGCGGACGTCGAGGCAGCGGCGAAGGATGTGGACACGAAGCTCGACGGGATCGAGGTGGTCGACCCGACGGCCTCCGACCGCCTGGACGCCTACGCGCAGGAGTACCACGAGCTGCGCAAGCACAAGGGGATGACCCCCGAGCAGGCGCGAGAAGGCATCGTGGAGCCGCTGCGCTACGGCGCGATGATGGTACGCCTCGGCGACGCGGACGCCATGGTCGCGGGCGCGGAGAACGCGACGAGCAACGTCCTCCTCGCCGCCTTCACGATCATCAAGACCGCCCCGGGCACGAAGTTCGCGTCGAGCTGCTTCGTCATGAAGCACCCGGACGAGGCGTGGGGCGTGGACGGACACATGATCTTCAGCGACTGCGCGACGATCCCCGATCCCGACGCGACGCAGCTCGCCGAGATCGCGATCTCCGCGGCCGACTCGTGCCGTCGGTTCCTGGGGGCGGAGCCCGCGGTCGCGATGCTGAGCTTCTCGACGAAGGGCAGCGCCGAGCACGAGGACGTGGACAAGGTGACGCAGGCGCTTTCCATCGTGCGGGAGCGGGCGGGTGACCTCAACATCGACGGCGAGCTGCAGGCCGACGCCGCGCTCATCCCGTCGGTGGGCGAGAAGAAGGCGCCGGGATCGAAGGTCGCGGGCCGCGCCAACGTGCTCGTCTTCCCCGACCTTGGCGCCGGGAACATCGGCTACAAGCTCGTGCAGCGGCTCGCCGGCGCCGAGGCGTACGGGCCCTTCCTGCAGGGCTTCGCCAAGCCGGTGAGCGACCTCTCGCGCGGGTGCTCGGTCACCGACATCGTGAACACCGCCGCGGCCACGCTCTGCCAGGGGGCGTGATGCGCGTCGCGATCGTCGGCTACGGAAGGATGGGCCACGAGGTGGAAGCGGTGCTCCGCGAGCGGGGCCACGAGATCGCACGCATCGTCGATCCGGTCGTCGCAGACGCCGCAGACGATCTCTACGCCCCCGCGGTGACGCGGGAGGCGCTCGCCGGGTGCGACGCGGTGATCGAGTTCTCGCTTCCCGACGCTGTCGTAGAAAACATCGCCGCCTACGCGGGGGCCGGAGTACCGGCGGTGATCGGGACGACCGGATGGCTCGACCGACTCGACGAGGTGACCCGATCGGTCGACGGCGCCGGTGGGGCGCTCGTCTACGGATCGAACTTCTCCATAGGCGCGCATCTGTTCTTCCGACTCGCCGCGTACGCGGGATCGCTGGTCGCGGGAATCGACGAGTACGACCTGCTGATCCACGAGATGCACCACCGGGGCAAGAAGGACAGCCCGTCGGGAACCGCGCTCTCGCTCGCGAAGGCGGTGATGGAGCAGGTTCCGCGAAAGAAGCGGATGGAGACCGCCCGGCTCGACCGCGCGCCGGAACCCGACGAGCTGCACGTCAGCTCGTCGCGCGGCGGGTCGATCCCGGGCACGCACACGCTCTACCTCGATTCGACCTTCGACACGATCGAGGTTCGCCATCAGGCGCGCAACCGCGGCGGTTTCGCGCTCGGCGCCGTGAAGGCCGCCGAGTGGATCCCGGACAGGCGGGGCGTGTTCACCGTCGAGCAGTTCATCGACGAGCTGCTGAAGAGCGAATAGCTCGCACCAAAAGGAGGCAGCGATGTTTGCTGGAGTCTATACGGCGATGGTAACGCCGTTTCAGTCGGATGGATCGATCGACGAGGGAGCGCTGCGCGCCCTGGTGGACGCGCAGATAGCAGGCGGCGTGCAGGGGCTCGTGCCGATGGGCACGACCGGCGAGAGCCCCACGGTGACCCACGAGGAGAACATCCGCGTGATCGAGGTCGTCGCCGATCAGGCCGCCGGGCGCACGAGCATCATCGCCGGCACCGGGTCGAACTCCACCGCCGAGGCGATGCGCATGACGAGGCTCGCGAAGGACGTGGGCGCGACCGCCACGCTGCAGGTGACGCCCTACTACAACAAGCCGACGCAGGAGGGCCTCTACCGGCACTTCATGACGATCGCCGAGGCCACCGACCTGCCCATGGTCGTCTACAACATCCCCGGGCGCACGGCGCGCAACGTGGAGAACGAGACGATGCTGCGCCTCGCCACGCACCCGAACATCGTCGCGGTCAAGGAGGCGAGCGGAAGCATGGCGCAGGTCATGGACCTCGTGTCGGCTCGCCCGGAAGGCTTCAGCGTCCTCTCCGGCGACGATAACCTCACGCTCCCGCTCATGGCGCTCGGCGGCGAGGGGGTCGTCTCGGTGGCGAGCAACATCGCGCCTCGGCTGATGGGACAGCTCGTCGCGGCGGCGCGGCGCGACGACCTCACCGCGGCGCGCGAGATGCACTATCGGCTGCTGCCGTTGTTCAAGGCGGTCTTCCTGCAGACCAACCCGATCCCCATCAAGTACGCGCTCGCGGCGAAGGGTATCGTCACCGAGGCGTACCGGCTCCCCCTCGTCCCGCTCGACGAGACCGACAAGCGGAAGGTCGACGCGATCCTCGATCAGGTCAAACCGGAATAGCCGCGCTCGGCGAGGACCCGGGCGAGCGCGAGAAAGCGCTCGGCCGGCACCGTCTCCGCGCGTACGGCCGGCCCGATGCCGGCCTCATCGAGCGCCGACGCGATCTCCTCGCGATCTGCGCCGATCGCGCGCGCGAGGTTGGTGGCGTTGTTGGCCACGGTCTTGCGCCGCTGGGCGAAGAGCGAACGCGCGGCGGTGGAGGCGAGCCGCCGGAGGCGGGGGTCCACCGCGCGAGGTTCGAGCACGACGACCGACGAGACGACGTCCGGCGCGGGGTAGAAGTTGCCGCGCGCGAGATCGCCGGCAAGCCGGGCGTCCGAGGCGATCGAACAGAGCACGGTGAACGGCGAGTAGTCCGACGAGCCCGGCTCGGCGACCATGCGCCGCGCCATCTCGCGCTGGACGGTGAAGACCATCCGCCGAACCCCGGAGAACCGCTCGGATTCGAGAATCGTAGCGACGATCGCCGCCGCCGAGCGGTACGGAAGGTTCCCCACGATCCGGTCCGGCTTACCGGCCGCGTGCGACAGCGTCTTCACCGCGTCACCCTCAACGATGACGACCGAGTCCCCGAAGCGGTCGCGGATCACACCCATGAGCCCGTAGTCGACCTCGAAGACGACCACGCGCGCGCCGCGCTCGAGCAGGTGCGCGGTGATCGATCCGAGCCCCGGCCCGATCTCCCAGACGAGCTCGCCCGCCTCCACGTCAAGCTCGGCGACGATCCGCTCGCGCGCCGTGCGGGACACCATGAAGTTCTGTCCCCACCGCTTCTTGAGCGCGAGCCCGCGCGAGGCGAGCAGCTCGCGGATGCGGGCGGGCGACTCGTCGAGTCCGTCCCAGCTCATCGCGGCGCCCCCCGCCTCTGGCGCACGAGCCCTGCCCCGAGCGCGATCGCCCCCACGACCATCGAACCGGCAAGAAACGACCCGTTCCCGGCGCGCACCGACGGCGCGCCGGAGAAGAGCCACGCCACCGCCTCCACCGCGCGGCTCAGCGTCTCCAGCAGAGGACGGGCGATCGTTCCCACGCCCGTGAGTCCGGCCAGTCGTACCGCGACGGCCGCGAGCCCGGTAACCATCACGAGCAGGACGAGCGGCCCGAGCACCAGCGACGCGACGATTCCTACCGGAAACCAGGAGCCGAAGCGGGCGAGCGCGAGCGGCGTGGTCGCGAGTTGCGCCCCGACTCCCGCGCCCAGAGGCCCTGCCACCGCCGGTGGAACCCACGGACGCAGCGCGTCGGCAAGCGGCTGCGCAACCGCCGCGATACCGAAGAGACTCAGGTAGGAGAGCTGAAAGGCGAGCGAGGCGGAGGCCGATGGCTGCGCGAGGAGTTGCACGAGGAAGCACGCCGCGAGGAGATCGACGAGCGGTCGCCGCCGATCGAGCGACGAAGTAAAGGTGGCGAGAAACACGAGCAGCGCCGCGCGAACGAGACCGGGGCGGGGGCCGGCGAGCCCCACGTAGGCGAACCCGGCAGCGACCGCGATCCACGCGGCTGCACGACGACCCACGAGCGCCCCTGCCCCGCCGCGCACGAGCAGAGCGATGACGGCGAGGTGCATCCCGGACAGGGCGAGCAGGTGCAGCGTGCCCGAACGACGAAAGAGCAACCTCACACGCGGGTCGATCGTCGCGTCGTCTCCGATCAGGAGCGCGCGGACCAGCGGCGCCGCGGCGCCCGAAACCTCGTCCACCGCGGCGCCGATCGCCTCGCGGAGCCTGCCGGGCACGCGCGTCGCGGCGCGCGTCCCTGCCACCGGAGCAGCCGAAATCGCGGCCCGCGCCCACATCCGGCCGGCGTCGTCGCGCCAGATCGACGCGCCCCCCGGATCGAGCCGCAGCGCGACGTGGGCGCCGACCGGCGTGTCGAGCGGGCCGGCCGCGATGACGCGGAGCGTGCCCGACGCGCCTCCGGTGACCCACTCCGACGACGCGGACGCGAGCCGCACGGTCGCAACGGGGCTGTCGGCGTCACCCCCCACGGCGACGAGCCTGCCTTCGGCACGCCGGAGCTCGCGCGCGGCGACCGGCAGATGCACCCGCGTCGCGATCTCACCGGCGGACTGCGATCCGGCGCCGAGCACGAGCGCCCCTGCGCAGAGCGCGACGAATCCGCCGACGCGTTGCGCCGGACGCCCCGCGACCGGCATGCCGCAGAGCGCGAGCCCCGCGGCAACGGTCGCGACGATGAGAAAGAACGGAATGGTTCGGCCGGATGCTGCCCAGAGGATCCCGCCCGTCGCGAAAGCGGCGGACGGGACGAGGGCGCTCACTGCGTTATGGTGTCGATCGCGTCGCGCGCGGCGTCCTTCACGCGCTGCGGATAGTCGAGGAGCGTGACGTAGAACAGCGCGTCGTACGCGACGATGTTCCCGAGCCGCTCGAGATTCGTGACGACGGCGAGCATGATCTGCGTATCGTAGGGGCGGTCGTTCTCGGTGTACGTGTTGAGCAGGTCGAGGAAATCGGTCAGGCGTGCCGCCGCGTCCTCCGTTCCCGTCGTGCCGAGCGCCGCGATCGCCTCGAGGACCCACGTCTTCGCGGTCATGCCCTCGTCGTAGTCGGCGAACGTCACGTTGAAGTGCCGGATCAGCGAGCCGGTCGCCTGCGGGTACGGCACGTCGACGAACACCGACACGGCGCGATAGCGCAGGCGGCGCTGCGCCTCGAGCTCGGTCGGGTCGCGGAGCACCTCGCGCAACGCCTCGGCGAGAACGCCCGCCGCGATCCGCGCGCGCTGCTCGTCCGACAGCTCGGGGTCGGTGACGAAGTAGTCGAGCGCCGGCTCGCGCCGCGCGACGGCACGGTTGTTGATGGTCGTGATCGCCTGCTGCGCGTAGTCACCGGGGAGCGCGTCCATCGCGATGTCCGCCTCCTCGGTCATCGCGTCCGAGATCCGGGCGAGCTGCACGTCGAGAAGAACGGGGAAGGAGCTCGTGTCCTCGAGCTCGCCGAGCGTCTGGACGGCGTTCCGAAGCACCTGCTGGTCGGGCATCACGCCACCGCGATAGAGGTTGACCTGAGCCTGCACCCAGCCGTTGAGGTCGAGCACGAGCTCGGCATCGCCGCCGCCGATAGTGCCGAGTACGTCGAGTATCAGCGTCCTCGACGTGTTGTCCTCGTACTCGACGAAGAGCGACCAGAGGCTCCCCGTCGCCGGGCTGTACCCGCCTTCGCCTATCTTCTCGACCGCGTAGAGCGCGATGTCGCGGAGAATGACGTTGGTCTCGATATCCTCGGCGTTGGACAGCACGAACTGCACGGCCTGCTCGTAGAGCGGACCGAGCTCCTCGACCGACAGCATATCCGCCGTCTCGAGAATCTGCAGCTTCACCTGCGGGGACGCATCACGGAACCGATCCTGGTACGCCTCGAGCGCCCGTTCGGTATCCTGTGCGGCGATTCCGCCGGCGATAGCCACGGTCAGCGCGATACCAAGAAGCACGACGCGTCGCTTCATCTTCGCCTCCTCTTCTGCCTGTGATACTACCGGGAACGCCGTCTGAATTCAATGAGAGAAATGGAAATGGACATATTGTGCCGATCAGGCGCGCGAAGCCGCGGTGCGGCGCTGCTGCGGATCCTTGAAGATCCCGTAGACGTACGTGAGGATATGGTTCTTCATCGCCGGGGACGGAGGACGAGCCTGGATGTGGAGAATCGAGACGTTCTTGTTCTGCTTGTAGGTGACGCCCTTGATGATCCCCGACATCACGATAGGCTGGTCGTAGATCTCGGTCTGCAGCTTGATGGGGAGCCCGGGCTTCGCGCGTCCGCCGACCATGACGGCGGCGCCGTCCTCGGAGATGTCGACGAATCTGCATCGGTAGCCGCCGCTCGACTCGGATTCCTCGTTCGTCTCGTTGATCGACCGCAGCGGGTAGAGTCGTCCGTTGGTGTTGAGCGTCGCGCGGATCGAGCCGCGCTTCTGCGCTCGGATCAGGTTGTCCGAGTGCGCGATGTGGAGAATCGGGAACTTCCGGTCCAGGTAGTCGCCGAGCACCCGCGTCTCGAAGCGGTAGCCGGCGTCCTCGGGGCGCCAGAAGTAGACGTTGATCTTGTGCTTCTCCCAGGAGAAGCCCGGGGGCAACGGCTTGCCCTTGGGGTAGCTGATCGCGAGGTAACGTCGCATGTTCTCGACCACCTTCGCGTAGAACACACCGCTTCCGGGAAAGGTGATGCGCAGCGGTTGCTGCGGGGTGATGCTTCGCGTGGAGGTGATGCCGATGCGATACTTGGGAAGGTTGAACTCGACGCGCTTGCGGAAATCGAAGAGCTTGTTCAGGAACTCGACCGAATTCGGATCGTTCTCCTGGCTTCTGCCGCGAAACCGGATGATCGTGCCCCTGATGCAGCGGTCGAGCGTCTTCTCGCTCCAGAACAGCGATGTCGGATCGCGAAGGTTGTTCTCCACGGCGACGTGGCGCAGCAGGTTGAGCTCACGGAACCGGAACCCCGACTCCTTGCCCTTGACGTAGAACTGGAGCCAGGGAAAGCCGAATCCACCGTTGCGCTGGATGAAGATAATGAAGGCGGTGAGTAGTGCCGCTACGATTCCAAGCGCTATCCACATTCCGTGGGGCTCCCCTCTCCTGCGTGACCGACCGGTGTGCGCCGGTGGCCCTCCTTCGATGTTCGGCCGTAACGATGGAGATCTCCACCATTTTCTCCACGGCGTATCTGGAGTATATCTGAGTGATGAGCATGGGGAAAGAGTTTGCGCTGCTCTTCGCGGTCCTCTTCCTGCCCGGCATGATCGCCCAGGGCGGATCGGTAGACCCTCAGGCGTTCGACAGCCTCGCCTATCACATCCAGCTGCTCGCGACGTCGATTCCGCAGATCCTGCTCGTCGTCGCCTTCAGCGAGCTGCGCCGAAAGGGGTCGGCACGCCGGTTCGGCTGGGTCACGCCCGGGAGGTCGGACATCCTGCCGGGAGGCGTGGCGCTTCTCGGCGTCTGGGCGGTCGTCGCGGTGGTGTCGCTCGCGATCGGGGTGATCGGCGGGGCAAACGGCGGGCTCGAACCGACGGTCGAGTGGAGCTTCGAGCGCACCGAGCTGATCCCGCTCGCGCTCGTCTCCACGCTCGCGATCGGGTACCGCGAGGAAATCTTCTACCGCGCCTACATCGCCGACCGCGCGCCGGAGGCCGGGGTCGACCAGCGCATCGCGCTCTCAGCCGGAGCGCTCCTCTTCGCGGCCGGGCACCTCTACCAGGGGGTGGCGGGGTTCGTCGTGGCGCTCGCCATCGGCCTCGTGCTCGCCGAAGTCTATCTGCGCACCCGCAGCCTGCACGGCATCGCGATCGCCCACGGCCTCTACAACTTCATGGTGCTTCTCGCCTCCTCGTCGACTTGAAGGAACGCGCGAGGCGCAGTATATATCGGGTAGGACTATGCAGACTCTGCTATATAGTTCGCCAGGGAGGAAACCCGATGCATCGAACCGCTTCCACACCGGCTCGCGCGACCGCGCTCGCCGTGACCATATTCGCGCTGCTCGCCGTCTCGCCGCTGTTCGCCGGCGGACGCGGCGAGTCATCGGCTGCAGCTGCACAGGAGCCCCCGGCCGCGACGGCGTCGGAGGAGCCCGCACCCGTGGACGACGGGGCGTCGGCTCCGGGGGACCCCGCCGCGACGATTCCCATGGACGATGCTACCGCGGCGACCGTCGCGGCGATGGGGATGATGCCGTTCGAGGAGAAAATCCCGAGCGAGGACTTCACGCTCGACCTCCTCGCCGGCGGCGAGACCGCGCTCTCCGATCACCGGGGAAAGGTCGTCTTCCTCAACTTCTGGGCCACGTGGTGCCCGCCGTGCCGCGAAGAGATGCCCTCCATGCAGACGCTCTACGACGAGCTCGCCGGGGAAGGACTTGAGATGCTCGCGGTGAACGTCCTCGAGGACGCGGAGACCGCTCGCGGGTTCATCGAGGAGCAGGGGTTCACCTACCCCGTCCTCCTCGACACCAACGGTCGGGTAATGATCCGCTACGGCGTCCGGGCGTACCCGACGACGTATATCATCGACCGTGAGGGCAACGTGCTGGGCGTGCGTCCCGGCTTCCACGACTGGGGGACCGAGGCGATGGTCGCCTCGGTGCGCCAACTGCTCGAATCCGAATGACCACCCCTACGCTCGCTCTGAGCTTCGCGGCCGGGCTGCTCTCCTTTCTCTCGCCGTGCATCGTGCCGCTCGTGCCCTCGTACCTGTCGTTCGTGGGCGGCGTCGCCGCGACCGAGGCGCGCGAATCCACCGTGAGCCGCGGCATCGTGATACTTCGGACGCTGCTCTTCGTCCTGGGCTTCACGATCGTGTTCGTGGTGCTGGGGATCGCCTTCTCAGGTTCCGGCGCGCTCTTTCGCAACACCGGCACGGTGATCAACGTGATCGCCGGCGGCGTGGTGATCCTGCTCGGGCTCAACATTATCTTTGACTTCTGGAAGTTCCTGAACATCGAGCGGCGCATTCACTTCACCAAACGACCGGCCGGCCACGCGGGTGCGCTCGTGATCGGGATGGCGTTCGGTGCCGGATGGACGCCGTGCATCGGGCCCATCCTCGCGAGCATCCTGCTGCTCGCGGGAACGAGCGGCAACGTCGCTACCGGCGCGCTCTACCTCGTGGCGTTCTCGCTCGGTCTGGGCGTGCCGTTCCTGCTCGCGGGCGTCTTCTTCGGACGTGCCGCCGAGGGGCTGCGGCGGATCCGCCGCTACATCCCCGCGATCAAGACCGCGAGCGGTGTGCTGCTCGTAGTGATCGGCATCCTCATCGCGGTGGGGCGCCTCCAGCAGCTCTCGGCCCGGCTGATCGCGTGGGGCGCGCGGCTTTCGGCGTGGGACGCAGCACACCCGGCGCTCAGCAACGCGCTCTTCGCCGGCGGGATCGCGCTCGTGGGCGTACTGCCGCTCGCGGTGACGATCCTCCGCCGCGCACGGCGCGGGGGCACTACGGCGCTCGTCGTTACCGGAGTCGTCGCCGTCGCGGCGCTCACGCTCGCCGTGCTCAATCTGCTCGACGTCGTCAGCATCGCCGGCTGGTTCTCCACCTGGTTTCGCTTCACCGGGCTGTAAGGGGCCCCGGTGAAGCGTTCACCGGGCTGTAAGGGGGCGCCGGGCGGCGACGGGCGCGGCCGCTCGGCGGTCCCGCCCCGGCAGCGCGCTACGACCCGTCGCCGATCGTGGCGATGATCCTCCGGCGCAGCTCCGCCACGCCGATGATCTCGTCGATCGAACCGACCTGTTTCGCGCGCTCGATGTTGTGGATGTTGTCGAACCGTTGGGCGAGCGCGGTCTGTTTCTCCGCGTGGATCGCGCGGTAGACCTCGTCGAACTCGCGCTGCGTGAACGACGGGTCGTTCTCCAGCCGGGAGACCGCTTCCGCGTAGCGAGGATCCTCCTGCGCTTCGCGGGTGACCTGGCGAGGGAAGACGACCGCCGCGGCGGGCGCGCCGCCGAGCACGGAGGCGAAGGAGCCCTCGAGCGCGAACGCCGTCAGCGACGGGTTGAGCGTCTTCGAGAAGACGACGTACGCTCCCCCGTGATACCGCGCCACCACGACGAACACGAGCGGGCCCCGGAAGTTGACGACCGCCCGGCCGATCTCGGCGCCGTACTCGAGCTGCAGTCGGCGCAGACTCTCCGGTGACCCGTCGAACCCGCTGAGATTCGCGAGCACGACCACCGGGACGCGGTCGCTCCACGCGTTGATCGCGCGCGCCACCTTCTTCGAGCTCTCCGGGAAGAGCGTGCCGCCGCTCCACGTCTCCGGTCCGTCGTGCGGGATGTCGCCGAGCCGCGCGAGCGGTCGGCTCTCGATCCCGACCAACCCGACCCCGTGACCTCCCACGCGGGTTTCCCACGTGATCGCGGTTTCGGCGTCCTTCATGATACTCCACCGCTCGAGGTAGCCGGCGTCGTCGTCGACGACCGCGCGCATGAGCTGGCGCATGTCGAACGGCTTCTTCCGCTCGGGATTCAGTCGCTCGCTGAAGACATCGCCGATCGTCGCAAATCCCTGGCCGAACCGGTCCTCGTACGGCGTCGCGCCGACGTCCCGGTCCGACGCGTCCGCGGTCTCGATCCGCCGCGGCGCCTTCTCGCCCGGTACGACGTAGGTGTAGCGGTAGTGCTGGAAGAGCACCCGGTACGCTTCGGCGAGGTTGGGTACCCACAGCTGCGCCTGTCCGTTGGGGCCCATGATCCGCTCGACGCCGCCGATGTCCACGTTCGAGTCGGCGGAGACGCTGCCGGAGAAGTCGAGCGCCTTCTTGCCGGTGAGGAGCATGCTCGCGTCGTCGGTCATGATCAGCAGCCCGCGCGTATGCATGAGCATCGTCGCCTCGGCGTTCCAGTAGCTCTGCGCGCCCACGTTGATGCCGCTGACGATGATGTTGATCTCGCCGCCTCCTTGAGTGAACTCGACGATTCGTCGCAGGACGGCGGCCGTCCAGTCGAGGTTCTCGGTGCCGCTTTCCATGTCGATTCGCGCACCCGAGGAGATGGGGATCCACTCGACCGGGATGCCCTCGGCGTCGGCGAGGTCGAGCGCCGCGATCACGCGACGGCACTCGTCTTCGGCGAGCGAGCCCATGTCGCGGGTCGCGTCGGAGAGCACGAGCACGCGCCGATACGAGAGGCCGGACGCCGGGTCCTGGTTGCGCACGACGCCGAAGACGACGTTGCTGTCGTTGTGGCCGTAGGGCCGCCCCTTCACGCTCGTCGCCCGCTGCGTGCCGCCGTCGATCTCGACATCGTACTCCTCGAAGTCGCCGCGGGGGACGTTCAGGCTGACCGGGTACCCCGTGTAGGTGATCATCTTCACGACTTCGTAGGGGTAGACGTTGTTGCGCTGGCGGCTTCGGACGACGCTCGACACGTAGCGGTCCATCGGCTTGTACGGCTCTTCCGACGGCTTGCGGCTGCGCAGCGTGAACTGGTCCTCGGATATGTTGAGGAACAGCAGCTCGAGCTCGCGGATGACGTCCTCGCTCCAGCGCTTGCGCCGCGTGTAGACCACGACCTTCTCCAGGCCGAGCTCCCGCGTGCGCGGGACGATCCGGTTCCCGTACTCCTTGATCTGCGACGCCGACAGCGGGATGAGCGCGCGCACGTGGACGATGATGCGGTTCCAGAAGAGCCTGCGCCGCCGGTGCGCCTGCTCGCTGCGCATCTTGAACGCGGCCTCCATGAAGACCTCGTCGAACTCGCTCACGCGCTCGATCTGACCGCCCCGCCCGAGTTCCGGCGCCGATTCGCTCGCGGTAGCGAGCGCGAACAGCCGCTCGTCGCGCGGATTGTCGCGCGCGGTAGCCGCGATGAGGAAGACAGCGTCCGAACGGTAGACAACGCGGTACTCGAAGTTCTCGAGTCGATGCACCCGCAGCTCGCGGTAGAAGAGCGGGCTGAAGTGCCGGCGCCGCTCGTCCTCCTGCCACCCGTCGACCCGGCGGTACGACCGGAAGTCGTTCCTCGAGCGTCCGCGGTAGACGCCGACGCAGAGCAACTCGACATCGAGCGGCGTCGACGCGTAGTGCGCGAAAAGGGCCTCGTCGGCGGCCGCGGCCGCGGCACCAGCCGCGTCGTCGTCGGTCGTGTGGATGACGATGACTTCCATGCCGTCGGTTCCGACCGAGGGATCCGCAGTGACGTCGGAAACGATCGCATCGAGGCCCCGAACGGGCGATTCGCAGACGATGACGGCGGTCTCCATCCCATCGGCACGAACGACCGACACGTCGTGGCCTCCCGACGAGACGGTGCGCGAGAGCTCGATCTCGCGATCGCGAACGAGGTGGCGCGCGATGAGCGAACGCGCGAGCCCTCGCTCATCGCCGTCGGCGCGGTTCCAAGCCTCGAGCAGCTCGTAGACGATGGAAGGACTCGAATCGACGATCCCCTGCTCGATCGTGCGGCGCTCGTCCGATCCGTCCGGCAGGCCGCCGAGCTTCGCGAGCTGCTCGCGAAGCCACTCGGTACGCTCGTGGCGCACGGTGCGTATCGCGCTCTGCTCGTAGAGGTGATAGCGCGCGTGCAGCGCCGCGTCGGCGAGCGACGGTGCGGCGATCTGGTGCAGTCGAACAACCTCGTCGAGCAGGCGCAGCAGTCCGTCGCTGCGTCCGGCGGGCACCGACATGCCCTCGACGGTGAAAATCATCGTGCGCATCAGCTCGAGGCGCCGCTCGCGCTCGCGCTGCGTACGCTGCATGTGGTAGAACGCGTCCCACGAGCCTTCGCGCTCGAGACCGCGCGGATACCGCGCGAGCGCCGCTTCGAGCGCGTCCACGAACTGTGAAGGCAGCGTCTCGTTGCCGTGCATCGCGTAGCGGAAGAAGATGTAGATCAGCTCCTGCCACGAGACCGGACGCGCGAACTGCTCGGCGCTGATGCGCTCGCCGCTGAACACCGTATCGATCGTCACCGACATCTCGAGCGCGGCGTAGATGAGGTCGAAGAGCCGGTCGCGATAGTCCGCGTGCCGCTCGGCGAGCGCGAGCGCGCGCTCGAAGGCGCGCGAGGGATCCGCGGGCGCGTCGTAGCCGCTGAACAGCGCGCTCACACCCGTGCAGAGCCGCCACCATTCCCGCTCGTCGTCGTCGGCCACCGTCGCGAACTCGACGCGCGGCGAGGCCGAAGCGCCATCGGCCTCCTCCTCCTTCGCGGTCTCGAGGCTGACGAGCACCTCACCGGCGGAGACCTGCTGCCCGGCAGTCACGAGGATGTCGCCTACGGTCCCCGAAGACGGCGCCTCGATGATCATCTCCATCTTCATCGCCTCGAGGCTCAGCAGACGATCGCCCTTCTCCACGCCCTGGCCCACCTCGACCGAGAGCCCGAGCACGACCGCCGGAGACGGGGCCTTGACCGCGCCGCCCGACTCCTGCTCGAGGACCACCGGCATACCGTCGACCTCGACCTGGAGCGCGTCGCCCCGCTCGATCGTCTGAATCGCGTAGCGTCTCCCGCCGTAGGCGAGTCTCGACTCCCCCTCCGACGAGACGTACTCGGCGGCGATCACCTCCTCGTCGGACTCGAGCTCGAAGGCGGAGGGGCTCACCCGACGGACGGTGAAGGCGTACGCGTTGCCGTCGTAGCCGAAGCTCACCTCGCGCGCGCCGGTGGACGGGGCGCTGCGGGGGAACCCGAAGTTCAGGATCTGGCGCTGGAAGACGGTTCGTTCGTCGGCCTCCTGCGCGAGATACGCCTCGACCGCCGCCGCGACGATCGCCACGGGAACCTCTCCGCGCACGCGCGCTTCGGCCCGGTCGAGGAGCGCCTCCACGTACTTCGTGTGCACGGGACCGGCGATGACCTCCGGCTGCGAGAGCAGATGCAGCAGGAACGCCTTGTTCGTCGTCCCGCCGGCGATCGCGATTCTCGTCTCGCGCAGCGCGCGGCGCAGGCGGGCGATCGCGTCCGGCCGGTCCGACCCGTGCACGATGATCTTCGCGACCATCGAGTCGAACAGCGAGGGAATCGTCGAGCCCTGCGCGATCCCCGAATCGACCCGCACGCCCGGTCCGGCGGCCGGACGGAAGTGACGGACGAACCCCGGTGACGGCGTGAAGTCGCGATCCGGGTCCTCGGCGTTGAGGCGCGCCTCGAGCACGACGCCCCTGGGGTACTTCTCGGGGAAGCGGAGCTCGTTGCCGAACGCGACGTCGATCTGGCCCTTCACGAGGTCGACCCCGTAGAGGATCTCGGTGATCGGGTGCTCCACCTGGAGGCGCGTGTTCACTTCCATGAAGTAGAACTCGTCGCGCTCGATGTCGAAGAGGAACTCGACGGTGCCGGCGCTCTCGTAATCGGCGGCTTCCACGAGCCGCGCCGCAGCGGCCTCGATCTCTGCGATCTGCGCCTCGCCCATACCCGGCGGCGGGGTCTCCTCGATGACCTTCTGGTTGCGCCGCTGGACCGAGCAGTCGCGCACGCCGAAGGTGAACACGTTCCCGTGACGATCGCGGATGCACTGCACCTCGAGGTGACGACCGGTGCGAACGAGCCGCTCGATGAAGACGATCTCGTCGCCGGTGATGCGCTTCGTCTCCTCGCGCGCGGAGACAAGCTGCTGCTCGAGCTCCTGTGGCGTGAGCACGAAGCGGATCCCGCGTCCTCCGCCGGCGTGCGCGGCCTTGACGATCACCGGGTAGCCGATCTCCTCGGCGACCGCGCGGGCGTCGGCGATGTCGCCGATCTCGCGCTTACTCCACGGCAGGATGGGCACCCCGGAGCGCTCGGCGAGGTCCTTCGCGGCGATCTTGTCGCCGAGCAGTCCCATCGCGTCGTGATCGGGACCGAGGAAGACGATCCCGGCGTCGGCGACGACCCGGGCGAACTCGGCGTCCTCGCTCACGAAACCCCAACCGGCCCAGACGCCGTCGCACCCGGCGCGTTTCAGGCCGGCGAGCAACACCTCGTGGTCGAGATAGACCGTGCCGGCCTGGGTAGCGCCCGGGATCGTGCGGAACGGCACCGCCTCGTCGGCCTCGCGCGCGAAGAGCGCATCGGCCTCCTCATCGAGATAGAACGCGACGGTCGTGAGCATCGTACCGTGCGCCTCGTTGTACTCTCCGACGGCGCGCAGGAACCGGATCGCCGGCTCGCCTCTATTGACAATCCCGATCCTGCTCGACTCGTGCAGGACCGGCTTCGTGTTCGCTTCAGGCATATTCCAATCCTCAGTTCGCGAGTATAGTACATCCTTTCTCGGCCGGTCGACCGGGCCGTCCGGCCGAGCTCCGCGGGCGCGGTCGGTCACGGAGCGCACCGTGGCCATTGCGCAAGGCCCCATCGTAGCTTATCATTTTCGGAATCATTGACACCCCCTGGAGGATCCATGAGTGATATCAAGCAGCTGCTGCCGCATCGCGAGCCCTTTCTCTACGTCGACCGGCTCGAGACGGTGAGCGAGGAGCGGATCGTCGGCTACCGGACGTTCAGCGACACCGAATACTTCTTCGAAGGCCACTTCCCCGACTACCCGGTGGTACCCGGGGTGATCCTGGTGGAAACGATGGCCCAGTGCGGAGGGGCGGGGGTGAGCAAGCTCGGGATCCTCGGCGACAAGCTCTTCTTCCTCGCGACCGTGGACAAGGCGAAGTTCCGCAAGCAGGTCCGGCCCAACGACGAGGTCCGGCTCGAGATCGAGAACGTCAAGATATCCAGGCGCATGCTCAAGCAGAGCGGAAAGGCGTACGTCGGCGACGAGGTCGCCGCCGAAGCCGAGTGGATGTGCCTCGTCGGAGACGCTCCCGCGTAGGAGGCATTATGCAGGCGCCGCAAGCCCACGATACGGTCCCGAAGCGACTCCACCACGTCGCGACCACGAAACCGAACGCGGTCGCGCTCCACAGCAAGGACGGCGGCGACGCCTACGTTCCGCTGCGATTCTCCGAGCTCTGGAGCGAGGTCCGCGCGCTCGGCTGCGCGTTCCTGGATCTCGGGGTCGAGCGCGGCGACCACGTGGGTATGATGTGCGACAACCGGCCGGAGTGGATCCAGACCGATCTGGCGCTCCTGTCGATCGGCGCGATCGACGTCCCGCGCGGGTCCGACTCGACGGCCGACGAGATGGGGTACATCCTCGCGCACGCCGACTGCCGACTCGTCTTCGCAGAGAACACCGCGCAGCTCGAGAAGATCCTCTCGCAGAAGGAGCGGCTTCCGGTCCTGGAGACGATCGTGGTCTTCGACGCCGGAGAGCTCGAGGACGGCTCCGCTCGCAACGGAGTCGCGGTGCGACGCTTCGATGCGCTTCGCAACCGTGGGACGCAGATCGTTGGAGAGCGCGGGGCCGATTTCGACGCGGAGCTCGAACGGGGAACGGTGGACGAGGTCGCGACCCTGCTGTACACCTCCGGTACGACCGGCGAGCCGAAGGGCGTGATGCTCACTCATCGCAGCTTCGTCTTCCAGATCGATCGCCTGCGCAACGTGCTCTTCCTCGACGAGCGCGACATCTTCCTGAGCGTGCTTCCCATCTGGCACAGCTTCGAGCGGGCGGTGGAGTACATCGCGCTCGAGCGCGGCTGCGCGCTCGCCTACTCGAAACCGGTCGGCACCGTCATGCTCGCCGATATGGCCGAGATCCGCCCGACGTGGATGACCTCGGTTCCCCGCATCTGGGAAGGCGTTCGATCCGCGGTCTACCGCAACGTGAACAAGCAGAGCCCCGTGAAGCGGATCCTCTTTCACTTCTTCGTGCGAATCGGCGAGGCGCACGCGAGCCTGCTCAACATGTTCCGCGGGCTGCTCCCGCAGTTCACGCGCCGAAGCCGAGCGGTCGACATGGTGCTGAGCGTGGTTCCGCTCGTCGTGCTCTCGCCGCTCAAGGCGCTCGGGGACGTGCTCGTGTTCAAATCGCTGAAGGAACGCCTCGGCGGCAGATTCGTCGCGGGCGTCTCCGGGGGCGGCGCGCTTCCGCCCTACGTCGATCGGTTCTTCCAGGCGGCCGGAATCAAGCTGCTCGAGGGCTACGGGCTCACCGAGACCGGACCGGTCCTCGCAGTCCGACATCAGCACCACCCGGTCCCCGGCACCGTGGGCAGGCCTCTCGAAGACATCGAGTACCGCGTCCTCGGGGAGGACATGCAGGTACTGCCTCCGGGCGAGAAGGGCGTGCTCTACGTGAAGAGCCCCCAGATCATGGAGGGCTACTACAAGAAGCCCGAGGAAACCGCCGCAGTCCTGAACGACGGGTGGCTGAATACCGGCGACATTGTCGTGCTCACGCACAGCGGCGAGTTCACGATCCTCGGCCGCGCGAAGGAGACGATCGTCCTGCTCGGCGGGGAGAACATCGAGCCGGTGCCGATCGAAGAGAAGCTCACGCAGAGCGAGCTGATCGACCAGGCGATGGTCGTGGGCCAGGACCAGAAGTTCCTCGGTGCGCTCATCGTACCGAACGAGGAGGCGCTGCAGGCCTTCCTCGACGAGCAGGACATCGAGTACGTCGACCGCGAGGAGGCGCTCGAGAATCCGCAGGTCCAGGAACGGTTCCGCGACGAGGTCAACGGGCTCGTGAGCACGAAGACCGGCTTCAAGGCGTTCGAGCGGATCTTCCGCTTCAGGCTCCTGCCGCAGCACTTCGAAGTCGGCCGGGAACTGACGCATACGCTCAAGATTCGTCGGTCGGTCGTCTACCGCCTCTACGACGAGCAGATCTCCTCGATGTTCTCGTGATCGAGCGCGGCGCCCTGCAACACCGTCTGCGGCAACTCGTGGGGAAGCTGCCGGCGGTCCAGGTACAGAACCGACTCATGGCGTGCACCGACCGCGACATCGCGCTCGCGCTCATCGGCATGACCGCCGCAGAGGTCCAGTCGATCGTGGGCCACGTCTCGCCGCGGAAGGCCTCGCGCGTACTCGAAGAGCTCGCGCTCGAAGAGCGCCGTCGCGTCGAGGAGAAGCACGTTATTCATGCGCTGGGCGTCGTCATAACGTCGCTCTCGGGCGAGCGTTCCGTTGCCGGCCCGCGCAGCTACGTGCGTCCGCGGCGCGACGACGGCACGAACTCGTAGCCGAAGCCCCCCCTGACGATTGCAGCTCGTTCGGCGAACGGTGTATGCTCGCAAGCATCCTAACGAAGGGGGACTTCATGACACGCAAGAGCATTCGCATTGGATCCGGCATCGCCCTGCTGGTCGTTCTGCTGATCGCTACGACCGGCTGCTCGACCGTCGACAAGCGGCTGGCCGCCTCCGCAGAAGCGGCGCTGGCACCGGAACCGCTGACGACCTGGGCGAGGCCGGTCGAGATCACGTTCGAGCTCGGCGACGACATCGTCGGACAGGCGTCCTACCAGGTGATCTTCGGGATCTTCCGGACAGGTGAGGTCCCCGGCAGCGCCGGCAGCGGGCTGCTGACCGCGAGCACCATGTTGCTCGGGAGCATCAGCGGCAAGCAGGCGCAGGACCCGCAGATCAACACCGCCGCGTACAAGGCGGCCGATAGCGCGGGAGCCGACGGGATCTACGTCACCGGGGTCGAGATCGAAGAGGACACGTTCCTCCGCATCTACAAGCGACGCGAGATCACCGTCCGAGGCAAGGCGCTCAACATCGTGAACCTCGGACAGGTCGACGAGGCGAGAGCCGACAACGCGCGGTACATCCGCATGCTGCCCGACGGCGGCGTTTCGCTTCCCGAAGACTCGTCTTCGACCTGGCTGCCGGTTCGGTAGGAGCAGAGACCTCCGTTCTGCCAGGCCCGTTACGGGCTCGCGGTCGCGCGAGCCCGTTGATGTTCATAGCTCGCTTCCGCTCCGGATGAACGTATCGCCGTAGCCTCGCGCGCGCAGCCAGAGCAGCAGCGTACCGGTTTCGTCACGCTCGAGCGGTCCCACGAGCACGCGATAGATCCTCCGCTCGCCCCGCTCGACGGGCAGGACGCTCATCGGATAGGTAGGCGACAACGCGTTCACCGCCACCTGCGCCGTCTGCGGATCCGAGTACGCCCCGATCTGGAGGTAGTAGGCCTCCCCGGCGAGACGCTCGATCACCGGCAGCTCGCCGCTGGCTACCGCGGGTGCCCGGCGCGGTTCGGGCTCCGGCTCCGGTTCGGGCTCCGGTGCCGGTTCGGGCTCTGGCTCTTCGACGGCCGGCGCCTCGGCGACCTCGGTCTCCGGCTGCGCTTCTGCCAGCTCGCCGGGCTCGAGCTCCTCGCGCGTCGGCACCGCAGCCTCTTCCCGCTCGAGGATCGACTCGTCGTCCGGCTCGGGCGCCTCGGGCGGACGGAAATCGGCGGGTTCGAGCGCGAGAATCGCATCCTCGGGCACGGTCTCCGGTCGCTCGAGCGAATCCTCGGCCTCTGCGGCGACGCGGCCCTCTTCGACTCGAGGCAAATCGGTCTCCGCCGCAATCTCGGCGGGTTCACCAGGGCTCACTCCGGCAAGCGAGTCCTCGGGACGCTCTTCGGGCTCCGGCCGCGCCTCGGCGAGCCCGGCGGTCGGCAGCGGCCGCTCCCCCGGCTCGGCGGGCGGGATGTCGGCGAGCTCCGCGCGCTCTTCATCGGGTACGTCGGCCTCGGCCAGGTCAGCCTCGATGCCGGGCAGCTCCTGCGGACGCGCCGAAGGGATGTCGGCGACCTGGGCGCGCTCCTCCGCCGGAGCGTCAGCCTCTGCGAGCGGTCCGCTCACGTCTTCGGCCTCCCCGGGTACGATGCGAGCGAGCCCCGGCCCGGTCGGTCGCGCTTCCTCACCGGGCGCGGCCTCCGGCAGCCGAACCGCAGGCGCGCCGTTCTCGGGCGGCGCGGGCGTTACCAGCCCCTCGTAGTCCGGGCGCTCCTCCTCCGGCACGGTGGCCTCGGCGAGGCGAACGTCGAGTTCCTCGGGAGCCGCCTGCAGCGGAGCGAGTCCGGCGAGCGAAGGTCGCTCGACCGGTGGCGGGGTGACCTCGGGCAGCTCGGCGATAGCCGTCGTTTCCGCGGGACGGCCGACCGAACGGAACCCGACGTCGCCGCGCTCGCCGGTCGGTGCGGGGTAGAGATCCTTGCGGGGCAGACGGCCGGAGAGCGAGCGCAGCGCCGAGTCGATCGGTCCCTCGGTGTACTCTGCGGGTTCACCGGTATCCGATAGATCGCGCGGCGTCGGGGGCTCGTCGAGCGTCGGCTCTGCTTCCTCCGCCGTCGCCGGGCGCTCGGTCACGTCGACCGTCGGGGCCTGCGGCTCGGTCGTCGGGAGCACCGGTTCCGCGCTCGGCTCGGGCTCGGCCGGTTCGAGCCCCGGCGCTGCGCGCTCTGCGGGCTCGAGTCGGGGCTCGCCCGGCTCCTGCGGTGGCGTGACGTCGACCGGATCCGGCCGGGTCGAGGGGAACGCAGTATCGGGGCGCTCGAAGCTCTCCTGGGCCTGCCCCACGCTCGTGCGGGCGATGCCGGCCGCGATCCCCGAACGCGCGTCCGGCTCGGGCGCCTCGGTGACGACCGGCTTCTCGCGAGCCGGCTTCACCGGCGGTTCGGGCTCGGGCTC
>CAZICD010000055.1:11979-30569 GCA_964537725.1 uncultured Spirochaetaceae bacterium | reverse complement strand
TGCCCTGCTTGTTGATCGCATCGGCATGCTCCTTGCTCATCCACCCCTTGCGCAGACCGTAGTTGATGAGAAAGACGCCGCCGAAGCTCGACACGATGAAGCCCACCGCGGCGAAGGTGAGTCCGATGCTACCGGCGCCCTCGATGCCGGCCACGCGCCACCCCTCGCCGATGCTGAACGCCTGCCCCGGTCCGAGCACGAATCCGAGCGGCATGAGCCAGCCGAAGCTGTGGAAGAGGTCGGGCATGACGGTGGACATGAGCACGAAGGTCAGGAGCAGGCCTACGGTTGTCTGGATCGCGTACTGGGAAAGCACCGCGACCGACGTCGCGAAGATCGTGCCGTTGCGCTTGCGCCTGGGCGCCTTGCGCAGGCTCATCGCGACGAAGGAGACGCTGAGCAGATGGTAGGTCAGCGCCTCGAGCGTCATCGAGTCGAGCCCGACGAGCGGAAACACGTAGTTGTAGAGCGGCAGCAGGATGAACCCCGCGGTGAGCGCGTTCGGAATGAGGAAGCGCTGGAAGAAGCGGACCCGTGTCCGGATGAACGTCGCGAGCATGAGCGCGCCGGATAGGATTCCGATATGTACGAAGAGCGTCCAGTCGAACGTCATGGTGTCTCCCTCGGTCACGGACCGACCGACGCGCTGATTATCGTCACAACCGCGGCGCGATGCAAGCGCCCGCGAAGCCCTTGAAACCGACCCGAGAACCCGCGATAGTGGGGGTTCGGAGAACCCTATGCCAAACCTCATCGAACCCCGCGTACTGAAAGGCTTCAGAGACTTTCTCCCTGATCAGGAGAGCGAGCGTCAGCGCATCATGGCCCTGCTCGCCGGCGCGTTCTCCTCGTTCGGCTTCGTGCCGATCGATACGCCGGTTCTCGAATACACCGAGATCCTGCTGGGCAAGGGCGGTGGCGAGACCGACAAGCAGGTCTACCGCTTCGAGGACCAGGGCGGTCGCGACGTCGCGATGCGCTACGATCTCACCGTCCCCTTCGCGCGCTACATGGCCGCGCACCTCGCCGAGCTCTACCTTCCCTTCAAGCGCTACCACATGGCGAAGGCGTTCCGCGGCGAGAACACGCAACGCGGGCGCTACCGCGAGTTCGTCCAGTGCGACTTCGACATCGTGGGCACCGAAGCGCCGGGCGCAGACCTGGAGATCGTGCTCATGATCGATCGGGCCTTCCGCACGATCGGGGTGGACGAGGTGGAGATCCACATCGCCCATCGCGGCGTCTTCAGCGTCCTGCTCGATTCGCTCGGACTCACCGAGGGGGTCGACGAGGTCCTGCGTGCCGTCGACAAGCTGCGCAAGATCGGTGAGGACCGGGTGCGCGAGCAACTCGACGCGCTCGTCGGCGCGGAGGCTGCCTCGCGCGTGCTCGAGCTCATCTCGCTCACCGGCGACAACCGGAGCGTGCTCGCGCGCATGCGCGAGATCGTCCCTGGCGCGAGCGACCACTTCGACCGGCTCGATGCCATCCTCGAAGCCGCGAGCGCGCTCGACATGGACGACCGGATCGTGCTCGACCCGGCGATCACGCGGGGGCTCGACTACTACACCGGCATCGTCTTCGAGACCTTCCTCAAGGAGCTCCCCGGGATCGGCTCGGTCTGCTCCGGGGGCCGCTACGACGATCTCGCCGGCCTCTACAGCAAGCAGCGCATGCCCGGCGTGGGCGCATCGATCGGCCTCGACCGGCTCATGGCGGGTCTCGAGGAGCTGGGAGTCTCCGCCGCGACCGCCGGCGCGGCGGACGCGATCGTCCTCTGCCTCGACGACCGGCTGACCGCGCACTACCACGCGATCGCCGAGCGCCTGCGCGCAGCCGGCCTGCGGGTCGACGTCTACCCGGAGTCGCGCAAACTGGGTCAGCAGTTCTCCTTCGCGGAGAAGAAGGGTATCCCGGCCGCGATCCTCTGCGGCGAGCAGGAGTACGCGACCGGCGCGGTGAACGTGCGCGAGCTCGCTACGCGCGAGAACACCGACGGGATCAGCGTGGAAGACGCGATTGACGTGGTACGGAGGATCCGTGGCTGATCGAGCGGCGCCGGGCGCACCGGCGGCAGCGGCGCGCGTCGTCGACTTCGTGGAACGGGTCGAGGGTATGAAGGTCCAGACACGGACCGCGTGGGCGTCGAACGGACGTCACGAGTCGGTCGCCGAGCACTCGTGGCGGCTCGCGATGCTCGCGCTCGCGGCGGCTCCCCACCTCCCGGGTATCGACGCGGGCCACCTCGTACAGCTCTGTCTCGTCCACGATCTTGGTGAAGTCTTCGAAGGCGACGTTGCCGCGCCCGCGCAGCGCGACGGCGGATCGAAGGAAGCGAGCGAACGCGAGGCGATCGTGCGGCTCACCGGCGAGCTCGGCGGGGCCGCCGCCGGGCGGATCCGCGCGCTGTGGGAAGAGTACAACGCCGCACAGACGCCCGCCGCGCGCGCAGCCAAGGCGCTCGACAAGATCGAGACGATCATCCAGCACAACCAGGGCGACAATCCGCCCGATTTCGACTACGGCTACAATCTCGCCTACGGGGCGTCGCTCGCGCACGACGCGCCGCTGCTCGTCGAGCTCCGCAGGATCGTGGACGAGGGCACGCGCTCGCGGGCTGGCGACTGATCGATCAGAAGTGATCCCAAAGAATCGTCGACGGCTCCTGGTCCGGGAAAAGTATGGGCACGAGGTGAGCGGCGTCTCCGTCGAGCTCGATGTTGCTCTGCCGGCAGGCACGGACCGGATCGCCGTCGCCGACGATCAGCCGCACGAGCGCCGGACCGCCGGTGACGCTGCCGTTGGCGGTCGTGCCGGGCCCGGCCGGGCTGATCTCGCCCACCGAACCGCTCGAGACCCCAACGACGACCCCGGCGCCGTCGCCGTAGAGCGCGAGCGTCCCGCTGTAGCCGTGCATGGGGCTCGCGGCGAGGCGCTTGGACAGCACGGGCGCGATCTTCTCGAACGTTCTCGTGAGGTTGACGATCTTCATCATGGGTCCCCCGCCCTTGTGGCGGTCGGCGATGCGCCGGTGCGTGAGCGTCTGCACGTACTCGCCCGTTCGTGAGCGCGGCGGCAGGAATACGAACTCGACGTCCGGACACACCTCGGCGACCGCGCGCTGGCGCGCGATCTCGAGCACCGTGGCCGGGTCTCCGGCGCAGTCGACCACCTGCAGCGTGTCGTCCTGTCGCGCGCAGACGACGTAGCCCCCGTCGAAGCGGTAGACCTTGAAGTCCTTCGGCTTGCGGTTGAGCCGATACGTGGGGCGCACGTAGGTGCCGGTCACGCCCTCGTTCTCCCGGTTGTAGAGATCCGCGAGCTCGGTGACCTCACCCTCGAAGGGCTCGTACTGCACGGCCCGCGGCGCCGGCTCGAGGTCGCGCGTGAGGAAGGCGAACCGGACGCTCGACGAGGCGACGACGTACCCGAAGCGGTGGTAGAAGTTGGGGATCCCGAAGAGGAGGCTCAGGTCGTACCCCGCCTCGTCGAGTCCGGCGACGCAGTCGCCGGCGGTCTGCGCCATCAGTCCTTTGCCGCGGTGCGGTTCGAGCGTCGCAACCGCACCGATGCCGGCCAGGCGCGTGACCGCGCTGCCGATCCGCATGCCCAGATCCCACACACCGAAGTGCGTCGCCACCTCGCCGTCCACGACGCCGATCCGCGACGCCTCCCAGTCGTAGGGGCTCTCGGCGATGTAGCCGTCGGTGACGTAGGCGCGGCGCTTCCAGTAGTCGCTGAAGGTGCGGGCGAAGATATCCGCGAGCGTCTCAGTGTGCTGCGAGGGGTTCGGTGATGTGAGATCCATACCCCTTTATACCAGCCGTCGATTCCACGGACAAGCCGCCGGAGCGCGAACGCCGACGCGCCTGCACGGCGCCCTTAACCAGAGTGCACCCGCGTGGTACGTTGAACGTATGCAGCCCCACGAGCTTCCCGTCTATCAGCAGCGCGAGCGCATTCTCGAGGCGCTCGAAGACCATCAGGTGGTCGTCGTCGAGAGCCCTACCGGCAGCGGGAAGACGACCCAGCTGCCGGTCATACTCCACGAGGCAGGCTACGGGAAGAACGGCACGATCGGGGTGACACAGCCGCGACGCATCGCCGCGGTGAGCGTCTGCGAGTACATCGCGAAGCAGCTCGGCGAGGAGATCGGCGAAACGGTCGGGTACAAGATGCGATTCGAGGATCACACGGGTCCCGATACGCGTCTGAAGATCATGACCGACGGGATTCTGCTGCAGGAGATCAAGCTCGACTACGAGCTGCGGCAGTACGGCGCGATCATCGTCGACGAGGCGCACGAGCGCAGCCTGAACATCGACTTCATCCTGGGACTGATCAAGCGCGTGTTGCGCGCCCGGCCCGAGTTCAAGGTGATCGTCTCGTCGGCCACGATCAACGCGGAGATCTTCAGCGAGTACTTCGACTCGTGTCCGATCGTCCGCATCGACACGCCCATGTACCCGGTGAGCACGATCTACGACCCGCCGGTTCTCGAGTCGAACCCGGAGGAGCTCGTCGACAAGATCACGCAGGTCGTGAGTCGCATCGTGGACGAGGAGCGCGAGGGCGACATCCTCATCTTTCTGTCGGGCGAACGGCTCATCAAGGACACGATCACCGCGCTCTACGCCGAGCCGTACCGGGGCAAGCTGTACATCCTGCCGCTCTACGGGAGGCTCAGCAAGGAGGAGCAGGAGGCGGTCTTCCCGCCGGCGCCGGAGGGAAAGACCAAGGTGGTCGTGGGGACGAACATCGCCGAGACCAGCGTGACGATCGACGGGATCACGAGCGTGATCGATTCGGGCCTGTCGAAGATGAACTACTACAACCCGAAGACGTTCACGAGCTCGCTCGTCGAGGGGCCCATTTCGAAGGCGAGCGCGAATCAGCGCAAGGGCCGCGCCGGGCGCACGCAACCGGGAAGCTGCTACCGGCTCTACCGGCGCGAAGAGTACGAGCGGCGGCCGCTGTTCACGACCGAGGAGATCTATCGGACCGATCTCTCGGAGGTCGTGCTGCGGATGGCGGAGATCGGCATCACCGACTTCGACGAGTTCGACTTCATCAGCTCGCCCGGGCGCCAGGGCATCGTATCCGCGGTGGAGAGTCTGCACCTGCTCGACGCGCTCGAAGCCGACAATACGCTGTCGAACATCGGCAGGATGATGGCCGAGTTCCCCCTGCTCCCGCGCCACTCGCGCGTGATCGTGGAGGCGATCACGAACTATCCCGAGGTTATCTCCGAGTGCGTCACCGCAGCCGCGTTCCTGTCGACGAACAGCCCGTTCCTCCTGCCCATGGGAGAAGAGATGGAGGCGCGCCGGGCTCACCACCGCTACCGCGACGACCTGGGTGACTTCGTCAGCTACCTCAAGCTCTTCGGCGCCTATGTAGAGACGCCGAACAAGGAACGCTTCTGTGAGACGCGCTACCTCGACCCGCAGACGATGGGCGAGATCCACAACGTGCGCGAGCAGCTCGCCGAGATCGTGAGCGAGATGGGTGTCCCGCTCGGGCACGGCGGGACGCACGCCGACTACCTGTGCGCCGTCGCGAAGGGCTTGATCCAGTTCGTCTGCGTACAGAGCGGACGTGGCAGCTACCGCAGCCTCACCGCCGAGCGGATCCTGATCCATCCCGGCTCGGTGATGTTCCGCGAATCGCCCCGGTTCATCGTCTCCGGCGAGATCGTACGGACGAGCCGCATGTACGCGCGGTCGGTCTCGCCGCTCGAGCCGGCGTGGATCAGACGGATCTCGCCGGTACTCGCCGAGAGTCTGATCGAGCAGGAGCCGGCCGGAGCCAAGAAGGGCGCGAAGAAACAGAAGCAGCGCGACACCACCTGGCAGATCAGGATCGGCACGCGCCTCTTCCCGCTGAAGGCAAAGAAGGGAAAGAAGAAGATCGCGCTCATCGGGTGGGACGACCTCAAGCGCGCGCTCGCCGAGGACCCGGTCGTGCTGCCGCAGTTCCACTCGCTGAAGGGCAAGCTCACGCACAACGGCATAGAAATACTCTCAAACGTGAAGGTCGCCGACATCATCCACATAGGCCGGTTCATCGACCCCGACCGCGACCTCGTGTCGCGGTGGCCGAGCAGTGCCGCCTACGACTCGTACACGGCGAGCGCGGAGTTGTGCTCCGACCTGGATATGATCCTCAAGATGACGCGGACGAAGAAGTCCGGGAAGTCGGTGGGGTTCCTCACGCTGCAGACCGACGGCAACGGGCTCTACTGGTTCAAGCCGCAGCGCAACTTCTACAACTCGGTCGCCGAGAGTCTCGCCTCGCTCGAGCAGTTCGCAGACGAGCTCGGCGACCCGGAGGAGAGCCCCATCGAGGACGACGACCACGAGGCGGTGAACGCGACCTACCGCCGCCTCGCCGAGATCCTGAACGAGTAGCCGCGCCCTCTATCGCCGGTGGGTCCGCGAACAACGGCTCCGCCGTTGTTCGGCACAACCATCGACGAACCTAAGATCGTCGATGGTTGTGCATCCAGCGGGTTGCGAAGTCGACGGCGGCGCGCTGCGGGAAGAGCCGGCTCTCGGCGTTGCCCACCTTCCCGGTGCGAATCTGCTGCTTGTGGCTCTTCGCGAACGCGCGCCCGATCTCCTCGAAGTCGTCCGAGCGATAGTTGATGTCGGTAAACGTCTTCCACCGCCGGTGGCCGTCGACGAGGACCGGCGCCCCGAGCGTCACGCGCTCCCTGCCCCGGTACTCGGCACGGTATTCTGCGAGGTGGAAGCTCGTGCAGCTGTCGAAGTCGGCGCCGAGCATGAGGACCTGCCCGTCGGCGTCGTAGATCCGCGCGAGCGGCGAGCCCTCACCCAGGCTGAACTCGAGCTCGTGATCGCTCACGATTTCCACGGCGCGCTCGCCCCACGCTGCGAACGAGACCTGCGGGTGACGGCTGCGCACGACGCCGGGGAGCGTGCGGAAGAGCTCGGGCGTCCGTCCCAGCCCGCGCGTCGGTGTCACCTCCGGGTCGTAGGCCGGCATGTCTTCGCGGATCGTCTGCCACCACGACTTCGGCACCGGCGGATGCTCCCACAGCTCCGGGTCGGACATGTCTCCCGAATGCGCGGGCATGACGATGGTGCCGTAGCTTCGCAGTCGCTCCTGCAGCGCACGGATAACCGCGACGGGTCCGCCGCACACCCAGCCCATGCTGCTCAGGCGCGTGTGGACGATCACCACGCTGCCGGGCTCGAGCCCCAGCGCGTCGAGGTCCGCGACGATACGTTCGACGGTGACAGGCTCGTCGGAGAAACTGCCGATCACCTCCTCTTCGCTCATCGCTCGCCGCCCCGCAACACCGACTCGACCAGGCCCGTCTCCACCGCGCTGATGAGCGTCTGGCCCGCGCGCTCCTGGAGGATGAACCTGATCTCGTCGCCGCGGCGCTTCTTGTCGCGTCGCATCGCCTCGACGATCCGGTCGGTCAGCTCGGGCATGGGATCGATCGCGTACCCGTACCGATCGAGGAGCGTCAGCACGCGGGCCGCGTACGCGGGGTCGGTCGTACCGCGACGCTCGCCGAGCTCCATCGCGCGGGCGAGGCCCCACGCGACCGCCTCGCCGTGCGTCCACGCCCCGAGCCCCGCGACCGACTCGAGCGCGTGCGCGAAGGTATGCCCCAGATTGAGATGCGCGCGGATGCCGCGCTCGGTGAGATCGGCCTCGACGATCTCGCCCTTCACCTCCACGCACGCCCAGACGACCTCCGCGAGCAGCTCCGGATCGCGCGCGGTGACGAGCTCCCTTTTCGTTTCGAGGGTATCGAGGAGATCCTCGTCGCCGAGCATCGCGGTCTTGATGACCTCTGCGAGACCGCTCCTGTACTCGCGCTCGGAGAGCGTGGCGAGCGTGTCGGTGTAGATCCGCACCTCCGAGGCCGGGTAGAAGGTGCCGACCATGTTCTTGTACCCGCCGAAGTCGATCCCGGTCTTCCCGCCGACCGCGGCGTCGACCATCGCGAGCAGGCTCGTGGGCACGAGCACGAGCGTGCACCCGCGCATGTAGAGGCTCGCGGCGAGCGCGGCGATGTCGCAGATCACGCCACCCCCTACCGCAACCACCCGGCCGGTGCGCGTGAGATCGGCCTCGAGCATCGCGCGAAGGAGGAGTTCGAGCTGTGACCACGACTTGGAGGTCTCGCCGGCCGAAAGCACGCGCCGCGCCCCGGCCGGGGGGAGGTAGCGCTCGGTATTCGTGTCGGCGACGAAGAAGGCGGAATCGTCGAGTCCGTCGTCGAGATCGGCCTGAGCAAGCACGGCCACGGTCGAGCGATACGTGCCGAAGGTGAAGGTCCGACGCATTGGTCGACTATACCAGCGGTCCGGAAGCGTGTCGAACCCGGGATCCGGCCCGTCCGGCGACGTCTCGCCCCCGCCGCGCCGCGGCCCGCCGTGATTGACTGCGCTCGCAGAGCGCTTGTACTATGCCTCATGGCTCGCACACCGCTCAGAGTTCTTATCGCGCTCGTCCTGCTCGTCACGCTCGCCGCCGCCGCAATCGGCCAGGATGCGTCGGTCCGCAAGATCATCCACGAGGACCAGTACCGCCCCACCCCGGGCGACGTCTACGTGCTGACGATCAACTACGGGGTGAACCCGTCGGTCGGCTCGGCGCAGCAGACCGAGACGATCCGGCTGATCCTGCAGGAGGACTTCGAGCTCGTGGTTCCGTATATCGGTGAGATCGACGCGAGTACGCTCTCGTACGCCGAGCTCCAGGACCAGGTGGCCAGCCGCGTACGCGAACGGCTGCTCGTCCCCTACGTCAGCCTGACGCTCGAGGCCCCGGCGGTCTTCGACGTCTTCCTCTGGGGCAGCGTCGCACGACCGGGCTACCATACGATCACGTCGCTGAACCGGCTCTCCGAGGCGCTCGGCGCGGCAGGGGGCACGGCGAACGCCGGATCGCGCAGGCGCGTCCAGGTGCACTCGGGCGAGCAGGTTCGCGAGTACGATCTCGTCGCCTTCCTGTCCGAGGGCGAACAGAACGAGAACCCGTACATCCGACCGGGGGACCGGATCTTCGTGCCGATCGTCGAGAGCGCGGTGGAGATTCGCGGCGCGGTGGTACTGCCGGGAACCTACGAGGTGATCGACGAGGAGACGATCGGCGACATGATCGACCTCGCCGGCGGACCGCTGCCCACCGCGCAGCTCGACCGCGCGACGATCACCCGGCTCAACGAGAGCAACCGATACACGATCACCGACCTCGGCGGTGCCGATCTGCGGAGCGTCCCCGCGCGCACCGGCGACGTCGTGACGATCCCGGCCTCCACCTCCACGAGCGAAACGGTCGTCGTGGAGGGTGCCGTCCACGAGGGACCCGCAGAGGAAGGCTCACCGCGCCAGATCCCGCTCGAGCCCATCCTGATCGAGGTTCCGTACACGCCGGGATTGTCGGTGCTGAGGGTGCTCGAGCAGTTCGGCGGACCGACGAACTTCGCCGAGCCCGAGCGCAGCTTCATCATCCGCGGCGAGGACAACGGGCGCGAGCCCATTCCCGACCTGGGCACGCTCTGGGGCGAACGCCAGTGGGACCGGGACATCGCGCTCGCGCCGGGCGATCGGCTCGTCGTGCCCATGAAGCGGCTGACGGTCGCCGTGGGTGGCTCGGTCAACGAGCCGGACGCCTTCCCGTTCACGAGCGGGTACGAGGTGGGCGACTACCTCGAGCTCGCCGGCGGCATCGACGAGGAGAACGGTAGCCCGAACCAGCTCTTCTTCGCGGAGCCGGACGGAACGTTGACGAAGGTGGACGTCGACACGCCGGTGCCGATCGGGGCGAATATCTACGTTGGCAGGAGCGGCTGGGGTCAGACGAAGCGGACGTTCAACAACATCTTCACCGTCACCGGTTGGGTGACCGGCATCTTCGGGTTCACAACGGCGGTTATCGAGTTCGTGCGGATCTTCAGTCCCGGTTTTCCGTAACCGACGCATCGTCCTCGCAGTCGATGCTGAGCACGAGGTCACGGACGAAATCGTCGACGATCGAGTAGATCCGCCGGTTGCCCTGCACCTCGCTGCGCACGATGCCCTTGTCCTTCAGCACCGCGAGGTGCTGGGAGACCACCGGCTGCGGTTGCTGCAGACAGAGCCACAGCTCCGAGACGCACGGATCTTCCTGCCGCGCGATCATGCAGAGGAGCTTCAGCCGCACGGGATGCCCGAGCACCTTCAGCTTGCGCGCGTAGCCTTCGAGCATCCGCTCGTGGGCGGGCTTCATCTGGATTGCCATCGCCATCAGGATACCAACTCAATAGCGGAATTGCAATATAGAGTGCTGTCTATCCAGCGACCTTCGCGTCGCTGGACTTCTTCGACGCGCCGTCGCCCGACGAGGTCGATTCCTTCTTCGTCGAGCTCTCGTTGCTCGTACTCTCCTTGCCCGAGCCCGTCTCGGACGAGCTGGTCTCCTTCGACGACGAGCTCGCCGCCGCACCCGACCGGCTGTCGGTGGAGTAGAAGCCGCTGCCCTTGAAGATGATCCCCATGCCGCCGCCGATGAGCCGCTTGAGCGCGTTCTTGCCGCACTCGGGGCAGGTCTTCAGCGGGTCGTCGGACATGCTCTGAAACGCGTCGAAGGTGTGTCCGCATGAGCTGCATTCGTAGTCGTACGTTGGCATAGTAGTCCTCTGGAACCTCGTTCTTGCTCTGGCAGAAATATACCGCGCCGGTCGGCGACCGACTATACCCGGCGCACGGGGATACCGGCGTCCTCGATCGCCGTCTTGATCTGCGGGATCGAGTAGTCGCCGTAGTGGACCATCGACGCGACGAGCGCCGCATCGGCGGAACCGTCACGAAACACGTCCACGAGGTGGTCCGGCACCCCCGCTCCGCCGGAGGCGACGACGGGAATGCCGACGCCGGTGGCGATCCTCCGCGTGATCGTGAGCTCGTAGCCGTCGCGCGTGCCGTCGGCGTCGATCGAGTTGACGACGATCTCGCCGGCGCCGAGCCGCTCGGCCTCCTGCGCCCACGCGAGCGCGTCCAGGTCGGTCTTCACCCGGCCCCCGTTGATCACCACGCGGTAGCCCGACGGCATCGCCGGGTCGGCGAGCGCGTCCATGCCCAGGACGATCGCCTGGTTGCCGAACCGCTCGGCACCGGCGGTGATGATGGCCGGGTTCTTCACCGCCTGGCTGTTGACGCTGACCTTCTCCGCGCCGGCGAGAAGGACCGCGCGCATGTCGTCGGTGGACCCGATGCCTCCGCCGACCGCGAAGGGGATGAAGATCTGCTCGGCAACGCGTCGTACAACGTCGATCATGATGCCGCGCCCCTCAGAGCTGGCGGTGATGTCGTAGAAGACGAGCTCGTCGACGCCGTCCTCGTAGTAGCGCCTGGCCATCTCCACCGGATCGCCAATGTCGACGTTGCCCTCGAACCTGACGCCCTTCGTCGTCTTGCCGTCGCGCACATCGAGGCAGACGATGACCCGTTTCTGCAGCATCAGCGCGCCTCCAGGAAGTTACGCAGCACGCGCAGGCCGACCTCGCCCGACTTCTCGGGGTGGAACTGCGTCGCGACGAGGCTCCCCCGCTCGACGGCCGCGGCGAACTCGAACCCGTACTCGGTCCACGCGATCGCGTCTGCCTCGTCGGCCGGAGCCGGGTAGTACGAGTGGACGAAATAGAAGCTCGAACCCTGCGGGACGCCGGCGAAGAGCCAGTGATCGCCCCCGTCAAGCTCCGCGTAGCGCACCGAGTTCCAGCCCATGTGCGGGATCTTCCCCGACTCGGGTGGAAACCGCCTCGCGACGCCGGGCACGAGGCCCAGGCAGGCCGCGTCGCGCTCTTCGGTCCGGTCAAGAACGATCTGACACCCGACGCAGATCCCCAGGATGGGAATTCCGGCCGCGTATCGCTCGCGCATCGCTTCGTCGAGCCCGCGCTCGGCGAGCACGCGCATCGCGTGCGCGCCGTCGCCGACACCCGGGAACACGATTCGATCGGCCTCTCGAACGTCATCCGGGTCGGCGCTGATGCGGAACTCGACCCCCAGGTGAGCGATGGCGGTTTCGACGCTGCGGAGATTTCCTGCGTCGTAATCCACGACGATGGTGCTCATGGCGCCCCCGTAACGCGCACAATTGCCCGGGCGAGCTCCGCCCGGCTCATGGGGATCCCGGTGAAGACGACGTTCGACCCGGTAACCTCGATCACCGCGGCCTGCTGGACGGCCTCGCTGTCGAGCCCGAGCGCGCGGACGAACACGATCACGAAGAGCCGCCCGATCCGTCCAAAGAGCGCCGCGTCGCGCTCTGAGCGTAGCTCGAGCGTTCCTCCCAGCTCGAGGTCGGCCGGCCCGCCGTCCGACGTCCCAGCCCGGTTCGTAATCGAGAGCGAAATCGCGCGAAGGGGCAGTCCTCGAGCCTGCACGCCGAGCGATTCGAGCAGGCCGGCCCCCGGGTCGTCGAACAGCACGAGCGCGTCCGGGCCTTCCACGCTGCCGACCGCACGCATCGACTCGTAGACTTCCGGCCGGAGGTCGAGCTCGGCCGGCGGTCGGTCCTGCAGCATCTCCAGCACACGTCCCGAGGACAGGTAGAGGTAGTCGCTGCGCGGGAGCGCGAGCTGAAGGCTGCCGGCGCGATCGCGGAAGTAGATACGCCTGCGCCCGTCCACCTGCGCCGTCTCGCGGTCGAAGTCGCGGCTCGTCGTGAGCGCGAACCGGACGCTTCCGCGCGGAAACGCGCCGGCTGCGACGGCGGAGAGCTCCGCCGGAGCGCCGGGAACGAGGCGCACGCCGCCGACGAGCCGCGCGGTCCGGTCGACCACACCGCCCAGATCGGCGTCGAGCTCCTCGAGCAGCCACGAGAGTAACTCGCGGTTACCCTCGACATCGGCGGCGAACCAGGTCGCGTAATCGGTGAGCAGCAGGCTCTCGGGCGCGGGCGGCGGCTCGACGGGTGCGGTCGCGCAGCCGGCCAGAAACACGGCGGCTACGATCGAACCGGCAACGAGACGACGGCCTGAACGCACCAATCGTCGGGCCCGACTGGCCGGGCCCGCCGGGCGGACGAACCCCTGCACGCTCAGCCCGCCTTCTCCACGCTCACGCTGCACGCGAGGTCACCCAGGGTGACGGTCGTGGTGGCGGCATCGCCGTCGGTCCAGTCGAGCGACAACGCGAGCGTCTCGCCCATCAGGTACTCTTCGTTGTTCTCAACCGCTTCGCGCAGCTCCTCGGGGCCGGAGATCCGGAGCCGAATGCGGTCGGAGACTTCGAGTCCGGACTCCTTTCGGAGATTCTGGATCTGGCGGATGAGGTCGCGCACGATCCCCTCCTGCCGCAGCTCTTCGGTGATCTCCGGGTCGAGCGCGACGGTGAGCGAGCCCTCGTTGAGCACGCGCAGGTTCTCGCGCTCGGTGCGCTGGATGATCACGTCGTCCTGCGTGAGGTCGAGCGTTCGTCCGCCCACGTCGATGCTCAGCGTCGTCCCCTCGATCAGACCCTGAATCTCGCGACCCGAGAGCTCTTCGATCTTCTGCGCCGCCTCGCGCATGTCCTTGCCCAGCTCCTTGCCTAGCTTGCGGAAGTTCGCCTTCGCCGAGTACTCGACGAGCTCCTCCTCGTTCTCCCGGAAGACGACGTCCTTGACGTTGAGCTCCTCGCGGACGATGTCCTCCATCTCGATGAGGATGCGCTTCTCGTTGCTCTCGCGCGTAACGAGGTGAATCGCCTTCAGCGGCTGGCGGTTCTTCAGGTTGTGCATGCTGCGGATCGCGCGGCCCATGCTGACGGCCTGGCGGGTGACCGCCATCTTGTCCTCGAGCTCGAAGTCGCGCCGCGAGCGGTCGGCGATCGGGTAGTCGAGCAGGTGAACGCTCTCGGGCTGCGAGTCGGCGCGGAGGTTCTGGAAGATCTCATCCGTCACGAAGGGAATGATCGGCGCGGCGACGGTGACGAGTTTCAGAAGCACGGCGTAGAGGCTCGCGTACGCCTCCGCCTTGTCGGAGTCGTTCTCGCTGCGCCAGAAACGCCGGCGGCTGCGCCGGATGTACCAGTTGTTCAGGAGGTCGATGAAGTTCACGACGGGATCGATCGCGCGCTGCAGGTCGTAGGCGTCGAGCTGCGCCGTGACGTCTTCCACCAGCCGCTCGGCCTCGCTCAGGATCCAGCGGTCGAGCGGGTTGCCCGGGTTCTCAGGCGGCGCCGCGGGCGACGCACCGTCGATGTTCGCGTAGGTCACGAAGAAGCTGTACGCGTTCCAGAGCGGGATGATGATGCTCTTGAGGACGTCGCGCACGGTGTCGTCGGAGTACTTGAGGTCCTCCGCCTTCACGACGGTGGAGTGCATGAGCGAGAGCCGCAACGCGTCGGAGCCGAACTCGTTCATCACGTCCATGGGCGGCGTGTAGTTCCGGAGGCTCTTCGACATCTTCTTGCCGTCAGGGGCAAGCACGATGCCGTTGACGATCACGTTCTGGAACGCCGGTTTGTCGAAGAGCGCTGCGGCGAGCACCGTGAGCGTGTAGAACCATCCCCGCGTCTGGTCGAGGCCTTCGGCGATGAAGTCGGCCGGGTAGTGTTCCTCGAACCATTCCTTGTGCTCGAAGGGGTAGTGGTTCTGCGCGTAGGGCATCGCTCCGGATTCGAACCAGCAGTCGAGCACCTCGGTCACGCGTCGCATCGTGCCCTTCCCGTCCGGGCTCGGCCACGTGATCTCGTCGACGTAGTGCTTGTGCAGGTCGTCGACCTTCTGCCCCGATTTCGTCTCCAGCTCCTCACGGCTTCCGATGCATTCGACGTAGTCGGAACCGTCGCACTTCCAGACGGGGATGGGATTGCCCCAGTAGCGGTTGCGGCTGATCGCCCAGTCGCGCGCGCCCTCGAGCCACTTTCCGAATCGGCCTTCCTTGAGGTGGTCCGGGACCCAGTTGATCTGCCGGTTCGCGCCCAGCATCGAATCCTTGATCTTGTCGATGTCGACGAACCAGCTCGACACCGCGCGGTAGATGAGCGGTTTGTTCGTACGGTAGCAGAACGGATACGGGTGAACGTAGTTCTCGCGCTTGACGAGCGCGCCGTCGTCGCGAAGTCGCGCGATGATCGGCTTGTCCGCGTCCTTGACGAAGAGCCCCTCGAAGTCGGAGACCTCGGAGGTGAACTTGCACTCCGCATCGATGGGCACGGGCACCGGCAGCTCGGTTTCCTTGAGCACGTTGTAGTCGTCCTCGCCGAAGCCCGGCGCAATGTGGACGATCCCGGTGCCGTCCTCGGTGGTCACGTAGTCGGCGACGTGGGTACGGAAGGCGCCCTTCTCGTCGAGCGATGCGAAGTACGGAAAGAGCGGCTTGTAGTGCAGGCCCGCGAGCTCTGAACCCTTCTTCGTCCAGACGATCTCGTAGTCGCCTTCGTCCTTGTAGTAGGCTGCGAGGCGGTCCTTGCCCAGGATGAAGTGCTCGTCGCCGTCGGCAACCTTCACGTACTCGACCTCGGGGCCGAGCGCGAGCCCCAGGTTGCTCGGCAGCGTCCACGGTGTGGTCGTCCAGGCGAGGATGAAGGTGCCGGGCTCGTCGACGAGCTCGAAGCGGACCGTGATCGCCGGGTCGGTGACCTCGTGGTAGCCTCCCAGGTTCACCTCGAAGTTGGAGAGCGGCGTAGCGAGCGCGGGGCTGTACGGGAGGATGTAGTAGCCCTCGTAGACGTAGCCGGACTCCCAGAGCTGCTTGAAGACCCACCAGATGGTCTCCATGTAGTCGGGGTCCATCGTCTTGTAGTCATCGTCAAAGTCGACCCAGCGGCCCATGCGCGTGACGACATCGCGCCATTCTTCGGTGTAGCGGAGCACGATCGACCGGCACGCCTCGTTGAACTTCGCGATACCGTACGCTTCGATCTCGGTCTTGCCCGAGATACCGAGCTCCTTCTCCATCTCGTATTCGACCGGCAGGCCGTGGCAGTCCCAGCCGAAACGGCGTTCGACCTTCTTGCCCTTCATCGCCTGATAGCGCGGGATGATGTCCTTGATCGTGCCGGCGAGGATGTGGCCGTAGTGAGGCAGACCGGTCGCGAACGGAGGGCCGTCGTAGAAGACGAACTCGTCGTTGCCCTCGCGCTGGGCGATCGATTTCTTGAAGATCTCGTTGGCTTCCCAGAAGGCGAGAATTCGCTCCTCCATCTTCGGGAAATCAACCCGCGGATCTACCGGCTTATACAAAACATCCTCCTGTCGCCCCGCACCGCTCTCGCGAGCAGAAATCGTGGGTGTTCGTACTCCCTCAGAGTGCCCGACGGGTAGCGAAATGCGGCGAGGGTCAAGTGTAGATAAACCGACGCAACGGGTCAAATGGCGACGGGGAGGTAGAACTCGATCCCCTTGTCCTGGATTCGACGCACCACACGTTCGAAGAGTCCCGTCGTCTCGACGTGATCGTGGATCAGGACGATCTCATCCGCGCGGGTGTAGCCAAGGCCTCGTCCGCCCTCGGGCACGTCCTCATCGATGCGCGCGTAGAGATCCTCTTCGGTGCGGATCCCGAACTGCGGCTCAGTCGCGGTGAGCGACCAGTCCATCGTGTCGTAGGTCCAGTACCAGTCCGCGTCCTCGAGAAGGCCACGCGTGCGGTACCAGCGGTAGGTGATGCGCGGGAACGCCGGCTGCCCGTAGCCCCGTTCGCGGAGCATGCGCTGGATCGACGCCTTTCTCATCGCCCCCTCCGGGGTCGGAGCCGCCTCGGTGTCGGAGCCGGTGAGCGCGCCCTTGTCGCCGTACGGGAAGCGGAAGTAGCGCGGCTCGAACGGCCGTCCCGCCTCCGCGTGCAGGCGCTCGAGCAGGCGGTGCGTCGCGTCGATCTCGCGCTCGCACTCGTCGAGCGGGATCTCGCTGAAGGAGGGATGGTGCCAGCCGTGGTTGCCGAGGACGTGGCCACCGCTGAGCGCTGCCGCAGCGAATGCCGGCCTTCGCTCGAGATTGGTCCCGGTACAGAAGAAGACCGCGCGCACGCCGAGCCGTTCGAGCATCTCGAGCCTGGTTTGCCAGTTCGCCGAGGGAGCGTCGTCGATGGTGAGGACGGCCCGCTTCCGCGCCGCGCCCTTCGTCGATGCCGGTATGTTCGCCACGCCGCGAGCGTACTATACTATGGCGATGGATTCCATGCTCGCCGACCTCGAACAGTGGTGCGCCGAGCACGACCTCGCGCTCCTCGTCTTCACGACGCCCGACTGCGGGGTCTGCAACGCGCTGAAACCGAAGGTCGCCGAGCTCGCCGAGGAGTACCCGCTGCTCGCCGTGCGCTACGTCGACGTCGAACATCAGCCCGAAGCGGCCGGTCAGTACGGCGTTTTCGTCGTTCCGGTCTTCCTGCTCTTCGTCCAGGGGCGCGAGACGCTGCGCCTCGCGCGATACTTCGGGATGCACGAGCTCGCGGAGCCCGTCGCCCGCTACTCCGAGCTCCTCTCGTGAACGACGACCGCGATCGAATCCTCGCGATCCTGCGCGGCACCGCCGGACCCGCGCTCCTGCTCGCGCCCATGGCGACCGTCACCCACGCCGGGTTCCGGACGCTCGTCGACGAGTTCGGCGGTGCCGACCTGCTTTGGAGCGAGATGATCAGCGCGGAGGCGCTCGTCAACGGCGCCCCCTACGAATCGTACTACCTGAACGAAGCCCCGGAGCCGGAACGCCTGGTCTTCCAGCTCGTCGGTTACGCGGAAGAGCCGATCGTGCAGGCCACCGCACGCCTCGCGCAGACCGCGGCGGCGGGGGTAGACCTGAACCTGGGATGCTCGGCGCCGCACATCGTCCGCAAGGGAGGCGGCATCGCGTGGACGCGCGACGTCGACCGGACCGCCCGGCTCGTCGAGGGGATGCGGCATGCCGCCGTCGGCAAGAGCCTCTCGGTGAAGCTGCGGCTCGGGCGCTCGGACGACCCGCAGGAGCTCGTCCGACTCGCCCGCGCGCTCGAAGAGGCGGGGGCCGATTTTCTGACCCTCCACCCGAAGCGACAGAAGGAGGGGTCGGCGCGGCGGGCGCGCTGGTCGTACGTACGCCTGCTGCGCGACGAGCTCGCGATCCCGGTCGTGGGTAGCGGCGGCGTCACCGGCTTCGACGCCCTCGAGGCGCGGCTGCGCGAGGGTGGCGACGGCCCAGTCATGATCGGCCGCGCGGCCGTTCGCGCGCCGTGGATCTTCGCCTATCTGCGCGAGCGCCTCTCCGGCGACGCCACCGAGCTCCGCGTCGACCTGCGATCGACGGGCGAGCGATTCCTCGAGCTGCTCGAGCGTTTCCAGCCCGGCGACTTCCACCACTCGCGCGCACGACGCGTTCTGCCCTATCTGCTGTCCAATCTGAAGTTCGGCCACGCGATCTCCGCGCGCGTCGCGCAGAGCGACTCGTACGAGGCCGCGCGCCGGCTGTTCACCGGGTATCTCGACGAGCACCCGGACGCGGCGCTCCACGTCGAGCGCGGGTAGGCGCCGGCGACCGCGGGGCGCCGCCCTCCGCCCGGGAGCCGGCGCTCGGGGCGATCTTCGCGGGACGATCTTCGCGGGGCGATCTTCGCGGGACGATCTTCGTCCCTACCCGACGCGAACGGCCTCGACGTAGCCGGC
>CAZICD010000055.1:3863-11879 GCA_964537725.1 uncultured Spirochaetaceae bacterium | reverse complement strand
CTTCGCGGGACGATCTTCGTCCCTACCCGACGCGAACGGCCTCGACGTAGCCGGCGTCCGCGTACTCGAGGATTGCATCGTCGGCAGTGAAGATCCGGCCGGCGCGCGTCCGCGCGGAGGCGACGAGCATCCGGTCCACGGCGTCGCCTGAGAACCCGCCCGGCAGGCGCGACCCCTCGGTAGCGATCGTCTCGTCGATGTCGATGAGGTTCAGCCCCGGCGTCTCGAGCGCCTCGCGCAGCCACGTCGCGACGGGCACGACGAGCCGCACGCGTCCGGCCGCCTCGTACTCGGCGACCTCCCAGAGCGAGAGCGTCGTCACGTAGAGCGCGCCGACGGATGCGGCCCGCTCGAGCTCGTCGACCTGCGTCCCGGCCAGGCGCGGGTCGCCCTCCATCAGCCAGAGCCAGACGTGCGTATCAAGGATGTCGATCCGATGGAGACGATCCACGCGTCCTCCCGTCCTCCGCCGACCGCCCGCTCGGGGGCGATCCGACGACGTCCGAGAGCGATTCGATCCGTCCCCGCAGGCGGCCGAAGACCGGCCGCGGCTTCGCCGCGTCTACCGCGACGAGCTGCGCCACGGGCCGGCCCCGCTTGGTGATCACCACCCGCTGGTGGGTGTCGTGGACCAGATCCATCAGCTGCAGGCATTGCGCCTTGAACTTTCCTGCGCCCATCTCCATGCAGCCGCCTCCCAGTTCGGATCCGGTCCACGGTGCCCGGGCTGACGGCCATCGGCCCGCCCTCGCTAACCATGGTCATATTATCATGGTCATTTTGATATGTCAAGAAGAAACCGCACCGAAGTGCGGTTTTTTCAAGTCAACCGTCGATCAGGCGTGCACGACGTGGAAGCTCCAGTACTCCATCTCGCCGGAAGCGAACGAGTCGTAGCGGCCGGATCCTCGCACACCGGCGAACTCGCCGAACGCCTTCGTGAGGAACTTCGGGATCCGTTGTCCGATCAGAGCCTGCTTCCTCGGGTCGTCGGTGTCGAGCGCGTGCACGACGTTCTGCCGAATCTCCTTCTCGGCCTCGATCCGGAAACCGCTCTCGGCGAGCTGCTCGCGGAGCCGGGGAACGTCGTCCTTCCAGCGCATGTCGGTCAGCAGGAACGCTCCGTCGGGACGAAGGACGCGCTTCACCTCGGAAAAGAACTTCATGATGTGCGGGTAACAGCGCGACGATTCGACGTTCACGATCGCGTCGAAGCTGTCGTTCTCGAACGGCAGGTCCTCGGCGTCGCCCTTCACGAACCGCAGGTTCGGAACGTTGAAGTAGGAATTGCAGAACTCGATTCCCGGTTCGGAGAGATCGAGCCCGACATAGGACTTCGGCTTGAGGTACCGCGCGAGATACGACGCACCGCCACCGCGCCCGGCGCCCACTTCCAGCACCTCCTTGCCCTCCAGCGGCACCCACGAGGCTGCCTGGTGGTACATCTGCAGACCGTAGCGCTCGTCTTCGTCGGCCGCCTGCAGGTCGATCGTGTGCGGATTGTCCAGTCCGGCGTATCCGTAGTTCATGCAGGTCATGACCACGTCCTTCTTCTCCCGGGAGATGATCCAGCTGTGCCAGAAGCGCCACAGCGGCTTTCGTACGAACCCCGGAAGGTCGACGTAGTTCTCAACCAGCTTCTTCATGCATTGCTCCTTCGATCGGTTCGGCCTCCCCTATCGGTCGTGGGCCGATTTCCGTTGCGGTGTAGTGTACAACTGAAATGCCGAAATGCCTACCGCAGTCGATGCCGGCGGCCTCTGGTCTCTATGCGCGCGGCCTCACGAAGGATCAGCGAGCCTGGAGGCTCCCCGGCCCGGGGAAGAGCTCGTCCACCTGATCGACGAGATCCGGGTTCAAGGTCACGCCTGAAGCGCGCACGTTCTCCTGAAGCTGCGACGGCGAGCTCGCCCCCACGATGAGCGTGTCGACCTCCCGGCGCTGCAGCAGCGCGGCCAGCGCCATCTGCGCTGCGGACAGATGGCACTCGTGGCCCAGCTCGGCGAGCCGATCGACGCGCGCGAGCACCTCTTCGTCGGAGAGGTGTTCGCGCATGAACATGTTCAGGCTCTCGATGGACCCTCGCGAACCGTCGGGAATCCCGCCTCCGGAGTACTTGCCGGTGAGAATGCCCTGCGCGAGCGGCGAGAAGACCGCAACCCCGAGCCCGTGGTTCGCGCACACCGGGAGGACGCGCTCCTCGATGCCCCGGTTCAGCAGCGAGTAGATGGGCTGATCGACCGCCGGCGGGATCCAGCCGTTCGCCTTGCACTTGCTCGAGGCGTCCGCGATCTGATCTGCGGTCCACTGGCTGACGCCCCAGTGCATGATCTTGCCCATGTGGATGAGATCCTGCATCGCCTGGATCGTCTCCACCAGCGGCGTATTCTCGTCGTAGCGGTGGCAGTAGTAGATGTCGACGTACTCCTGACGCAGGCGAGAGAGGCTGTCGTTGATCGAGTCGAAGATGTGCTTGCGTGAAAGACCGCGGTCGTTCACGCCGTCGCCCATGGGAAAGTAGACCTTCGTCGCGAGCACGTAGTCCTGACGCCTCACCGAGCCGGGCAGCACCCGCCCGAGCAGTTCCTCCGCCTGTCCCTTCGCGTACACGTCCGCCGTGTCGATGTAGTTGATCCCGAGGTCGAGCGCGGTCCGGATGATCCGCTCGGCGCGGTCCAGATCGACCTGCGTCGCAAAGGTCAGCCAGCTGCCGTACCCGATCTCGCTGACGAAGAGCCCCGTGTTCCCAAGCTTACGATACTTCATGCGCTCCCTCGTCCGACATTCTACCCGATCGGGAGGCGGTCCGCGAGGCCTCTCGGGTGGTCAGCCGACAGAGACGGCGCTATACTGCGGAGAAGGCAAGCCGGGTATGCGAATCGCAATCTTCACGGACACCTATCGCCCGGAGATCAACGGCGTGGTAACCTCCATCGACACCTACCGTACCGAGCTCGAGCGGCAGGGCCACGAGGTCTGGATCTTCGCGCCGAAGTACTTCGGGAAGGACGACCCGCACCCGCGAAACCTGCGCTATCCGTCGATCCCCTACCCGTTCAAGATGATGAAGGAGCGGCGCATCGCCTGGATGGGCCCGATTTCCATGCTCCGATTCGGGCGGCTGCGAATCGATGTCATCCACTCGCAGGTCCCGGCCTTCATGGGTGTCTACGCGCTCCTGGTGAGCGCGCTCTGGCGCGTGCCGCACGTGCACACCTACCACACGCACTACATGGAGTACCGGCACTACATGCCCTTCCCCTCCTCCTTCGCACGACGGGCGATCATCTGGATCGCGCGCCACTACTGCGGCCGCACGAATCACGTGATCGTGCCCAGCGCGGGAATCAAGGAGGCGATCCTCAGCTACGGGGTCGACGCGCCGGTCACCGTCATCCCGACCGGAATCGATACGCGCGGCCGGAAGACGGACGTGCCGCTGCACGACCTCCTCGCCAGGTATCACCTCGACCACGCGGAAGCGCTCAGCCGAAAGCGGCTCCTCGTCTCCGTGGGACGACTCGGCCGGGAGAAGAACATCCGTTTCCTCATCAGGGCAGTGGCCAGGATGCGCGACGCCGGCGAGCCGGTGCATCTGTTCATGATCGGCAACGGACCCGACCGGGCGGAGATAGAGGTGGAGATCGAGACGCTGCGGCTGCGCGAGGACGTGACGCTCACCGGTTACGTGGACCGTGACGACGTGTTGAGCTTCCTGCGCGCGTGCGAGTTGTTCATCTTCGCGTCGAAGACCGAGACCCAGGGTCTCGTGCTGCTCGAATCGATGGCGATGGGCACCCCGGTCGTCGCGGTCGACGCGACGGGCGTGAACGACCTCGTTGGCGACAACGTCGGCGGCATCGCGACCGAGGACGACGTGGAGCAGTTCGCGTCGGCGACGGTCCGGCTGCTGAGATCACCGCGGCTCTTGCGGCGCAAGAAGGAGGAGGCGCTGCAGCGCGCCTCGCTCTGGTCGATCGACCACCAGGTGCGCCGCCTGGAGGCAGTCTACGAGGCGGCGATCGTCGACATGCGACGGCACGGCCTGCCCCGATACCGACGCAGGCGCAGGTTCTGACGAGAGCGAACGACCGGTCGGTCAGTCCCCCAGGCCCAGCGTGAACCTCGCCTCCAGGCCCAGCTGCCACAGAAGCCGGTTGGTGTCGCTCGCGACGAAGAGTTTCGACTCGGCCGGAGCCCCGGCCACCGGCTCGAGCTCGAGCTCGTTCCACACGCCGCCCAGCCTGACCGTCCCCCCGAGCCGTACCGGCCCGAACCAGCGGTACGCGGTCGTGTCGAAGACCAGGCGATGCTCGAGCGCATCGTCGTTGAGGAGCTCGGTACCCTGCTGCGAGTGCCAGTCCGCCTCGTGCCACGGATTCGTCGGCGCCTTGGTCCCGCTGATCGTGTACTCGAGCGAAGCGTCGTAGGTCACGCCGCGCGCCTGCGACGCGAAGGTCGTCATGAAGGCGATGTTGTTCTCGCCGTGCAGGTAGCCGATGTAGTTGTCCGCCGGGAGAATTGGCCTGGGCGCGCCGTCGACGGTGTACTCGGTAACGGGGTAGTAGGTGTACGAGTAGGGGTACGGGTTATAGTCACGAAACCCGTCCGCGCGGTCGCCGGCGTACGTCGGGCCGAAGGTGTACTTCGTAGCGCCGGCGTGGTAGAGGCCGAGCGTGCCGACGCCCAGGTCCAGGTCTCCCCCGAGGTACCACGCGAACTTCGCCGGGTTGTTCCACTCGCCCGGGGCGAGCCAGTCGATCCCCATCTCGTTCCAGTCGTCGATGAGGAACTGCCCGACGACGCTCGCCTCCTCCCACTCGTACTCGGCGAAGATCCCCATCAGCGAGTTCTCGTTCGCGCGCTGCGTCCACGGCTTGCCGCTCGTGGAGTTCACGAGCTGCGTGAAGTACATGGGCAGCGGACTGAGGAAGTACTCGGGGTAGAAGGTCGTGTAGAGGTAGACCACCGACTCCTGGAGTCCCACCCGCAGCCGGCCGAAATCGACGCCGTAGGCCTTGTAGACCGCACCGCGGTCGAGTGGCATCTCGGTCGCCCCGATCGTTTCCTCGCCATCCGAGTCGACCACGGGGACCTCGTAGGTGTACAGCGACGACTGCCGGTTGAGCTCGAGCCACCGGGACTCGTAGAAGAAGAAGCCGTCGTCGTAGCGCACGTTGACGAGCGTCGCAGGGTTCGACGCGGACGAGACGAACAGCGAGTACGGCCCGTCCACTTCGTCCCGGTGTCCGACGCGGCCACCGGTCGCCGAGAGCCGCTCGCCCGAAAGCGTAACGTGACCGTCGAGGAGGTCGAAGTACCGTCCGCGCATGTGCGGCTCGCTCGGCTCGTACTTCCGGTCGTTGTTGAGGACGAAGTCGAAGCCGAGGTCCACGATCCCGCGCCGGTAGGAGAATCCGAGCCCCTCGTAGTCGTAGAGGAGCGGACGCTCGGCGCCGTAGATGAATCGGTCCCCCAGCGCACCGCCCACGGTGAGCCAGAGGTCGAGCGGCGCCTCGGTATCGGGCGCGTCGAGCGGGGTCGCGCCGGCCAGCCCGGCGATCAGGAGCGCCCCGAGGGCGCACAGGAGTCTTCGCATATGTGCTAAGATTGGTACCACACTGTCGTGCCCGGTTCAACACGTAGTACGGAGGCTACACCGATGACCAGCAACGCGCGTGCCCGCTTCGCAAGCCGACTCCGTGAGGGCGTCAGACGATCGCATCACCGCTGCCGCACCGCGATCGCGCGGCGGGCCGTCCTCGCGATGGTCCTGACCGTCGCGATCGCGGCGTCTGCCGCGGCGGGAGGGCTCGAGACGCAGGGATACGCCGAACGGATCTCGCGGCTCTACCTGGACGCGGGTATCGCGATGCCCACCGTGTCGCTACCGCTCTCGCATTCCCGGACGGTCCGTCTTCTCGACGATCTGCTCGCGCGTGCACTGCCCGACGATCTACGCCGCCGGGCCGAAGCGCTCTGGGCCGAAGCCGCGGCGGAAGGCCTCGACGCCGAGGTACGTGCCGATGTGGTCATCCGCCCGGAGCTCTACCTCGACGTGCCCAGATCGCCGTTCGCCGAGCAGGCGCGCGTGGAAGACCCGCTGGCGTCGCTCCTGCTCGCGTACGGACGACCGCTCGGGCCGTACATCGCGATCGAAGCGGTGGCGCAGCGCGAGTGGGTCTACGAAGGCGCTGCGACCAACATCCCGCTGCCGGTAGACGGCAACCCGGTGCCCGCGGAGAACAACCTGGTCCGCACCGGGTACCTGCATCTGCCCGCAGGCGGGCTCGACGTCACCTTCGGGAGACAACCGTTCGTGCTCGGACCGGACGCCGCGAACACGCTCTCCGCCTCCTCCGCGGTACCCTTTCTCGACGCGCTCAAGCTGACCTGGATGCTCGGGCCGCTCACGATGACCTCGCTGACTTCGACCATCGAGAACCGCCGTGCCGTCCCGGATGTCACGACGGAGGATCGTGACGACCTCTACGGATTCGGCACGAACATCATCCTCTATAACGTCCACTACTTCGAGTACGCCTGGCGACGGGTGCGCGCGGGGATAGGCTCGCAGGTGGTGATCGCCCGTACCATGAACTACTTCTACCTGGGAGACTTCTTTCCGGTGTTCTCCTGGCATAACGCCGGGGTCAGGCCCAACAACATGAGCCTCCTCGCAGACGTAACCGTGGCGCCGGCGCGCCATCTCGAGCTCTTCGCGCAGGTGGGATTCGACGACATCAGCGGCGAGTCGTTCGGCTTCGCCGACGCTCCCATCCCGACGATCGACGCCTACATCGCGGGTGTCCGGACGTCCGCGCCCTGGTACGACGCCTCGGCGTCGGTGATCGGGGGGTACACGCACTACCTCTGGGGCACGTTCGAAGACCCGGAATACCTCGCGCGGGCGATCTACCGGATCGAGGCGGACGGCCCGCGTCCGAGCATGCCGCTGACGAGCCCGCACGGTCCCGGAGCGCTCTGGATGGAGACGAGAGTCGCGGCCGCCACGGGACCGTTCAGCGGCGCGCTGACCTATCTCGCGCTCGGCACGCTCCCGGACGTCGACATCTACAGCGTCCCGTACGCGTCGTCCGCGGAGATCGAGGCGCGAACCCGGAGCTGGACCCACGACGTACGAATCGACGTGCGCTACCGCACTCCCATCGGCGTGAGCGTGCACGTCGGGCCCGGCGTGAGCTTCTCACCCAAGGAGGCCCGGCCGTACCTCGAGGCGGGGGCCGAGATTCGGTTCGCGTCGCAGAGGAGCGTCACCCGATGAGTTCGCGCGTGGGTTCGCCAGGAACGATCGCGGCGATCGCGGTCATTACGCTGCTCGCGGTGAGCTCGTGCTCGCTGATCGAGCCGTTCTCCCGCACCGGCGGAGACGACGAGCCCGAGCGGCCCGATACCGGCGAGTCGGCACCGCAGGAACCCGGGCCCGAGCCCGGCCCCGAGACGGAGGACGCGCCCGATGCGGGCGCGAGCGACCAGGACGCGGAGGGGACCGCGGAGAAGCCCGAGGAGGCGCCGCCCGCGCCCGGCTACGAGGTTCTCGCGCGCGGCCAGCAGAGCGCCATCCGCGTTCCGCTCGCGCGGGCGATCACCGACCCCGCGCTCTGGGCCGACCTCTGGGCCGCGCTCACGGCCAACCAGGCCGACCCACCGGCGCGGCCGGAGGTCGCCTTCGACGAGGAGACAGTCGTCGTGCTCCTGCTCGGCGAACGGCGAACCGGCGGCTACGCGGTGCGCATCGACCGCGTGCACGACCGCCGCAGCGAGGTTGAGGTCGTCGTGGAAGTGCAACGTCCGGCGCCGGGTGACATGGTCACGCAGGCGCTCACCTCGCCGTACTTCATCGCGACGATCCCGGTGACGGATAAACCGGTCGTCTTCAGCGGCGACGAGGTGGAGGCGGGGTTCGAGGGGGACTGAGCGGCGCCGGGCGAGCTCGGGCCGCGGGCGCGTCGCCGTGCGGGCGCGTCGCCGTGCGGGCGCGTCGCCGTGCGGGCG
>CAZICD010000055.1:0-3763 GCA_964537725.1 uncultured Spirochaetaceae bacterium | reverse complement strand
CGGGCGCGTCGCCGTGCGGGCGCGTCGCCGTGCGGGCGCGTCGCCGTGCGGGCGCGTCGCCGTGCGGGCGCACGCCGGCGGCCGCCGGGCCGGCGCGCCCAGGCCGCTCAGCGGAGCTGGCTCAGGTAGCTCTTCATCTTCTCCACCTTCGCCTGGAACTCGGCCTGCTTCGCGCGTTCCTTCTCCACGATCTCGTCGCTCGCGTTCTTCAGGAAGCCCGGATTGCCCAGCTTCTTCTCGGTCTGCGCGAGCAGGCGCTCGGTCTTCTCCAGGTTCTTCGTGAGCTTGGCGACCTCGGCGTCCAGGTCGATCGCGTCGCGCACGTAGACGTAGACCTCGAAGCCGGTCCCCACGAGCGTCACGCTGCCGGCGGTCTCCGGCTGCTCGGTGGCGTAACTCGTCGACTCGGCGCTCGTGAGCATCTCGATGAGATCGGCGTGCCCGGCGAAGTACTCCGTGTGCGCGAAACCGGACTCGCAGCGCACCGCGAAGCGGATCTTCTGCGCCGGCGGGATCGTGAACTCGCTTCGAAGCGCCCGCACCGCCCGCACGAGCTCCTGGAGCGACGCGAAGGCGGCGGCGTCCGCGGGCGCCTCGCGATCGGCCTGTACCCGCGGGTAGGATGCGGTGATGAGCGCGTCGCTCGCCTCGTACTCGGGGATCGCCGGGAGCTTCTGGTAGATCTCCTCGGTGATGAAGCTGACAAAGGGGTGCAGGAGCCGCAGGCTCTCCTCGAGCAGGCGCACGAGCAGCGTGATCGCGCGGTTCTTTTCGGCCTCGTCGTCGGCGTAGAGCGAGAGCTTGCTCGCCTCGATGTACCAGTCGCAGAAGTCGTTCCAGAAGAACTCGTACGACTGCTGCGCCGCCTCGTTGAAGCGGTAGGCGGCCATCGCGGTCTCCACGTTCTTCACCGTCTCGTTGAGCCGATGGTAGATCCATCGGTCGGCCGACCGCAGCTCGATCTGCGAGAGCGGCAGCAGCGTGCGGCCCTCCAGGTTCATCAGCAGGTAGCGCGCCGCGTTCCAGATCTTGTTGCCGAATCGGCTTCCCAGCCCGAAGCTGTTCTTGTCGATCAGGACGTCCTGGCCCTGCGCCGCCAGGAACGCGAGCGTGAACTTGAGCGCATCCGCGCCGAACTCGTCGACGATCTCCAACGGGTCGATGCCGTTGCCCAGGCTCTTCGACATCTTGCGCCCCTGCTTATCGCGCACGAGGCTCGTGATGTAGATGTCGCGGAACGGGGCCTTGCCGGTGAAGTGCATCCCGGCCATGATCATCCGGCTCACCCAGAAAAAGATGATGTCGTACGCGGTCACGAGCGCGGTCGTCGGATAGTACGTGGCGAGGTCGTCGGTCTCCTCGGGCCAGCCCATGACGCTGAACGGCCAGAGCCAGCTACTGAACCACGTATCGAGCACGTCCGGGTCCTGACGCCACTGGCCGCCGTTCTCCACGAGCTCCTCGGCGGGCGGGTCCTCGCGCAAACACTTGTGCTCGCCCGTTTCGTCGTTGTACCAGACGGGGATGCGGTGGCCCCACCAGAGCTGGCGGCTGATGCACCAGTCGCGAATGTTGTTGAGCCACGAGGTATAGGTGTTCTCCCAGCGCTTCGGGTAGAAGATGATGTCGCCCGACTCCCACGCGGAGAGCGCCTCCTCGGCGAGCGGCTTCATGCGCACGAACCACTGCTCCGAGAGGAGCGGTTCGATGGGCGTATCGGTGCGGTAGCAGTGCCCCACCTGGTGGACGTGCTCCTCGTCGCGAACGAATACGCCCGAGGCCTTGAGGTCTGCGACGACGGCCTTGCGCGCGTCGCGCACGGTCATGCCGCGGTACTTCTCCGGGGCGTTCTCGTTGAGCGTCCCGTCCTTGTCGATGACCGTGATGATTTCCAGATCGTGCCGGCGCCCCATGTCGTAGTCGTTCGGGTCGTGCCCCGGGGTGATCTTCACCGCGCCGGTTCCGAACTCGCGGTCGACGTAGGGGTCGGCGATGACGGGGATGGACCGATCGGCGAGCGGCAGCCGCACGGTCCTGCCCACCAGCCCCGTGTACCGTTCATCGTCGGGGTGCACCGCGACCGCGGTGTCGCCGAGCATCGTTTCCGGCCGCGTCGTGGCGACTTCGATCGATCCCGATCCGTCCTCGAGCGGATAGGCGATGTGAGTGAGGCGTCCGTTGACTTCCTTGTACTCGACCTCGTCGTCGCTGAGCGCCGTCTGCGCGCCAACCGACCAGTTCACCATGTAGAGGCCGCGATAGATGAGGCCCTCCTCGTAGAGCGTGACGAAGACGTGGCGCACCGCCTCCGAGAGACCCTCGTCGAGCGTGAACCGTTCGCGCGACCAGTCGCAGCTCGCGCCGATCTTCTTCAGCTGCTGCGTGATCACGCCGTGGTGGTTGCGCTTGACCTCCCAGGTCCGCTCCACGAACGCCTCGCGGCCCAGGTCGTGGCGCGACGTCCCCTCCTCGCGCAGGCGCCGCTCCACCACCTGCTGGGTGGCGATGCCGGCGTGATCGGTACCGGGGACCCAGAGCGTGGCGCGGCCCTGCATGCGCTGGTAGCGAACCACGAGATCCTGGAGGCTGTTGTTCAGGCCGTGACCCAGGTGGAGGACCCCCGTGACGTTCGGCGGCGGGATGACGACGACGAACGGCTCGCCCTCGCCGGCCGGGGCGAAGTAGTTGCCGTCTTCCCACATCCGATAGATGCGGTCCTCGAACTCGTTGGGATCAAAGCTCTTCGAGAGCTCCACTGCCTGCATGATGCCTCCTACAGAATAGGGAGAAGCTATCGAACGAGGGGATGCCTGTCTACCGGCTCCCGGTGCGCCCCGCCACCGGTAGCAGCCGGTTTGTCAGACGCGCGCGAATCGGTACAATGGCGGCGAAGGGGTGTCATGGAGTATCGAGCAATCCGCGAGGCCGCCTACGAGGCGAACATGGCGATCCAGCACGGGGGTCTCGTCGTGCTGACGTGGGGCAACGCGAGCGCGGCGGACCGCGACGCGGGGGTCTACGCTATCAAGCCGAGCGGCGTCTCGTACGCCGAGCTCGCGCCGGACGCGATGGTGATCGTCAGCATCGAAACCGGCGAGGTCGTAGACGGCGACCTGCGCCCGTCGTCGGACAACGCCACGCATCAGCGACTCTACCGCGGCTTCGCGGGGGTGGGCGGCATCGTGCACACGCACTCGCGGTGCGCGACGAGCTTCGCGCAGGCCGCGCGTCCGATTCCGTGCCTCGGGACGACCCACGCCGACCACTTCGCCGGCGAAGTACCCGTGGCCCGCCACCCGGAGCAGAGCGAGATCGACGAGGGCTACGAGGCAGCAACCGGCGACATCATCGTCGAGTACTTCCGGGAGGCCGGGGCCGATCCGCTCCACGTCCCGGCCGTGCTCCTCCCGCACCACGGGCCGTTCGTGTGGGGCGAGAGCGCGGCGAAGGCGGTCGAGAACGCCATCGCGCTCGAGGCCGTCGCCGACATGGCGATCCGCACCTTCGCGATCGGCGCAACGCCGCCGGCGATCCCGACGAGGCTGGAGCAGAAGCACTTCTCGCGCAAGCACGGACCCGGCGCGTACTACGGCCAGGGTTGAGACGACCGGATCAGGAGAGGCATATGACACAGGAAGCAACCGCACGCTTCATCTCGGACGGCCGAGCGGTGATGGGCGTCGAGCTCGGCTCCACCCGCATCAAGGCGACCCTCGTGGGCGATGATTTCAAACCGCTCGCCAACGGCTCGCACGGATGGGAG
>CAZICD010000054.1:10502-30750 GCA_964537725.1 uncultured Spirochaetaceae bacterium | reverse complement strand
CGCTCACGCTCGCGATGAGCTCGTCGTAGAGGCGGGTTACGACCGCGATCGTGCCCCCGCTCACGCCGGGGATCGTGTTGGCCGCCCCGATCAGGCTCCCCTTCAGCGCGTTCAGCGCCGCGCGCCCGATGGTCTGGTTCATACGTGCCTCCGCGCAGAATATAGACGATGGCGGGGATGCCGGTAAACCGAACCTCGATTGGGTCAGATTGGCTCGGCTTCCCGGGTCGATGCACGAAGCGGGTCATTCTGACTCCCGCCGTCGCTGCCGGGAAACCCGTTCCGGCTTGCCGTGATGGAAGCGTCGCTGTAAGTAACCACAAGACCGGGAGATACATACCTTTGGTTGGCTGGCATGATCGTTGCTGAGGGTTCGTGGGAGTAACCATGAGTGATGACGTACGCCGCGACATCTTTGGACGGCCGGACAGAACCGGTGGCGAATCGGATCGGGATCCGCGCAGGGACCTGCGAAACCGGATCGTGCGTTGGCTGCCGCTGATCGCGTTCGCGGTGCTGATCGCCGGACAGCTCGTGATCGGGGCGCTCGCCGCATCGCAGGTTCCCACGGTCGACTACAGCCAGTTCAAGGAGGCCGTCGCATCCGGCCGGGTGAGCCGGGTCGAGATCGGTGAGACGCATCTCACCGCCTTCGATGCCGACGCGGCGGGGACCGACGACGCCGCTCCGCTCTTCCGGTCGGTGCGCGTCGACGACGGCACCCTCGTGCCCCTGCTCGACGAGCAGTCGGTCAGCTACTACGCCGTACCGGCGAGTACGCCCGGGCTGTTCTCGACGCTTGTGAGCTGGCTCTTTCCCATCGCGCTGCTCCTGTTTCTCTGGCGTCGGATGGCGTCGAGCGCGGGCGGGATCGGCTCGGACCTCCTGTCGGTGCGCAAGAACACCTCGCGCGTCGTCGCCGAGGGCGAGACCGGCGTGGGATTCGAAGACGTCGCCGGTGCCGATGAGGCGAAGGCCGAGCTCGAAGAGGTCGTCGACTATCTGAAGCATCCCGATCGCTACGCGGAGGTCGGCGGGCGGATCCCGAAGGGCGTGCTCCTCGTGGGAGCTCCCGGGACCGGTAAGACGCTGCTCGCGCGGGCGGTCGCCGGAGAGGCGGGCGTCTCGTTCCTTCGCCTCTCGGGCTCCGATTTCGTCGAGATGTTCGTGGGCGTCGGCGCGAGTCGGGTGCGCGATCTGTTCAAGCAGGCGCGGTCGAGCGCCCCGTCGATCGTCTTCATCGACGAGCTCGACGCGATCGGCAAGAGCCGCGCGGCGGCCGGCGTCGGCGGCAACGACGAGCGCGAGCAGACGCTCAACCAGCTGCTCGTCGAGCTCGACGGCTTCGACGCCGCGACCGGAGTCATCGTGCTCGCGGCAACCAATCGGCCCGAGGTTCTTGACCCCGCGCTGCTGCGGCCCGGGCGGTTCGACCGCCAGGTGCTCGTCGACAAGCCCGACCTCGACGGCCGCGAGCAGATCCTGTCGCTGCACGCGCAGAAGGTGAAGCTCGACCCGAACGTCGACCTGCGCCGCGTCGCTCGCGCGACCGCGGGGCTCGCCGGCGCGGATCTCGCCAATATCGTCAACGAGGCCGCGCTGCTCGCGGTGCGCGGCGGGCGACGGCTGGTCGCGCAGGAAGACTTCTCCGAGGCGATCGAGAAGAGCATAGCCGGGCTCTCGCGGCGCAACCGCGTCCTCGAGGAGAGCGAGCGACGGATCGTCGCCTACCACGAAACCGGGCACGCGCTGATGGCCGCGTTCACCCCGGGTGCCGACGCGGTGGAAAAGATCTCCATCGTGCCGCGTGGGCTCGGCGCGCTCGGCTATACGCTCCAGCTTCCGTCCCAGGAGCGCTTCCTGCAGACGCAGCAGGAGTTGCTCGGCCGTATTGACGTGCTGCTCGCCGGTCGGGCCGCCGAGGAGATCGTGTTCGGCGACATCTCGACCGGGGCCGGCAACGACCTGACGCGAGCGGCCGACATCGCGCGGCGCATGATCACCGAGTACGGCATGAGCGAGAAGTTCCGTAACGTGTATCTCCCGTCGCAGCGGGGCGGCGCCTTCCTCGAAGACGGGAGCGGGCAGGCGGTCACCTCGCGCGGCTACGCGGAGAGCACCCAGACCTACGTCGACGAGGAGACCGCGCGCATCATCGACGAGCGGTACCGGAACGTGCTCGCGCGCCTGCGGGAGAACACCGCGGTGCTGCAGACGATCGCCGAGGAACTGCTTCGCGTGGAGGTGATCGAGCGCGACCGGTTCGACGAGCTGGTCGGCCGGTCAACCGACTGAGGAGCTCGAATCGCAACAGTTGGCATTTGCCCCCGGAGGCGCTACACTCGTAGTGAGGCGATGGCCTCGGAGCGTCGCGGGACCGCGGAATGAGAATGCCGAGAACGCTCGTCCTCGCGGCGGCCACGGCCCTGGCGTTGGCTGCGTGCGGTGACGGGCAGACCACAGTTCCCACGGCGGACGCTGACGCGGCCGCGATTCCCCAGGCGACGGCGCGCAACGCGTATATTACAGCCGTATCGGGAGCGGTCCAGGTCGAGGGCACGGCCGGCCTCCAGGATGCCGTTCCGGGCGGGCGCGTCGACGACGGCCGGCTCGTCATCGTCTCCGATCGATCCCAGTCAGACGTACAGTTCGGCGAGACGGCGCTCGTCCGCGTCTACGGACCGGCGCAGGCGGTCGTACGCACGCTCGCCGGGCAGACGACACGCCCGGTCATGGAGATCGAGCTGCAGTCCGGCTCGCTCACCGCGTCGATCAACCCGCTGAACGAAGCGGACGTCTTCCGGGTCAGGTCGCGACGCGCGCTCTACACGGTGCGCGGCACGCGATTCTACGTCGGCACCGACGACGACGATGAGCTCGTGGTGGAGGAGGGCGAGGTCGCCGTGCTTCCGCGCTCGCTCGACGTGCCGGCGCTTCTCGCGACGATCGGCGACGACGATCCGCAGCTGCGCGAGGCGCTCGAGGATCTCGAGCGCGCTGCGCCCACCTTCACCGCCGGCGAACGGGCGGTTCTCGAATCCGAGTCGCTCGAGCGGAGCGAGAAGCTCGCGCTGCAGCTCGCGGAGAAGATGCGCGAGCTCGGCGAAGCACAGGTGACCGAGCGGGCGAGCCTCGTCGAGGAGTTGCTCGCCGCGGTGCGCGCGACGTCGGCGTCGCTTCCGGGCATAGCCGTGGCGGATTCCGCGCCGCGGTCCGACGTGGAGGAGAAGCTCGCGGGCCTCGACGCCACGCGCCTGCTGCCGCTTCCGAAGGATCCGCAGAACCTCTCGCTCATCGACGAGGAGGAGGCCTCGAGCCTCGTCAAGTTCACGCTGCGAACCGTACCGCAGAGCGCGCGCATCTTCATTGGCGGGAACTTCGTCGGCGAGAGCGTCTATCGCGGAGTGCTTCGCGCCAACCAGAGCCTCTCCATCCGTGTGACGAAACAGGGCTATCGCGAGCGTCGGATCGAAATCGACCGCGCGCGAAGCGAAGTGATGACCGTCCAGCTGGAGCGGCTGCCGCCTTCCATCAGCGCCGAGAGTTTCATGAAGGCGATCCGTGCCGACGACGTGGGGACCGTCCGTACGTACGTGCAGGAGGGAGGCTCGGTCGATGTCCGGACCGACGCGGGCATTCCGGCCGTCGTGCTCGCGAGCGGGATCGTCCCGGTGTTGAGCGGCCAGGCTCCGGACCTCTCGTATCATCGGGAGATCCTGCGACTGATCGTGACCGCCGGAGCGGACCTCGACTCGAACTTCGTCGTGGAGGGCTCCACGTTCAAGCTTCTGCACGCCTCGGTCCTCGCCGGCATGGCGGGGTTCGATGTAACCTCGCTTCTCGAGCTGCTCGTGGCCAACGGCGCGAGCGTCGATTCGGTCATCGTGCTCGAGGGCGAGGAACTGACGCCGCTCGCCGTCGCGGTGCGGTGGGCGCTGTTCACCGGTGAGACGCAGGAAGAGCTGATCAAGGTCCTTCTGCAGGGCGGCGCGAGCCTGGACGTCGCGATCAGCTTCAACGACGAGCTGCTGACGCTGCGGGAGATCGCGTCGCAGCTCCTCGAGCAGGGCGAGCTGGAGGATCCCGAGCTCATCCGGCTGCTGCGTCAGGCGGGCGCGGCGAGCTGAGCTATCGGTGCGAGCTGAGCTATCGCGACTCTTCCACGCGCACGAGCACGTCCGGATAGCCCAGCTGCGCGAGCCGCGCGACGGTCTCCTCCACATCCACCGCGTGGACGCCGGCGATGACGACCCGGTAGAGCGAGCCCGCCGGCTCGATGTCGGCCCGCAGCCCGTTGCGCCGCAGGCGGGCGAGCTTGCGATTCGCGTTGTCCGACGACGTGAACGATGCGACCTGGATGCGCCGCAGCGGTTCTTCGGGAACGGCGACGACGGTCAGGCTGACCGGCACGACGCCGTCGGCGGTCATGTCGATCGCGTCGGCGGCCGCGCGCGAGAGGTCGATGATCCGGCCCTCGACGAAGGGCCCACGGTCGTTTACGCGGACCTCGACGTCCATGCGGTTCTTCAGGTTCGTTACCCTGACGACGGTTCCGAACGGCAGCGTCTTGTGCGCCGCGGTGAGCTCGTTCGTGTCGAAGATCTCGCCGCTGGCCGTCGTGCGCCCCTGAAACTTACCCGCGTACCAGCTCGCCTCCCCCTCGAGCTCGTGCTCGTTGGCGAGGTCAGCCTGTTGCGACCCTTCGGCGGCGGCGGCGACCGAGAGTCCGGCGAGGAGCGCGAGCGCCCAGGAACAGCCGAGCAACCACCGCCTGTGTCGTTCGTAGCGTGTCACGTTGTTCCTATCGGCGTGCATCCCTGCGCGACTGAGTCCCGCCGCTGGACGCCGAAGTGATCGGTCTCTATCTTGCTCGCAGGAGGCACTATGGTCCCTACGAGAGACGACGCGTACGAGCTCCTGACTACCTATACGAAGGGTGACGGTCTGATCCGGCACGGCCTCGCGGTGGAAGCCGTGATGCGCCACTTCGCGCGGAAGTACGGCGAGGACGAGGAGAAGTGGGGCATTATCGGCCTCGTCCACGACCTGGATTGGGAGATGTACCCCGAGCAGCACTGCGAGAAGACCCGTGAAATCCTGACGGAGGCCGGCTGGCCCGAGGAGTACATCCGCAGCGTCATGAGTCACGCGTGGGGCTTCGTCACCGACGTGAAGCCCGAGCACACGATGGAGAAGGTTCTCTACGCCACCGACGAGCTCACCGGGCTCGTCAACGCGACCGCGCTGATGCGGCCGTCGAGGAGCGTGCTCGACATGAAGGCGAAGAGCGTGAAGAAGAAGTGGAAGGACAAGAGTTTCGCCGCCGGCGTCGACCGCGATGTCATCGTGAGGGGAGCCGAGATGCTCGGGATGGAGACGGACGAGCTGATCACCGAGACGATCGACGCGATGCGAACCGCCGCAGACGAAATCGGGCTGCGCGGTGAAGTGCCGGAGGGCGAGGCGAGTACGTAGCCGCGCTGCCCGGAGCACTCGCTATCCCTTGACGCGCGCGGCGCGCTTTCCTATCTTCACGGCTCGCGGTCGACACTGCTACCACTGCTGCCACATACAAGCTTTTCACCGGTGGCGTGTCGGCCGCCCTTTTTTTGTCCGCCGACCCCGCCCGGTGCTCTGCCGGAGGGTGCCCGCGCGGCACATGGGCCGGATGGGCCAGGGTAAACCTTGCCGCCGGCGTTTGATATACTTCACCACCTATGGCAGCAAAGGACGCAGAGAGCGGGTCGCCGCGTGCGCGACGGAGTGGACCGGCGGTCCACTGGGCCGATCAGATCGCCGATCGGATCGGCGCCGAACGGGGCCCCCTGGGCGCGGAGAAAGAGCGATTCACCTGCGCCTCCGGCATCACGCCCAGCGGCACCGTGCACATTGGAAACTTCCGCGAGATCATCTCGGTCGACCTCGTCGCGCGCGCGCTCGCCGACGCCGGCCAACGGGTACGGTTCATCTACTCGTGGGACGATTTCGACGTGTTTCGCAAGGTGCCGAAGAACATGCCCAACCAGGAGATGCTCCACTCGTACCTGCGCTGGCCCATCACCGACGTGCCCGACCCCTACGACGAGCTCGGCAGCTACGCCGCGCGCAACGAGCGCGACCTGGAGGACGTGCTGCCCCTCGCCGGTGTCTTCCCGGAGTACCTCTACCAGGCGCAACGCTATCGCGCCGGTGAGTACGCCGGCGGCATCCGGACGGCGCTCGAGCATCGGGATACGATCCGGCGACTGCTCGACGAGCACCGCACGACCCCGCTCCCCGACGACTGGTGGCCGGTGAGCGTCTTCTCGCGCTTCAGCCACAAGGACACGACGAAGGTCATCGGGTGGGACGGCGAATGGGGACTGACCTACCGCTGTGAGGAAACCGGCAACGAAGAGACGGTTGACCTGCGCGAGACCGATCTGGTGAAGCTGCCGTGGCGGATCGACTGGCCCATGCGCTGGCAGGTGGAGCAGGTCGATTTCGAGCCGGCCGGCAAGGAGCACCACTCCGCCGGAGGCAGCTTCGACACGGCGAAGACGATCGCGACCGAGGTCTACGGCTACCGCCCGCCGGTGACGTTCAAGTACGACTTCATCAGCATCAAGGGTCGCGGCGGCAAGATCAGCTCGTCTACCGGCGAGGTGATCGGTCTGCCGGAGGTGCTCGAGGTCTACGAACCGGAGATCGTTCGCTACCTCTTCGCCGGCACGCGTCCCAACGCGGAGTTCGCGATCAGCTTCGACCTGGACGTCATCAAGATCTACGAGGACTACGATCGCTGCGAGCGGATCTACTTCGGGTCGGAGCAGGTCTCCGAGAAGCGCGCGGCGAAGGAACGCCGGACCTACGAGCTCAGCCAGCTGCCCTCCACGCTCGAGAAGCTCACCCGCGACCCGTCCACGCTCGTCCAGCTTCCGTTCCGAACGCTGTGCAACTACCTCATGATCACCGCCGGCGATGTGGACGCCGCGCTCGCCCGGTTCCCCGACTTCGACCCGGCTCTTCACGCCGATCAGCTCGAACGCCTGTACCGGCGCGCGCGCTGCGCCTGGAACTGGATCACCGCCTACGCTCCGGACGACTTCCGGTTCGAGCTCAAGCGCGGCGACGAGGAGCCGGTCTCGCTCACCGACGAGGAGCGGGCGGCGGTGGCAGCGCTGCGCGAGGAGATCCGCGAGCGGCTCTCCGGGCACGATGAGAAGAGCATGCAGGAACGCGTCTACGAGATCGCCGAGGAGGCCGGCGTGGACAAGAAGCGCTTCTTCGCGGTGATGTACGACGTTCTGATCGGCAAGGAGCGAGGGCCGCGGCTGGGCGGCTTCCTGCTGACGATCGGACGCGAACGACTCATGCAGATTCTCGAGCGCTACTGAGCGCAGACCGATGGACGAAGGGCGAGGGCAGATGGGCAACGACGAGACCAAGCGCGCAGCCGGCTACGCCGCCGCGGACCGCTACGTGAGCAGCAACATGAAAGTCGGTATGGGAACCGGTTCCACCGCGGTCTGGGCGATCCGCCGGATCGGCGAGCGGCTCGCCGACGGGTCGATCGACAACGTGGTGGGCGTTGCGACGAGCTCGCAGGCCGAGCTCGAGTGCCACGAGCTGGGTATCCCGTTGCGCTCGCTGAACGACCCGCAGATCGGCGGGCGTCTGGACCTCGTGATCGACGGTGCCGACGAGGTCGATCCCGACCGTCGCCTCGTGAAGGGCGGCGGCGGAGCGCTGCTGGTCGAGAAGGTCGTCGCGTACAACGCCGACCGCGTGGTGATCGTCGTGGACGAGAGCAAGCTCGTCGATCACCTGGGGATGGCCTTTCCGGTGCCGGTCGAGGTGCTGCCCTTCGCCCGCGTCGCGGTGCTCGCCGCGCTGCGCGGGCTCGGCGGCGAGCCGGCCGTACGCGTCGCCGAGCGCAAGATGGGCGCGGTGATCACCGACAACGGAAATCTGGTCGTGGACGTCGGCTTCTCCGAGCCCTTCGATCCGCTCGCGATGGAGGCGGAGCTCGCGATGATCCCGGGCGTGTTGGGAAACGGCCTCTTCGCGCGGGTCGAGCCGATCGTCGTCGTCGGTCACGCCGACGGGTCGGTCGGCGAGTTGAGCGACTGAGCTTCCGAGCGACTGAGCCCTACCGCGATCCGAGGAAGCGGTCGATCTCCTCGCGCCGCGGCGTGGAGGGCTGCGCGCCCATGCGTCCCACGCTGATCGCCGCACCGGCCGACGCGAATCGAACCGAATCCTCGAAGCTCTTCCCTTCGGCGAGCGCGACGGCGAGGCAGCCGCAGTACGTGTCCCCCGCGGCGGTCGTGTCCACCGCATCCACGGGGAACGCCTCGACGCGAGAGACGCCGTCGGCGTTCACGACGAGCGAACCGGCCGGTCCGAGCGTCACGATGACGACGTCCGCGCCGGTATCGCGGAGCGCCTCGGCGGCACGGCGAGCCTCGTGCTCGTCGCCGACCGGCATCCCGGAGAGCGTCGCCGCCTCGTTCTCGTTGACCACGAGCGTGTGGACCGACGCCAGCCGCTCGCGCGCGAAGTCCCGGGCCGGGGCGAAGTTGAAGATGACCGGAGTGCCCTCCTCGCTCGCGACGTCGAGCACGCGTTCGACGGTGGGACGGGCGATCTCGTACTGCATGAGCACCCAGGCGCTTTCGGCTATGAGCGAGCGGCTCTCGTCGATGCGCTCCGGCGTGAGCCGGTAATTGGCACCGGGGGCGACGCTGAGGTAGTTGTTGCCGCCTTCGCCGACCATGATGAGCGCCGCGCCGCTGGAGATGCCCGTCTCCCGGTAGAGGTGGCTCGTATCGATCCCGTCGGCCTCGAAGCCGGCGACCATCTGCCCGGCGTACGGGTCGTCACCGACGCAATTGACGAAGCTCACCGTTCCGCCCGCGCGCGCGGCCGCGACCGCCTGATTGGCGCCCTTGCCCCCGAAGACCTGGACGAACTCGGCGTCCGGGACGCTCTCGCCCACGGCGGGCAGGTGGTCCATCTTCATCGCGAAGTCGATGTTCGAGCTGCCGATCACGGTGATGCGGTTGGCCATCGGTCCTCCTCGAAGCGTAGGCTACCACCGTAGCGCGCCGGGCGCAAACGGCGCGCGGTCACTGCACGAGCCGGTCGAGCAGACGCTCGTTCCTCCGCCAGTTGGGGTCGACCTTCACGCGCAGATCCAGGTGGATGCGGTAGGGGAAGAGCGCGGCGATCTCCTTCTGCGCCGACTGACGGATCCGCTTGATGCCGCTGCCCTTCCTGCCCACGATCATGCCCTGCTGGCTCGAGCGTTCGACGAAGACTACCGCCCGGATCCACAGCTGCTCTTCGCCCGATTCGAGCTCGCGGATCTCCATGTCGAGCAGATCGACGTAGATGGAGTGCGGCAGCTCCTCGCGCAGCCCCTGCATCGCGTGCTGGCGGATCACTTCGGATACGCGGAACTCGGGAGGCTGGTCGGTGTAGAAGTCGTCGGGGTAGGCCGGCTCGCCTGCAGGCGCCCGATCGAAGAGGGCACCGAGCAGTGCTTCGAGCCCGTCGCCGGTCTTCGCGGAGACCTCGACCGCGGGAACGTCCGGGAGACGCTGCGAGAGCAGGAGACGAACCGCGTCGAGCCGATCCGCGCGAGCGACATCGGTCTTGTTGATCGCGACAACCCGCGGGAGCTCGGCGTGCCCGGCGACCGACTTCATCAGCTCGAGCTCCTCCTCCCCCGGCTGGCGCGCCGCGTCGACGACGTAGAGGATCTCCTCGGCGTCGCGGATCGTCTCCTCGATGAGGCCGCGCATGTGGCGGTTGAACGTGCGCGAGGACGTGTGGTAGCCGGGGGTGTCGACGAAGATGAGCTGCCCGCGGTCGCGGGTGACGATGCCGCGGATGCGGTTCCGCGTGGTCTGAGGAACCGGTGCGACTATGGCGACCTTGTGTCCGCACAGCGCGTTGAGCAGCGTCGACTTCCCCGCGGACGGCCGGCCGATGATCGCCACAAACGCGGACTTCGTGTCGGGCGTTTCGGACCCGTCGGCCTTTGATACCGGTTCACTCATGCTAGTATATTAACCGTCATACATCGCATACGACCAGAAGGGGTCATCATGAACGATTTCATACTGAACAGGGACGACCAGGCACGCATCCGGTTCGAGGACGACGACGAGGACAACGACGACGAGCAGAAGAACGGCGAGCAGAATCCGTTCATGGAGAAGATGCTCCGCACGCGGACCATCCTTCTGTCGGGCGAGATCAACAAGCCGCTCGCCGAGCGGGTCGTACGCCAGCTCGTGCTCCTCGAGGACGCCGGCGACGAACCCATCAAGGTGTTCATCGACTCGCCGGGAGGCGACGCCGACGCGGGATTCGCGATCCTGGACATGATGCGGTTCGTGAAGCCGGACGTCTACACGATCGGCATGGGGCTCGTGGCGAGCGCCGGCGCGCTCATCCTGCTCGCGTCGCCGAAGGAGCACCGGCTCGGGCTTCCCAACAGCCACTACCTCATCCACCAGCCGCTGTCGGGCATGCGCGGCGTGGCGACCGACATCGAGATCCACGCGAAGGAGATCGAGCGGATGCGCGAGCGGATCAACCGGCTGATCTCCGAGGAGACCGGCAAGCCGTACGAGCAGGTTGAGAAGGATACCGATCGGGATTTCTGGATGAACTCCGACGAGGCGAAGGAGTACGGGCTCATCGCCCGGATCGTCACGAGCCGCTCAGAGTTGGAGTAGATGGTCGATCCGCGAAACCAGGAGTGCTTCAGCGGTTACTCGGACCTCGAGGTGCCCGCTCCCATGACCTTCTCGCAGGGGAAGGTGCGCGACGTCTTCTATCTCGACGACGAGCTGGTCATCTCGACCTCCGACAGGATATCGGCCTTTGACCGGATCCTGGGAGAGGTGCCCTTCAAGGGCGAGGTCCTCAACCGGCTGAGCGTCTTCTGGTTCGAGAAGACCGCAGATATCGTACCCAACCACTACCTCGCGACGGTCTCTCCGCGGGCGATACTCGCGAAGAAGGCGCACGTGGTCCCGGTGGAGGTCGTCGTGCGCGGCTACCTCACCGGGAGCGCCTGGCGGGACTACCGCGCGGGGCGGCCGGTCTCCGGGATCGAGCTCCCCCCGGACATGCGGTTCAACGAGCGCTTCGACACGCCGCTCATCACCCCCTCGACGAAGGAGGCCGATGGCATGCACGACAGGCCGTGCAGCCGGGACGAGATCCTCGAGGCGGGCGTCGTGGACGAGGAGGTCTGGAATCGGATCGAGGAGAAGGCGCTCGAGCTCTTCGAGCGCGGGCGTGAGATCGTCGCCGCGCAGGGGCTCATCCTCGTGGACACGAAGTACGAGTTCGGCCTCGTGGACGACGAGCTCTACCTCGTCGACGAGCTCCACACCCCCGATTCGTCGCGTTTCTGGTACGCGGACACGTACACCGAGCTCTTCGAGGCCGGCGAGAAGCAGCGCAAGCTCGACAAGGAGTACCTGCGCCAGTGGCTCATGGAGCAGGGCTACCAGGGCGACGGAAGGCCGCCTGCTATACCGCAGGAGGTCTTCTTCGAAGTCTCGCGCCGCTACCAGCAGGCCTTCGAGGCGATCACCGGCGCCGAGTTCAGGACTCAGTCCAGCGGTTCTGAAGCAGAAAAGCGAAAAGTGCTGTCGTTCCTTTCGGAGCGACAGGATGACGCATAGACAGTTCTATCCGGCGGCGTTGGTCATCGCCGCTATCGTGACAGCGACGCTGCTCGGCGGCTGCGCCGCGCGGCGGGCCCGGGCCGTCGCGCCCCGCCCGGCCGATCCGGCCGCCACCGTCGAACCCGACGGGCGCGTGTTCGCCCGCATCATCGCCTACAACGTCCAGAACCTCTTCGACGGTACCGACCACGGCGGCGAGTACCCCGAGTTCCGCGCGAGCGCGGGCTGGGACCGCGGCGACTACTACGAACGGCTCGAACGGCTCGGCGAGGCGATCCGCCGCACCGCCCGCGATCGCGCTGGTGGGGAGGGCCGCCGCACCGCCGGTGGCCTCCCGGACATCGTCGTGCTCACCGAGGTCGAATCGGCGTCGGTCGCGGCCGATCTCGCGCGCGACTTCCTGCGCCGCTATCGCTGGGTGAGCGGGGCGCCCGAGCCCGGCCGCGCGGTGCCGTCGCAAGCGCCCGGCCGCACCGCGGGCCCCGAATACCCGGGCGCGGCCACCCGGATCGCGGTTCTCTCGCGACGCCGCCCCGAGCTGCGCTCGCACCGCGTCGTGCAGCTCGACCTCGTTCCGGGCGCCGCGCCGCGCGTGCGCTGGCAGGGCCGCGAGACGCTCGAGCTGCGGTTCGCGCGGCGGGGCCTCCGGCTTCTCGCGGCGCACTGGAAGTCGCAGTCCGGCGGCGAGCGGGAGACCGAGCCCAAACGCATCCTCGAGGCGGCGCTCGTCCACGATCTGCTCCAGGCCACCTCGGCGGCGGAGGCGGACTACCCGGTGACGCTGCTCGTGGGTGACCTCAACGAGGACCTCCACGAGGCGCGCCAGCACGGTGGCGCGTGGCCCACGGCGCTCGTGCCGTGGTCGCCGGCGGCGGCGGGAGACGCTGTGCCCGGCGAACGTGCGGGCGCGCGGATCCGGTTCGTGGAGGCCGACTCGCCGCCGGCGGGCGCCGGCGGCGGGGACGGTCCGGTCTTCCGCACGCTCTGGCACGGCGCGGACGCTCCGGGCACGTACCGGTACCGCGGCGAATGGGAGCGTCTGGACCACGCGTTCCTGCTCGCCGGCGACGAGTACCGGGGGCGAATCGCGGTCGGCGCGTGGGACGAGCTCTTCGACGCGTACGGCGGTCCGGCTCGCTACGACGCGCGGCGGGGCGGAGGGTACTCGGACCACCTGCCCATTCTGGTCACGGTCACCAGACGCCGAGCTCCTTGAGCTGTCGCGTCACGGTCCCGGTCCAGTCGCGGTTCGCCGCCGGGCTCGCCGGACTGGGGTGGAGGATCGAGCCGATCTCCGGCGGTTCGTCGAGCGCGCCGCAGGCGACGTTCGCGCGCCGTTCGGCGAACTTGCCCACGCCCACGAGGTAGTCCGCGTCCACGGTCTCCACGAGCGCGCGCAGGAACTCGTCGCAGGCGCGGAAGAGCGGCGAGCGCTCGTCGGCCGGGAGCTTGTCCGGGGTGATGTTCCGACCGGAGTCGGCCATGAAGACGAGCGGGCAGTAATTTGCGACGAAATGGTCGGCGAAGAACCGGTCGGCCGACTCGAAGCGCTCGGCCATGAGGCCCCACAGCCGCCGGCCGCTGACCTCGCTGCGGTCGCAGTCGAAGCCCTCGACAGGCCGCTTCGGGTGCTCGCTCTCCGGCTGCTCCACGCTGCCCGAGAGGCCCATCCAGTCGCGGACCGCGGCGATCTCGCCGAAGGGCACGCCGGTCTGCGCCATTCCCCACGGTCCGGGGTTCATTCCCAGGAAGACGACGCGCTTTCGCCCCTCGGCGAAGCGCTCGAGGTAGCTTCTCCACACCGCGCGCGCGTAGCGCAGCGGGTTGTAGACGGCGGCGACCGGCGGGGCGAAGTCGAGCTGCTCGACGCGCTCGGTGAGCGTGTCGGCGGCCGCCTCGATGCGTTCGGCGTTGGTGCTCATGAAGACTCTCCAAACAGCGAGAGTTGCTGCGAGGGGTCGAAGAGCTCCTCGCTCTCGATACCCATGATCTCGCAGATCGGTTCGGCGATGGGGCGCAGCTGGCGCTGCAGGTAGTGATCGTGGTCGATGGGTGCGCTTCGGCGCGACGGCGGCTGCGGCCCTTCGGTAGTGATGAGGTAGTCGATCGTGCCCTCGCGCTCGTCCGGTGGGAGCATCGCCGCGGCCTGTACGTGCGGCGGCTTGGAGGCGGTATACGCCGAGACCGACTTACGCAGGCGCCGGCTGTAAACGAGCTTCTCGTCGAGCTCACCCTCGTGCAGGCGGTCGATCGTCGAGCGGATGTGGTCGGCGACGCTCTTCGCGTCGGCGTCGGCGAAGAGCAGGGCGAGGAGCTCGCGCTGCAGCTCCGCGGCGGCGACGGTCCAGTCGCTGCGGATCGCCTCCATCCCCTTGATCTCGACGCCGCGGTCGGTGCCGTCGCGTCGGGCGGCGAGCCCCGCGTACCCCTTGGCCCTGCCGCGGATCTCGTCGCCGCCGGGAGCGCCCGCGGTATGGCGGATGCGCGGCAGGTAGAACCGTCGGAAGAGCGTTTCGAACTCGAGCTCGAGCCGCGACTCGACGTCCCATCCGACCCGGACGAAGTCCGCGAGTCGCCCGGTGAGCCACGCGGCGAGCTCGTCTCCGAGCACGAAGAGCTCGTCGACCGACGCGTCCTGCGGGCCGAGCACGAAGAGCGAATCGGTGTCGCCGTAGAGCACGCGCAGGCCGCGCTCGGTGAAGCGGTCGCGAGCCCAGTGGAGGATGTACTGGCCGAAGCCGGTGATCGCTCCGGCGAGCGCGGAGCCGGCGAATCGGCACCCCGGAGACCCCAGGACGCCGTAGAACGAGTTCATGATGATCTTGTAGACGTAGCTCGCCACCTCGTCGCCGCGGCGCTTCGCGTCGTCGCGGTTCTCCCAGAAGCGGTCGAGCAGGTGCGGCAGGATCGACTCCTCGCGCGAGAACCTCGCGCCGTTGGGCGCGGTGATCGACTTCGGGTCGGGAGGCGGCGGGTTGGCGCCCTCCGGGTAGCCCTCCTCGGTGTCGATGTAGCCGACCGGGTCGATGCCGAAGGTCCGCATGATCGACGGGTAGAGGCTCTTGAAGTCGAAGATCAGCACGTTCGAGAACAGACCGGGTTGCGGTTTGATGATCGCGCCGCCGGGCGCCTCACCCTGCGCGAGTCGGTCCACGCCGAGCGAGGGGGCCACGAGTCGCCGGTCGTGCATCCACTCGAGGTAGAGGAACTCGAAGGCCGGGATGCTCGTCCACGCGCGGTTGAGGCCGATGCCGATCAGCCTGCACCGCTTGAGCGTGAGCTCGAGGAGGCCGGTGGCGTCGAGGATCCGCAGGACGAGCTCGGCGTCGGTGCGGCAGTAGTCGCAGAAGGCGACCGGATCGTCGCGGTAGAGCGCGAGCAGCGTGGCGATCTTCTCCGCGCTCGTCTCCGCCTCCACGGTCTTTGTCTCGCCGAGTACCGCCTGCGCTACGCTGCCGAGCTTGCGGTCGTCGAAGCGCTGCGGTCCGTAGCGCACGAGCCGCAACCCGTCGATCACCTGCCGGCCGGGACAGCTGACCGCCGCGTTCTGCCGCCGTCCGCCGTCGTCCTGCGTCGACGGCAGGAACTGGGCCGCCTCGTTCGATCGGGCGATCGCGAAGCGGATCCCGTGGTGCGCGAGCCTGCGCGCGATCACGCCGAAGTCGAAGTCGATCACGTTCCAGCCGGTGATGATGTCCGGGTCGATCTCCGCGATGCGGCGAACGACTCCCGCGAGGAGCTCGGCCTCGGTGCGGTGCGCGACGATCGTATCCCGCCGGGGATCCGGACCGTTGAAGTGGACCTCGTCCACCGGATCCGCCCACGGCCCGCGCGCGACCAGGCTCACCGCGAGGACCTCATCGCTTCGGGGGTCGGTTTCGATGTCGAGCGAGAGGACGGTGAGCGCGGGGTCCCACTCGGCCGGACCGAGCTCCGGGTTCATGAAGACGAGGTCGACGTGGTGTCCGGCGACCGGCGTGCCGGTGATGGTGAGGCTTCCGTGCACGTGCCGATCGAGCAACGGCGGGTCGACGGCGTTGACGTCCGCCTCGTAGGTGCGCACGCCCGCGCGCCGAAGCTCCGCGTCGGCCGCTCGCAGCTCGCGCACCGAGCCGAAGGCGGCGCGCACGACATCCTCCCCGTCGATCGTCGTCCGGTCGGTCGGCGAGACCTCGAGCCCGCTCGACGCGAGCCGCTCGCGGTCCGAGGCGCGGACGAAGAAGCCCGGCCGGTACGGCTCGAGCACGGCGGCGAAGGTACGCCCGTCGTCGAGCCGACCGAGCAGCGCGAGACGGGAGGCGCCGCCTGCGGCCTGGACGAACGCGTGGACGACGAAACCGGTGACCCGTTGCGGTTCGTCAGCCATCGGCCCGGTCCTCGTCGAGTCGCTCCACGCGTCGCGCGACGCGCTCGAGCTTGCCACCCGCGTCGTCGAAGGCGCGCGTGAGGTTGCGCAGGTGACCGCCGGCGAGCTCGAAGCTGCGCGAGAACGCGTCGAGGTCGGTGCGTAGCGCCGCGAGCGACTCGAGCAGCCGCTGCGTGCGCTCGGGGATCGACAGTCCCCGCAGCCCGTAGGCGACGGTCTGCAGGTAGAGGAAGAGCGTCGCCGGGCTCACGGGCACGACGTTGCGTTCGAGCGCCTGCCGCATGAGCGTATCGGCCCCGGAGGCGAAGAGCTCGACGTAGACGCGCTCGGAGGGAATGTACATGAGCGCGAAGCTCATCGTGCCCTCGGCCGGGTTGATGTAGCGGCTCGCGATGTCGGCGATGTGCTTCGTGAACGCGCGTCGGACGTCGGCGGGCACGTCCGACGGCTGTCCGTCGCCGGCGGGCGGCGCGCGGCGCATCGCCTCGAGGGGAAACTTGCTGTCCACCGGCACGAGCTTCGCGCCGAGCCGGACGACCGCGTCGACGCGCGCGCCGTTGGAGAACCCGTACTGCAGCTCGTACGCGCCCTCAGGCAGCCACGAGGCGAGGAGCTCGGCGAGCAGCGTCTCGCCGACCGCTCCCCGCCGCTGCGGCACGAGAAAGAGGTCGGAGAGCTCGCGCAGCTCGCCGCGCACCGTGTCGATCTGCTGGAGGATCGCGGGGGCTTCGGTCGTGCTCCTGCGTCGGCGCGTGGCCACGATCACCGCGACGACCGCGACGACGACGGCGACGAGCGCGAGCGCGACCGAGGCGTAGACGACCGGATTCATGCGAGGAGGGTAGTGCCGCGCGCACGTCGTGTCAAACCGCGAGGCGTGCCTGCCGATACTGTAGACAATGGCCACCGCAACGCTCCAGACCCGCGGCATGGACGCCGTGCAGATCCGCCTCGAGGCGCTCCGCGAGCACTTCGACCGCCACTTCGACCGCGGCTGGCTCGCCATGATCATCGACGACCTGCCTATCGACTCCTCGGTGGTGCGCCAGATCCGCGAGCTGCTCGCGCTGCCGGTGGTGTACGCCGACGATCTCCCCGAAATCCGCTACGGGGTCGATACGCTTCGGGTGTTCGCCACCGAGCTGCGCCGCCACCTGCTGCCGGTCCTGCGCGATCGGCTCGGCGTCAGCGGTTTTCGAGGGCTCCGTCCCGGACAGCGCGCCGACGATCGCGTGCATCGGCAGCTGCTCTGCATGAGCTTCCCGCACAACCTGCAACGACTCGAAGAGCTCGTCGGCGACCTCGATGAAGCGGCGCGCGCGGCCGGCGTCTCGACCACGGCCGCCGAACCCACCGGTCGATCGTAGACCTCCCGCAGGGCCGGCGGTATAGTGAAGGCAGCCCGACCGCGTGGAGGATTCATGCGCATCCTGGTTGCCGAAGACGAGCGAATCAATCAGCTCTACATGTCGCATCTCCTCACCGGCGCCGGGCACGAGCCGGTGATCGCCGGCGACGGGCGGGAGGCCATCGACAAGCTGGCGGCGCAGCCGTGCGACATCGTGATCATGGACCTCCAGATGCCCGGAATCGACGGCGTGGAGGCCACGCGGCGCATCAGGGCGGGTGAGGCCGGCGAGGATCTCGCCGACATACCCATCATCGCCCTGACCGCCTACGCCTCGAACGACGATCAGCGCAAGCAGGCGGCGGTGGGAATCGATCGGTCGCTCACCAAGCCGGTCAACGAGCAGGAGCTGTTCACGCTCCTCGAAGAAGCAACATCACGGGAGTGAGTATGAAACGCATCCTTCCAGTAGTAGTCGCCGGTCTCGTGCTGCTCTCCGGCTGCGAGACGTTGCGCAGCCTCCTTCCCACGGTCGAGAGGCCCACCGCTCGCGTCGAATCGGCCTCCGTGACCCGGCTGACCTTCACCGATGCGGAGATCACGACCACGATCGTGGTGGAGAACCCGAACGCAGTATCGATCACGCTTTCCGGCTTCTCCTACGCGCTCGACGTGGAGGGCGTGGAGTTTCTTTCGGGCGACCAGAGCGAGGGGCTCGAGATCGAGGCGTTCGGCGAGAGCACGATCGAGCTCCCGCTGCAGATCGGTTTCCGCAATCTGCGTGACACCCTCGACGCGGTGCGCGGCAGGGACGAGGCTTCCTATGCGGTGGAGGTCGACCTGCAGTTCAGTCTGCCCGCGCTCGGCGCGGTCACCATCCCGGTGCGACGCGAAGGGACCTTCCCGGTCGTTCGGCCTCCGGCGGTACGCGTCGGCAGCCTGCAGCTCGATTCCATCGGGATCACGGGCGCGGAGCTGAGGCTCACGCTGGAAGTGGAGAATCCGAACAGCTTCGCCTTCTCGATCGAATCTCTCGACTACGCGTTCGCCGTCGACGATCGTCTGTGGACCGACGGCTCGACCGATCGGCCGCGCAGGATCCCGGCGAATGGGACCGACGTGGTGACCGCGGAGTTCCGGATCAGCTTCACCGCCTTCGGGCGGACCGTGCGCGAGCTGCTGCTCGGAGACGACGACATCTCCTACTCCTTCGTCTCGCGCGCCCGAATCGACCCGGAGCTCGAACTGATTCCCACCGTCACCTTCCCCTTTGAGCGCGAAGGGACCATCCCGTTGCGGAGGCCGTGATGCAGAGCGACCTCTGGGGCCCGATCGGCCGTTCCGCCGAGGGGGCATCGTGGCAGGTGGGCCGGTGTCGGCTCTGGGCGCGTTCGGCACTCGACGAGTGGGAGCTCGCCTGGCGCTACCGCGGGGACGACGAGCCGATTCCGGATACCGTCTCCGACGGCGACCCGGGCTGGACGCGCTACGTGACCGTCGCAGACGACAAGGTGGAGACGATCCCGGCGCTGCCCGATCGGCCGGTCGTCGTGCGACCCGCGGTACCCATCGTCATCCTGCCCGGAAGGTGGGGCACGTTTTTCTTTCGCGTGCCTCTGTGGGTACGGTTCGTCTCTCGCGGCGGGGGGCGACTCGCGACGATGGAGGAAGTCCCCTCGCGACAGTTGACGTCGACCTGGTTCGGCGACATCGCCACCGGAGAGCTCTGCTACTCGATCGAGGCGCCGCTCGAGCGACGCCTCGAGGACCTGCGGATGAGCGACGCGTTCGCCGCGTCCGAGGTGACGGTGCGGAACAACAGCCGTGAGCGGCTTCGCTTCGAGCGGATCTGCGTTCACGTCGAGCACATGCGCCTCTACGAGGGCTCCGACCGTCTCTGGACCAACGAGCTTCGGGTGTCGTTTCGCGGCGCCGATCAGGTGAGCCAGCTCGCGTTTCTCCCGCACCCGCCCGCGGGGGCCGGCGAGGCCAGGCCGGTAACCGAGCCCCGCGTGCCGCCGGAGACCGGGCTTCTCAAGCGCAGCTTCGCGCTGATCCGGGAGATCGCGGGGATGGACCGATGAGCTTCCTGCAGGAGATGGACTGGGGCACCATGTTCACCGCCGAGACGCTCGCGGCGGTCGTGAGGGTCGTGGTCTACGCGCTGATCGGGCTGCTCGCGCTGCGCCTCCTCGTCTTCGTCGTCCGCCGGACGCTTCGTCGTCGCACGACCGCGCAGGTCACCATGCTCGTCACGAAGACGATCAGCTACGCCGGCATCGCCGCGATCGTGGCGGTCGTTCTCCTCGAGCTGGGGGTCAACCTCACGCCCATCCTCGGCGCCGCCGGCATCGTCGGTCTCGCGGTGGGCGTCGCCTCGCAGGCGAGCCTCTCGAACATGATCAGCGGGCTCTTTCTCGTCTCGGAGAAGCCGTTCGCGGTGGGCGACGTGATTCGCACCGGCGAGGTCGTAGGCATCGTGGAGAGCATCGATCTGCTGTCGGTCAAACTGAGAACCTTCGACAACCTCTTCATCCGCGTGCCGAACGAGAAGCTCGCGAGCGCTCAGCTCACGAACATCACGCGCTACCCGATCCGACGCCTCGACATCCACCTCACGGTACCCTTCAGCGTGGACCTCGCCGAGCTCGCCGAGCTGCTGCGCGCGATCGCCCGCGACAACGCGAGCTGTCTGCAGGAGCCCGCACCCATCGTCGTTCCCGATCGCTATCTCGAGTACGGGACCCGCGTTCTCTTCGGTGTCTGGTTCGCGAAGGCCGATTTCCTCACGGTCAAGTCGGAGCTGTACGCAGAGGTGCTCAGGCGGTTGGCCGCCGCCGG
>CAZICD010000054.1:0-10402 GCA_964537725.1 uncultured Spirochaetaceae bacterium | reverse complement strand
CCAGCGCAACCAGCGCGATCTTGAGCGCGTCCCCCACGAGGAACGGCGCGACGCCCATGGCGAAGACGCGGTCCCAGCCGACGAAGCGCGAGAGCCAGACCGTGCCGCTCGCGTACACGACGAGCGTCGCCGCGGTGAGGACGCCAGCTGTGAGCAGCGCGTCTGCGGTGGTGCGGCGCTCGAACCACGCGCCCACGAGGAGCGCCGCCGGCACGAAGCCGACCAGGTAGCCTGCGGTCGGTCCGATGAGCACAGCCGGCCCTGCCGTTCCGCCGGCGAAGACGGGCATACCCGCGGCGCCCTGCGCGAGGTAGGCGAGCACCGCGAACGTCCCGCGTCGCGGGCCGAGCGCCGCCGCGACGGCGAGCACACCCAGCGTTTGTCCGGTCACCGGGACCGGCCACAGGGGCACGGATATCTGCGCGAGCACGCCGATGGCGAGGCCGCCGAGCACCGCGAGGAGCACATCTGCCGAGCGGGTATGAGGAATCGCGAACGCGCGTGCGATCGGTGTGGTGACGGTATTCATGACCGCATCGTAGCGGAATGCCGGATACGTGTCATGCCGACGCTCGAATCGGCTTGACGAAACCGGTGTCGCGTTGTAAAGTCTTCATTGTACTAAGGCTTTAGTACAATAACCGGACGGTGGAGATGGCGGCGGAGAAGAAACGCGACGAGCTCAGCTTCGTACTCGATCCGACCGGCGGTGTCCCCTTCTACCGACAGATCATCCTGCAGGTGGAGATGGCGATCGCAGACGGGCGGCTGAAGGCGGGCAGCCAGCTTCCGACCGTGCGACGGCTCGCCGTCGACCTCGAGATCAACCCGAACACGGTCGCACGCGCCTACAGCGAGCTCGAGATCCGCGGCGTGGTCACCACGCAGCAGGGAACCGGCACCTTCATCAGCGATCAGGAGATCGAGGTCACCGACGAGGAGCGCGAGCAGATCCTCACGCGCCTCGTCCAGTCGTTCCTCGCGTCGGCGAGTGGCTACGGGTTCTCGATCGACGAGGTAATCGCCTTCCTCGAGCGCCTCAAGGAGGACGTCAATGAGTGAGAATGAGATGCGCGGTCGTCTGTTTTCGCGTCTGATGGACCGGCACGACGAGCCCCCTTCGACCCGGCCACCGGCGCGCCGACACCGCGGGGATTTCCGCTTCAACACGCTGAGCGCGATCGCGCTCGTCGCCTTCCTCGGGATCGGTTTCGGGCTGCAGATGGGCGTGGGTGAGCTGCCCGCGAGCGAGGACGTTGCGCTCGTCGCCGCGGGTGTGCTCGTGGTCGTGGGGATCCTCTTCGCGATTCCGTACTGGGCGGTCGTCGTGATCGCCGTGGGCGGAGTGTGGGCGACGCTCCCCGTTCTCTTCGAGACCGATCTGTCGATCGCCGGCGCCGCGATCAGCCTGGGGCTCATCATCGCGCCGGGCATCGAGGTCATCAGCCAGTGGGACAAGATCGTCGTGCTGCGGCTGGGGAAGTTCCACCGCGTGCGTGGGCCCGGGCCGCTGCTGCTGCTGCCGCTGCTGGACTCGATCGCCGGCTACGTCGACACGCGCATCCGCGTCACCGACTTCTCCGCGGAGAAGAGCCTCACGCGCGACACCGTGCCCGTCCACGTGGACGCGCTCGCGTTCTGGATGATCTGGGACGCGCACCGCGCCGTGCTCGAGGTCCAGGACTTCGAACAGGCGGTGATCCTGAGCGCGCAGACCGCGTTGCGCGCGAGCATCGGCGCGAACGAGCTCTCCACGCTGCTCGGCGAGCGCGATCGGCTCTCGCGCGAGATCCAGCAGATCGTCGACGCGAAGACGAACCCCTGGGGCATCACGATCCTGTCGGTCGAGTTCAAGGAGATCCTCATCCCGAAGGAGCTCGAGGACGCGCTCTCGCGCCAGGCCCAGGCGTCGCGAGAGCGCCAGGCGCGGGTCATCCTTGGCGGCGCTGAGGCGGAGATCGCCGCGAGCTACCAGAAGGCCGCGCGGACGTACCACGACGACCCGGTAGCGCTGCAGCTCCGCGCGATGAGCATGATCTACGAGAGCATCCGCAACAAGGGCGGCCTGGTGCTCGTTCCGTCGGACGCGCTGCGGACGATGAACCTGGGAACGGTGCTCGGTGCGAAGGCGTACCAGGCCGGCGGGTTCGATCCCGGTTCGGCCGGCGGGGCGCCGGGCGGGCCGGACGGCTCCGACTCCGCCTGACCCGCCGACCTTGCCCGCTTCCCTGCGCTTCGGTACGCTGGAGGTGGAGGATGCACCATGAACTACAGGGTATTCGGCAGGACCGGCTGGAAGGTCTCGGAGGTAGGATTCGGAGCGTGGGCGATCGGCGGCGCGTGGGGCGACGTGCCTGAGGACGACGCGGTCGCGGCGCTCAATACGGCGATCGATAACGGCGTCAACTTCATCGACACCGCCGACGTTTACGGCGACGGCAGGAGCGAGCGCATCATCGCGCGCGTGCTCAAGGACCGATCCGAGGACATCCGCGTGGCGACCAAGGCCGGGCGCAGGTTGAGCCCGCACGCCGCCGACGGGTACAACCGCGAGAACCTCACCGCGTTCATCGACCGCAGCCTGAAGAACCTGGAGGTCGATGCGCTCGACCTCGTCCAGCTCCACTGCCCACCGACCGACGTCTACTACAGGCCGGAGGTCTTCGGCGTGCTCGACGATCTCGTGGCCGCGGGCAAGATCCGCTACTACGGAGTCAGCGTGGAGAAGGTCGAGGAAGCGATCAAGGCGATCGAGTACCCGAACGTCGCGAGCGTGCAGATCATCTTCAACATGTTCCGACAGCGTCCCGCCGACCTCTTCTTCAAGCTCGCGAAGGAGGCCGATGTCGCGATTCTGGCTCGGGTGCCGCTCGCGAGCGGGCTGCTGACCGGCAAGATGAGCCGCGAATCGACCTTCGCCTCGGACGACCACCGGAACTTCAACCGCGAGGGCCAGGCCTTCGATCGGGGCGAGACCTTCGCGGGCGTGGACTTCGAAACCGGGCTCGATGCGGTCGAAGAGATCCGGAAGCTCAAACCCGCCGACGCGACGATGGCGCAGTTCGCGCTGAGGTGGATCCTCCAGTTTGACGCGGTCTCGGTCGCGATCCCCGGCGCCAAGAACCCCGAGCAGGCGAAGGCGAACGCGGCGGCGAGCGACATCTCCTCGCTCGACTGGGAGACGCTCGACAAGGTGCGTCGCGTCTACGAGGAGCACATCAAGCCGCAGGTGCACCAGCGATGGTAGCACAACCGGAGGTTGTGCCGAAGTTCCTGCGGAACTTCACGGGCGAGAATCGCGGGGTGCCGAAGTTCCTGCGGAACTTCACGGACAGAGCTGCGCTTGGCCGGGCTCTGCGACGCGGCGTGCTGGTCGTGGTGCTGCTCGTGAGCCTGGGCGGTGTCGCGTTCGGTCAGATGGACATGTTGCCGCAGATCTTCCGGGACCTGCCGCCCGAGTTGCAGGAGGGGCTGCCCGAGCAGATGTCGTTCGCCGAGTATCGCGCGCTCAATCGGAACGTCGACTTCTTCACGATGTTCATGTCCATGTTCGTGCCGGGGTACGGGCTGTTCCAGGTCGAACGGCCGCAACTCGCCTGGACGATGGTCGGTGCGCGCGCCACCGGATACGGCCTGATCGCGACCGGCGTCGCGCTGCAGTGGAACCATTTCTACTCGCTCGTCGAGCAGCCCGTGCCGTCTTCGGAGGACTTCCAACGGTTGCTGACGAACGGGCTGATCGCCGGCAGCGGGCTCATGCTCGCCGGCGTGACGTGGGCCGCCGACGTCGTGCTCGCCTACCAGATCGCGAAGAACGACAAGAACCTCGTTCAGTACAAATACGGTATCCGCTCCTCGATCTACGGCAGCGGACGCGGTGGAGCGGACGCGGCCTCTGACGAGGCGTTTCTGCGGCGGCTGCTCTCGCAGGAAGGCGACCGACGGCTGGTAGAGCAGCTGCTCGCCGATCTGCCGGAGTACGCCCGGCGCTACCCCGACGCAGGGTTCTCCGGGGAAGCGCTCTACTTCGCCGCGCTCCTCCACGCCGAGCGCGGCGAGGACCCGGACGCGCTGCGCTACGCGGTTCGATCGGCCTACCTCTATCCCGACGGTGACCGCGTCGACGACGCGCTTCGTCTCGCCGCGCGCCTGCTCGAGCGCAACCGCCGCTGGGGGATCGCCTACGACGACACGGTCGAACTGAGCACGCCGCCGGCCGACCGGTCGCCCGCGGCGCGTTTCCTCGAGGGGATCCGTGGCCTCTCGCGATTCGACGAACCCGAGCTGAAGGAGGCGGCGGTGGCGGAGGTTCGTGCCTTCCTGACGCAGTACGGGTCGGGCGACTACGTCGCCGACGGACTCGCGCTCGCCGCCGATCTTCTGCTCGACGTGGGCAGGGTCGACGAGGCCGCCGGCTATCTCGCGGCGCTCGCCGTCAACGCTCCGCAGAGCGACGAGTGGCCGATCGCCGTCCTGAAGCTCGCCGAGCTCTACCTGGGGCCGCTGCGTGATCGAGGGCGGGCTGAGATTCTGCTCGAAGCGCTCGTCGAAAACCGGCCGGATTCGCCCCAGGCGGCCGAGGCGCGCGACCTCATGAACATCAAGTGAAGAATCCGCCCTCGCGGGCGGATTCCTTCGGGACGTCAGGGAAGTCGTTAGACTTGATGAACGTCCAGTGAAGAATCCGCCCTCGCGGGCGGATTCCTTCGGGACGTAAGAGAAGTCCTCAGACTTCTCTTACGTCCATGACTTCCACCACCAGCGGTTCGAGCAGCTCCATCAGGTGGTCGCTGCCGATTCCCTCGACCTTGACCGTCATGACCGCGTTCGTCATGTCGTTCCCGCTGAACGTGCCGATCGAGATGACGTTTCCGCCCGCGTCGGCGACGACGCGCGTCATGTCGGCGAGCTCGCCCGGGCGCTCGGGTACGCGAAGCGTCGCCCGTACGCCCTTCTTTCGCGTGCCGAAGAGGTCGATCAGCAGACGGAAGAGGTCGCTCTCGGTGACGATCCCCACGAGCCTTCCGTCGTCGACGACCGGCAGGCCGCCGATGTTGTTGTCGACCAGCATTCGCGCGGCGTCTTCGACCAGCGTATGCGAGGTGACGGTGATCACCTTGCGCGTCATGACGCTTTCGACCTTGAGCTTTGAGAGGAGATTGCTCATCTCGTAGACGTTGAGCGTCGTCGCCGGCGACGGCGTCGCGTAGAGCAGGTCCTTCTCGCTCACGATACCGATGAGCTTCTTTGCGTTGTTCACCACCGGAAGACGATGGATCTTCTCCCGGCGCATGAGTGTCTGCGCGTCGGTAACCGGATCGTGTTCGGTGACCGTGTACGGGTTCGCCGTCATCACGCTCTGAACTGTCATCTCACACCCCCAGGTAGGCGCGGCGAACGTCTTCGTTGCGGAGAAGCTCCGCCGCGGTGTCGGTCGTAGTAATCGTGCCGGTCTCCATCACGTACCCGCGATGGGAGACCTTGAGCGCGAGGTTCGCGTTCTGCTCGACCAGGAAGATCGTCGTCTTGTCCTGTTTGTTGATCAGCTCGATGATTTCGAAGATCTGCTGGACGATGAGCGGGGCGAGCCCCAGGCTGGGCTCGTCGAGGAGCAGCAGCCGCGGGCGTCCCATGAGCGCTCGCGAGATCGCGAGCATCTGCTGCTCGCCGCCCGAGAGCGTCCCTCCGGCCTGGTTGCGGCGGTCCTTGAGGATCGGGAACAGGCCGTAGACGTACTCGAGATCCTCCGCGATCGCCGCGTTGTCGTTGCGCAGCAGCGCGCCCATGTCCAGGTTCTCCTGGACCGTCAGGCCGGGGAAGATGTGCCGGCCTTCCGGTACCTGGATGATCCCGCGCTTGACGATTTCGTCCGGCGCCTCGCCGGTGATGGGCGTGCCTTCGAAGAGGATCTCGCCGTGTCGCGGAGGAACGATCCCGGAGATCGACATGAGCGTCGTACTCTTGCCGGCTCCGTTCGCGCCGATCAGGCAGATGATCTCGCCCTCCTGGACCTCGAGGTCGATCGACTTGAGCGCCTGGATGTTGCCGTAGTAGGTGCTGACGTTCTGCAGCTTAAGCACTGACATCCTCCCCCAGGTACGCCTTGATCACGACCGGATCGCCTTTGATCTCGTGCGGCGAGCCGTGGGCGATCAGTTTCCCATAGTCCATCACGTAGATCCGCTCGGACAGGCGCATGACGAGGCTCATGTCGTGCTCGATGAGGAAGATCGTGAGGTTCTCGCTCTCGCGCAGCCGCAGGATGAGCTCGTCCAGCGCCCGGGTTTCCTGCGGGTTCATCCCGGCGGCCGGCTCGTCGAGCAGGAGCAGAAACGGCTCGGTCGCCAGCGCCCGTGCGATCTCGAGGCGTCGTTGCGCGCCGTAGGGAAGGTTCTTGGCGAGGTCGTTCGCGTGTCGCTCGATGCTGATCTTGCGGAGGACCTCGTAGCTGTCGTGGATCACGCGCTGCTCTTCCTCGCGTTGGCGGGGCGTGCGCAGCACCGATCCGAGGATGCCGGCGCGCAGCCGGCAGTCGCGACCGATCATGACGTTCTCGAGGACGGTCATGTTCGGGAAGAGTCGGATGTTCTGGAACGTTCGAGCGAGGCCGCGCTCGGCGATCTTGTCGGGCTTCAGGCCGGTGAGCTTCTGTCGATCGCCCCCGGGCGGCTGGATGTGCACGTCGCCCTCGGTAGGCATGTACATGCCCGTAACGCAGTTGAAGAACGTCGTCTTCCCGGCGCCGTTCGGTCCGATCAGCGCGACGATCTCTCCCTGATCGATCGAGATGTCCACCCGGTCGACGGCACGCAGCCCGCCGAAATCCATGCTGAGTCCGTTCGCCTCGAGGATCATCGTTCGCCCTCCGGAACGTCGTCGCCGGATCCGCCGCCGGCCGCGGCGGGACTCGCCGCGAGCGTCTCGGGTTCGATCTTGTAGTGGCGCCTCCGCTTCGGGATCAGACCTGCGGGCTTGAAGACCATCATGATGACCAGCAACGCGCCGAAGATCAGCAGCCGGTACTCGCTGAACGCCCGCAGGTACTCGGGCAGCAGGATGAGCAGGAGTGCTCCAACGATGACGCCCGGGATCGACCCCATACCGCCCAGGACGACCATGCTCAGGATGAGCACCGATTCCCACACCTTGAAGCTCTCCGGGTTGATGAAGGTCGTCTTCGCGGCGAAGATCACCCCGGCGAGACCCGCCCAGAGCGCGCCCATCGCGAAGGCCGTCAACTTCGCCCTCACGGTGTTGACTCCCATCGCGCGCGCGGCGACGTCGTCCTCGCCCATCGCGACCCACTGCCGTCCGATTCGCGAGTTCTCGAGCCGGTTCACGATGAAGATCGTGAGGATCACGAGGAGGATGCAGATGAAGTACATGAAGTTCATCGCCTGCGAGAGCGAGAAATCGACCCCGAAGAAACCGGGACGGGCGATGTTCTTCACGCCGCTCGGCCCCATGGTGAGCGAGCTCCAGTTCGTCGCGACGATCCGCATGATCTCGCCGAAGCCGAGCGTGACGATCGCGAGGTAGTCGCCGCGCAGCCTGAGCACCGGGATCGCGAGCAGGATCCCGAAGAGCGCGCTGAGCCCTGCGCCGATCGGGAGCGCGAGCCAGAAGCTCAGGCCGAAGTGATGGTTGAGAAGGCCGTAGGTGTAGGCGCCCACGAGGTAGAACGCCGCGTAGCCCAGGTGGAGCATTCCGCCCAGACCGATGACGATGTTGAGCCCGAGCGCGAGGATCACGTAGATCAGCGCCGATATCATGATGTTCGTCTGGTAGAGCGACGTCACCAGCGGATAGGCGATCGCGACTCCCAGGATCACGATCCCGAGCGGGATCGCGACCTTCGGCTGGCGGAAGGTGTCGCGCGTCCAGCCGAAGCGCGCGAGCAGGCGGTCGAGCCAGCTCTGCGCGAGCGCCGGCGGGTTCATGGGTGCGGTCCCCTCGGGTGCGACCTCGGCGGCCGGGCTCGCAGGCGCCCCGGCACCGGCCTGGGCCGGACGCTGGGCCCGCTGCGTCTTGCGCGCCTGGAAGTAGTTCCAGAGGAACGACCCCACGAAGCCGCCGACGGCGATCAGGATCAGTCGGTCCCACCTCCACTCGATCGTATCCGTGATCGTGTTCACGCGGATAACCATGATGGGGAAGGTGAGGACCACGAACCAGAACGCGAGCAGAAGCGATCGGCGCAGTTCCTTGACGATGTTCATATGCGCTACACCTTCTGGCTGGCCGTTTTGCCGAGCAGCCCGGAGGGCCGGAAGATCAGTATGACGACGAGGAAGACGAACGCGAACACGTCCTCGTAGTCGCTCGAGATGTACCCCGCGCCGTAGCTCTCGGTGAGACCGAGCACGAAGCTGCCGAGCACCGCTCCGGGAATGCTGCCGATGCCGCCGAGTACCGCGGCGACGAACGCCTTGATCCCGGCGAGGAAGCCAATGTAGAAGTTGATCTGTCCGATGTGCGAGCTGATCAGCACGCCCCCGATCGCAGCCGTGGCCGACCCGATCACGAAGGTGATGCCGATCACCTGGTTGACGTTGACGCCGGTGAGCATCGCCATCATTCGATCCTGCGCCGCCGCTCGCATCGACTTCCCGATGCGCGTGAACTTGATGAGGATCGTGAGGATAACCATGACCACCGCGGTCGTGACGAAGATCACGAACTGCGAGGAGTTGAGGCCGGAGATCCCGTCGAGGAACGGAAGCGTCGGAATCAGCCGCGGGAAGGGCAGGAAGTCGCTCGTCTGCGCGAGGCGTACGTAGTTCTGAAGGAACAGCGACATGCCGATCGCGCTGATCAGCGCCGACAGGCGCGGCGCGTTTCGCACCGGCTTGTACGCGACCTTGTCGAGCGTATAGCCGTACATCGCCGACCAGACGACCGCGATGAGCAGGGCGAGCGCGATGATCGCCGGGACCGGCAGCCCCATGATCGTGAAGATGCTCGTCATGATCAGCGCGGTGAACGCTCCGATCATGTAGATCTCACCGTGGGCGAAGTTGATGAGCTGGATGATCCCGTAGACCATCGTGTACCCGAGCGCCAGCAGCGCGTAGATGCTCCCGCGGGTGAGGCCACTGAACAGCAGATTGACAAATAGTTCCATGGGTTCTCGCTACGGAATAGTGTACGGAAAAAGGATGGCGGCACAAGCCGCCATCCTTGGAGTGGAATCGAGTAGACCGTCTACTCGCCAACCTGCACGTACTCGCCGTCCTGGACCTGGTAGACGGCGAAACCGACGCCGATCGCGTCACCGCTCTCGTCGAAGCTGATGTTCCCCACCGGCGTATCGACGTATTCGCTCTGCAGCGCGTCGATGATCGCCTGATACTCGGTGGAATCCGCGGCGTCGATCGCGTTGAGAAGCGCGATCGCGGCCGACACACCCTCCTGGAAGAACGGACCCGGCTCGGAGTCGTACTTCTCGATGTGCTTGTCGGTGTACTCCTGGGCGAGCGTGTTGCCCTCGGTGCTCTTCGCGCTCGTGGCGTACACGCCTTCGGCGGCTTCACCGGCGACGTTCACGAAGGTCTCGTCCATGATGCCGTCACCGCCGATGAACAGCGTGTCCATGTCACGGCTGCGCATCTGGTCGACGAGCTTCGAAGCCTCCGGGTGATAGCCACCCCAGATGACGACCTCGGCACCCTCGGCGTCTATGCGGTTGATGATCGCCGAATAGTCGACCGCGCCCACGGTAACGCCCTCGTAGAGCAGTACGTCCACGCCGTCCTTCTCTTCCAGGTAGGCCAGGGCGAAGTCGGCGAGACCCTTGCCGTAGTCGCCCTTGTCGTGGAGCACCGCGATCTGCGTGAGCCCGAGCTCCTCGACGACGAACTCGACCTGGAGCGCGCTCTGCGCGTCGTCCGGGGCGATCGTGCGGAAGAAGTTCGCGTAGTCGGTGAGGCCGGGGTTCGTGGCCGACGGCGAGATCGCGGGGATCTCCTCTTCGAGGTAGATGGGCAGCGCGGTGTTGGTCGCGCCCGAGCAGATATGCCCGATCACCGCGACGACTTCCTCGCTGACCAGCTTCGCAGCGGTGTTCGCCGCGACTTCCGGCAGACACTGGTCGTCCTCGATCACGAGCTCCACCATCTTTCCATCGATGCCGCCGTCCGCGTTGATGTCCTCGACGACGAGCTCGGCGGCGTTGACCGTCGGCAGCCCGTACGAGGCGAGGTCGCCGCTGTGCGCGCCGGCAACACCGATCCTGATCGTTTCAGCCTCGCCGCCGCCGCACGAGATCAGGGCGAAACCCGCCAGGATCCCGATCACGCTCAGCGCGAGTATCGATCGCATTCTCATACGTAGTCCTCCTCATTACTTGTCGATGAGATTCCTGACTATCGCGGAGAGATGCAAGAATGTCAAGGAGGAGTGA
>CAZICD010000053.1:28733-30868 GCA_964537725.1 uncultured Spirochaetaceae bacterium | reverse complement strand
GACGGTCCGGTGCGCGGCAACGGTCAGGTCATCCAGGAGCTCGAGACCGCCTACTCCGGCGCGGGGTGGAACGTCATCAAGGTGCTCTGGGGCAGCGACTGGGACCCGCTCTTCGAAGCGGACGAGACCGGCGAGCTCGCGCAGGAGCTGAACAAGATGGTCGACGGACAGGCGCAGAAGTACGCGGCCGCCGGCGGCGCCTACTTCCGCGAGCACTTCTTCGGTCGCAGCGAACACCTCAGCAAGCTGGTGGAAAACTACTCGGACGAGCAGCTCTCCAAGCTTCGCCTTGGCGGGCACGATCCGGTGAAGGTCTACAACGCCTACGAGCAGGCGATCCATTCCGAAGGGCGTCCCACGGTGATCCTCGCGCAGACGATCAAGGGATACGGCCAGGGCGAGGCCGGCGAGGGCCGCAACGTCAGCCACAAGCAGAAGGAGCTCAACGAGCAGGAGCTGCGCCACTTCCGCAGCCGCTTCGGTGTGCCCATCAGCGACGAGGACGTGGCGAAGGCGCCGTTCTACAAGCCGGACGACGAGAGCGAAGAGGTGAAGTACCTGCTCGAGCGGCGCAGGGAGCTGGGCGGATTCCTGCCGGAGCGTTCGGCCGACTGCGCGCCGCTTCCCGATCCGCCGGAAAAGGCGTTCGGCAAGTACGACAGGGGCAGCGAGGACCGCGAGGTCGCGACGACCATGGTCGCGGTGCAGCTCATCGGCGACCTCCTCTCCAACGACGAGTTCGGCAACCACGTGGTGCCCATCATTCCCGACGAGGCGCGCACCTTCGGCCTCGAAGCGCTCTTCCGCGACGCCGGCATCTACTCGCACGTGGGACAGAAGTACGAGCCGGTCGATCGCGAGAGTCTGCTCTACTACAACGAGGCGAAAAACGGCGCGATTCTCGAAGAGGGGATCACCGAGGCGGGTTCGATCTCCTCGTTCATCGCCGCCGGCACCTCGTACTCGACGCACTGCATCCCCATGGTGCCCTTCTTCCTCTTCTACTCCATGTTCGGCTTCCAGCGCGTGGGAGACCTGATCTGGGCGGCCGGCGACATCCGCGCGCGCGGCTTTCTCATCGGCGGCACCTCCGGTCGGGCGTCGCTGCCCGGTGAGGGGCTGCAGCACCAGGACGGCAACAGCCACCTCACCGCGATGACCGTGCCCAGCGTCCGCGCGTACGACCCCACCTACGCGTACGAAGTCTCGGCGATCATTCGCCGCGGCCTCGAGGACATGTACGAGCGCAACGAGGACGTTATCTACTACATCACCGTGATGAACGACAAGTATCCCATGCCCCCGAAGCCGAAGGGCTCGGACGACGGCATCATCCGCGGGATGTACCGGGTGAAAGAGGCAAAGGACCCGGCGATCCACCTCGCCGGCAGCGGTGCGATCCTTCCGGAGGCGCTCGAGGCCGCGGCGAAGCTGGAGAGCGACTTCGGGATCCAGGCCGATGTGTACAGCGCGACGAGCTGGAAGGCGCTCTACGACGACGCGGTGCGCGTCGAGCGGGCGAATCGGCTCAGCCCCACGAAGAAGGCCGCCACCGCCTACGTAACCGAGCAGCTCGGCGACGGGAAGCCGGCGCTCGCGGCGATCGACTACGTGCGCGCGGTCGCGCTCTCGGTAGGCAGCTGGGTGCCGGGCGGGCTCACCGTCCTCGGTACCGACGGCTACGGGCAGAGCGACAACCGCACGGCGCTGCGCGACCACTTCGAGGTGGACGCGCGCCACATCACCGTCGCCGCGCTGCACCGCCTCGCGCAGGATGACGTCGTGGACCCGAAGAAGGTTCAGCAGGCGATCAAGACGTACGAGATCGACCCCGGGAAGATCTTCCCGGCGGACGTATAGGAGCAATCATGGTCAGGGAAATCAAGCTTCCGGAAATCGCGGAGAACGTGAGCGAGGGGACGATCACCGGCATCCTCGTGAGCGAGGGAGACAGCATCCAGGCCGATCAGGACATCCTGGAGATGGAGACCGACAAGGCCTCGGTGGAGGTGCCCGCCCCCTTCGGCGGTACCGTCCAGGAGATCCTCGTGGGCGAGGGCGACGAGGTCTCCGTCGGTCAGGCCGTGATGAAGGTGGAGGCCGATGAGGACGCCGGCGGCGCGGAGAAGGAGGAG
>CAZICD010000053.1:23428-28633 GCA_964537725.1 uncultured Spirochaetaceae bacterium | reverse complement strand
GAGGGCCGCCCTCAGCGTGAGGGCGTCGAGACCGGTGGGCCCGGCGCGAGCGGCCTGGGCGGCGCCGCGGCCGCCGAGCGCGCGCGCTCGGCCGACGTGCCCGCGAGCCCGGCCACGCGGCGGCTCGCGCGCGAGCTCGGCGTAGATATCACGCAGGTGGAGGGCTCCGGCCCCGGAGGGCGCATCTCGAGCGAGGACGTGAAGGCGCACGCGAGGCGGACGCTCGGAGAGGGTGAAGCCGCCCCCTCCGAGGGTGAGGCCGGCGAGCGGGGCCGCGGCCGTCGGGCCGCGGAGTCCGGTGCGCGCGAAGGCGGCGGCGCCGGCGAGCGACGCGAGCGGATGACTCGCGTGCGCGCGCTCACCGCCGAGCGCACCACGCAGAGCTGGCAGACCATCCCGCACGTGACGCAGCACGACGAGGCCGACCTGACCGGGCTCAACGCGTGGATGGAGAAGGCCGCGCCGAAGGTGGAGAAGGCCGGCGGGAAGCTCACGGTCACCGCGGTGCTGACGAAGCTCGTCGCGCAGGCGCTTCGCCACTACCCGCGGTTCAACGCGAGCGCGGACATGGACGCCGGCGAGATCATCTACCACGACCGTGTCGCGATCGGGATCGCGGCGGACACCGACCGAGGGCTGCTCGTGCCGGTCGTCCGCGATCCCGACCGCAAGAGCGTCACCTCGATCGCGATCGAGATAGGTGAGCTCGCGAAGGCCGCGCGCTCGGGTGACCTCGAGCCGTCGCAGATGCAGGGGGCGACCTTCTCGCTCTCGAACCTGGGCGGCATCGGAGGGACCGCGTTCACCCCGGTGATCGTGCCTCCGGCGGTCGCGATCCTCGGCGTGGCGAGGGCGCAGACGAAGCCGGTCTACGACGGCCGCAGCTTCGTGCCGCACGAGGTGCTGCCGCTCTCGCTCTCCTACGACCATCGTGTTATCGACGGCGCCGACGGCGCGCGGTTCGTCGTCTGGCTGAAGACCGCGATCGAAGATCCCTTCGCCGCGCTGATGGAAGGAGGCTCGTGATGGCGGACAAACGCGAAGTCATCGTCGTCGGCGCCGGGCCGGCCGGCTACGCCGCCGCGTTCATGGCGGCGGACATGGGCAAACAGGTAACGATCATCGATCCCGAGCAGAACCCCGGGGGCGTGTGTCTCTACCGTGGCTGCATCCCCACGAAGGCGCTCCTGCACGCGGTGAAGGCGAAACACGAGGCGGCGCTCGCCGCCGATTGGGGCTTCGCCTTCGGCGAACCGTCGCTGGATCTGGATAAACTGCGCGCATGGAAGGACAAGGTCGTGCAGAAGCTCACCCGTGGCACCGGCCAGCTCGCGAAGCGACGGAAGATCGAGCACATCCACGGCACCGCGCGGTTCAGCGACCCGCGCACGCTCGTCGTCACCACCGAAGACGGCGAGCAGGAGCTGGAGGCCGGGCAGATCGTCCTCGCAACCGGCGCGAAGGCGCAGGTGCTGCCCATGATGCCCGACGACGAGCGGGTCTGGACGGCCGAGCGCGCGCTCGACCTGCCGTCTGTGCCCGAGCGGCTGCTCGTGGTCGGGGCGGGCTACATAGGCCTGGAGATGAGCTACACCTATCAGGGGCTCGGTTCGAAGGTCGATCTGGTGGAGATGACTCCCGGGCTGATGCCGGGTGCCGATCGTGACCTCGTCGAGGTCTTCGAGAAGGTGAACCGGGACAAGTACGAGCGAATCCTGCTCGAGACGATGGTCGATTCGGTGAAGGCCGGAAAGAAGGGGCTGGAGGTGAGCTTCACCGGCGACGGCGCGCCCGAGGAGGCGGCCACCTACGACGCGATCCTGCTCGCGACCGGCCGCAAGCCGTCGCTCGACGGGCTGGGCCTCGAGGACGCCGGCGTCGAGCTCGACGACGAGGGTTACGTTCGCGTTAACGCGCAGCTGCGCACGAGCGCCGACGGCGTGTTCGCCGTGGGTGACATCGCAGGTCCGCCGCTTCTCGCGCACAAGGGCAAGCACGAGGGTCGCGTCGCCGGCCGGGTTATCGGCGGCGACGAGAACGCGGCCGTGGACACCGACGTCATGCCGGCGGTGGAGTATACCGACCCGGAGATCGCGTGGGTCGGGCTGACCGAAACCGAGGCCGAAGAGCAGGGGCGCAAGGTCGATGTCGCTCGATTCCCGTGGGCGGCGAGCGGCAGAGCGATCACGATGGGGCGCAATCAGGGGCTGACGAAGCTGGTGATCGAGCCGGGGACCGAGCGGATCCTCGGGGTTTCGGTCGCCGGCGTGGACGCCGGGGAGCTCATCCCGGAGGGTGCGCTCGCGATCGAGATGGCCGCCACCGCGAGCGATCTGGAGCTCACGATCCACCCGCACCCGACGCTGTCGGAGACGATCGCCGGTGCCGCCGAGCGCTTCTTCGGCTACGCCACCGACATCTGATCAGCCGCCGTCGCCGGCGGTCTTGCCCCGTGAGGTGCGAACGCGCGCGGCGTAGTCTGCGAAACTCTCCATCTGCTCTCCGGATGCGGTTCCCGCGTGTCCGATCGTCACCGCGTTGCGGCTCTGCTTCGACCGGTAGAGCGCGCGGTCGGCGCGGGCGACCAGGTCGTCGAGCGACTCGTCGGCCGAGCGTTCGACGACACCCACCGAAAACGTCCCGCACGGCTCGCCGCGTTCCTCCCCGATCGCAGCGATGGGGGCGTAGAGGTCGCGTTCACCGAGGTGCTCGTGCTGGGTGTGGCGCAGCCGTTCGGCGAGCGCGATCGCGTTGTGCAGCGGCGCCGGCGTGACGACCATGAGCTCCTCGCCTCCGTAGCGGATCGCGATGTCGTTCCCGCGCCTCGTTCCGTCGAGCACGGTCGTGGCCGCGTCCCTCAGGACCTCGTCGCCCTTCTGGTGACCGAGCTCGTCGTTGACCCACTTGAAGTGATCGATGTCGATCATGAGGACGCTGATCGGCTTGCGCGACTCTACCGCCTTCGTGTAGGCGTCCGGCATCTTCTGCAGCAGGAAGTTCTTCGTCTTCATGCCGGTGAGGCCGTCGGTGTACTCGGAGACCAGATGCTCGTCGAGGCGGATGCGAAGCCGTTCGGTCAGGTCGCCGCTGCGGGAGTCGCGCTCGGCTTTCCAGGCCTGCGCTTCCTCTTCGCCGGCGATCAGGATCCGGCCGCCGGCGGTTCGCACGAAGCTCGCCTCGTCGTTGAGGACGAACCGGTAGAGCTCGGCGACGCCGCGCAGCAGGTCGAAGAGGAAGAGCTGCGAGACCCGCGGCAGGCTCGCGAGCGAGCTGTGGTACTTGGCCTCGATGTACCGTCGAAGCTGACGTACGACCGGCTTGAAGGCCGTGGTTCCCGGGGTTGCGTGCTCGCGGAAATCCACAACCGGCTTGCGGCCGAGCTCCTCGTAGACGCGCCGGGAGAGCGGGTCGGTCCGCTTGCCCAGATCCTGGTTGAACTCCTCGCCCAGCTCGTCGAGCTGCAGCGTCAGTCGCTCGGCGAGCATCCAGATTCGCGTCGCCCGGGAGTCGGCCGCAGAGAGAACCGCGTGACCGTAGTTGCGGATAGCGCGGTTGCGCAGCTGGTTGATCTCCTCCTCGAGGCGCCGTCCGGCCGACGAGGTGAGGAAGCGGCGCGCGTCCGCCTCGTCCGAGGTGGCGCGCGCGTACTCGGCGAGCGCGCGCAGGTACGGCGCGAAGAGGTCGTTGTACGCATCGGCCCACCCGTCGCGTATCTCGGCGATGCTCGAGGAGAGCCCGTCGCGTCCGAGGATGACTTCCAGGCGTGCGTGGTCGATGGAGCTCAGGAGGTTGTCGACGATGCGATGCAGCACCATCACCGGCTGCAGCGGATCGAAGCGGGAGACGATCTCCACGTCGTGTGCACCGTGATCGAAGGGCAGGGACTGCACGAAGACGCGTTCGTCGAAGTAGGGGATCAGAAAGGCGTTCCGCTCGAGATCCCTGATTCCGGAGTCGGGAAAGAGCGCGTCGAGAATCGAAAGGAGACCCTCGAACCGCCGCGAGAACCCAGCCTCCTTCTCGCGCTCGATCTGCTCGAGCTGGAGCAGCTGCTGTTCGGCGAGCTGCTTCTCCTTCCGCCGTGCCTCCTGCTGGTAGAAGCGGCGTACGGTGAGGACCTCATCGTCCTTGAGGTCGAGAAACTCGAAGACCCGGCTTCGCTTTTCCGACGACTCGTCACCGGGGGGGTAGAACGAACGGATCGCCTTCAGCACGACCGGGTAGAGCTCGAGCTTGAATCGTTCGAGGTTCTCGAGTCCGATCTGGAAGATCGCCGCGGCGTCCTCCAGGCTCAGCCCGTAGCCGCTGTGGTTTCCGTACGCCTGGAGCACGTCGCCTGCGACCGAGAGGATATGATCGACCTTCTGCCGCGAGACCTGCTCGGTCGTCAGGACCAGTCGCCACACCTCGCGGGTGACCCTCGCGAGCGTTGCGACCGGGACGTCGGTACGGTGTTCGTGGGCGAGCTCGAGGTACCCGAGGCTCTGGCGCAGGCCGGCGTCGTGGTGCGCGAAGTGCTCGAGATAGGCGTAGGCAAACGGCTCGCGTCGCCGAAGCGCGTCGCCGACCGTTCGTTCGTCCTCGGTCCTGCCGCCGCTTCGTCCGAGGAAGGTCCGCGAGATCGTGTACATCGCGTCGAGCGTGGTGGCGAGCGTGTAGCTGTAGGGGTTCTCGGAGAGGTAGTGCTTGCGCGGCGCGAGCAGCGCGAGTAACCGCGGGTTCACCGGGTCGGGGACCGACGACTTGAACCGTGAGAGGAAGTCGAGCCACCGCTCGCGCAGCCCGGTGATCGCGAGATCGTTCTGGTACGCCCACTTGTTGACGCGCCGCCGCAGCGGCCTGGGCACGTCGGGGAACCAATCCTCCATGCGGCGTGCGGCGGCCGAGTCGCCGGCGGAGCCGGCGGAGCCGCGGTCACCGCCCCGACGCTCCGGGGAGCTCGCAGAACCCTGGCCGCCGCGTCGGTCGGCCACCGGCTGACCCGTGCGGCGTCGCATGATGGCCGCCTCGAGCCGCCGCCGCGCCTGCTCTTCGCCGTAGCCGGCCTTGCGCAGCTTGCGGTAGACCTCTTCGATCTCCTCTTCGGGCGTTCCTCCGGCGATGAGTCGCTGATAGATGTCGTTCTGCGTCTCGTGACCGGCTGCCATGGTTCCGGTCTAATGTACCACCGTGCGGGCCGATTCTCTAATCGAGCCGGTCGCGCGG
>CAZICD010000053.1:0-23328 GCA_964537725.1 uncultured Spirochaetaceae bacterium | reverse complement strand
CGCGCGGCCGGAGTGCGTCAGCTACTCGCCGTCCCCGTTCTCACCGCCGCGCATGCCCCGCGTCGCCTCGTTCAGCTCCTCGAGCCGGCTCGCAACCGCGTCGCGAATCTGGTCCATGCTCCTGTCGGACAGGATCTCCATCGCGTCGTCTACGCTCGTCACGCTCCAGAGGTGGAACTGGCCTTCGTCCACGGCGTCGGCGACGTCGGGACGGAGCATGAGGTTCTGAACGTTACTGTGCGGGATCATCACGCCCTGCGACCCGGTGAGCCCGGTGGCGGCGCACAGGTCGTAGAAGCCCTCGATCTTCTCGTTCACGCCGCCGATCGACTGCACGTCGCCGTGCTGGTTGACCGAGCCGGTGAGCGCGATGTCCTGCCGAAGCGGGGCTTCGGCGAGCGCCGAGAGCAGCGCGACGAGCTCGGCGAGCGAGGCGCTGTCGCCTTCGACCTGCACGTAGCTCTGCTCGAAGACAAGGTGCGCGTTGATCCCCAGCGGCCGTCCCCCCGCGACGCGCGAGAGGTAACCCGAGATGATGAGCACACCCTTGTTGTGGATGGGTCCACCGAGCTCGGTCTTCCGCTCGATGTCCACGATGCCCTCGCGGCCGGGACCAACGCTCGCGGTGATTCGCATGGGTCGCCCGAAGGCGATCTCGCCCGGGGCGATGACCGACAGGCCGTTGACCTGGCCCTCGCGGGTGTCGTCGGTATCGATGAGGATCGTGCCGTCCCCGATGAGCTCGAGGATCTTGTCGCGGATCAGTCCGGATCGGTAGACGCGCTCTTCGAGCGCCCGCTCGACGTGGTCGGCCTCCACGTGGCCGCCGTTCTCCGTGCGCGCCCAGACCGATGCCTCGCGCACCACGTCGTGCAGCGATTCCATTCGAACGCTCAGCCGTTCCTGGTGCCCCGATTCGCGGGCGGCGTGCCCGATGAGCCGCGAGAGCGCATCGGCGCTGATCTCACCCAGTTCCTCCTGTTCGGCGAAGCGGCGAAGCGCGAGCGCGAGCGCCGCCCGGTTCGAGCCGGTATCGTCCATGCGGGTGTCCAGATCGGCACGGACCTTGAACAGCTCGCGGAACCCCTTGTCGTAGGCGTGGAGCAGCGAGAAGAGGGTGGGGTCGCCCACGAGCACGACCTTGGTCTCCAGCGGGACCGGCTGCGGCTTGAGCGACTTCACCGACATCAACCCGAGCTGCTGCTGCAGCTCCTCGATCTGCAGCTCGCCCGCGTCGAGCGCGCGCTTGAGCGCGTCCCAGCCGTACGGGTTGCGCAGCAGGTCCTCGAGCGGCAGCAGGAGGAAGCCGCCGTTTGCGCGCAGGATGGAGCCCGCCTTCACCATCGTGAAGTCGGTGGTGAGCGCGCCCATCTGCATCTCCTTCTCGATCGTGCCCACGAGGTTGCTGTAGGTGGGATTCCGTTCGACGACGACCGGCGCTCCCTCGGTCTCGCTGTTGTCCACGACGACGTTCACCTCGAAGCGCGAGAAGAACTGCTCCTTCTGAGCCTGGATCTGCTGCTGGAGCTGCGGCGGCACGTTCTGGCCTTCCGCGTTCTGCTGCTTCAGCGACTCGACGTTGTTGAGCACGTCCTCCTTCAGATCCTCCAGATAGTCGCCGACGCCGGGGTAGTCGCCGTAGTCGTCGCGGAGGTCCTCGAGCGGTCCCTCCAGGTGGTTCTCCACGATCTGACGGTCGAGCTCGTTGACCTTCTTCTTCGCCTCCTTGTTGATCTTGCGGTACTGCTTCTGCGCCGACGAGATCTCCTCCTGGAGCTCCTGCTTGCGGCGCTGGATGTCTGCCTGTTCCTCTTCGGAAAGCTGTTGCAGCTCCTCGTTGCCCATGGGCTTCCCGTCCTTCAGCGGTACGAGCGCGGTGCCCATCAAGGTCTGCTGCATCGTGAAGCCGTACTCTTCGGCCTTCTTCTGGATCTCGTCGCTCGCGGTCTCTCCCTGTTCGCGGAGCTGGCGGAGCGTCTGCTCGCGTCGTTCGTTGTACTCGTCCGCTTCGAAGATCGCCGGAACGTCGGTCTCAACGAACGACCGGAGGTCGGCCATGTCGTCGGCGAACGCGTTGCCCTTCTCCGGGGGCAGGACGAGCAGCCGCGGGCGATAGGGGTCGTTGTGGTTGTGCACGAAGAGCAGATCGTCGGGTGCCTGCCGCTTCGCCGCGACGGTGCGGACGTAATCCTCGACGAGATCCATCTTGCCGATGCCGGTGGGTCCGGAGACGAAGACGTTGAACCCGGTACCGTCGACCTTCATCCCGAACTGGAGCGCTCGCGCGGCGCGCTCCTGGCCGATCAGCGTCGTAGGTCCTTCCTCGACCTCGCGCAGGTCGCCGTCGGACACCGTGAACTCGGGACGGACATGCTTGCGTTGTAGTTCTTCTTTCATGGCTGGCTCCCCGTTCAGGATAGGCGCGGACCGCGCGGATACGTATACACCGAATGGGTGAGGCGCGGGCCGCAAGCCCTGTGCTCGCCGGCGGGCGCACGTCGCGCGTCGCCCGGCATGGAAGCAGGGGGCTGTGGATCGATTGTGCCCGGCCGGTCATAATGCCCGTACACCCGTACCCGAGGAGTTCACCGTGACCGCCGACAAGCCCAACATCCTCTTCGTCCTTGCCGACGACCTCGGCTGGGGCGACGTGAGCTACCACGGCTCGCCCATCCGCACGCCCAACGTCGATCGGCTCCGGCAGCAGGGCGTCGAGCTCGATCATCACTACGTCTGCCCCATGTGTACGCCCACGCGCGCGTCGCTGCTGACCGGGCAGTATCCGGGCCGATTCGGGACGCACGCCACGGTGCCCAGCAACGCGCCGGTGCTGCCGGACGGCTACGAGACGCTCGCGGTCGCGCTGCGCGACGCGGGCTACGACACCGGGCTCTTCGGCAAGTGGCACCTCGGTTCGGACCCGGCGTACGGGCCCAGTCGGTTCGGGTTCAACCACGCCTACGGCTCGCTCGCCGGCGGCGTGGACCCGTGGAACCACCGCTACAAGCGGGGTCCGGAGAGCGTGAACTGGCACCGCAACGGCGAGCTCGTGGAGGAGCGGGGACACGTGACCGATCTCATCGTCCGCGAGGCGGTCGAGTGGATCGAGTCGCGCACCTCGCCGTGGTTCGCCTACGTCCCCTTCACCGCGGTGCACACCCCGGTCGACGCGCCGCACGAGTGGCTCGACCGCTACGCCTTCGACACCTACGACGGCGACCCGGCGCGCGACCTCTCCTTCAAGCGCTACGCCGCCTACACCTCGCACATGGACTGGGCGGTCGGAGAGCTCGTAGACGCGCTCAAGCGAACGTCGACGTACGACGAGACGATCGTCGTGTTCTCCTCGGACAACGGCGCGATCAGCGAGGGGCCGATTCACGACACCGACAAGTACCCCGGCTGGCACTTCCTCACGCCGCGGTTGGGCAGTAACGGCGAGCTGCGCGGCCAGAAGGCGCAGCTCTACGAGGGTGGAATCCGCACCCCCACCGTCGTGAGCTGGCCCGGTACGCTGACGCCCCGCCGCTGCGAGAGTCCGGTTCAGGTCGTCGACTGGATGCCCACGCTGTGCGGCGTGGTCGGCGCCGGGCCATCGGCCGCGCCGCAGGTCGACGGCCGCGACATCTGGAGCGTGATCACGGGTGCCGACCGGACCGACCCGGGCCGGCCGTTCTACTGGAACTTCCGCGGCAGCGAGTTCTGCCTGCGCCAGGGCGATCTCAAGCTCATCCGCGGAACCAACGCCGACGCCGACGCGGTCGAGCTCTACGATCTCGCGACCGACCCGGGCGAGCAGCACAACCTCGCAGCCGACAAGCCGGAGGTCGTGGCGCATCTTGCCGGGCTGATGGAGCAGGAGCGCGAGAAGGACGATCGTCTCAAGCGCCCCGACGTGTAGCAGTGCCGCGCGGGGCTACCAGCCCGACCGGTCGAGCCGCAGGCTGCCCAGGTGGATCGCCGCGGGCTCTTCGGCGGCCCGTGGTGGGGCGAGCAGCTCGAGCGTCGCACCGCTGTCGAGCACGCGCAGGCCGACCCCCAGCGACACGACGAGCTGGTCGGCGTCGAGCACCGCGACGAGCCGGTCGCGCACCGCATCGTCGGTGAAGCTCTCCGGCACACGCCCGACGAGCGCCACCTCGCCGAGCGCGAGGCGTTGTGGGACCGCGGTGGCGAAGTGCTCTCGAAACCGGTCGTCGCGGTAGCGTCTGCGCTCGCCCTGGTCGCGCGAACGGGCGAACGGCGAGGCGGGTACCCGCTCGATCGCGACGCCCGGCGCGCCGGCGAAGCTCGCGCAGACGCTGTCGAGCGAGGCGCTCTCACCGAGTCGCACGACGACATCCGGGCGCAGCAGATCGATCACGTGGTACTGGAAGTGCTCGGCCGCGCCGCCGGCGACGTAGCCGGAGGAGTCGACGATCAGGGGGTAGTGCGGATCGGCACGCGAGGCGAGGTCTGCGATCGCCACCGCGTTCTCGAGGATGTGGCCGCTCGGGCTGACCGCGCCGGCGAACCGGAGGAGACGCTGCCCGTCGTGGCGGTCGAGTCCGACCGTTGCCGGCGGTCCGATCGTCGACTGTCCGGGGTCGCAGTCGAGGAGTGAGACGCCGCCGGCGCGCTCGGCGAGCCGGTCCGCGAGCAGCCGGGCGAAGGTCGTCTTGCCGCGGTCGGGCTCGGCGACGACGTAGACGCAGCGCGGGTCGGACGCCGCGCGAGAGGCCGTCCCTCGGTTCTGGCCTGAATCGCGGGATTCGCGCAGGCGCCGCCCGATTCGCCCGAGCGCGGCCTCCCACTCGGCTGTGAGGCGCGGCTCGGCCGCCGGTTCGGAACTCACGGGCGAACCACGAACCGCGCGAGGAGTGGGCGGTGGTCGCTGATGCCCCGCGCATCGAGCGTCGTGAAGGAGTGCAGCTCGAGGCCTTCGCCGCGGTAGAATACGTAGTCGACCCTCACCGCGGGATCGCGCGCGGGGTAGGTGGGTGCGGGCGAGCCCGCGCGCACTGCAGCGTCGTTCCAGGTCGCGGCGACGCCGGCGAGTGGGGTCGAGCCCGGAGCGGCGTTGAAATCACCCGCGAGGATCGCCGGTCCGCGCGCGAGCCGCGACGTATGCCCGAGTATCAGATCGATCTGACGATCCCGCGAGACCGGCCGGGGGTCGACGTGCGTGTTGAAGAGATCGATCTCGGCCCCGCCCTCGAGTCGTATCCTCAGGTGCTGGAGCGCGCGCGGCTCCTTGCCGCCGAGCCGTGGCAATCGTACCCGGTTGGTCGCGACGATCTCGTGGCGGGTGAGCACGGCGATGCCGAAGCGGCCGCCCTGGTAGTCCACGGTACGCGCGAAGGCGCCCTGCATACCGCTCGCCGATCGCACCACCTCGAACTGGTCGACGCGTCGCGAGCGCGCGACGCCGCGGTCGACCTCCTGCAGCAGGACCGCGTCCGGACGCAGCTCCTCGATGAGCGCCACGAGTTGGTCCAGATTCGCATCGTCGTAGCGCGGTGTGTCCTCCACGTCTCCGCGTGCGCTCCGCACGTTGAAGCTCAGCAGCGTCAACGCGGCGTGCGATCCGTCCTCCGCAGTCTCGTCGGACCACGAGGCGCCTGCGACGGCGAAAACCACCAGCAGAGCGGTCGCGAAGCCGCTACGCATCGCCGCGCCCGTGCATCCCGGCGAGCTTCGCGAACAGCTCCTCGAACCGCTGCGCTTCCCGGCGTGAGAGGCCGGCTCGCGCGATCAGGTCGCGCATGAACAGCCGCATCCCCTGCGGCCCCTCCTGCGTGTGGAAGCCGAGGCGCTCGAGCGCGTCTGCGATGCTCCCGGCGTGCTCGTCGACGGTCGCCGCGTCCGGGCGCGTGGGCGGGACCGGACCGCGCTCGCCCGCCACCCGGCGACCCGTGGAGACGAGCGCGGCCCTCGCGAGCTCGTAGGCGAGGATGCTCACCGCGTGCGAGAGGTTGAGCGACGGGCATTCCGGAGAGGTGGGTACGGCGACCGCGACGTGGCAGAAGGCGAGCTCCTCGTCGGAGAGTCCCGACTGCTCGTTACCGAAGACGACCGCCACCGTCCCGCCGTCGCGTGCCCGGTCGTGGTCTGTCTCGTCCTCACCCGGATCCCGGCCGTAGCGCTCCTCGACGAGCGAGGCGAACTCCCAGGGGTCGTACGGTCTCGCCTTGCGTTTCTGGCCGAGCCGACGGGTCGTGCCCGCGACGAGCGAGGCGTCGGCGAGCGCCGCTTCGAGGCTGTCGGTAACCGTGGCGGCCTTGAGGATGTGCTGCGACCACGCGGCGAGCGGTCGTGCCGCCTCGTAGTCGACGGGCCGATCGGTGACGATCGTGAGCCGGCTGATGCCGAAATTGTTGATCGCTCGACACGCGGCGCCGATGTTACGCGGCTCGCTCGGCCGGGCGAGGACTACGTGAACGTGTGGCAGGGCAACCGCCTGCGCGCCGTGATACCTGGCCATGGTCCGATGATACGCAATCGCGCCCGCCTCGGCCACGCCGGTGGGTTCCGGGGGGCTTTGTTCGAGCGCGCCGACACGGTAAGCTTTCCCACAGGCGGTGCCCCATGCTGAGATCGATCTGGAACACCCTCGTACCCTGGCTTCCTGTGGCCGGCGCGGTCGGCGTCACGGTGGTCGTCCTGCTCCTCGCGCGGCTGATCATCAGCCGGACGGGAACCGAGCGGCGGGGCGTTCCCTACCAGCGTCAGATCGCATCGACGCTCATCGTCCTCGCCGGGGTATTCGCCGTGGTGATCCTGCTGCCGCTCGAGTCTCAGCTGCGCACGCAGATCCTGAGCCTGCTCGGCGTGCTGCTCAGCGCCGTCGTCGCGCTTTCGTCGACGAGTCTCGTGGGCAACGCGATGGCCGGTATCATGATGCGCATCTCCAAGAGCTACCGGCCGGGAGATTTCATCGAGGTGGGCGGCATCATCGGCCGCGTCGCCGACCAGGGGCTCTTCCACACGGACGTCCAGCTGATCACGCGAGACATGGTCGCGTTGCCGAATCTCTACCTGTCTCGCCATCCGGTCCACGTCACCCGCTCGAGCGGCACCTTCGTCTCGGTGGAGGTGAGCCTCGGATACGAGACCCCCACGCCGCAGGCGGAGGAGGCGCTCCTCGATGCCGTAGCTCACGCCGAGCTCGCCGAGCCCTTCGTGCTCGTCGATCGGCTGCTCGACCACGCGATCGTCTACCAGGTGTTCGGCCTGCTCGAGGACACGTCGCGCCTGCTGACCGCGAGGTCGCGACTGCGGCGGGCGATCGTCTCGACGCTGCATGGTCGGGGCATCGAGATCGTGTCTCCCGGCTTCGTGAATCGCGTCGAGTATCCGACCGAGCACCGCTTCGTCCCCGAGCAGCCGGTGTCGCCGAGCGAGGAAACCGAAGAGAGCGACCAGACCAGCGACCAGGTCGAGGCTATCGCCTTCGACAAGGCCGAGGAGGCCGAATCGATCGAGCGGCTCCACGCGTTGCAGGAGAAGCTCGCGCACGAGAAGGAAGGGCTCGACGAAAAGATCAAGGCCGCCGAGGACAAGGACGAGAAGGAACGGCTCAAGCGCGAGCGCGACGAGGTGAACCGCCGAATCGAGCGGACCGGAGAGATCGTCGAGCGGCGCGAGGATCAGGCCGATGAACGAAACCTGGAGGAACAATCGTGAGCAAGCCAAACGTCGTCGTCTTCATCAGCCACGATACGGGACGATTCCTGTCGACCTACGGGTACGGCACCGTCGACACCCCCAACTTCGAACGCCTCGGGCGGATGGGAACCACATTCGACAACGCCTGGTGCACGACGCCGCTCTGCGCTCCCGCTCGGGCCGCGCTGCTGACCGGCCTCTACCCGCACCAGAACGGGATGATGGGCCTGCCCGCCGATATGCTCGGAGGCTGGGACCTCGAGACCAAGGATCGCCACCTCGCGCGGATCTTCGCCGGTAACGGGTACGAGTCGGTACTCTGCGGGTTCGAGCACGAGACGCACGACTTCTGGAGCGTCGGCTTCGAGACGTCGTTGCACGGTCCCGGTACCGCGCACAACGGTGGAAGGCCGCTTGAGGGCGTGGGCGAGAGCATCGGCGCCTGGCTTGCCGAGCGCGGGGCGTCGGCCGAGCGCGGGGCGTCGGCCGAGCGCGGGGCGTCGGCCGAGCGCGGGGCGTCGGCCGGCGCCGCCCCCAGACCCGACGGCGTGGACGCGCGGCCCTTCTACCTGCAGATCGGTTGCCACGAGACGCACCGCGAGTGGTCGAAGTACGCCGAACCGTTCGCCGAGCGCGGCGTGTGGAAGGCGCCCTACCTGATCGACAGCCCGGATGTCGACCGTGAGATGGCCGAGCATCAGGGTGCGGTCAACGCGCTCGACCGTGGCGTCGGTGAGATCCTCGACGCGCTCGAATCCGCCGGTGAGCTCGAGAACACCATCCTCGTCTTCACCACCGATCACGGCATCGACTTCCCGCGCGCGAAGGGGACGCTCTTCGACCCGGGGGTGGAGGTCTTCCTCTTCATGGCGTGGGCCGGCGGCGGCTGGCGAGCCGGGGAACGCTCGGACGAGCTCGTGAGCCACGTCGATCTCTACCCGACGATCCTCGACGCGTGCGGCATCGAGGCGCCCGGCGGTGAGGTGGGCCGCTCCATGCTCCCGCTCGTGACCGGCGAAGGCGAGTGGACGCGCCGCGAAGCGGTCTACCACGAGAAGATCTACCACGACAACTACGACCCCATCCGGGCGCTGCGGACGGATCGGTACCGATACATCCTCAACTTCGACGCGCAGACGCTCTACGACGTGAGAATCGCGACCGCGCCCCGGTATACGTGGTTCCGCTTCCCGATTCGCAAGAGCGAACGCGAGGAGCTCTACGACCTTGCGGCCGACCCGGTGGAGGCGAACAATCTCGCGGGGGACCCCGCGCACCAGGAGCTGCGCGAACGGTTCAAGCAGCACCTCGCCGCGTGGATGGCGGCGACCGACGATCCGCTCCTCGAGGGGCCGGTGCCCAGCCCGTATCATCTCCGGGTCAGCGCCGAGATGAAGGAGCTCGGAACGCGCGAAGAAGCCGGCCGCGTCGACACCTGAGAGCCGCCGCCCGAGTGAGCCTTCGGCATGGGCCGATGCTACCGGCCGGGCTTCCCCGTGTCGAGCTCAGGCGGGTGCTTTCAGCGTCGCGGCGCCGTCCCCGAATCCTCGATGAGCGTGACCGCCGTTTCGGGCGTGCCGGGCGGCCCGCGGGTGACCCGTGACTCGACGAAGAGACCGTCCGACGCGCGGAACCAGTAGTCCGACCTCCAGACGAGCGCTCCTACGCCGGGCAGGCTGATGCGGACGTGGCGGACCTCGGTGGGCGTACCGGCCACCGTACGATCCTCGGTGCGCAGGAATCGCGCCTGGAGGACTCTCGCGGAGAGCGTGTCGGGTTGGACGACCTGGAACAGCGTCCGCTCGCGCGGGTCTGCCGCGAGGACGAAGTCGCGCAGCGATCGCTCGATCGACTGGATCCAGCGCGCATCGGCGAGGTCGAGACGCCCGCCGACCGTTTCGTCCGCGCGCCGTCCCTCCACAACGACCCGATCGCCCCGCCGCACCGCCTCGATCGCGGCGACAGGCGATGTACCTTCGAATCGCCAGGCGAGGGTCTCGAGGCCGGGATCGACTCGAACGAGGTGGCGTTCACCGGTCGAGCTCCGCGATTCGAGCAGCAGCCCCCCGTCCACGCGCCACTCCCGCGCGACGAGCTCCGTCCGTTCGTCGCCGGTGACTTCGGCGTAGCGGGCGGTATGGACGGGCGGGGCGTCGGGTACCTCGAACAGCGTCTGCGCGTCCGTCGGATGCGCCGGCGCGAGCGCGAGGACACCGAGCAGCAACGTACATCCTGGATGGACCGACCGCTTCACGCGATCAGCATAGTGAGCTGGGCCGATCGGCTCAACAGAAGTGTATATTGTGCGCGCATGGTGCTTCCGATGATCATCGCCCTCGCCGCCGCGGCCTTTGCCGGGACCGTGCTGTTGCACCCGGCCTTTCACGCCGACCTGCGTCCGTTCGCACGCCGATGCGCCGGGTCGGCCGACGCGGCGAAGGTGCTCGAGCTGGTACGCAGCACGTCGGTGGTGATTCCCGCCCGCAACGAGGCCGACTCGCTTCCCCGGCTCCTGCGCAGCCTGCGCGCGCAGCGCGTCGCGCCGCACGAGATCATCGTGGTGGACGACCAGTCGGAGGACGAGACCGCCGCGGTCGCGCGCGCCGAAGGTGCGCGCGTCGTGCCGGCCGGCGAGCGGCCCCCCGGCTGGCTTGGCAAGCCGTGGGCGAGCTCGGTCGGAGCCGACGCGGCTTCGGGACGCTACCTCCTCTTTCTCGACGCCGACGTGGTGCTGCACCCGGATGCGCTCCAGCAGCTGGCAACCGCGCTCTCAGGGCTGTCGGCGTCGACGCCCGGAACCCCGACGCTCTCGGTCCAGCCGTATCATCGCACCGGCAGGTTGCGCGAACGACTCGCCATGCTGTTCAACATCCAGGTCTTCGTGGGAGCGTCGCGGCGCACGAGAGGGCTGCTCCTCACGATGCGAGGCAGCTGCTGCTTCGGGCCGTGCATCTTCTGCGGGCGCGAGGAGTACGATCGGTTCGGAGGGCACGAGGCGGTGCGCGATCGCGTGCTCGACGACCTGGAGATCGGCGCCCGCTTCGAGCGCTCGGGGGTTCCCATGCGGAGCTTCGGCGGCCGCGGGGTGATCGAGTATCGGATGTACCCCGGCGGGGTGCGCGACCTGCTCGACGGCTTCACGAAGAACATCCTCCTCGGCGCACGACGGTCGGGCGGGTGGTTCAAGGTGCTCGCCGTCCTCTGGGTGACCGGTCTGATCGCCGTCCCGTTCGCCATCGGTGTCGGAGTCGCATCCGGAACGCTCGCGGCGATCGTCGCCGGCACCGTCTTCTACGTCTTCTTCGCGGTCCAGATCGCGGCAGCGGGGCAGCGGCTGGGCAACTTCGGCGCGCTCGTGGCGCTGTTCTTCCCGATTCATCTCTCGGTCTTCCTCTTCGTCCTCGCGCGCGCGGCCGTCCTCGCGGTGACCGGCCGTACCGTCGAGTGGAAGGGGCGCCCGCTGCACCCCGGGCGCCTACAGTGATGTCGGTGGGCGTTCGTCTGGTGCTGATCTCGGTCGCCTGGGTGGTGATCGAGGTGGGTTCCGGCTACCTCACGAGCAGGGTGCCGCTCCGGCTCTTCGACCACGACGGCGCGCTGACGCGCACGCGCCCCTGGGAGCGCGGCGGCGAGATATACGCGCGGCTCCTTCGGGTGCACCGCTGGAAGGACGCGCTCCCGGAGGCCGGTGCCATGTTCGCGGGGGGCTTCGCGAAGCGAGGACTCGCCACGAGATCGGCACGGCACCTGGAGCGTTTCATCGCGGAGACGCGTCGTGCCGAGCTCACGCACTGGCTCCCGGTGGTGCTCTCGTTCACCTTCTTCGCCTGGAACCCTCCGCACGTCGCCGCGTGGATGCCGATCATCGGGTTCCTGGGCAACCTCCCGTTCATCGTCGTGCAGCGGTACGTCCGGCCGCGGCTCGAGCGGCTGCGCACGCACGCCGGCGGTGCCCGGCGCGCCTGAGCGGCCCCTACCAATTTGTAGGTCGATTTCTCTTTTCTCTCCAGCTTGCGATGGTTACCTTCAACCCGTCATGAAGAGCGGATTATTGAGATCAATTGGACTTCTTGGGGTCGTGGTCGTCGCGCTGGTCGGGTGCAGCGACTCGCCGGACGCCGCGAGCGAGGCGACCGCGGAGGACGCCGTCGCTCGGGCGGATGCGATGGGGCCCGTCGCCGTGGAAGCGGTGGAGTTGAGCTGGCAGCGCCTCGTCGGGGATATCGCCGCGAGCGGGCTCATCCGGGGCGCGCACGAGGTCACCGTCGTCTCCGAGACGCAGGGAATCATCGAGAACGTCGGCTTTGATCTGGGCGGTCGCGTCGAGGAGGGGGAGCTGCTCGTCGAGCTCGACGATTCGATCCAGGCGCTCGCGGTGGACGAGGCGCGCGCGGCGGTGGTGTCGGCGGAGCTCGACCTTCAGGCGACCGAACGACTCGTGAACTCCGGCAACGCGTCCCAGATTCAGCTCAGCCGGGCGCGCACCACGCTCGCAGGCGCACGCGCCAGGCTCGCGCAGGCGGAAAAGTCGCAAAACGACCGTACGATCGAGGCGCCCATCTCCGGCGTCGTCGCGAGCATGGACGATACGATCCAGGCGGGCAATTCGATCTCGCCGGGAACGCCGGTCGCGCGCATCATCGACACGACCGAGCTCGAGGTCATGCTCTCAATCGGCGAAGGCGAGATCCAGTACGTCGCCGAAGGTGAGGACGCCTACGTATCGTTTCCGGCCGCAGGCAGCCGCGAGATACCCGGCGTCGTCCACGCGATTGCCGCGGGAAGCGACCCGGCGACCGGCAGCTTCCCGGTCGTCGTACGGTGGGAGAACACGATCGGCGAGCAGGCACGAGCGGGGCTTTCGGCGAGCGTGCGGATACCGCCCACGAACGCGCCGTGGGCGATCACCGTCCCGGCGAACGCGATCCAGCGCGAAGGCGAGGAGCGGTACCTGTTCGTCGTCAGCCCCGACGAGTTCGCGCGCAGACGCGTCGTTCAGACCGGTTCGCGCACCGGCGACCGGGTCGTCGTGCGGTCCGGACTCGAGGCCGGCGAGCGCGTGATCGTCTCCGGGATCGGAAGCATCACCGACGGGACGCGCGTCGCGGCGACGCTCCGCGTCGTGACGAGGTAAGGGGCCCCCATGAACATCGCCAATCTCTCGGTCAAGAACCCGGTCCTCGTGAATATCCTCATGTTCGCGGTGCTCGCGCTCGGCGCGTTCAGCCTTTCGCGGCTGCCCCAGGAGCAGTTCAGCGAGGTGCCGCTCTTCTTCGTGAACGTGATCGTCCCCTATCCCGGTGTCTCCGCCGAAGACGTCGAGCAGAGCGTCACGATCCCCATCGAGCAGGAGATGCAGGGGCTCGACGGCCTCGAGCAGATCAGCTCGAACACGAGTGAGGGGCTCTCGCTCGTCACGATCCAGTTCGACGACGGGCTGTCGAACGACGAGTTCGATCGGCTTCTGCAGGACGTCCAGACGCGCTTCACGAACGTCGACCTGCCGTCCGGTACGCTGCAGGCGACGATCGACGACTTCTCGTCCAACGATTTCCTGCCGGTTGTGGAGGTGATCGTCCACGGCAGCGACGACTTTCTCCTGCTCGACTCGACGGCGCGCGACCTCGCCGACCGGATTCGGCAACGCGCCGATGTCTCCGGTGTCGAGCTGATCGGGTCCCGGGACCGCGAGATCACCATCTCTGCGCGACAGGAGCGCATGGAGGCGCTCGGGATCGGGATCGGCGAGATCGTGCGCGCCGTGCAGGGGCGCAATATCACCGTGCCCGGAGGGACCGTCCAGTCGTCCGGGCGCGAGTATCTCCTGCGCACCGTCGGCTCGCTCGACGAGGTGCAGGCGTTCGAGGAGGTGGTCGTCAGACGGACGAGCGACGGCATCATCCGTCTCGCCGACGTCGCCGACGTGAACCTGGGCTTCGAGTCGGACGGCGTGCTCAGCCGCTTCAACGGTGCTCCGGCGGTGACCCTGCGGGTGAACAAGGTCCCGCGGGGCAACTCGGTGGGCGTGATCGAGGCCGTTCGCGAAGAGGTGGAAGCGATTCGCACATCGGCAGATCCCTCGCTCGAGTTCAGCCTCTCGAACGACTCGACGGTGCAGATCCGCGACAGCATCGACGTGCTCCTCAACAACGCGCTGTTCGGGTTGCTGCTGCTCGTCGTTATTCTCTTCCTGTTCGTGGGTATCCGGAACGCGATCATGACCGCGCTGGGCATTCCCATCACGTTTGCGATCACTTTCGTCGTGCTCGAGCTGATGGGCGAGACGTTCAACAGCAACACGCTCTTCGGGATGGTCCTCGTGCTGGGGCTGATCGTCGACCACGCGATCGTCATCGTGGAGAACAGCTTCCGCTACCGGCAGCTGGGACTCAACAAGCACGAGGCCGCCATCAAGGGGACGAACGAAGTCATCGTCCCCGTCATCGCCGCGACGCTCACGACCGTGGCGGCCTTTCTCCCGCTGACGCTGCTTCCCGGCGTGATAGGACTCTTCCTCAGAGTCGTCCCGTTAACGGTGTCGATCGCGCTCATCGCGAGCACCTTCGAGGCCGCGTTCTTCCTGCCGTCGCACTTCGCCGACTGGCCCGGCGGAAACAAGGAGCCCAAGCGGGCGTTCTTCGACGCGATTCGCCGTGGCTTCGAGCGGTTCGTCCGCGTCGTCTATCGGTGGCGTGGGGCGACGGTGGCGTTCATGGTCGTCGTGCTCGTGGGTAGTTTCTCGCTCGTGCCGTTCATCCAGCAGGACCTCTTCAGCGCGGAGGACTTCACGCTCTTCTACATCGAGCTCGAGATGCCGCCGGGGACCACGCGCGAGCGAACGAACGAGATCGTATCCGAGTACGAGGGCCGGATTCTCCCCTACGCCGGCGAGGGCGAGATCGTCTCGGTCAACTCGGCGGTCGGGTTCTCCCGGCAGGACGAGGAAACCGTGCGCCGGAACAACGTCGCGCAGCTCATCGTAGACCTCACCGAGCTCGACGAGGGCCGCGAGCGCAGCATCACCGAGATCATGTCGCAGATCCAGGCCGAAACCCGCGACATCCCCGGGACGGATTCGGTCCAGTTCCGGCGGGCGACCAACGGCCCGCCGACCGACCCGCCGGTCGGCTTCCGGGTCTTTGGGGACGACTACGACGAGCTGTCCGTCGTCGCCGCCGGCATCAGGGACCGCCTCGCGACCTACCCCGAGCTGTTCAATATCCAGGACAACCTGGACGTGGGTACTCCGCAGCTGCAGGTCGCCGTGGACGAGGAGCGCGCCGCGGCGCTGGGCCTTTCGGCGCAGTCGATCGGCGACTTCATCCGCACGAGCTTCGACGGCATACCCGCATCGAGCGTCTTCGTGGACAACGAGGAGTTCGACGTCGTCGTCCGCTACGCGGGGGCGAGCAGCGCGACGATCGACGAGATCACCCAGCTGAAGATCCCCACGAACGACGGGCGACTCGTTCCCTTTTCCACCGTGGCCCGGCTGGAGGAGGGCGACGCCCTCGCGGCGATCCGTCGGCTGGACGGCAAGCGCGAGGTGACGATCACCTCCGGCGCGTACAGCGAGGAGAACCTCGCCGCGATCAACAACGACATCGAGACGCTCTTCGAGGAGGAGTATCTGCCGCGGTTCCCGGGCGTAACGCTTGGGGTGGGCGGCGAGTTCGCCGAGTTCACCAATCTGCTGATCGAGATCCTGCGCATCTTCCTGATCGGCATCCTTCTCATCTATCTGATCCTGGGAACGCAGTTCAAATCGTACTCGCAGCCGCTCCTGATTCTGCTCTCCGTTCCCTTTGCCTTCGCGGGCGTGGTGCTCTATCTCGCGCTTTCGGGGACACCGCTGTCGACCACGGTCATCTACGCCTCGGTCGCGCTCGCGGGTATCGCGGTCAACGACACGATCGTGCTCGTGAGCTTCATCAACGACCGTCGAAGAGAGGGGGCGTCGGTGCGAGAGGCGGTCATCGAGGGGGCGAGCACGCGGCTGCGGCCCATCCTCCTTACCTCCGTCACGACCATCGCCGGGCTGCTTCCCACCGCGATCGGCCTTGGCGGGACCTCGGTTATCTGGGGGCCCATGGCGAGCACGATCATCTTCGGTCTGCTCTTCTCGACGATAACCGCGCTCATCGTCGTGCCGTCCATCTACGGGCTGCTCTACGACCACAGGAAGAACCGCGCCGAAGCCACCGCGGAGGCGGCCGCCGAGGCGACCGCCGAGGCGGGCGCCTCCGGTGAGACCGGCTACGCCGGCGCACCGCAGGGCGCGTATGCGGGAGGAGACGACTGATGCGAACACCGAGTGCCTTGCACAACCGATTCCGGGCGCTGCCCCGCGTTGCCGCGGTCGTCGCCGCGGCGTTCCTCGCGATGGTGCCGATCGCGCCGGCGTCCGGCGCAGAGCTCGAGCTCGACGACGCGATCGTCGCCGCGATCGAGCGCAGCTATCTCCTCGAGCAGACCCGCCTTCGCACCGAGATCGCGGACACGCGTGTGGAGGCGATGGCGGAGACGACCGATCCGCGCTTCACGCTCGAGTCGGAACCACTGTACGCGCTGAATACTCAGCGCGGCTCGAACTTCGCGGACGTCACCAGCCCGCTCGACTTTCCGCCCGATCCCACGACGACGGTGATCAACTCGACCGGCGTGGGGCTCGGGGTGCAGCAACCGCTGCCGACGGCCGGCGTGCTGTCCGGGAACGTGGGAACGAGTCTCTCGGCATCGACCTCGATTCCGGACGAAGGCGATTCGACGACGACCTGGTCGTTTCAGCCCAGCGTATCGCTCGCGCTCTCGCAGCCGCTGTTCATCGACGGGCGCTTCGTCGACACCGAGGAGCCGTTCCTCGTGCTCGAGCAGACGCAACGCGGTGCCGCCGAATCCCGGCTCTCTGAGGAACAGATCCGACAGCAGCTCGCGACGAGCGTGACGCGCCTCTATGTGCAGCTCGACTCGCTTCGCCGGGCGATGGAGCTGCAGCAAACGCAGCGCAGTCTCCTCGAGCTCCAGCTCGAACAGGCGCGCGTTCGAAGCGAGCAGGGCCAGGGCTCGCGGCAGGAGACCTTCACGCTTCAGGTGCAGCTCAACCGGAGCGAGGACGCGATGCTCCGCACCCGCCTGTCGGCGCGGGAGGTGGAGCTCGAGCTCGCGCGGCTCACCGGCGTCGAGGTCGACGAGTCCACGACGCTGACCGGAATGGACGAGGCTCGCGAGCGGCTCGCCGCGGTGGACTTTGAGCAGCCGTCGGCCAACGCCGAGCTCCGTACCGCGCAGATCGCGGTCGAGCGCGCGGAGGCGGACCTCCGGCTCGCGCGGAAGCAGGAGCGCGCCACGGCGTCCGCATCGCTCGCGCTGACGCCTCGCTACAAGGATGCTCGGGAGAATCCGGATACGCTCGGTGGCGCGTTCGGCGACTACTTCGGCGACGGCGACGGCGGCGGGGTGGACGTCGCGTTCTCGCTGGGCATGAGCGTTCCGCTCGGTGAGGGCACGCGGCGCGAGCGCGAGGTGCGGCAGGCCGAGCTCGCGCTCGAGATCGCGCGGCGCGAGGTCGACCGGATCGTCCGCGAGCAGCAGTCGCGGCTCTCGGTGGTCCGGGCGCGGTTGCGCATCCTCGAGGAACGAGCGGAGCTGTTGAGCTTCGAGATCGAGTTCGAGCGCGACCAGCTCGAGAGCGAGCAGGGGCTCGTCGGGATCGGCGCGTCGACGGAGATTCAGGTCGAGCAGATCCGCGCGAACATCGCCGCGCGGGAGAACGAGCTCGCCGACCTCGAGACGCAGCTCCTGCTCGAGCGGCTGCAGGCGGCGACGATCGCGGACGAGGAACCCGTCGCGCTGCTGACGGGGTCGGCGAGCGAGTAGCGGCGCCGCCCGCGCGGCAGCGAGCCGCGGCTACGACTGCTCGCCGCGCCACGCCTCCACGGGATTGTGCGATCTCAGCTCCGCCACGCGCAGGCCGCTCTTCGGAGAACCCGCCATGGGTCCGAAGTACGCGTCGAGCGCCCCGTCGAGCCGTTTTACGCGCGATTCGTATCCCTGCTCGTCGATGACGTTGCGCGTCTCCCGCGGATCGCGTTCGAGATCGAAGAGCTGATCTGCCCCGCGTCCGTGGCGGCGGATCAGCTTGTGCGACGCCGAGCGCGCCATCCGCAGGTCGCCGTACTCGCCGGTCTGAACGTCCTTCCAGTCGGCGATGGCCCGCGCCTCGGTCAGCATGGGAAGGAAGCTCCGCCCCGGGTACGCGCGAGCCGGCTCGTCGGCCGGCGCCGCGGGGCCGCCCACTTCGGCGCCCGCGGCGGCCGCGAGCGTCTGGAAGAGATCGGCGTGATCGACGAACTCCCGACGCACCTGGTGCCCGAAGAGGCCCGACCAGCCGCCGAAGACCATGGGAATCCGGATCGACTCCTCGAGCATGTTCAGCGGTCTCGTCGCGTTGCCCTTCCCGAAGAGACCGTGGTGACCCACGTTGAGTCCGTGGTCGGCGGTGTAGACGATGAGCGTGTTCTCGAGCTCGCCGCGCTCATCGAGGAGATCGATGACGCGACCGAGCTGCTCGTCGATCTCGCTCACCGACGCGTAGTACTGCGCCTGCCGCTCGCGCCAGGCCTCGTGAGCGGCGTTCTTCCCCTCGCCGGTGACGCGGCCGAACGGGTGGACCGGTTCGCGTGGGATGTCGGCGAACGTCGCGTCGCGGTACGCGTCGACGAGCCGGGGCGGGTGGTCGGCGTAGGGGCTGTGCGTGGAGACCAGGCCCACGAAGGCGAAGAAGGGAGCTCGCCCGTCGGAGGCGCCGTCGGTCCCGCGCTCCGACGCGGCGGGCTCAGCGCCGCCGGCCGGCTGACCCGTAACCCGGTCGAGGAACCGCAACGCCGCGTCGGTTGTGATGCGCGCCTGGTAGCCGGTCTCCGCGTACGGCTCGCCGTTGTGCGTGTAGGTCTGCTCGCCGCGGTGGGGGCCGGTTCGCCGGCCGATTGAGAACCACTCCTCGAAGCCCGGGCGCGTGTCCTCCGGCGTGCCGCAGTGCCATTTGCCGAAGAAGCCGCATCGATATCCCTCGCCGGCAAGGATCTCGCCGAGCTGCGTCTCGCCCTCGATCCACGGTCCGTCGCGGTACTCGGCCGGCGCGAGGTAGTCGTGGATGCCGTGCTGCGAGGGGTAGAGTCCCGTCCAGAAGGTGGCGCGCGCGGGCGAGCACACGGGCGTGGGCGTCATCGCGTTCTGCATGCGCACGCCGTGCGCGGCGAGCCAGTCGATCGCAGGCGTGCGCACCTCGCGGTTGCCGTAGCAGCCGTTGGCCCACTGGCCGTGGTCGTCGGTGAGGAACACGACGATGTTCGGACGCCGGTGTTTGCTCATTCGGTCCTCCCCGGGTACGATGGCACGGACCCACCGCGATTGCAAGGCGCGATCGCGCCCGGACGACAACCGATCAAGGGAGCATCATCGTGAGCAGCAGACCGAATATCCTCTTCATCATGGCCGATCAGTTCCGATCCGACTACTACGGCGCCGCCGGCGCCGATTTCGTCCGGACCCCCGCGCTCGACTTGCTCGCCGCCCGGGGTACCCGGTTCACGCGAGCCTACACGAACAGCCCCGTCTGCTCGCCGGCGCGCATCGGCCTGGCGACCGGGCTCTATCCGTTTCGCACCGGAGCGCTCGACAACAACTCGTTCTCGCCGCTCACGCACCCGACCTACTACCAGCGGCTACGCGATTCGGGGTACCGGGTGGCGATGGTGGGCAAACACGACCTGGCGAAGAACGACCGGTTCAAGGGAAGGCTGGGGCTGCGGCCGCTGACCTACGCGTTCGGCTTCACCGACCCGCACGAGACGGCGGGCAAGATGGAGGCGGGCAAGCTCGGCGAGCCCCAGTGCCCCTACACGCATGCGCTCGCCGACCGCGGGCTCTTCGAAACATTCCTCGACGACTACCGGAAGCGCGCGAAGACCGGCTGGGTGAAGGACGCGAGCCACGACTCGGTGCTACCCACCGAGCTCTATCACGACGCCTACATAGGCGAGCACGCGTGCCGCTGGCTCGAGGAGATCGACGACGATTTCCCGTGGCACATGTTCGTGAGCTTCATCGGTCCGCACGATCCGTTCGACCCGCCTGCCGAGTACTCCGAGCGCTACCGAGACGCCAAGATGCCGCCGGCGATCGCCGACGAGCTGGGCAACAAGCCGCGCTGGCACGCCGAGCGTGACGTCGAGCTGAGCGAGGAGGAGATCGCGCACACGAGGCGGCAGTACTGCGCCGAGATAGAGCTCATCGACGACTACATCGGGCGCATGATGGAGACGCTCGAGCGGCGCGGCCTCCTGGAGAACACGATCGTGCTCTTCGTCTCCGACCACGGCGAGATGCTCGGCGACCACGGCATGTACACGAAGTCGGTGGCCTACGAGGGGGCGACGCACATCCCGCTCGTCGTCGCCGGCCCCGGCCTGCAGCCGGGGGCGGTCTCCGACGCACTCGTGGGACTCATCGACCTCAACCCCACGCTGTGCGAGCTCGCCGAACTGGACGGACAGCCCGGCATCGACGCGACGTCGTTCGCTCCGCTGCTGCGCGGAGAAACGCAGACCCACCGTGATTCGGTCTACATCACGCTGCGCAGGTTCCAGGCCGTCGTCACCGACCGGTACAAGTTCGTGAACAACTACAACGACCGTGACGAGGTCTACGACCTGCACGACGACCCCCAGGAGTTGGATAACCTCGTGGTGAGCGACGAGAAGCGCGCCGCCGAGCTCATGAGCGGCGCCTTCGTCCCCCACCAGACGGCCATGGGTGCACACTGGTAGGACGGGGTGCGCAGGCGGCAGGGGGCAACGATGAGGATCTCCGTCGTGGGAGCCGGGAGCGGGTTCGCCCGACTCGTCGCGGACCGGCTCGGAGGTCACTGCGACGTGCGGCGCTTCGACGTCGCGACCGGCCCGGTTTCGCCCGGTGAGCACGGCGTGGAGGTCGTAGACCTCCTCTGCGAGGTCGATGCCGCGCGGTGCTGCCGCGACGCGGACGCGGTCGTCCACCTTGCCGCGGCGCCCGCGCTCGAACCCGGCGGGCCCCGCGAGGACCGGCGTGCCGGGAACGCGCCGCCCTACGGCGCGCGGGCGGTCGACGTGCTGGACGCCGCGGCGCGCGGGACGTACAACCTCTTCGCCGCCGCGCGCGCAGCCGGTACGGAGCGCGTCGTGCTCGCGAGCTCGCTCTCGTTCTTCGACGCGTACGACCCCGACTACCTCGTCGACGAGTGGTGGCGACCGCTTCCGCCCACCGATCCCGCCGAGCTCGCGGCGTACGCCGCCGAAGAGGTCGCGCGACAGTACTGCCTCGAGGGCGGTATCCGCTGCGTGGCGCTTCGCTTCCTTCCGCTCGGTGACGACTCCGGGTGCGAGACGCGGGCGGAGGACGCGGTCGGCGCGATCGAGCGGGCGCTCGCGCTCGAGTTCACGGTACCCGGCTACCGGTGGCGGCTCTTCCACGTCGCGACCGCGCCGCGGTTCGCGACGAGAAACGCGCGCGAGTATCTCGGGTGGGAGGTACACGATGGCTGAGGTGCACGAGGGGCGCATCTGCGTCCTCGGAGCGGGTGGGCCCATCGGCTCGTCGATTGCAGGCCCCCTCGCCGAGCGCTACACGCTCCGGCTCGTCGACCACCTGAGCGAGGCGGAGATCCGCGACCGGCCGCTGATGACCGGTGCGCCGCCGCATCCTCACCTGGACCCGCCGCACGAGTGGGTCCGCGCCGACGTGACCGACTACGATTCGGTCGGCGCCGCGGTCGCGGGCTGCGACGCGGTGATCAACCTGACGGTGAACCGCACCGATACCGCGGCCGCCTTCCGGGTGAACCCGGGCGGGACGTGGAACGTCCTGCGCGCGTGCGTCGAGCACCGCGTGCGGCGCGTGATCACCACCGGCCCGGTGAACGTCGCGGGGTCGAGCTTCGAAGGCGACGATCGCTACGAGTTCGACCTGGCCGAGGGAGCGCCGTTTCGCCCCGGCAGCGACCTCTACGCGCTCACCAAGCACCTCTCGTACGAGATCGCCGACGCGTTCGCGCGCGAGTACGATCTGGACGTGATGACGTTCCTCGTCTCGCGCCTGCGGCCGCACGACGCGTACGACGGGCGCGACGGCGACGTCGTCATCCCCTTCTCCACGGCGTGGAGCGATCTCGCTTCCGCCTTCCTCGCGGGACTGCGCGCGCCGCGTCCGGAGCACCCGAACGAGCGGTTCTTCATCTGCGCGGATCTTCCCATGGGAAAGTACCGGTCCGACAAGGCACGGCGGCTTCTCGGCTGGGAGGCGGAGCACCGGTTCGAAGATTTCACCCGGATGAGCGGGAGGACTCGCCTGGACCCCCGGAAGGAGACATGAAGTGAAGCCCCTGACCGATCGACCCAATATCGTCCTCATCATGACCGACCAGCAGCGCGGAGATTGCCTGGGGGTGGACGGACACCCGGTCCTGAAAACACCGTACCTCGACCAGCTCGCGGGCGAGGGCGTGCGGTTTCAGAGCGCGTACTCCGCGTGCCCGCAGTGCATCCCGGCGCGCCGCACGGCGCTCACCGGCAGGACGCCGGAGAGCCACGGCGTCTACCGCAACAGCTGGATGCCGCTCCTCGACCCGACGCTCCCGCAGCTCCTCTCGCGGGCGGGCTACCATACGCACCTCGCGGGGAAGCTCCACTTCTGGCCCCGGCGCAGGCTCTACGGCTTCATGAGCGCCGACTGGTCGGACGGCCCGTACGGGACGCTCGAGAGGTCGATGGGCGACTACGGGCTCTGGCTGCGCGAGCAGGGCTTTCCGTACCCCGAGCGTACGGCGATGGACCACGGCGTGAGCGTCAACGGCTGGAAGTCGCGCCCGTGGCATCTGGACGAGCGCTACCACTTCACCAACTGGGTGACGCAGAAGGCGCGCGACTTCCTCGACCGGCGCGACCCGACGGTGCCGTTCTTCCTCAACCTGGGCTACTTTCACCCGCACGGCCCGTGCACGCCGCCGCAGGCGTACTGGGACCAGTACATCTCGCAGGAGCTTCCCGGTCCGATCACCGCCGACTGGTCGTCGACTCAGGACGGGTACGAACCCGGGCTTCCGGTGGACTCGTGGCACACCGTGCTCGACGAGGAGTCGATGCACCGTTGGCGCGCCGGCTACTACGCGAGCATCACGCACATCGACGATCAGATCGGGACGCTGCTGCGCGTGCTCCCGGAGAACACGATCGTCATCTTCACGAGCGACCACGGCGAGATGCTCGGCGACCATCAGTGGATCCGCAAGACCCGCGCGCTCGAGCCGTCGGCGCGCATTCCCTTCGTCGCTCGCTTCCCGGAGTCGATGGGCATCCCCTCCGGTCAGGTGCGCGAGGAGCCGATCGAGCTCATGGATCTCATGCCCACGTGCCTCGACTCCGCCGGAGCCCCGGTGCCCGACGGGGTGGACGGGTCGAGCCTGCTCGGCCTCGTGCGTGAGACCGGCCCCGCGCCCGCCGTGTGGCGCGAGTGGGTGCACGGCGAGATGAACCGGCAGGGCGGGTCGAACCCGCCGTCGGGCATGCAATACCTCACCGACGGGAAGCGCAAGTACATCTGGGAGCCGGGCATGGGCCGTGAGCTCTTCTTCGACCTGGAGGCCGATCC
>CAZICD010000052.1:15565-31151 GCA_964537725.1 uncultured Spirochaetaceae bacterium | reverse complement strand
CCTGCTCCTTCTCGTCGATCATCGCGAAGCTCACTGCGAGCCCACCGATGAGCGAAGCGAGCATCACGAGCCCGACCGACGCGTACTCCTTGAACGGCGAGCGCGTGTCGGCACGGGTAACCGTGTACTCCGCCGCGCTCCCCGATGCCGTCGCCGCGAGCAGCACCGATCGCATGACCGCCTCGCTCTCCTCGCCTTCGTTACCCTCGAGCACGATTGCGAACGGCTGCCCGGGGTCGTCGGTCAGCACGAATCCTCCCACGTCGTCGGTCGCGAGCACGCGCTCGCGCACCGCCTCGCCCGTCTGGTAGATCTCCACGCGCCCGTAATCCTCGAGCCGCTCGGCGAGCTGCGCTGCAGGAGCGGCCGCGGTGACGCTCGACGGTACCTGGACCGCGTAGGTGACCTCAGCGCCCTCGAACGACGGCAGGAAGATGCGGAGCCCGCCGGCGAGCAGGAGCGGCGCGACGAGGATGTAGACGACCATGCTGTCGCGCAGCGCGTTGGTCGCATCGAACTTCATCAGCGAGAGAATGCGTCTCATCTCAACCTCCCTTGAGCAGCCGCGCGCGAACGCTCACCGCGGCGAAGACGACCGCGCCGGCCAGCCATGCCAGCCCGGTGAGCAGCGTCTGTCGTATCAGCTCCGCGTCCCCGGTCGGAAACAGCGCTTCGCGAAGCGCAAAGACGAGCCCGTAGCTCGGGATCGCGCGAACCCACGCCGGGTTGAAGACCGGGTAGACGTAGGCGAAGAAGGGCAGCATGTTCAGCACGAGAATCGCGAGACCGGGGAAGAACCAGTGCGACAGGTTGCGGAACCACGCCGCGAAGCCCAGGCCGAAGACCGTCATGAACGCGCTCGCCCACACGACGAGCCCCATGATCGCGAGCCAGTTCACCGCGAGTCCGAAGCCGGCGACGACGACGACGAATCCGTAGACGATCGCGAGCACGGTGAACACGAGCGTCTTGGACGCGAGGTAGGGCCACAGGCCGCCGGGCGTTACGCGGTAGGCGCGGATCGTCGCCTCCTGCTTCTCGCTGAAGACGAAGACGGCCACCAGCAGAAACCCGAGGATGCCCACCTCGAAGGCGAGGAAGACCGGGACCCCGGCGAGATTCATGGGAACGACCTCCGCCTGCGGGCGAAGCCGCTCGACCGGCGCCTGCGGTACGTCGCCACCCTGCAGCCCGCGGATGACGAGGTCGATCGTCGCCTCGAGCAGGTTGATCGACTCATCCGGCAGCGCGGTGCGCTGGATGATCTCCACCACCGGCCGCTCGAGGCTGCCGGAGATCACGACGCCGGTGGCGTTGAGGTTCTCGTCGAGCAGCGTGTCGAACTGCGCGCGCCCCTCCGGGAGGCCATCGACGTCGGCCCCGAGATCGACGAGCGCGTCTCGAACCGGCGCGCCCGGTATGGCGTCGAGGATGTACTCCTTCGGCCCGGTATCGATCTCGCCGGGAAGGAAGATCACGAGCGCGATCATCAGCGCCGCGATCGCGAGGACGACCGCGACGTGACCGTTGCGCCACGCGAGCACGACATCCTGTGAGAACAGCGTCGCGAGCCGCCTCATGCGAGCCCCCTTCCGGTGAGCCGGATGAAGATCTGCTCGAGCGTGGCCTCCTGGCTGTGGATCGTCTCGACCTTGCCCCCGTCGATGAGGCGCTTCAGCGTCGCCGCGTCGGCCTCGTTCTCCGGGAAGAGCACCTCGCGCTCGACCGACCCGTTCACGCGGTGTTCCACCGCGACCGACCGCTCGCCGTGGGCGAGTTTGAGCTCGCGGGGCGAATCCATGGCGACGATCTCGCCGTCGTTGATGAACGCGACGACGTCGCACAGCTCGTCGGCGGTGTGCATGTTGTGCGTCGTGAGGAAGATCGTCGAACCCTCGGCTCGCTTCCGGCGGATGATCTCCTTCACGCGCTCGGCAGTCGAGGGATCGAGCCCGCTCGTCGGCTCGTCGAGGAAGAGGATCGAAGGCCTGTTGAGGAGGCTGCGCGCGAAGACGAGCCGCTGCTTCATGCCCTTGGAGTAGGCGCTCGCGCGCCGATTCGCCGCGTCGGCGAGCCCGACCGACTCGAGCAGCTGCCTCGGATCGTCGGTAGGGACCGAATACAGGCCGGCGTGGTACCGGAGGTTCTCCAGTCCGGTCAGCTTCCCGAAGACGTTTGGATGCTCGAAACTCACCCCGATCCGGTTGTAAAACGCGTTGCCCTGCTGTTCGAGCGACTGCCCGTCGTAGGTAACCGAACCGTTCTGGATCGCGAGCAAACCGATCATCAGCGCCTGCGTCGTACTCTTTCCCGCGCCGCTGGGCCCGAGAAAACCGAAGATCGTCCCGTCGTCAATAGTGAAGGAGACGTCCTTCACCGACGGCGATCCGCTTCGTTCGTAGTCGTGTGTCAGGTTCTCTACTGCAATCATGTCACGCTCCTCGAATGACGGTCATCATCGCCTCGTCCACGAGGCGAAGCCGTCCTGATTCCATGCCCAGAATCCGCTCCACGGACTCCGTGTAGACCTCCATCAGCCGCACGATCTCGTCGACCGCCTCCGGTCGCTCGTCGATCACCGGCAGCCGGCCGGCGAGCTCGCTCACCAGGTCCGTGCCGATGCGCAGCACGAACCGCGCGGTCGCCTCCGGATGCCGCACGTCCATCGTCCCCTCGGCGTTGCCCTGTTCGATGATCCGCGCGATCAGCGGCGCGACCGTGTCGGCGCTGCGCCTCGCGAGCCGCTCGCGCAGGAGGATATTCCCCTCGCCGTAGAAGACGCGCGCGAGCGTGATCATGAGCTCGCGGTTCTGCGCCTTGAACGAGTTCGTCCGCCGGAAGAGCTCGTTGAGCTTCGTCACGGCGTCGAGCGCCGCGTCGTCGACGAGCCCGCCGACCTGTTCGATCGCCTGCTCCGATGCGCGGGCGGCGATCGCGTCGAGCAGGTCCTCCTTCGTGCGGAAGTAGTGATAGAAGGCGCCCTTGCTCACGCCCACCGCGTCGATGATCGCGTTCACGCTCGTCTGCTCGTAGCCGTGCGCCATGAACAGCTGCATCGCCGTGTCGAGAAACTCCGTTCTGCGTTCGTCGTAATCCTTCGCTACGTACATGCTCCTCCCCGGTCGGTCCGTGTCGCGTGACGCCGCGGCTTGCGGTGGCGCGGCGATGCGGCGATGCGGCGATGCGCGGTAGACCGACGGATGGTATAGACCGACCGCCGGTATGTACCGACCAACGGTCTGCAATCTATCACGGCTTCCGCGGGTCGTCAATACCGGTTCGGTGAGTTTTGTTCCGGTGGTTGCGCAGCCACGTCGGCGGAGCGGACGGCGCGAGCAGGGCTCGCGCGCCGCGACTCAGCCCACCTCGAACTCGACGGTGGCCGGCTCCGGGGCTCCGAGCTCCACGCCGCGCTCGCCCGGCGAGCACGAGCCGATCGTGATCCGGAACCGTCCCGGCTCGATCCTGCGGCTGCCGTCGTCCTGCACCAGCTCCATCGCGGCCGGCGGGATCTCGAACGTCACGTCGACCGAGCTGCCCGACGGCACGTAGACGCGGTCCACCCCGCAGAGCGAGGCGAGCGGCGTGCGAGTCGAACCCTCGAGGTCGGTGATGTAGCACTGGACCGCCTCCGCGGTACCGACCGGGCCGGTGTTCGTCACCGTCGCCGAAACCCGGACCGGCTCGCCGGCGGAGACCTGCTCCTTCTCCGCGCGGGCTCCGCTGTAGGCGAGGCTCGTGTAGCTGAGGCCGAATCCGAAGGGGTAGAGCGGCCTCTCTGTCATGAAGCGGTACGTGCGCCCGTCCATCCGGTAGTCCTCGAAGTCGGGCACCTGCTCGAGCGAGGTTGGGAAGGTGATGGGGAGCTTCCCCGACGGCGAGACGTCGCCGAAGAGGAGCCGCGCGACGGCGGCCCCGCCCTGCTCGCCCGGGTACCACATGAAGAGCACCGCGTCGGCGAGGTCGTGGACCTCCTGCATCGCGATGGGGCTCCCGCCGGCGACGACGACGACGAGGGGGATCCCGGTGGCTTTGAGCTTCTTCAGCCGGTCGATCTGGTGCTGCGGCAGGCCGATCGTGCTCCGGTCGCCGCGGTCCGGGCTGAGGATCGCCTCGCCCTCCTCGCCCTCGAGCATGGGCACGAGGCCGACGACCGCCACGACCGCGTCGAACGAGTCCCACTTGCCGGGCACGCCCCAGTCCACCGGGTTCACGTTGGGCCGGTCGGCGACCATGCCCATACGGTACTCGACCTTGTAGTGTTCGGGCGCCGCCGCGCACATCCCCTCCATCACGGTCACGACGTTGTCGGCGATGCCGAAGTAGTTGCCGAGCAGCGTGTCCACGCTCGCCGCGTTGTGCCCGGTGAGGAAGATCTTCTTCGGCTCGTCGCCGCGGAGGATGGGCAGGATTCCGTCGTTCTTCAGGAGCACGATCGACTTCTCGGCCGCCTCGCGCGCGAGCGTGATGTGCTCGCTCGCGCGGATGCGATCGGTCCCGATGGTCGAGAACGGCACGCGCTCCTCGGGGTCGAACTGTCCCAGGCGGAACCTCGTGCGAAGCAGTCGTCGGACGCTGCGGTCAATATCGTCTTCGCCCAGGAGCCCCTGCTCGAGAGCCTCGGGCAGCGCCTCGTAGCTCGAGCCGCAGTTGAGGTCGCAGCCGCGCTTCACCGCGAGGGCCGACGATTCGGCCGCGTCCTTCGTGATCTTGTGGTAGTCGTGGATATCGCCGATCGCCCCGCAGTCGGAGACGACGTGTCCCTCGAAGCCCCACTCGTCGCGCAGAATCTGCTCGAGCAGCAGCGAGCTCGCGCAGCACGCCTCGTCGTTCGTGCGGTTGTACGCGCCCATGAACGCCTCGACACCCTCCTGCGCGAGGCGCTCGAAGGCCGGGAGGTAGGTCTCGCGCAGCTCCTTCGGCGAGACGACCGCGTTGAAGGTGTGCCGCTGCCCCTCGGGCCCGCTGTGCACCGCGTAGTGCTTCGCGCAGCCGGCGGACTTGAGGTAGCCGTCGACCTCCTGCTGCAGACCCCGCACGAGACGCGCGCCGAGCTCGCCGGAGAGCCAGGGGTCCTCGCCGTAGGTCTCCTGACCTCGGCCCCAGCGTGCGTCGCGGAAGATGTTGATGTTCGGCGTCCAGAACGTGAGCCCGCGGTACTGCCCGCGCAGCCCCGCCTTCACCGCGGCGTTGTACTTCGCCCGCCCCTCTTCGGCGATCACCTCGCCGATCCGTTCCATCAGATCCGGATCGAAGGCGGCCGCCATGCCGATCGCCTGCGGAAACACGGTCGCCCGTCCGGCGCGCGCCACGCCGTGCAGGCACTCGTTCCACCAGTGGTAGGCGGGGATGCCCAGGCGCTCGACGGCGGGGCTGTCGGCGAGCATGAGCGCGCACTTCTCGTCGCTCGTGAGCCTGCCGAGCAGGTCGTCGACGCGCGCTTCGAGCGGCTGATCGGGGTCGAGATAGACGGGGTCTGACATGGCTGGATCCTCCGCCCTCATGGTGGTCGGCGTCCCGCATGGTGTCAAGTCGGATTCGCCGTCGCCGGCATCGCCGTCGCCGGAGGCGGTAGGTATATTGACCGCATGCGTGTGCGATCGAACAGCCTCGTGACGACCGGTGCGCTCGCAATCGCGGTACTCGTGGTCGCAGGGTGTGCGACCGCTCCGACGAGCGTTCCGGAGGAGTTGGCGCCCGACCCGCTACCGCCGCAGGTGGATGAGTTCGCCTTCGGCGATAGCGAGGCGCCCGCCGCAGCCGAAGGACAGACCGGCACGATCGAGTCCGAGTGGGGCTGCGCGGTCGAGTACGAGTACTACGAACCAGCTGCCCCCGCGGCCGCCGGGATCGACGGCGTGCCGCCCGGGCTCGTCGTTCTCGGGCACGGATTCACGCGCGACCTCGCCACGATGCGCGGCTGGGCGCAAGCCTGGTCAGACCGAGGCATGCGCACCGTCGTCGTCGGCTTCTGCAACTCGTCAGTCTTCAACGGGAGGCACGACCGTAACGCCGCCGACCTCGTCGCGGTCGCCACGCACATCGAGCCCGGAGACGCGCCGATCGTCTACGCCGGTTTCAGCGCGGGGGGCCTCGCGGCGCTCCTCGCCGCCAACAGCGATCCCCGGGCGGTCGCCTACCTGGGGCTCGACCCGGTCGACAGCGGCGACCTGGCCGCGACGGTCGAGCGGCTGCGCATGCCCGCGCTCTTCCTCTACGCGGCGCCTTCGCGCTGCAACGCGAACGCGAACATGGTGCCCGGGATGCCGGAGGCCGATGTGCGGTTCGCGCTCCGCGTGCCGTTCGCGAGTCACTGCGACTTCGAGCTGCCCTACGACGCCGCGTGCGAGCGCCTGTGCGGCGGCGTGGAGCCCGAAGAGATCGCACGCGAGGTGCGAGCCACGATCAGGGCGGTCGCAACCGCGTGGGTCACCGCGCAGATCGGCGCGGACCCCGCAGCGGCGGCGGTCTTCGGTCACCCGGCGCTCGACGAGCTCGAGCGCGCACGACGCGTCGAAGTCCTGAGCGTCGAGACCGGCGGTCGCTGAACGCCCCGGGCGCATCGGCGCGCACTCGCCTACAGATCGGTATACCTGAGCAGCTCGATCCCGACGTTCTCGCAGTAGTCGATGATCTCGATGTCCATGAACATCCGGCGCTGACGGTTGCGCTGCATCGCGACATCGCCGGGGGCGAGCCCCTCGTGACGGATGTGATGGATCGCCTCGTCCTTCGTCGCCGGATGGCCGACGAGGAGGTACGTGCCCGCGGGCACCTGCGCGAGGTGGTCGGCGAGCTCGGTTCCCGGGTGCTCGCCCGGACCCGGCCAGTCGGGAAGCCGCGCGATCGCGCCGGAGTCGAACGATTCGCGGTTGTTGACCAGCTTCTTCTTCGCGCAGAACTCCGCGATTCTCTCGGCGAGCCCGGGAACGCGGTCGACGCCCATGTGCGTGTCCAGATACCGCAGCTCGAAGCCGAGGTTGGACAGCAGCTCGTACTGCGCGTCGACCTCCTCCATCAGCGCGTCGAGATCGGGGGACGCGTCGACCAGGTCGTCGACGGTGTAGTGCATCGTACCGTCCGGGCGGACGAAGCTCTTCGTGCGCTCGCCGGTCACGAGCGGCCGCCAGCGCAGCGTGTACCATTCGGCGGTGAGCGTGACGTGCAGGCCGAAGTCCGCCCGGTCGCCCAGGTCGCCGAGGAGCTCCCAGGCGTTGCGGATCGCGGGGCTCGGCGCCATGAGACTGATGTTACGGACGATGCCCTCGGTCACGGTATCGTGGATCGCGTGGTTCGCGACGGTGTGCATCCCGGCATCGTCGGCCCTGGTTACGAGTCGAATCCCACTCATGCTGGCCTCCTGAAGTTTCGCTCAGGATACAGTACCGCCGTCGCGTTGTCATGCGCGCTCGCTCGGCGCGCGGGCTCAGATCACCGGCTGCCCCTGGTAGGTATGCAGATCCTCGCGCAGCCGTCTCACGGTCGCCTGGAAGGCGGGATCGTCGACGCGACGGGGCCGATCGGCCTCCACACGGTACTCCTCGACCACGCGCGCGGGCGAGCCGGAGAGCAGCACGATCCGGTCGGCGAGGAAGACCGCCTCCTCCACGTCGTGCGTAACGAAGAGGATCGAGGTGCGGGTCGTGTGCCAGATCCGCAGGACCTCCTGCTGGAGCGTCCGCCGGGTGACCGCGTCGAGCGAGCTGAACGGCTCGTCCATGAGCAGCAACGACGGGCGCACCGCGAGCGCCCGGGCGATGCCCACGCGCTGCCGCTGCCCCCCGGAGAGTTGTCGCGGGTAGCGGTCGGCGTAGGCGGAGAGGCCGACGAGGCCGAGCGCGTCGGAGACGCGCGAGCGGATCTCCTCCTTCGACAGGTCGAGCCCCTCGAGTCCGAGAGAGACGTTGTCGCCGACCCTCCGCCATGGGAAGAGCCTGGGCTCCTGGAAGACGAATCCGAAGGGACGACTCCCGGCCTCCGTGCCAGCCTGCACGTCGATCCCGCCGGCCACAGGCTCGACGAGCCCGCAGACGACGCGCAGCAGCGTCGATTTCCCCACCCCGGAGACGCCGAATACGACGATGAGCTCGCCCCGCTCGACGTCGAGCGAAACCCCGTCCATGACGGTGGTCCGCTCTTCGCCGGTCCCGTAGGCGATCGACACGTCGCGAATCGCTACAACTCGGTCCATCTGAGCACCACCCGTTCAATTGAGACGAAGACGATGTCGGTCAGCCCGTAGAGGAGCGCGATCGTGACCATATAGACCGCGACGACGTCGATCGCGAGCAGCCCGCTCGCCTCCATCATGCGCTGCCCGATACCCTGGATACCGAAGAGCTCCGCGGCGACCACCGTCATCCACCCCTGACCGAGCCCGGTTCGCACCCCGACGAGCATCCCGGGCAGCGCGGCGGGCAGGAGCACCTTGCGCAGCCGCGCCCGGAACCCGCCGTGGCCGAAGACTCGCGCCACCTCGATCAGATCGCGGTCGACCGACCGGATCGCGCCGCTGGTGGCGAAGTAGTTGATCCAGAAGACGCCGATGGAAATGATGAAGGCCGCCGACGTCTCCGAGATTCCGAACCAGATGATCGCGAACGGGATCCACGCGAGCGGCGGAATGGGCCGCAGAACCCGAACGAGGTACGCCTGCACGTCGTGGAGCCCCGGCGAGAGCGCGACGGCTGTTCCCAGCGCGACGCCGAGCCCCGTACCGATCGCGAGACCGAGCGCGTAGTGACTCAGGCTCGCGAGCACCATCTGCTGCCACACCCCTCGCTCTATCTCGGCGACCAGCGTTGCCGGGATGTCCGAGGGGCGCGGCACGAGCGTCGCGGCGAACACCCCCGATCGTACCGCGAGCTCCCAGACGACGACGAACCCGGCGAGCCCGGCGAGGCCGAGCACCACCTTGCGCGCCGGGATCGCCCTCCGAACGCGCTGTCTGGTGTGGTCGCCGGGCGGGCGGCCCCCGCGACCCGTCCGGTCGGCTCCGTCGCTGCTACTCATCGACCGCCGCTTCGTAGAAGCTCGTGTCGAAGAGCGCGTCGAGGTCGACCGGCGCGGCGAGCGAGCCGGTTTCGAGCTGGAAGTCGTGCATCCGCTGCGTGGGCTCGACGATCGCGCGCGGGTCGGCCATGTAGTTCGTCGACGGCGAACGCAGCGCGGCTTCGATCGTCTCCGACTCGACGAGCCCCGCCCCGATGAACTCCACCGCGTGCTCGGCCGACGTCTCGATGTCGCTCTTCAGGAACTCGGTCGCGCGGACGTGCATGTCCACGAGGCGCTGCACGGCGTCCGGGTGCTCGGCGATCACGTCGTCGCGCACCGCGAGAACCGCGCCGGGCTGCCCGGGGAACATCCGGTTCGCGCGGGTGAGCACACGGGTCGAGGGATCGCGCTCCTGCACGATCGTCAGGACCGGCTCGAGGATCGAGGCGCCGTCGACGTTGCCGGTGAGCAGCGCCTGCTGCACCTGATCTGCGCCCATCGGGACGATCTCCAGGTCGTCGAAGCTCACACCCAGCTCCTCGCGCAACCAGTAGCGAAGGACGATGTCCGGCACCGAGCCCTGGGGAAAGGTTGCGATGCGCGCCTTCCTGCCCTCGCCCGCTTCGAACTCACCGAAGAGCGTCGCCGGATCGTCCTCGTCCCAGTACTCGGCGAGATTCGCACGGGCGATGAGCGCGATCTGCTCGACGATGTTGGAGGCGACGACGGTGATCTCCTGCCCGCGACCGCGCGCGACGAGCGCGGGGCCGATGCCGAAGAACATCACGTCCAGCTCGCCACTCGCGAGCGCCTGCACCATCGCCGGACCGTTCTGGAACCGAACGAGGTTGAATTCGAGGGCTGCTTCGGAGGGCCAGCCCTCACCCTCCATGACGAAGACCTGCGCGACCGGAAGAATCGGCATGTAGCCGACCTCGAGCTCGAGCGGCTCGCGCGAGTCGTCCTCCGGCGCGTCGCCGCCCGGTGACGCCTGCCTCGCGGGCCCGGATTCGCCGGAGCCGCCGGCGAGCGCGAGTCCCGCCGCACCTGCGAGCAGGACGGAAGCTATCAGAAGCCGGGCGACCCCGACGAGTCTATCTGTCGAACGCATGAAACCCTCCTGGCTATATCAGTAACTCAATTGAGTTAGTCAAGTAATAACACCGCGAGAGCCGTTGGTCAACTACTTCGTGCGCCTGGGGGCGAGAGGCGCCGAGTCGGCCTCGGCGCCGATCGTCAGGCGGGGTAGACGCCGGTGGAGATGTAGCGGTCTCCGCGGTCGCAGATGATCACGACCACGGTCGCGTCGGTGCGGCCGGCCTCGTCGAGCTCGCGCGCCACGTCGAGCGCGACCGCGACGTTGCCCCCGGAGGAAACGCCGGCGAAGATGCCCTCCTTCGCCGCGAGGTCGCGCATCGTCGCGAGCGCGCGCTCGCGCGAGATCGTCCGCCGGTCGTCGAGGCGGTCGGGCTCGTAGATCGCCGGCTGGTACTCCTTCGGCCAGGCGCGGATGCCGGGAATCCCCCCGTTCTCGTCGGGGACGACACCCACGATCGTGACCTTCGGGTTCTGCTCCTTGAGGTAGCTTCCCGTGCCCATGATTGTGCCGGTCGTGCCGGTGGAGGCGACGAAGTGCGTCACCCGGCCATCGGTATCCCTCCAGATCTCCGGACCGGTCGTCTCGTAGTGGCCGCGCGGGTTGTCGGGGTTGGAAAACTGGTCGAGGATGACGCCCTTCCCGTCGGCTTCCATCTCGCGCGCGAGGTCGATCGCGCCCTCCATGCTCTTCTCTCGCGGGGTGAGGATCACCTCGGCGCCGTAGGCCTTCATCACCGCGCGCCGTTCGGCGCTCATGTGCTCGGGCATGACGAGCACCATGCGGTATCCCTTGACCGCCGCGACCATCGCGAGCGCGATGCCGGTGTTGCCGCTCGTCGCCTCGATGAGCGTATCGCCCGGCTTGATGCGCCCGCTCTCCTCGGCGTAGCGGACCATACTGAAGGCAGGCCGATCCTTGACCGACCCCGCCGGGTTATCGCCTTCGAGCTTCGCGAGCACCGTCGTCGGACCGGCGGGAAGCGACCGCAGGCGGACGAGCGGGGTATTGCCGATGCACTCTTCGATCGTGGACACGTTCATGCCCTGAACATACTCCCCTTCACGCCGATTCGGCACCTCCGGCGACCGGACCTGACCGCAACGGTCAGCTTGACCGACGAGGCGCAATCGGTGAGGATTGCGCCGATGAAGATCACACTCGACCGCGTCAACGACCGCGTCCACTTCCGCGCGACCAACCCGGAGGGGCTTGCCGTCGACATCGACGGCGCGCCGCGGGTGGGCGGCGAGGGCGCCGGCTTCCGACCCATGCAGCTCGTGCTCGCCGCGCACGCCGGGTGCACCGCGATGGACCTCGTGCCCATCCTCGAGAAGCAGCGCCAGCGCGTGGACGATGTATCCATCGAAATCACCGGCGAGCGCGGCGACGGCGTGCCCTCGCCGTTCACCGCGATCAACGTCCACTACCGGCTCGCCGGCAGGATCGACGAGGCGAAGGCGCGCCGGGCGGTCGACCTCGCGGTGAACAAGTACTGCTCGGTCGGCGAGATGCTCAAGCACTCGGTGGAGATCACCTGGTCGCTCGAGATCGTCCCCGCCGATTCGTAGCCGACGGCGCACGGCGCTACAGGAGGCCCCATGGCACACGACGAGACCCGCGCGATCCGCATTCAGGCCGACCGGTCGCAGCACCGCGAGCACAGCGTTCCCGTCTATCTCACCTCGAGCTTCGTCTTCGACTCGGCCGAGCAGGCGCGCGCGCTGTTCACCGGCGAGGAGCAGGGCCTCGTGTACTCGCGCTACGGCAATCCGAACACCGACGAGCTCATCGAGAAGCTCTGCGCGCTCGAGGGCACCGAGGACGGCCTCGCCACCGCGACCGGCATGGCGGCGATGTTCGCGAGCATCGCGGGCCTCGTGAAGGCCGGCGACCACATCGTCGCCTCGCGCGCGCTGTTCGGATCGACCTACCAGATCCTCGCGACGATCCTGCCGCGCTGGGGCGTACAGACGACCTTCGTCGACCCCAGGGACCTGGCCGCGTGGGAGCGGGCGATCCGCCCGGAGACCCGCCTGCTCTTCTGCGAGACGCCTTCGAACCCGGGACTCGAGCTCACCGACATCGAGGCGGTCGCCGCGATCGCGCGCGCGCGCGATATCATCCTCAGCGTCGACAACTGCTTCGCCACGCCGCACCTGCAGCGACCGGCTTCGCTGGGCGCGCACCTCGTGACGCACTCGGCGACGAAGTTCATCGACGGGCAGGGGCGCGTGCTGGGCGGCGCGATCCTCGGGCCGCGCGACCTGATCGCGGAGCTGCGCTTCTTCATCCGCCAGACCGGACCGGCGCTCTCGCCGTTCAACGCGTGGACGCTCTCCAGGAGCCTCGAGACGCTCGCCGTTCGGCTGGACCGCCACTGCGAAAACGCGCTCGCGCTCGCGAAGCGGCTCGAATCGCACCCGAAGGTGGCATGGGTCCGCTACCCCTTCCTGAAGAGCCATCCGCAGCACGAGCTCGCGAGGCGCCAGATGCGCGCCGGCGGCGGGCTCGTGACCTTCGAGGTGACCGGCGGCGAGGAAGGCGGGATGGCGTTTCTCAACGCGCTGCAGATGGTCTCCCGCTCGTCGAACCTGGGTGACACGCGCAGCATCGCCACGCACCCGGCGACGACCACGCATTCGAAGCTCACCGAAGACGAGCGCGCGGCGATCGGTATCACGCCGGGGACGGTGCGGCTGTCGGTCGGGCTCGAGGCGGTAGACGACCTCGTCGAGGACGTGGAGCGGGCGCTGGGGTAGGCGGCGGGCCGAGCGGCCGCGACGCGCGACGCGCGTTTCGCGCTACCAGCGCTCGTCGCCTGGTCCGCTCGCGCTACCAGCGCTCGCCCAGAGGCGCGTCGCCGAGGAGCTCTGAGATCCTGACCGGGGCGCCGCGGTCGATGCTGAGACCGGCGGCCACGCCGATCAGGATCGAGTAGCTGCCGTCGACCTGGTTGGCGCGTCTTCGCAGAGGGTCGGGGTCGCCGGGCGTGAAGACGTCGCGCAGCAGCATGGGATCGCCGCCGCCGTGTCCTCCCTCGCCGGTCTCCGGCTCGATGACCTGCGGCTTCGAGAACTCGGGGATGAGCGTCGTGCCCACCTTGCCCTTCTCCAGCTCGCCGGGTGTCGTGCCGTCTCCGCTGACGTAGGTGTTCTCGCTCGCGAAGTGCTCGATCCTGCCCTTCGTCCCGTTGAACGCGATCCGGTAGCCCTCGACCGGCGAGTAGGCGTGCAGCAGGTAGCTCAGAAGCGCCCCGCTCTCGTACTTCACGGTCACGCTCATCGTGTCCCAGATGTCGATCTCGTCGCTGAAGACGCAACGGTCGCGATAGTAGCCGTCGTGCTCCTCCTGCTCGAGGTACATCTCCTTCAGTTTCTCGTTGCCGGCGAGGTCGAGGAAGAAGGGACACTTCGAGGAGACCGGGCAGTCGGCGCACCGCTCGCCGTGCCCGCCGAGTCCGAGTTCCTCCGCGTGCTCGGGCGTGTAGTACCGGAGCGTCCCCTGCGCGAAGACCTCTGCGGGGACGTCGTCGATCCACCAGTTGACGAGGTCGAAGTGGTGGGTCGATTTGTGCACGAGGAGCGACCCCGAGTTCTCGCGCCTGCGGTGCCAGCGTCGGAAGTAGTCGGCGCCGTGACGCGTGTCGAGGTGCCAGGCGAAGTCGACCGACAGCACGTCGCCGATCGAACCTTCAGCGATCATGCGGCGCACCTGCGCTCGCGGCGGCGAGTAGCGATAGTTGAACGTGACCTGCAACTCGCGGCCGGTCTCGTCGCGAGCGGCGAGGATCTCGCGCGCGAGCTCTGCGTTGGTCGTCATGGGCTTCTCGGTCACGACGTCGCAGCCGGCGCGCATGGAACGGACGATGTACTCGGCGTGCGTGCGGTCGGGGCCGGTGGTCACGACGACGCGGTCGGGCTTCTGTTCGTCGATCATCCGGTCGAACTGGTCGTCGGTGTAGACGGCCACCTCCCGACCGGTCGACTCGCGGATGTTCTGCTGGTAGAGACGCGCACGACCGACGTTCCGATCGCAGAGCGCGACGAGATCGCACGATTCGGTGAACTGCTCGGTGAGCGCGGAAATGTACATACCGGAGCGGCCTCCGGTGCCCACGACGACGTACTTCTTCAACGGTTCCTCCTTGCCACGCGCGCGCCTGTCGGCGCATATGCCAACGATGGCACGTTACCACGGGTCGCCGTCGGACGCAAGCGCCCGAAGCGGGTCCTACCCGCGGTCGTCGAGGTCGTACTCTGCCATATAGTACGGGTAGCGCGGATCGTACTCGGTGAGCGTGCGCCCCTCGGCGACCCTGCCGATCGGCCTGACGTTGCCCGCCACGTCGGCCGCGGCGTCGCCCAGATCGGCCCGAAACGCCTCGGCGAGCTCGGCGAGCGCCGCCACGCGAGTCGGTTCCTCGTCGTAGCGGTCGGTGGACTCGCCCGGGTCGTCGCGGAGATTGTAGAGCTCGGTCACGACCTCGCCCTTCTTCCGCAGATGCAGCTTCCAGTCGCCGGAGCGGACCGCCTCGAGCGAATCGTAGTGGTAGTAAGCGAAGCTCTCGCGCGGCGACGCTTCGGTAGCGCCGGTGAGCAGGCCGGAGAGGTCCACGCCGTCGATCACGCGGTCCTCGGGGAGGCGGCCGCCGGTGAGCGCGGCGAGCGTGGGGAGGATGTCGATCGACGAGGCGAGCCCGTCGGTTACGCGACCTGCGGGTACGCCGCCGGGCCAGCGGACGATGAACGGCACGCGCTGCCCTCCCTCCCACGTCTCGCCCTTGCGGCCGCGCAGATGGCCGTTCGAGGGTCCGAAATCGGCCCGGCTCCCGTTGTCGGAGGTGAACATGACGATCGTATCGTCGGCGATGCCCAGCCGCTCGAGCTCGGCGGTGAGCATCCCGGTCGCCCAGTCGATCGCTGCGACCGCACCTCCGTACGGCCCGTTCTCGCTCTCGCGCAGAAATCGGTCCTGAACGTAGATGGGGAGGTGGACGTACATGTGCGCGAAGTAGAGGAAGAACGGCCGGTCGGCGTTCGCGCGCAGGAATCCGAACGCGTCCTCCACGTAGCGCTCGGTGATCGAGACCTGATCCGGCTGCTCCTCGATCACCTCCTCGTCGCGCAGCAGGGGCAGCGGCGGCCAGTCGGTCTTGCCCGCCTGCCGGCCCATGTCGTTGCTGTAGGGGATGCCGTAGTAGCCGTCGAACCCGTGCTTCGTGGGAAGAAACTCCGGCTGATCGCCGCAGTGCCACTTGCCGATGATCCGCGTCGCGTACCCCTGCCCCTTCAGCATGCCGGCGATCGTCGTCTCCTCCGGATTCAGGCCGATGGGCTGGCCCGGGAAGAGCACCCACCGCCCGTCGAAATCGCCGAATCCGATCCGCCTCGGGTAGCAGCCGGTCAACATCGCCCCGCGCGAGGGCGAGCATACGGGGGAGGCCATGTAGAAGTCGGTGAACCGCATCCCCTCGTCGGCGAGCCGGTCGAGATG
>CAZICD010000052.1:3451-15465 GCA_964537725.1 uncultured Spirochaetaceae bacterium | reverse complement strand
CCCGGGGCGCGCGCGTGAGCTGCGAGGTGCCACGAGGGCCCCGATTCTGGTAGCATACCCCCATGGCTGTCACCATTCACGGCGCCGGCTGCGCGCTGATGGACTACCTCTACCGCGACGTCGACTTCGCCTCGGAGGCGGTGCAGGCGCTCCTGCGACGGAAACCGGGCGACGGCGGACTCAACATTGGCGGGCTCGTCTTCGCCGAGGCGCTCGAGCGCTTCGCGGGCAGGCCGATCGACGAGGTCCTGCGCTCGATCACCGGCGGCCGCGATCCGGACCGACAGAACGTCGGCGGCCCGGCGATCGTCTCGCTCATCCACACCGCGCAGCTCGTGCCGGAGGCGACGGTCCGATTCTTCGGCGCGGTCGGCGACGACGAGACCGGGGCGGCGCTGCGATCGATCGCGGCGAAGACCCCGCTCCGCACGGACGACCTCGCGACGAGGCCCGGCGCGACGCCGGCGACCTACGTCTTCTCCGACCCCTCCTACGCCGGCGGTCACGGCGAGCGCATGTTCGTCAACCAGCTCGGCGTCGCCTCCCACGTCGCCCAATCGGACCTGGGACCGGAGTTCCCTCGCGCCGACATCGTGCAGCTCGGCGGAACCGCGCTCGTCCCGACGCTTCACGACTCGCTCGAGGCGTTGCTGCGCGACGCGCGCAGCGCCGGGGCGCTGACCGTCGTGAATACCGTCTACGACTTCCGCGCGGAGCTCGCAAGGCCGGACGAGCGCTGGCCTCTCGGCGGCGAGGACGCCTACCGGCTCATCGACCTGCTCGTGACCGACGCGGAGGAGGCCGCGCGTCTGTCCGGTGCCACGACACCGCAGGCGGCGATCGACTGGTTCCTCGCGCGGGGCACGGGAGCGGCGATCGTCACGAACGGCCCGCGGCCGGTCTCCTTCGCGGCAGCCGGTCCGCGGTTCTCGCGCGCGGCCACGACGGCACGGGCGGTCTTCACCGGCTTCGCACGGAGCAAGGCCGCCCGCGAGGGCGACACGACCGGCTGCGGCGACACGTTCACCGGCGGAGTCATCGCGTCGCTCGCAGACCAGATGGAGTCTCTGCGCGCGCGTCCGCGAGCCGAAGCGGCCGCGACGACGGCGCCCGACGGACGGCTCGACCTGGCGGCCGCCGTCGTCCGCGGGATCGCGAGCGGGGCCTTCTGCCTCACGCACCTGGGGGGAACCTTCATCGAAGCCGCGGCGGGCGAGAAGCTCGGGCGCGTGCGCGAGGTGGAAGAGCTCTACGGCCGTTCGGAGGCGAGCTCGTGAGGCCTCGGCTCGTTCTCTTTGGCGCCGGGAACATCGGGCGCAGTTTCATCGGGCAGATCTTCGCGCGCGGGGGCTACGAGGTCGTCTTCGTCGACATAGAAGCGCGGCTCGTGCGCGAGCTCAACCGCCGCGGCCGCTACGAGGTGGTCATCGCGCATCCGGACGGTCGCGAGACCACGCTGCCCGTGGAGGGCGTGCGCGCGGTGGACGCGAACGACCGTGAGGCGGTCGCGCGCGAGCTCGTCGACGCGTCCATCGCAGCGACCGCGGTGGGGGCCGCCGCGCTCGGCTCGGTGGCCGGCCTGATCCGGGACGGCGTGGAGCGCCGCCGCCGGGAGCGACCGGGCAGCCCGCTCGACGTGATCCTCGCCGAAAACGTCCACGACGCCGCCGCGGTCGTCGAGCAGACACTCGTCGGCGGCAGCGGGGGAGCCGGGAACCGGTCGACCGTCGGGCTCGTGGAGACGAGCATCGGCAAGATGGTGCCCATCGTGCCGCCGGAGGTGGCGGCGCGCGATCCGCTGCTCGTCTACGCCGAACCGTACAATACGCTCATCGTGGACGCGCGCGGCTTCCGCGGACCCGTGCCGCAGCTGCCCGACCTGCACCCGGTCGACGACATCCGCGCCTACGTCGATCGCAAGCTCTACCTGCACAACCTGGGCCACGCGGCGGTGGCGTACGAGGGGTTCCGGGACGACCCCGGGCTATCGCTCATCGCCGAAGCGGTCGAGCTCGCGCCGGTCCGCTCGGCGACGCACGCGGCGATGACCGAGTCGCTCGCGGCGCTCGCCGCCGCCCACCCGGGAGCGTTCGACCGGACCTCGCTCGAGGAGAATCGCGATGACCTGCTCGCGCGTTTCGCAAACCGAGCGCTCGGCGACACGATCTACCGGGTCGGCCGCGACCTGCCGCGCAAACTCGCTCGCGACGACCGCGTCGTGGGCGCGATGCGGCTCGCCGCCGGGCACGACCTGCCCTTCGACGCGATCGCGGGCGTCTACCGCGCGGCGCTCGGATTCGCCGCGACCGACCCGACGGGCCGGCCCTTCCCCGCGGACCTCGCCGTCGTCGAGCTCGCCCGCGAGCGCGGCACGGCCGCTGTGCTGCGGGAGGTGTCCGGGCTCGACGACAGCGACCCGGTGGACGCGCGAGTGGCGGATCGCGTGCTCGCCGGGCGGTAGGGGCCTCCGGCGGCCGGGGCGCAGCCGGGCGAGCGCCGTCAGCGGCGCGTGCGGCGGTCCGCCGGCGAGGCGACCGTCAGTGGCGGACGGCGAGCTTGATATGGGTGTCCGGCTCGGTCTCGATCTTCGGGTACTCGCTCGCGAGCTCGCTGAAGGGCACCTCGGGCGTTACGATACCGCGTCCGGTGACGACCCCTCCCTCGAGCAGCCGGAGGCTCTCCTCCATGATCCGCGCGAAGTCCCAACGAGGATGATCCCGGTTGGGCTCGGTGCAGGCGCGCGTGAAGACGACGTTGACGGTGTTCAGGTGTGCCTCCGCGCCCAGGTCGAGCCCCGCCGCGAAGGGCTTGGGAAAGGCGCCGTAGGCGACGGTACCGCCGAGCGCGCACGCCCGGATCGCCGCCTGCAGCGCGTGGTGGCTCCCGCTGAAATCGACACACACGTCCGCACCGCGTCCGCCGGTCTCCTCCTTGATGAGGCGGCCCGCGTCGACGGCCGCGGGGTCGAGCACGCGGTCGGCGCCGAGTGAGGCGGCGAGCTCGCGCCGATTCGCGAGCGGCTCGACGGCAACGACGCGCGAGGCGCCGGCGACGCGGGCGAGTTGGATGGTCATGAGCCCGATCGCACCCATCCCGAAGACCGCCACGTAGTCGCCCACGCGCACGTGCCCGTCGCGGACCGCACCGAGCGCGAACTGCGCCGGATCCCAGCAGAAGACGTCATCCGAGGAGACGCCTTCGCGCAGCCGGCGCAGCGCCGACGCATCGGCGAGGTGGTAATCGCTGAACGCCCCGTACCCGAACACCCGATCGCCGGCGGCGAAGCCGGTCACGTCGGGGCCGACCGCCTCCACCAGGCCGACGTACATGTTGCCCAGAGCGAACCGGTAGCTCGTCGGCGGCTGCCCGGGCATCGCGAAGACCTGGAGGTCGGTGTCGAAGGAGCCGCGCGTGTTCATCGCGCCGAGGTAGCCCGCCATCTCGGTGCCGTGCTTCGCCACCGACCGCTCGCTGCGGACGAGCACCTGCGATCCGGTGGGTGCGGCAAGATCCTCCTCCTGCCACTCGATGACCCGTGGCGCGGTCGCCACGATCGTTCGTCGCTTCATACCGTCGAGCATAGCAGGAGCCCATGGGACGGGCAACGACGCGGCTGCCACGCCGCAGGAGCTCCAAAAAAGAAGTTGACACCTCCCCGGCGGCGAAGTAGCGTCAATGCTGGGCGAGGACGGAATGACCGGATGACAGATCGACCGCGTTCACAGATGCGCCTCCGCTTCGCGTTCATCGGTATCGCTGCGGGTGCGGTCTTTCCGGCGGTTTCGGCGGTCCTCGTGTTCGCCTTCGGGATTCCATCGACCTACCTGCTCGTGATCATAGGACTCGCGGTGCCGGTACTCGGCACGGTAGGGGCGCTCATCGGCTCGCGCGAGGACCGATTGACGGCGCTCGCCTCCGACCTGGAGCATCAGATCGCCGAGCGAACAGCGGCGATCAGGAACATGCTCGACGTCACCGGCGACGGGTTCCTGACCTTCGGTCCCGACTACCGCGTTCATCCCGAGTACTCCCGCGCGTGCGAGGAGATCTTCGGCGGCCCCATCGCGGGCAAACGCCTTCCGGATCTGCTCTACATGGACGAGCACCCTCGCGGGGAGTTCATCGACGGCCTCGATCTGTACTTCACCGGCAAGGCGAAGGCCGGAGTCATCTTCGACCTGCTCGACAAACGAGTGGAAATCGGTGACCGGATCATCCAGATCGACTATCGAGCCATCGACGAGACGACGGTGATGTGCGCGCTCACCGACGTGACCGAGCAGGAACGTCTGGAGGCCGAGGTCGAGGAGCAGGAACGGCGACGCACCCTCATCCTTCGCGCCGTTTCCAACCGGGAACACTTCGCGGGCTTCCTCGACGAGGCAAACGACCTCTTCCAGGTACTCGACGCGATCTCCTCGCACCGGTCGAGTCAGATCCCGGAGGAGACGACGGAGAGGCTCGCCGCGCAGATCCACACGTTCAAGGGCAACGCGAGCTTCCTCGGCTTCGTGCGGACCGCGACGGTCGCGCACGATTTCGAGGATCAGCTCGCCGCGCTGCCGGTACTGCAGAACGACCTCGACCTCTCTTCGGAGGTCTTCGTGCTCAAACGGCAGTACTACGAGGAGTACAACGCGATCGCCGAAACGCTCGGCGAGCGGTGGATCAACGACCTCTCCACGATCAACGTACCGCTCGCGATGGTGCAGAAGGTGGAGAAGTACGTTCGCTCGAAGTACGTCTCCGACACAACGCTCGTCGGCGCGATGGAGCAACTGCGAAGCGTTCCGCTCGTCGACCTCTTCTCGCGCTTCCCGCAGCTTGTCCAGGACATCGCGGGGCGACGCGGTCGGCGTGTTCGCTCCGTTGAGATCCTCGGGGGCGAGTTCCGGGTGCTCCCGGACCGCTTCGAGCCGCTGGCAAACGCGCTCACGCACGTAGCCCGGAACATGGTCGATCACGGGATCGAAAGCCCCGCCGAGCGCGAGCTCAAGGGCAAGCCGACGGCGGGTGAGATCCGCGTGGAGCTGACCCGCGACGCGGGCGACGTCGTCATGATTTTCTCCGACGATGGACAGGGCATCTCCTTCGCCGCGGTCGAGGAGCGGGCCCGCGAACGCGGCCTCCTCGAGGACGTTGGAACCCCGAATCGTGCCGACCTGCTGAAGCTGCTGTTCAGCTCCGGTTTCTCGACGTCGCAAGACGTGAGCGCGGTCTCCGGACGCGGCGTGGGGCTCAACGCGGTCCAGCGGGCGGTACGCGCGCTCGGCGGCAGGATCTCCGTGGAGACCAGGGCGGGACGCGGCACGACCTTCCGGATTACGGTACCCGAGCGCGCGGCCGCGCGCGCCACAAGGAGCGAGCCATGAAGGCGGAGTACGCGAACGTATTCATCCGCGGAGCTACGAACGTATTCGGCCACGAGATCGGCGTAGGCCTTTCGAGAAAGAGCCTGACCCGAAAGAACGCGCCGGTCCCGAGCCTGCCCGTATCGATCGTGATCGGCATCACCGGCAGCATTCGCGGCCAGGTCGTCTACTCCATGGACTCCAACTTCGCCTACGCCGTGACGAAGGCGATGATCCCGAACAAGCTGCCGTCCGAGCTGAAGAAACTCACCAACAGCGCGGTGAGCGAAGTGGCGAATATGATCACCGGCCAGGCGAGTATCTCGCTCGCCGGCGAGGACAAGCTGATCCATCTCACTCCGCCCGCGGTCTTCAGCGGCAGCGACATGACGGTCGACTTCCTCTCCATCCCCACGATCTGCCTGAGCTTCATCTCGGAGATCGGCTCGATGGAGATCAACATCGCCTTCACCGAAAACGGAGGCTCGGCATGACGACCGGGATGATCGTCGACGACGCCGCCGTGATGCGTATCCGCCTGCGCGACATTCTGGAGACGAAGTACAAGGTCGTCGCCGAAGCGTCGAACGGTCAGGAGGCGCTCGACCTCTACGACCAGTACGAGCCGGACTTCGTCACCCTCGACATCACGATGCCGCAGCTCAACGGCATCGAGGCGCTCGAACGGCTGATCGCCGTGCACCCGGAGGCGAAGGTGGTCATCGTGAGCGCGGTAGGCCAGAAGCGGATGGTCTTCGACGCGATCTCCAAGGGCGCGAAGGACTTCATCATCAAGCCGTTCGAGCCGGGTCGCGTGCTTATCGCGATCGACCGGCTCTTCGAATAGCCCCATGACTCCTCACCAACCGACGCCGGCGCGCCCGAGCCGCGCACCACGGCTGAGCACACAGCTCATCATCGTGGTGGGTGTGGTGTTCACGTCGTTCTCCGCGATCTTCGTCCGCCTCTCCGACGCGCCTTCGCTCGCGATCGCCGCGTGGCGGATGGTGTTCACGACGGTTCTGCTCGCCCCGCTCTTCCTGCGCGAGCGTTCGCGCGCGCGGTCGAGACCGCCTGAGGCCGCCGGTGACGACGCGGCGGTGCCCTCGCGCAGGACGGCGATCCTCCTCTCGCTCGCGAGCGGGGCGTTCCTCGCGCTGCACTTCGGGCTCTGGATCACATCGCTCTCCTACACGTCGGTCGCGAGCTCTACGGTGCTGGTCACGACCCACCCGATCATCGTGGGCCTGGTCGGTTTCGTGCTGCTCGGCGAGCACCTCTCGCTGCGGGCGTCGCTCTACATGCTCGGCGGGCTGGCGGGCAGCATCGTCCTCGTCTGGGGAGGCTTCGGCGAAGGCGATTCGGCGCTTCTGGGGAACGTGCTCGCCTTCCTCGGCGCGGTCACCGTGGCCGGCTACATGCTCCTGGGTCGGGTGGTCCGTCGCAGGCTCAGCGTGAACGTCTACACGATGATCGTGTACTCGACCTCCGCGGCGATGCTCGTGGGTGCGGCGCTCGTGGCGGGTGTGCGACTGGGCCCCTACCCGCCCCGCGAGTACCTGCTCTTCGCAGCGCTCGCGCTGTTCTGCACGCTTCTGGGCCACAGCCTCTTCAACTGGGCGCTGCGGTTCGTGAAGCCCACGGTGATTTCGACGAGCATCCTGGGCGAGCCGGTGATCGCGAGCATCCTCGCGCTCGTGGTATTCGGCGAGGTCCCCACGATTCTCACGCTCGTCGGCGGCGCGATCATCCTCGCCTCGATCTACCTCTTCGTCCGCGAGGAGAGCGCCAGGCGGCGGGCGACGACGCAGCATCCCGGCGCCCCTCCGCACGCGCAGGGCGAGTGAGCTCGTTGCGCGCCGAACCACGACGCGCTATCATGCCGTCCCATCATGACCACGATCCGAGCACACGCGGCGCTCTTCGAGGGCGCGGTATCGTTCGACGAATCCCCGGCCGGCATCGCGCCGGTGCGACTACCCGTCGAGCGCGCCTCGCTCTACCCCTCCCCGGATGATCGGCTCATGGGGCGGGCCCGGTCGGCCTCAGGCGCGCGCCTGCGGTTCGCGACCGACTCGCGGAGACTCGAGCTCGCGGTCGAGCCTGCGGCGACCGACGACGAGCCGAGAGTCGTTGATCTGACGATCGATGGAGATCTGATCGACTCGCGGCCCGTCCCGTCTCGTTCGCCCTCGGTCGCCTTCGAGCTGCCGGACGGGTCCGATCTACCGGTCTACGAGCTCTGGCTCCACCAGTTCCACCCCACGCGCGTCGCGTCGATCTCGGTCGACGACGGCGCCACGTTCGCCGTCCCCGCCGACCGGCGACCGCGGTGGGTAACCTACGGGAGCTCGATCACCATGTGCCGTACCGCTACCTCGCCGGCGCGGACGTGGCCGGCGGTCGCCGCGCGAGCGCACGGACTCAACCTCACGAGCCTCGGATTCGGTGGCGAGTGCCACCTCGACCCCATGGTCGCGCGCGTGGCGCGCGACCTGCCCGCGGATATCATCACGCTCAAACTGGGGATCAACGTGTACGGCGGCGCGAGTCTGAACGCCCGCTCGTATCCAGGCGCGGTTATCGGGCTCGTCTCGATCATCCGCGAACGCCACCCGACGACGCCCATAGGCGTGATCACCTCCATCGTATCGCCCGAGCGGGAGACGGCTGTGAACGCGGTCGGCTGCACGCTCGAGGACTACCGCGAGATGACGCGGGACGCCACGCGGCGGATGCAGCAGTCGGGCGACGAGCGGCTCGCGCTCTTCGAGGGAACCGATCTGTTCGGCGAGTCGGATGCGCACCTGCTGCCCGACGGCCTGCACCCGAACGGCGAGGGGTACGAGCTCATCGGCAGACGCGTCGCCGAGCGGGTGCTGCCCGAACTGCTCGCGATGCGGCGGTAGCCGCGAGCCGGGCGGGCGAGCTCGCCAGGCGCGTGGGCCCTGCTACGGCCGGGTTCCCGAGCGCAGCGGCAGCCCTTCGGCGGCCCAGCCCCGGATGCCGCCGCGGAGCACGAGCACGTCATCGAGGCCGGCCGCGATCAGCTGGTCGGCGGCGGCGATGCTCGTCTCTTCGTTCGGGCAGCTGCAGTAGGTGATGATCGTCCGTTCCCGCGCGGCGAGACGGTCCGCGTTTGCCCCGACCTGCATCAACGGAACGAGGACGGCGCCGGCGAGATGAGCCTGCTCGTAGGCCTCTTCGGTGCGCACGTCCACGAGCGTGGCTTCACCGCTCTGAACCAGCCCGTACGCCTCCTGCGGATCGATCAGCGCGCCGGGCTCGCGGGTGCCGGAGCACGCAGCCAGCCCGACGACGAGCAGAAGCAGGATACTGGTACGTCGGGTCGTTTTCACACGGGCCTCCGGGCACGAATGTACGCGGACCGAGCTTCCTTGACAACTCGTGTCAGCTATTTATGATCGAAGGCCGGAGAATTCTTGAGTATACTGTTTGAAGTCAGAGGGAATGCCGTGGACGCCAACCAACTTGACCTGAACAACGCGAGATTCGTCGACGACCTCTACGAATCGTGGCTCGCCGACCCCGCGAGCGTCGACCCCGAGTGGCGCGACTACTTCGCGGCGCTCGACAACGGCGGCGTGGCCGGGAAGGGCCTGGAGCTGCGAGGCGTGCGGGGAGCGACCGGGAACGCGCCGCACGCGGCGCTGCCGGGCCATGCGCCCGGCGCGGCGGCGGCCGCGGCGGACGAAGCGACCGACGCGGCCTACAAGCAGAGCCGCGTGAACAGCCTGCTCTGGGCGTACCGCGACGTCGGCTACATCCACGCCGACATCAACCCGCTTCGCGAGTACAGCACCCCCGACCTCTACTACATGTTCTATACGATGGAGGGCACGTACGAAGGGTTGGCGCTCGAGGAGTTCGGTCTGAGCGAGGACGACCTGGACAAGGAGTTCTCGGCCGGCCGGTATCTCAGGCCCGAGCGCGATACGCTGCGCAACATCCTCGAGCGGATGAACCGCATCTACTGCTCGACAATGGGTGTCGAAATCCTCCACATCCAGAACAGGCCCATGCGGCGCTGGCTGATCGAACGCCTCGAGAGCCCGGAGCTCCGCCGCGAGTGGAGCGACTCGCAGAAGCGCCGGTTCCAGAAGGACCTCATCAAGGCGGAGGAGTTCGAGCGGTTCCTGCAGTCGACCTACATAGGACAGAAGCGGTTCTCGCTCGAAGGCGGCGAGGTGCTCGTCCCGGCGATGCGCTACCTGATCGACTCCGCGGCGGTTCACGGACTGCAGGAGATCGTCGTGGGCATGGCGCACCGGGGACGGCTGAACGTCTTCACCAACGCGCTGCGCAAGCCGGGCGTGGAGGTCTTCGGGCAGTTCGAGGACAACTACCAGCCGCAGACGTACGGCGGCTCGGGCGACGTGAAGTACCACCTGGGCCACAGCTTCGACCTGGACACCGGCGACGGCCGATCGATCCACATCAGCCTCGTGGCGAACCCGAGCCACCTGGAGGCGGTGGACCCGGTCGTCGAGGGCAAGGCTCGGGGCATCCAGCGCAAGCGCGGTGACAAGAACCGGAAGAAGGTCCTTCCGGTCCTGATCCACGGCGACGCGGCGTTCAGCGGCCAGGGCGTGGTCGCCGAGACGTTCAACCTGAGCCAGCTCCGCGGCTATCGTACCGGCGGTACGGTACACATCATCGTGAACAATCAGATCGGCTTCACGACCGCGAGCCGCGACGCGCGCAGCACCTTCTTCGCGACCGACATCGCCAAGAGCCTGCCCTGCCCCATCTTCCACGTCAACGGAGACGACCCGGAGGCGGTCGTGCGGGCGGTCGACCTCGCGATGCGCTACCGTCAGAAGTTCGGCTACGATGCGGTCGTGGACATTCAGTGCTACCGTCGCCTCGGGCACAACGAGGCGGACGAGCCCTCGTTCAGCCACCCCATGATGTACGACATGATCAAGAACCACCCGAGCGTGGGGAAGATCTACGGCGAGAAGGTGGACGAGGACGGCTCGTTTCCGCAGGCAGAGCAGCAGAAGTTCAAGGAGACGTACGTCGGCGTGCTCAAGGAGGAGCTCGAGAAGGCGCGTGGCGGCCAGAAGCCGAACATAGACGACGCGTTCGAGCGCGGTGAGTGGCAGCGATACAGCCACGAGCACTCCTTCGACCGCGTCGATACCGGCGTTTCGAAGGACCGGCTCGATCACATCGCCGACGTCCTCACGACGATTCCTGACGACTTCAACCTCCACCCGAAGCTCAAGCGCTTCGTCACCGATCGACAGAAACGATGGGAGGACGGCACGACGCTCGACTGGGCGTTCGCCGAAAGCCTCGCGCTGGGCAGCCTCCTGATGGAGGGGCATCCGGTGCGCCTCAGCGGCGAGGACTCCGGACGGGGCACGTTCAGCCAGCGCCACGCGGTGTGGTGGGACGTCAAGAGCCCGAGGCCGAAGACGCACGTGCCGCTCCGCGACCTGTCGGTCGACCAGGGCTGGTTCAGCGTCTACGACAGCCCGCTCTCCGAGTACGCGGTCCTCGGATTCGACTACGGCTACTCGCTTGCGCAGCCGGATATCCTCGTCATGTGGGAGGCGCAGTTCGGCGACTTCGTCAACGGCGCGCAGGTCGTAATCGACCAGTTCATAGCCGCCGGAGAGAGCAAGTGGTTCCGACAGTCGGGGCTCGTGATGCTCCTCCCCCACGGGTACGAGGGCCAGGGACCGGAGCACTCGAGCGCGCACCTCGAGCGCTTCCTGCAGCTCTGCGCGGACGAGAACATGCAGGTCTGCTATCCCACGACACCGGCGCAGTACTTCCACGTCCTGCGCCGGCAGATCACGCAGAACTTCCGCAAGCCGCTCGTCCTGATGACGCCCAAGAGCCTGCTCCGACACAAGGCGTGCGTATCCGCGACGGACAACCTCGCCGGAGGCACGTACGAGACCGTGCTCGACGACCCGTCACCCGCGGCGGAAACGGAGAATCTCCTGATCTGCGCCGGCAAGGTCTACTACGACCTCGCCGCGCGGCGCGATGAGCTCGGCGACGAACGGACGAGCATCGTCCGCCTCGAACAGTTCTACCCCTTTGACCGGGCGCGCTTCGCAGAGGTCATCGCGAAGTACCCGCACGCACGGACCGTACGGTGGGTTCAGGAGGAGGCGCAGAACCACGGCGGGTGGTCGTTCGTGCGCGATCTCGTCGCAGACCAGCTGGGAGAGCGGACGCTCGAGTACGTGGGACGCGCTCCCTGCCCGAGCCCGTCTACCGGATCGCACAGGCAACACAAAGAGGAGCTCGATCGGTTCCTCGAGGCAGCATTCTCATAGCACCAGCGAAGGATTCGGCATGAAGAAAGAGATCGAGGTTCCCGAAATTGGCGAGTCGGTGTCGAGCGGCATCCTCGCCTCGTGGCTGAAGGAGGACGGCGAGCGGGTCGACGAGGGCGAAGAGATCTTCGAGCTCGAGACCGACAAGGCGACGCTGGGAGTCCCCAGCCCCGCCGCGGGCGTCCTCTCCCGCGGGGCGGCCGAAGGCGACGAGGTCGCCGTCGGTCAGGTCGTCGGGCAGATCGACACCGACGGCGCGGCAGGCGGCCCGGCGAAGGGCGGCGAGCAGAAGAGCGAGCAGCCCGCGTCGGACGGTGGCACGCAGCCGAAGAGCGAGAACGCG
>CAZICD010000052.1:0-3351 GCA_964537725.1 uncultured Spirochaetaceae bacterium | reverse complement strand
ACCGGTCCGGGAGGACGCGTCACGAAGGCGGACGCGGAGAAGGCGGCGAAGGCGAAGGAGGCAGGCGGCGCCACCGGCGGACGGCCGCCCGCGCTCGGCGAGCCGTCCATGCAGGAGAACGAGCGGCAGCGGCGCGTGCCGCTGAGCAACCTGCGCCGGCGCATCGCGGAGAACCTCGTCCACTCCAGGCAGAGCTCGGCGCACGTGACGACCTTCAACGAGGTCGACATGAGCGCGGTGATGGGCGTCCGCGCGAAGTACAAGGATACCTTCAGCGAGCAGCACGGCGTGCGGCTCGGCTTCATGAGCTTCTTCGTGAAGGCGGCGCAGTACGCGCTTCAGGCGTTCCCGGAGGTCAACGCGTACCTCGACGGGACCGACGTGCTCTACAACGACTACGTGAACATCGGCGTCGCGCTGTCGAGCGACAAGGGTCTGCTCACGCCGGTGCTCAAGGACGTCGAAATGAAGGGCTTCGCCGACATAGAAGGCCAGATCGTCGATTTTTCCGAGCGAGCTCGGAGCAAGCGGCTGAAGCCCGACGAGATGGTCGGCGCGACCTTCACGATCAGCAACGGCGGCATCTTTGGAAGCCTGCTCTCCACGCCCATCCCCAGTCCGCCGCAGACGGCGGTCATGGGCATGCACACGATCCAGAAGCGACCGATCGCGGTGGGAGACGAGGTCGTGATCAGGCCGATGATGTACCTCGCGCTCACCTACGACCACCGGATGATCGACGGCCGCGAGGCGGTGCTCTTCCTCGGCCGCATCAAGGAGCTGGTCGAAGACCCGACGCGCCTGCTGCTCGGCATCTAGAAAGGAGCTTGTTTTGGCTGACTCAACCTACGATGTGCTCGTCCTGGGCGCGGGCCCGGGCGGGTACGTGGCCGCGCTGCGCGCGGCGCAACTCGGACTGTCGACCGCGATTGTCGAGAAGCGACCGAAACTCGGCGGCACCTGCCTGAACGTGGGGTGCATCCCGTCGAAGGCGCTGCTCGACTCGAGCGAGCTCTTCGCGCAGGCGTCGGGCGAGCTCGGCGAGCACGGCATCACCGTCGGCACGCCGAAGATCGACCTGAAACAGATGCACGCGCGCAAGCAGGGCGTCGTGGACAAGATGACCGGCGGTCTTGACGGCCTCATGAAGGGCCGCAAGGTCGACGTGATCCACGGGGCGGCGCGCCTGTCCGGACCGAACACGGTGTCCGTAGCCGCGACCGCGGAGGACGGTACGGAAACCGGCGAGACTACCGAGCTGACGGGCGACTCGATCGTGCTCGCGACCGGGAGCGTGCCGATCGAGCTGCCGTTCATGAAATTCGACGGGACGACGGTCGTCTCCTCCACCGAGGCGCTCGAGTTCGACAGCGTCCCGAAGGAGCTCGTCGTCGTGGGAGCAGGCGCGATCGGCCTGGAGCTTGGAAGCGTGTGGGCGCGGCTGGGCGCGCACGTGACCGTCGTCGAGATCCTGAACGACGTGCTGCCCGGCTGGGACCGGCAGGTCTCCAAGACGATGAAGCGCGAGCTGGGCAAGCAGGGGTTCGATTTCAAGCTGGGTCACAAGGTGACCGGCGTCTCCGGCAGCAAGGGAAAGAAGAAGGTCTCCGTGGAGGACCCCGACGGCAAGGAGCTCACGCTTCCGGCCGACAAGGTGCTGGTTGCGGTGGGCCGACGGCCGTATTACGATGGGCTCGGCGTCGAGGACCTGGGTATCGCGATCGACGAGAAGACGAAACGGATCGCCGTCGACGACCGATTCCACACCGGCGTCGGCGGGATCTACGCGATCGGCGACCTGATCCACGGGCCAATGCTTGCGCACAAGGCGGAGGACGACGGCGTGGCCGTCGCAGAGATCATCGCCGGCAAGGCGGGCCACGTCGACTACCTGACCGTGCCGGGCGTCGTCTACACGTGGCCCGAAGCCGCGTGCGTCGGCCGCACCGAGGAGCAACTGAAGGAAGAGGGCGTCGCCTACCGGAAGGGGACGTTCAACTTCGCGGTCAACGGACGCGCGCTCGCGATGACCGCGGGCTTCGGGTTCGCCAAGATCCTCGCCGACGAGGAGACCGACCGTGTCCTCGGGGCACATATCGTTGGGCCGTGGGCGAGCGATCTCATCGCCGAGATCGTGACGGTCATGGAGTTCGGTGGAAGCTCGGAGGACATCGCGCGCACGGTGCACGCGCATCCGACGCTCACGGAAGTCGTCAAGGAAGCCGCGCTCGCCGTGGACAAGCGCGCGATTCACAGTCTGTAAAAGGAGAAGGACATGTCTGATACGTTTGCGAAGGGACTCGAAGGGGTCATCGCCGCCGAAAGCAAGATCTGCCGCATCGACGGCGAAAAGGGCCAGCTCTACTACCTCGGATACCCGATCACCGACCTCGTCGAGCACTGCACCTTCGAGGAGGTGACCTACCTCCTGCTCTACGGCGACCTCCCCACGCGCGAGCAGCTCGCGGTCTTCTCCGCCAAGATGCGCAACGCCCGCGAGCTTCCGGAGCCGGTCATCAACATGGTTCGCGACTTCCCGAAGAACGCGCACCCCATGGAGCTTCTCCAGTCGGTCATCTCCTACCTCTCGAGCTACGTGGAGCACAAGATCCACCACGGCCCGCACTGCAACTGCCGTGACACGCTCCACCAGCTCGCCGAGATCGCGACCGTCGTGGCGACCTACCAGCGCGTCCAGGAGGGCAAGGACTACCTCCCGCCGCGCAAGGATCTCTCGCACGGCGCGAACCTCCTCTACATGCTCCGGGGCGAGGAACCCGAGCCGTACGAGGGCGAGATCATGGACAAGGCGCTCATCCTCCACGCCGAGCACAGCCTCAACGCGAGCACCTTCACCGCGCGCGTCGTGGCGAGCACGATGTCGACCTGCTACTGCTCCATCTCCGCGGCGATCGGTGCGCTCTTCGGCAGCCTCCATGGAGGCGCCAACGAGAAGGTCATGGACATGGTCGACGAGATCGGGAGCAAGGACGCCGCTAAGGAGTGGGTCAACAACGCGCTCGACAAGAAGCAGAAGGTGATGGGCATGGGGCACCGGGTGTACCGGGCGAAGGACCCGCGCAGCATCATCATGGAGGAGTACCTGCGCACGCTCTCCGAGAAGAAGGACGACTGGAAGTACTACGAGACCCTCAAGGAAGTGGAGAACTCGTTCCGCGAGCGGATGGAGGAGAAGGGCAAGCCCATCTACCCGAACGTCGATTTCTTCTCCGGCGCCGTCTACCGGATGCTCGGCATCCCCACCGTCCTCTTCACGCCCATCTTCGCGGTGGCGCGCGCGTCGGGCTGGTTGAGCCACATCCTCGAGCAGCGGGTGGACAACCGCATCTA
>CAZICD010000051.1:13593-31234 GCA_964537725.1 uncultured Spirochaetaceae bacterium | reverse complement strand
GGCATCAAGGTTCGTGACAGTTCATGAGGCCCGAACGACGGGCCGATTCGTCACCCCTCACTCGAGCGACGACGAGGCAACGACATCGTAAACCGACGCCGCGATCCGCACGAGTACGTCGGCATCCACGTTCGCCGGTACGTCCCCGCGCCGGTGCATGTGCTCGTACGGAGCCTGGACGAGCGAGATCGCCGGCGCGAGGCCGGCGAAGGCTGCGTGATCGCTGCCGCCTCCCTCGCGTACGACCGCCTCCAGACCGTGGGCCACCAGGCGCCGCTTCGCCAGATCTCCCAGCTCCCCGGCGTCGGGATTCACGGTGACGGTCACCGCGGTGTTCGCCTGTCCGACCATGTCGACGTTGATCACCCGGGCGTCGCGGAGACGGTCGGCGAACGCGCCGACGAAGGCGAGCGACCCGCGCATACCCTGCTCCTCACCGTTGAACAGGACTATCCAGACGGGCCGGTCGGGCGCGCGCGATTCTGCCATCAGACGCGCGAGCTCGAGCGCAACGGCGACTCCGCTCGCGTTGTCGACCGCGCCGGGGTAGTGCCACGCGTCTGAGATCCGTCCGGGACCGTCGAAGTGGGCCGATACGATGACCGGCGGGGTCCGTTCGTCCGGGCTTCCTCCGTCGTGGACGAGCGCGGCGACGCTCGACACAGTGTCTCGCCCGATCGCGTAGCCTCCGCGAATGGAGAGGGTCACCGACGCTTCACTCACCGACTCCGACTGACCGGTTCCCCGGGGGGCGGTATCGATCGGGAGCCGCTGCGCGGCCTCGTGGGACATCTGGATCAGCACGGGGCCGCCTCGCGGGTAGCTGTCGGCGGTGAGGTAGAGCCCGCGCGGCAGCGAATCGATCCGGGCGGGGAGCGAGAGGACGATCGCAGCGGGTCCGGGGTCCGAAGCGAACAGCGCCTGCATCACCGCCGCGTCCCTGCTGATCGCGGAGAACGTCTCCGCGTCGACGAGCAGCGCCGCTCCGGGGTGCGACTCGATCCACGCCGGGCTCGCCCGGTCGCCGTCGAGCACGAGCAGCTCGGCGTCGACCGGTCCGGCCGGGCTCGTTCCCTCGCGGATCAGGATGGTGAAGTCCACCCCCGGTTCGAACGAGAGCGCCTCACCGCCCACCGGCGTGACCGTCATCGCGGGGCGTTCGAGCTGTCTGACGACCGCCTGCTCGTGCCTGAGCAGCAGTCCGCTCTCTCCGGGCAGCGGACGCGCGCCCGAAGCGGCGAGTCGGTCGGCGAGCATGAGCGCCGCCTCCTCGTTCCCGGTCGATCCGGTCATTCGGCCGTCGAACCGGGGCGAGGCGAGTCGTTCGACCGTCGCCGAGAGCTCCCCGGGATCCGGCTCGGCGGCCAAATCGCAGGCGAGCACCGAGACCGCGGAGAGGAGGAGGGTACAGGCGGAGACGACGAAGGTCCTGACTCGCCGCGTTGGCCGTGCGGATGTGGTGTGTTCGTCGAACATGGGGCTTCCCGGACACCCTACCACAGGCCGCTCGGCTTGACAGGCACCCCGGTCACCGGGACGGTGAGGTTCATGGAACGATCCCGATGGGTAAGCTACGCCGAGCGGCTCGCGCGGCCGGTCCTCACCGCGGCGGCGGCGGGTCGATTCGGCGCCGACGTGATCCTGGAGTCGCATCCCCGCGCCGCCTCCGGGCGTTTGCGAACGGCGCCGCTCGAGGCGGTCGGACGGGTGCTCGCGGGCATCGGTCCGTGGCTCGTCGCGGATGGCCTCGACCCCGACGAGGTCCGAGTGCGCGACGAGCTCGCCGGGCTCGCGCGGGAGGCGCTCTCGGTAGGCACCGACCCGGACTCCCCGGCGTATCTCGGTTTCCGCGGCGACGACCAGCAGACGCTCGTGGACGCCGCCTTCCTCGCGCAGGGCGTGCTGCGCGGCCGGCGCGCGCTTTGGGACGCGCTCGAGCAGGCGACGCTGCATCGGCTGCACACGGCCATGGAGGACCTGCGCGACCGCAAGCCGGGCTTCAACAACTGGCTCCTCTTCGCGGCCATGACCGAGGCGCTGCTCCACGCGACCGGCGGTCGGCCCGACCTCATGCGCATCGACTACGCGTTGCGGCAGCACGACCAGTGGTACCTCGGCGACGGCGTCTACTCGGACGGGCCGTCCCTCCACAATGACTACTACAACGCCTACGTCATCCATCCCATGCTGACCGACGTGCTCCTCGCCGTGCGCGGCGCCGATGAGTGGTGGGACCGGCTCTGGGAGTCGGCTCAGCGAGCCCGGTTCACGCGCGCGGCGGCCGTCCAGGAACGAATGATCGCCCCCGACGGCAGCTTTCCGGTGGTGGGCCGTTCCATCTGCTACCGGTGCGGCGCCTTCCAGACGCTCGCCCACGCCGCGTTGCTCGACCTCCTGCCGGCGGAGCTCGCGCCGGGACAGGCGCGGGCGGCGCTGTCTGCGACGATCGAGCGGACCCTCGGGTCGGCGGCGAGCCGTACATCACAACCAGCTCGCTCTACCTCGCGGCGTGCGCCTTCCTGCCGCTCGGCCTCGCGCCCGACCATCCCTTCTGGAGCGAGCCGGAGCAGCCGTGGACGAGCGTGCGCGTGTGGGAGCGAGGCGAGGACCTGGCCGCGGATCACGCGCTGTAGAATCTCGTCGACCGCGTGCGGCCGCGTGGCGCAGGGTCCCGCGTGGCGCAGGGTCCCGCGCGCGGCCGCGTGGCTGCCGACGGCTACGCCGGGCGTCTGCGATACCCGAGCAGGAGGACGATGCCGCCAACGGAGACGACCGCGGCGAGCCCTGCCGCGAGCCCCGGGAACGCCGCCTCGAAGCCCCACCGGTCGATGGCCGATCCGAGGAGCGGGGTCAGGAGCGCGCTGCCCTCCATGCCGGAGAAGAAGTAGATCCCCAGCACCGTCGTTCGGTGGCGCTCGCTGACTTCCGCCGCGATGTGCGCCTCCGCCGTGGGCATCCGGGTGAACATCAGCGTGCCGATGGCCAGCAGCAGGATGAACATGACCACCGGGAAGGGTGCGACCGTGATCAGCGCGAGCAGGGGCGCGCTCAGCAGGCCGATCGCGATCATCACGCGAACGCGGCCGAAGACGTCGGAGAGCCAGCCCCCCAGCGGCGCTGCGAAGAAGCCCGCGCCGAAGATGATGGAGATGAATCCGGCGGCCAGCCGGTCGTCGATCCCGCGGACGTCTACGAGATAGAGCGGAATGAAGGGAATCGTGCTCGCGACCGACGCCGATATGACGCCGGTGACCACGAGAAACACCGTCATGCGCAGCGCCGTGCTCGCGCGGGGTCGGCCTCCGGCCGGGGCGTCCGTCGTGCGGCTCGCTTCAGACGCTTCCGGGGCGTCCGTCGTGCGGCCGGTCTCGGCCGCGTCGTCGGTGGGCCCGCCGTCCCCGGTCGTCCCGGCACCCTCGCCGCCTGCCGATTCCTGTTGCGCGCGCGCGGATGCCTCGTATCCGGGCACTCCGCCGCTCGCGTGGTGGATGCGCCGCTGAATCAGGGCGAAGATGATGACGCCGAGGACCGCCACCGGCGCCGCGAGCGCGAGGAAGCTTCCGCGCCACCCGACGAGCGAGACGAGTCCCGCGGCGATGAGCGGTGCGACGAAGTGACTCGTGCTCCCGCCCACGATGTGCACGCCCAGAGCGCGGCCTCGACGCTCCGGCGCGACCACCTTCGAGATGACCGCGGATGCCGCCGGGTGATAGCCGCCGCCGGCGACGCCCAGTAACAGAAGACCCGCGATGAGCGCCCCGTACGCGGGCGAGAGCCCGATGAAGGCGCCCGCGGCCGCGACGCCGCTGATGCCGATCAGCAGCATGTATCGCGGACCGATGCGGTCGGAGAGCCAGCCCGCCGGCAGTTGGGCGACTCCGTAGGCGATCGTGAACGCCGAGTTCACGAGCCCCGCCTGCGCGTAGCTGAGGCCGAAGTCGTCTCTGATGAAGGGGAGCAGGGGCACGATCAGCGCCGTGAGGACGTGGTGAGCGAAGTGCGCCCCTGCGAGGAGCGCGATCAGCCCGGAGATGCCCGGAGAACGTCTGGAAGTGTTCGTCGTGGTAGTCATAGGTTTCGAAGCGCCAGCGTATCAGAAATCGACACGCTGCGGCAGCAGCCCCGGCGACCCGATTGCCCGGCGGCCCGCCTCCACGCGCGCGGGACAGGCTTGACCGTCCGCGCCTGCGTCACGATCCTTCGTCCATGACGATTCTCCCCGGGCTCACCAGCACGGAAGCGGACCGGATCCCCGCCTTCGTCGACGCTCTCCGGCGCAGCGACGTGCGAGCGATCGCGCTCTTTCCGACCCTCCTCGACCCGGCCGAGCGGAACGAGCTCTACCGCGATCTCGCGGCGATCCCGGGGCTCACCATCCCGCACGTACATCTGCGTACCGACTTCACGCCCGAGGAGATACGGTTCGTCGCTGAACAGTTCAGCACTGAACTGTTCAACATCCATCCCGAGAAGAGTCGCCATCCCTTCGGCGAGATCCCTTCGGAGTACGTTCCGCGCGTCTACGTCGAGAACGTGGAGATCCCCCCGGAAGACGACGAGCTCGCCTCGTTCGCTGGGATCTGCCCCGACTACTCCCACCTCGAGAGCGCGCGGGTCATGGGGTCGACCGAGTACGTGAAGACCGTCGAGCGGCAGCTCGAGCGTTTTCCGATCGGGTGCTGTCACGTAGCCGGCATCCGCTCGGGCGAGCCGAACGCGTGGAACGGGGGCCCGGACCACCACAACTTCCGGTCGCTCTCCGACCTCGACTACATGGCGCGTTACGCGGATGTGCTGCCCGATCGATGGATCTCGCTCGAGCTGGAGAACCCGCTCGAGGAGCAGATGGAGGCGGCCCGCTACCTCCGTAGTCTGCTCGGAGTCGGTACCGATGCGCCCGCCGCGGCACGCTGACGCCTTGACACCGGCGACCGCGCTGCGCACTGTGGTGGCAATTCCACGCATCGAAAGGAACCCGGCATGAACCGCCCGCACCTCCGCTTCTTCGTGATCGCATTGCTCCTCCTCCTGCCTTCCTCGCCCCTCGTGGCGACCGGGGCGCGGGAAGGCACCCCCCCGGGCGGCCCGGTCCCGGAGGCCCAACCGCTGACCGTCGGCCTCATGCCCGCCGTCGACTCGATCCCGCTCATCGTCGCGGAGGCGCAGGGCTACTTCGAGGACGAGGGCGTCTCGGTGACGCTCGAGGTCTTTCGCGATCAGGTCTACCGGGAGGCCGCGCTGCAGTCCGGTGCGATCGACGCGACGGTCTCCGACCTGGTGAACGCGATCCGATCGTGGGCGAACGGCGCGGACTACCGCGTTCTCACCTCCACGCAGGGGTACTTCTCCTTCGTCACCGCGGGGGATTCCGGAATCGAGTCGATGGCCGACTGGCCCGATGCACCGAAAGCGGTCGAGACCGGCCTCCTCGACGACAGTATCATCAACTACACCGCGCAGCGCATGCTCGCGGCCGCGGGTCTCGATCCGGCGCGGGTCCGGATCGTGCCGACGAACCAGATTCCGGTTCGCATGGAGATGGTCGTCGCGGGTGAGCTCGAGGCGGCGGTCCTGCCGGAGCCGGTTACCCGGATCGCGACTGCCGCTGGCGCGCACGAGCTCGTGACGACCGAGGTGCTCGACTGGACGCCCGGGGTGGTGCTCGCCACCGGTCGGGCGCTGCGCGAGAAGCCGCGCGAGCTCGAGTCGCTCCTTCGCGCCTACGACCGTGCGGTGAAGGCGATCAACGCGGATCCCGACGCCTTCCGTACGACGGTCGTCGAGCGCGCGGCGTTCCCTCCCCCGACTGCGGATACGATGCGCATTCCGGAGTACCGGCCCGCGACGCCGCCGACGGAGGCGCAGGTGGCCGATGTCGCGCGGTGGATGGTCGATCGAGGGATGATCGAAACGCCGCCCCCCTACGGCGAGATCGTCGCGACGCCGCCCTTCGCGGAGTAGGAGGACGAATGCCGGTGCTCGAGGCCTCCGACTGCCGCGCCGAGTACCCGCCACCTCGCGACGAGGCGCCGCAGCCGGTCTTCGATCGGCTCGACCTCACGGTGGACACCGGTGAGCTGGTGACCGTCGTGGGACGATCGGGGTCCGGTAAGTCGACGCTGCTGCTCGTCCTGTCCGGGCTCAAGGAACCGTCGACGGGGCGGGTCATCGTGGACGGAAACGCCGTCGGCCGCGGCGATCCCCGGATCGGACTCGTGCTCCAGCACTACGGCCTCTTTCCCTGGTACACCGTGCTCGACAACGTGGTCCTGGGCATGCGAATCCGCCGCCGGGGGGCGCCCGGCCCCGACGCGCACGAGCACGCACGGAGCATGCTCGGGCGGCTCGGGCTGGAAGGGAAGGAGGACCGATTTCCGCGCGAGCTCTCCGGTGGGGAACAGCAGCGGGTCGCACTCGCGCGGACGCTCGTTCTCGAGCCGCGTGTGCTGCTGCTCGACGAGCCGTTTTCCGCGCTCGACGCGCTGACCCGCGAGGCGTTGCAGGACCAGTTGCTCTCGCTCCTGGCGGAAGCGCACGTGGCTGCGGTCATGGTGACTCACAGCATCGAAGAGGCGGTCTATCTGGGAGATCGGGTGGGCATGCTCGCGCGGCCCGGCCGGGGCCCCGGGGAGCCGTCGGTGGCACGTGGAGGTGCGCCGTCGACGCTCGTGCTCGTGCCCAACCCGGCACCGCCGGTCGCGCGCGACGCGACACCAGCGGCAGCGCACGTCGACCGGCGTACCGATCCGTCGTACCTCTCGGCGTGCGCGGCGATGCGCGAGCGGTTTCGGGAGGAGCTCGGTGCGTAGAACGTTTCTCGCTCTGCTCTGGATCATCGTCCCCTGGTACGCGCTGACGCTCGTGGCCGGGGCGCGGGTCGTGCCGCCGCCCCACCTCGTCGTCCTGCGTTTCGGCGAGATGCTGCCTGCGCTGCTCGTCCACGCCGGGTCGAGCCTTCTGCGGGTACTCGCTGCGCTCGTACTCGCCGGGGGGCTGGCGCTCCCCATCGGCCTTGCCATGGGGCGCTCCGAGCGTGCCGACCGTGCGCTCGCGCCGGCGGCGTACCTGCTCTACCCGGTTCCCAAGATCGCGCTCCTGCCCGTCCTCCTGCTCGTGCTCGGGACGGGGGATCTCACGCGCGTCGTCCTCGTTGCGCTCGTGCTCTTCTTCCAGATGCTGCTCGCGGTTCGAGATGGCGCGCGCTCGGTGGACGAGCACTACCTCGTCTCCATCGATTCGCTCGGGGGCACGCGACGCGACCGCCTTCGGCACGTCGTCCTGCCGAGCGTGCTGCCCAGATTGCTGACGGCGTTGCGCATCGGGTCTGCAACCGCGATCGCCGTGCTCTTCTTTGCCGAGACGTTCTTCACCGACGTGGGCCTCGGCTACTTCATCGTGGATGCGTGGTCGGCGCTCGCCTACGTGGACATGTACGCCGGCATCGTCGCGATGAGCCTGCTCGGGCTCGCGCTCTTCGTCGTCATCGACCGGATCGACCGCCGGGTGAACCGCTGGCAGCGAGGCGTATAGTATTCGCGCGCGCTGACCGTCAGGTCTGCAACAGGACGTGCACGCGGAACGCGCGTGCGAGGTCGCGCCCGAACGCCCGCGCGGTGCTGGCGCTGACCTCGACGCCTCCGGCGTTCGCGTAGGGAATCTCGACGCTCGTCGCGAAGGCGATCGTCCTCTGCGCTGCCATCCAGCTCGAGCACGAGTCGGCGATTCCCGAATCGCGGTCGTTCCACGCGGTCCCGTACGGCACGTTGCTCGACTGGCTGTAGCGGATCGGGCCGCGCTGGACCTCTTCGAGCGTCTCGCAGAACTCCTGCGTCAGCCGCCAGTTCGCCGCGTCGGCGCTGCCGACGAAGTAGACCTCTTCGTTGGTGTCGCCGCCCTTGAGGTAGGGGCAGTGCAGGTCCAGCGCCACCGTGCGCGACGCCGCGCTCCACGCGGGCACGAGCGCCTTCAGCGCGCGCACCGATGCGTAGAGCCCCTCGCCGTAGTCCCTGTTGTGGTCGTGCGGGCGGCGGTTCTTGCCCTGATCTCCGTCTTCGACTCCGTCGATGTCCATGAACGGCACCGCGAGGATCTGGACGCGCTCGCGAAACCAGTGCCCGAGCGTATCGTCGGCGATCGCCGCGCGCAGCAGACCCTCGAGGCTGTGCGTCGCGAGCGATTCGCAGGCGTGGTGGCGGCTCGTGAGCAGGAGCTTGTGCGGCGCGGAGTCGACTCCGCAGACGATCGCGGGGACCTCGCGCCCGCCCCGGCTGCGGCAGATCGGCTCGACGCGGAGCGCGCGCTTCGCGTCCTCGCGCGCGAGAAAGGCGTCGAGATCGGATCGCTGGTAGGGGATCGCCATCGCGAAGCGCACGGCGTCTTCGCTCTCGCCGAAGTCGTAGGAGAACGACGCGCCGTCCACTCGATCGAGCCCCAGGTAGCGGTAGCTCGCGCCGTCGTCCACGCTCACCGCCGGTCCCCGCGCGCCGATCACGTCTCCGTCGGTGAAGACGAACCGGACGGTCGTGCCGGCCGCGCCGCGTACGCGGAACGCCCAGTGGAACCAGTGTCCCTCGGTATCGCGCGGGTCCTGGCGCACGAGGACGGTGTCGGCCTCCACCCGCTCGACGACGATGTTGCCACCGGGGAAGTCAGCGTCGAGACGCACGCTCGGCCTCCGCGATCACCTCGTCTGCCTGCGCCTCGCTTTCGGCATACACCGCGAGCAACAGGCCGCGCGGATCGAGCTCCCGGCAGAGGACAGGGACCTCATCCGCATCACAAGTGGCATAGATCAGCTTGCCGCCGGCCTGGATACGCTTCAGGAGATCGATCCACTCGGTCATCCGCCCGGCGCCGGCGCCCTGGACCCACTGGATCGCGTCGAGCTCGTCGAGCTCGAGCAGCGAGTCGAGGTGGCGCACCGCGTCAGGACCGTCGAGGTGATAGATGGTCCGGTCGATCTCGTGCGCCTGCTCGGCGATGAAGGGGAGGAAGTAGTCGCGGAACATCTCGTTGGAGATGATCGCCGAGACGTCCGACTGCAGGTCGATCATCGGTCGCTCGCTCCACACGCCCATCCAGCAGAAATGGCCGCCGCATTGATGCGCGATCTCCGTCGAGCGGTGATACGCCTCGAACCACGCGTCCTGTACCTTGCGGATCGCCGGCGTGATCGCCTCCGGGTGATCGTAGAAGTCGAGGGCGAGCCTCTCGGGATCGCGCAGGCCGGAGAGCACCTCCGTCGGCCCGTTGAGGTCGGGCAGGCCCACGTACGCCTCGAAGCCTTTCTCGCAGATCATGTCGACCGCGGCCGCGAGCAGGCGCTCGGTGCGCTGCCACCAGACGTTCTCCTCGCTGAAGACGAGCGGCGGCGGATCGTCCCAGCTGTCGATGATCGGCTTCGACCACGTCGTGTTCTTCGTGATGTAGACGTTCGGCGCGCCCAGGTACTTGTTCGTAATGGAGACGATCGTCGTCGCGACCGGGAAGATCACGGGCATCGATTCACCCGCGTAGTACGTGGAGCGCAGCTGGTGCTCGAGCCGGGGCAGCACGTAGTCCGGGTCGGTCCACCACGCGTCGAGGTCGTCGGTCACCGGCCCGTCGTACTCGCGCGCGTCGTCGCGCGGCGCGGTGAGGAGCAGGACCGGGCGGCCGGTGTTCTCGCCGCGCCACCACGCCTCGACACGCCCCTTCGCCCGCTCGAGGTCGTGCTTGAACCGGACCACAGGCTACTCCGATCCGCCGAGCGCGGTCTCGATCGCGTCGAGCTCGTCCTCGCTGAACTCGAGCCGGGCGAGCGCGCCCACCGAGTTCTCCACCTGCGAGACCTTGCTCGCGCCGATGAGCACCGACGTGACCGCGTCGTGGCGCAGGATCCACGCGAGCGCTATCTGCGCGAGCGACTGCCCGCGCGCCTCGGCGATGCCGTTGAGCGTGCGCAGCTTCGCCACCGTCTCCTCGGTGATCCGGTCCTTACTCAGGAAGCCGTGGCTCTTGGCCGCGCGGCTGTCCTCCGGGATCCCGTCGAGATACCGATCGGTCAGCAGTCCCTGCGCGAGCGGCGAGAAGGTGATGCAGCCCACGCCCTCGCGTTCGAGCAGCGGCAGCAGTCCGTTCTCCTCCACCTCGCGGCGGAACATGTTGTAGCTCGGCTGGTGGATGAGCAGCGGGGTCCCGAGCGAGCGCAGGATCTCGATCGCGCGTCCGGCGAGCTCCGGGTCGTAGTAGTTGGAGATGCCGGCGTAGAGCGCGCGGCCGGAGCGGACGGCGGTGTCCAGCGCACCCATCGTCTCTTCCAGCGGCGTGTCGGGGTCGGGCCGGTGGTGGTAGAAGACATCCACGTACTCGAGGCCCATGCGCTTCAGGCTCGCGTCCAGGCTCGAGAGCAGGTACTTGCGGCTGCCGCCGTCCTGATACGGACCGTCCCACATGCCGTAGCCGGCCTTCGAGGAGATGATCAGCTCGTCGCGGTACGGCGCGAGATCGCTCTTGAGGATCGCGCCGAAGTTCTCTTCGGCCGACCCGGGAGGCGGGCCGTAGTTGTTCGCGAGGTCGAAGTGCGTCACGCCGAGGTCGAAGGCGCGCAGGAGCATCGCTCGCGCATCCTCGCGCGTGTCCACCCCGCCGAAGTTGTGCCACAGTCCCAGCGAGACCCCCGGAAGGACGATCCCGCTGCGCCCGCAGCGGCGGTAGGTCATCGTGTCGTAGCGATCTGCTCGTGCCTGGTACATGGTTCCCCCTGATACCCGTTGTCGGATTCGACCATCATAGACGGAGCGGGGGGCGCGCTGGAAGGCCGGGGCCGACCAGGTCCTCCTCGCCGGCGATCGGGCTGGAAACGCGCGCTCGCTGCGGGTACACTGCCGGCCATGAACACCATGCGCGTACTCCTCGCTGGAGTCGGCGGCTACGGCGCCGGCTACCTGGATGCAATGCTCGACCACGGCGACGAGATGGGGCTCGAGCTCGTCGGCGCGGTCGACCCGGCGCCGCGGGCCTGCGCGAGGCTCGCGGAGCTCGAAGAGCGGGTGGGGACCGTACACGATACGCTCGCCGCGTTCTACGAGCACGGGGCGGCGGACCTGGCGGTGATCTCCGCTCCCATCCATCGTCACGCGGCGCTCACCATCGCGGCGCTCGAGCACGGCTCGCACGTGCTCTGCGAGAAGCCGGTGGCCGGCGCGATCCAGGACGCACTCGCGATGGCGGCCGCCGCGAACGAGCACGGCCGGACGGTCGCGATCGGCTACCAGTGGTCGTTCTCGGAGACGATCCGGGCGATCAGACGCGACGTCGCCGCCGGCCGCTTCGGCGTTCCGCTGCAGATGAAGACGCTCGCGTTCTGGCCGCGCCCCGCCTCGTACTACGGCCGCACCTCGTGGGCCGGGGCGTTACGCGCGCCGGACGGCTCGTGGGTGCTCGACAGCCCGGTCAACAACGCCACCGCGCACTATCTTCACAACGCGCTCTTCGTCCTCGGATCCGACGGCGGTCGGCCGCTTTCGGTCGAGGCAGAGCTCTACCGCGCGAACGAGATCGAAAGCTTCGACACCGCCGCGCTCCGCGTGGAGACCGCCTCGGGCGCGGAGGTGCTCTTCTACACCGCGCACCCGGTGCCCTCGCGCGTCGGCCCCGTCATCCACTACCGGTTCAGCGAGGCCGATATCTACTGCACCGATCCGGGAAACTTCTACGCCCGCTTCGCCGACGGGACGATCGAGGACTACGGCTTTCCGAACTTCCACCAGCACGGGAAGCTCGATCGGATGGCGAGGCGGCTGCGCGCGGGCGAGCCGCCGGCGTGCAGCGTGGACGACGCGAGCTACCAGCTGCTCGCCACCTGCGGCGCGCACGAGTCCGCGGAGATCGCGAGTTTCCCGACCGACATCGTGCGTCGATGGGAGCTCCCCGCCGGGATGGCCGGGCCATCGCCCGACGTCCTGACCTGGGTCGACGGGCTCGAGGACGCGTTCACGCAGGCGTTCGGCCAGGGTGTGCTTCCCGCCGAGCTCGGATCCGTGCGGTGGGCCCGCGCAGGATCCCCGGTGGATCTCCAGGGATACGATCGCTTCCCCTCCGCCACCGCCTGAACGGGAGCCCGCCGCGACGCTCAGCCTCCGGTGCCGGCGAGAGCCTTCGCGCGGTTCACCATGCGCGTGGGGTGCAGCTCGGACTCCGGGTCCAGGACACGATCGGCGAGCCCGAGGATCTCGCGCAGCACGAGCGAGGTGAAGTCGAGCGGGGTCGCTTCGCCGCCGGCCGCGAGATCGACCGTGCCCTCGGCGTTGGTGGCGAGCCTGAGCACCTCGCCGTGGTTGAGCGACTCGACGAAGCCGTCCTCTCCGAACACGCGCAGCGTCTCGTAGCCCCAGCGGTCCCAGCGCGGCGGCGCGGGGGTGGCGTAGTTCGCGACGCCGCTCGCGACGCCTCCGCCTTCGAGCCGCATGATCACCGACGCCGCCCTGCGGCAGTCGCTGCCCCCGCCCTGGTTCGCGAGCGTCGTCTCGTACGCGCTGGTCTCCACGACCGTCTCGCCGGCCACGTGCTCTACGAAGCGGAAGAGATAGATCCCCGCCTGCCTGAGCAGGCCTCCGTCGATCGCCTCGTCGGTCGGTCGGCGGTCGTGCCAGGGGTACGACTTCTGCGCGTAGACCTGGAGGACGCGCCCGATTCGGCCGGAAGCAACGACGCGTCGGATCGTCGCGTACGGTTCCTCCACGACGGTGGGCGCCATCTCGTGAAAGACGAGCCCCGTGCGCCGCGCCGTGTCGATGATCCGGTCGAGCGAGGCCTCGTCCATCGCGCACGGCTTCTCGGCGAGCACGTGCTTGCCCGCCTCGAGGCACCGGATCGCGTCGAGCGCCTGGTCGGCGCGCCGGGGCGAGCAGAGCGAGATCAGGTCGATCGACGGGTCGGCGAGGAGCTCGTCGAGCGAGGCGCGGTGCTCGGGCGCGTCGTCGGTCGCGGCTGCCGGCCGGTCGCCGGCGAAGCCTGCGAACGCGACGACGACGCCGTGCTCGAGCCACGCCGGCGACGCGTTTGCCCTCAGCTGGTGTCCGTTGTCTCCGTACAGGCCGATGCGAACCCGCTCGTCGTTCGGTGCGCTCATCCGGGATGCCTCCATCGGCATGATGCCGTATGATGGTCCCATGCAGCAATACGAGCCGGACTTCACCCGCGTGGTGGACGCCGCGTGGAACCGACCGACCGATCGCCTTCCGCTCTACGAGCACGCGGTGAGCTCGGAGGTGCTGGGCGCGCTCCTCGACCGCGACGTCGGGTTGCTTCTCTCGGGCGACGAGCGGGACCGCGAGGAGGGCTTCCGCGTGACGTCGCGGTACCTCGCCTCGCTCGGCTACGACGTCTACCCGTACGAGGGGTGCATCACCGAGCTCGTGCAGGGCGGGAAGGGGCTCATGGGGCGCGCCGGTCCGATCGTCCGCGATCGGCACGATCTGGAAGCTTACCCGTGGGACGAGCTGCCGAACCGCTACTTCGCGCGCTTCGGGCCCTCGTTCGACGCGCTCGAGCGCGCGCTTCCGCCGGGGATGAAGGCCGTCGCCGGCGTGGGAAACGGCCCCTTCGAGATCGCGCAGGACTTCGTTCCGCTCACCGATCTCGCCTACCTCGAGGTCGACGATCCCGACACGTTTGCATCGCTGTGGCGGAGGATCGGCGAGGCGATGTACGCGATCTGGGCGCGCTTCCTCGAGCGCTACGGCGACACCTTCTGTGTGTGCCGGGTGGGCGACGACTTCGGGTTCAAGACGTCGCTCCTGATGCGACCGGAGACGTTCCGGGACCACATCCTCCCGCGGTACCGCCGGATCGTAGAGCTCGTCCACGCGCAGCGCAAGCCGTTCCTGCTGCACTCGTGCGGGGCTATCTGGGAAGTCATGGACGACCTCATCGACGAGGTGGGGATCGACGCGAAGCACTCGAACGAGGACGCGATCGCGCCCTTCTCGCGCTGGATCGAGCGCTACGGCGACCGCATCGGGAACTTCGGAGGCGTGGATATGAACGTGCTCTGCGAGGAGGATGAAGCGGGGGTGCGGGCCTACGTGCGCGACGTGCTCGAGTCGGTGCGCGGCTGTCCGGGGGTCGCGATCGGCTCGGGCAATCAGATCGCCGACTACGTCCCGCCCGAAGGGTTCCTCGCGATGGTCGCGACGGTGCGCGAGTTTCGCGGCGACGCGTAGGCTGTCGCTCTCAGACCGGTCTCCACTCGTGCGTCCCGTCGGCCTCTGCGGCAGCGAGCGCGTCGAGGACGACGGTCGACTTGCGCCCCTCGACGCCGTCGCAGAGGAGCGGCGCGCCGTCGAGCAGGTGCGCGACGACGTTCTCTACGAGTCCCCAGTGCGGGAACGGGAGTCCGCCGGTGTCGATGTGCTCGGCCGGGCGTGACGCGGCGTCGTCCGCCGCGCCTGGCGAGGACGTCGCCCCGTCGGGCGGGTTCACGGTGATCGCGCCGCCCTTCAGATCCGCGAGGTGAATGACACCGTGCTCGCCGCGGACCACCAGCGCCTCCGGCACGCCGGTCTCGCCCCACGAGTCGCTGAGCGTTACGAGGACGGGGGCGTCGTCGGACCCGGCGCGGCGGCCGCGCGCGCGAGCCTCGATGTGCCCTGCCTTGCGCTCGAATCGGTACCCGTCTGCGCTACCGGGAGCCAGGCGGACCGCCTCGACGTCGCCGACGAGGTAGTGGACGAGGTCGAGCCGGTGGCTCGTGGGGAACTGCCCGTTGACGCTCATCCCGGTGATCGTGCCGATCGTGCCCGCGTCGGCGAGCTCGCGGACCCGCCCGATGGACGGGTACCCTCTGCGGTAGTAGGCGACGGCGAGGCTCCGGTTCGCGGCGGCCGCCGCGTCGACCATGCGGGTGCAGTCCGCCGCGGCGAGCGCCATCGGCTTTTCGACGAGCACGTGCTTGCCCGCTTCCAGCGCGGCGATCGACTGATCGGCGTGCAGCGCGTGCGGACTCGCCACGTATACCGCGTCGATCTCGTCCGATCCGACGAGCTCCTCGAAGCTCGCGACGTAGCGCCCGGCGTGACGGCGCGCGAAATCCTCGCCCGCCTGCCGGTCGCGCCTGTGGACGAGGACGAGCTCTGACCGGTCGACCCGGTAGAGCGGCGGACCCGACTTGCGCTCGCAGACGTCGCCCGCGCCCACGACTCCCCATCGTACACGGTTCATGAAACCTCCCCGTTCCTCACGACAATGTCTTCGACGCGCGCCTCGTAGCACATGCCGCCGTCCGACGAGTCGAGCACGCCGGCCTGCCGGTAGCCGCGGCGCTCGAGGTACGTCGCTCCCACGATACGCGCCGCGGCCGCGTCGAGGCGCACGGCGTCGAAGGCGAGCCTCGTCGCCTCGGCCTCCACGGCCTCGAGCAGCGCAGGCTCCACGCCGGTACCGGCGGCATCCGGGGAGACCGCGAACCGGTGCAGCGTCATCGCCCGTTCGCGGAACTCCCAGGGGACGTCCGCGAGGCAGGCACGACCCTGCTCGCCGGCGCTCGCGACGCCGACGATCGCGCCGTCGGCGTCAGCGACGAGCGCGGCCCCTGCGATCGCGTCGTGCTCGAAGGTCCAGCGCGGCAGGACGTCCGCGGGCGCGGCGCGTTCGAGGAGGCCGTGAACCGCATCGAGGTCTGCTCGCTCCGGTGCCCGCACGACGATGCGCCTCCCGTTTCGCGAGGGAGGCGGTCCGAAGCCCTCGATCGGTGCGATCGTCGCGGGCCGGTGGCCGGGGTAGCCCAGTTTCCGGCGTACCTCCCACATCATCGGCAGGACCCACTGGTCGTCGCTGATGCGGCCGCGCCACGACTGCGGGCGGGCGAGATCGAACCACCCCACGTCGACGATGTCGAAGTGGTCGGTCTCGGGCTCGCTTCCCGCCGCGGGCTCGCCGTCGCTCGCGCGGCAGAGGTAGGTCTTCTGTCTCCGATAGAATCGGTCTGACGGGGTGCGCTCGTCGACGAGCAGCCGCTCGACTGCCACCTCGAGTCCGGTCTCCTCGTGCATCTCGCGGGCCACGCACTCGACCTCGGACTCATCCGCGTCGATGCCGCCGCCCGGGAACACCCAGTAGCTGCGGTCGCTCGCGTGAGAGTAGTGCTTGATCAGCAGGAGCCGGTCGCCCCGGACGATCGCCCCCTGGTAGCGCGTGTGTCGCATCGCCGCCTTTCAGGCGCAGCGATCGTCACTGCACCCGTTCGAGCTTCGTTACCTTTCCGGTGCCCTCGCTCAACCACTCGGCCAGGTAGATGTTCCCGTGAGCGTCCACGTGCAGGTCGTGCGGCGAGCTCACTCGTCCGGCGACCCACTCCGACCGCGGCAGGTTCGGCCACCCCGGCCGCTTCCAGCAGTCGGGCCAGTCGGCGAGGTGCGTCACGAGTGTGTCATCCGGGCCGAGCACCGTCAAGCGCGAATGGAGGTCGGGGATGTAGAGATGGTCGTTCCACTGGATCGTGGTGCAGGGGAAGCGGAGCATCCCCTGCACCACGCCAAGGTGCCTCCCCTCGAGGTCGAAGTACTGCAGGCGCACGTTCTTCCGGTCGGAGACGAGGATGCGCGGCTGTGCTCCGCGCGTGTCGAGCATGATCCCGTGCGGGTTGTCGAGCCGGCCGGGATCGCTTCCCTGCCCGCCGAAGCTGTCGATGTACTCGCCGTCGGGCGTGTAGCGGTGCACCCACGGCTGGCCGTAGCCGTCGGCGATGAAGATCGCCCCGTCGGGGGCGACGGTCGTCTCGGTGGGGACGAAGCGGTGCTCGTCGTCGTAGATGTCCGGCCGCGGCGGTGTGGCGATGCGCAGGAGCTCCTCGCCGTCGAGCGTGGTCTTGGCGACGAAGCCGAGCGAGGTGGCCGCGAGGTAGAGGAACTCGCCCTCCGCCTCGCGGTTGAGATGCACGCCGTGGGCTCCCCCGGCGTACGCCTCGCCCCAGGCGGCCAGCAAAGTACCGTCGGGATCGAAGACGAAGGTACTCGGGCTGCCGGTGTGGTGGATGTAGACGCGGCCGGTGGCGTCCTCGACGACGCCGTGGGTCGTTCCGAAGCGGTACCCGTCCGGGAGCTGCGCCCAGTCGGTGTTCACTCGGTAGCGGTACGGGTCGTTGCCAATCATGACGTCGTTCATCGGCCTGGCTCTCCTTGATGACCAATATAGTCAGAGAAGGCCGATGCGGTCAGTAGCTCATGCTCATGCCGAACCCGAGCATTCCCGCGCCAAGCAGGATCTCCGGTCGGGCTTCGAACTCCACGTCGCCAGCCTCGATTCTTGTCCGGGCGAGCCTGCCCGCGTGGCGGGAGGAGAAGTAGCCCAGCGTCGAGTCGAGCAGCATGCCGCCCGCGAAGACGCCCGCGATCGACAGTGATCTGCCGAGGGTCATTTCACCGAGCGCCGCTTCCCACGTGTCCTTGATCTCGGTCCTGGAGCTGCTCAGGTAGTCGAGGCTGTCGAAGCGAACTTCCTCCGGCAGCAGGAAGTAGACGCCGAAGAGCGTACCGGTCGTGATCGCGAGATCGCCAGCGACGAAGAGCGCTCCGGCGACCGGCTCCTCGTTCATGAACTGCCCGGTCCCGGGCATCACCATCGACGAGAACTCGGACTTGTGCACGTACGCGGCTTTCTGCGC
>CAZICD010000051.1:5591-13493 GCA_964537725.1 uncultured Spirochaetaceae bacterium | reverse complement strand
CGAACGGTCAGTCGGCATTCACCGCGGCCTGCGCCGCCGCGAGACGCGCGACCGGTACGCGGAACGGCGAGCAGCTCACGTAGTCGAGGCCGATCTCGTGGCAGAAGCGGATGGTGTTCGGCTCGCCGCCCTGCTCGCCGCAGATGCCCAGCTTGATCCCTTCGTTGTTCGCCCTCGCCTCGTTGACGGTCCATTTCATGAGCTTGCCCACGCCGCGCGTGTCGAGCACCTGGAACGGATCCTTCTCGTAGATGCCCAGCTTCAGGTAGTCGTCCATGAACGACGCGGAGTCGTCGCGCGAGAAGCCGCACGTCATCTGCGTGAGGTCGTTGGTACCGAAGGAGAAGAAGTCTGCCTCCGGCGCGATCTCGTCCGCCGTCAGACCGGCGCGAGGGACCTCGATCATCGTACCGAGTTTGAACGGCACCTCGGCGCCGGTGTCGTCCTTCACGCGATCGTAGACCTCGTGCGCCTTGCCGTTCATGAACTTCAGCTCCTCGACGTTACCCACGAGCGGGAACATGATCTCGGGTACGGTCTCGAGCCCGTCGTTTCGGACCGCGATCGCCGCTCGAAGGATCGCCTCGAGCTGCATCTCGGTGATCCCCGGATAGCTGATCCCCAGGCGGCAGCCCCGGTGACCGAGCATGGGGTTCGCCTCCACCATCGACTCGATCGTCGCGCGGACCTCGCCCTCGTCGAGCTCCATGCGTTTCGCGAACGCCGCGATCTCGTCTTCGCCGTGCGGCAGGAACTCGTGCAGCGGAGGGTCGAGCAGACGGATGCAGACCGGCTGGCCCTCCATCGCGCGGAAGATCTCCTCGAAGTCGCCCTGTTGCATGGGCAGCAGCGTCTCGAGCGCCTTCTTGAGCGTTGCGCGATGACGATCGAGCTCCTTCTCGATCGTCTTCCTCTTGTCCTCGTTCTGATCGCCCTTCGCCGCGTCGAGTCGACGTTCGAGGTCGCGCACCTTCGGCGCCTCGATGATGAGCTGGCGGAAGGTGCCGATTCGATCGTCGCCGAAGAACATGTGCTCGGTTCGGCAGAGGCCCACGCCCGCCGCGCCGAACTCGTAGGCGCGCCTCGCGTCGGGCGGCGTGTCCGCGTTCGTTCGCACGCCGAGCTTCCGTACCTCGTCTGCCCACTCCATGAGCGTCGCGAAGTTGCCGGTGAGCTCCGGCTCGCGCGTGGGGATCTCACCGTCGAAGATCTCGCCGGTCGTGCCGTCGATCGAGATGACGTCGCCTTCGCTGATGGTCTTCCCGCCCAGGCCGGCGGAGCTCTTCTTGTAGTCGATCGAGAGCTCGCCGGCTCCTACCACGCACGGCTTGCCCATGCCGCGCGCGACGACCGCCGCGTGCGAGGTGGCGCCGCCGCGCGACGTGAGCACTCCCTCGGCCGCCTCCATCCCCTCGATGTCCTCGGGGCTCGTCTCTGTGCGTACGAGGACGACCTGCTCGCCGCGCTCGTGCCACTCTGCCGCCTTGTCCGAGTTGAAGACCACCTTGCCGACGGCGGCGCCCGGCGAGGCGTTCAACCCTCGGCCGAGCACCTCGGCCTTCTCTCGCTCCTCCTCGACGAACATCGGGTGGAGGAGTTGCGCGACCTGTTTCGGCTCGACGCGCAGCAGCGCCTGGTTCCGGTCGATGAGGTCCTCGTCCACCATGTCCACGGCGATCTTCACCGCCGCCGGCGCGGTGCGCTTGCCGGTGCGGGTCTGGAGCATGTACACGTGACCGCCCTGGATCGTGAACTCCATGTCCTGCATGTCCTGGTAGTAGGCCTCGAGCTTCTCGCTGTACTCGACGAGCTGCTCGTACGCCTGCGGCATAAACTCCTCGAGCGACGGGTAGCGCTCCTTGCGCTCGTCCTCGGAGACGTCGTTGCGCTCCGCCCATTCCTTCGAGTTCTGCACGCTGAGCTCCAGCGGAGTTCGGATTCCGGCCACGACGTCCTCGCCCTGGGCGTTCGGCAGATACTCGCCGTAGAAACGCTTCTCCCCGGTGGCCGGGTTGCGCGAAAAGGCGACGCCGGTGGCCGAGTCGTTGCCCATGTTGCCGAAGACCATGGACTGGACGTTTACCGCCGTCCCGAGAAGCCCGGTGATCTCGTTCATCCGTCGATAGCTGACCGCCCGCGGGTTGTTCCACGATTCGAAGACGGCGTCGATCGCGCGCCACAGCTGTTTCCTCGGCTCCTGAGGGAACTCGTCGCCGGTTTCGTCCTGGTAGATCGACTTGAACTTCTCGACCAGCTGTTTGAGGTCGTCGGTCTCGAGGTCGATGTCCTGGACCTCCTTCGCCTCGCGCTTCTCGCGCTTCGCGACATCGGCCTTCTGCTCGTCCATCGCCTCCTCGAACTTCTCTCCCGAGATGCCCATCGCGACGTTACCGAACATCTGGATGAACCGGCGGTAGGAGTCCCACGCGAACCGGTCGTTGCCGGTCTTCTTCGCGAGGCCTTCGACGACCTCGTCGTTGATCCCCAGGTTGAGGATCGTGTCCATCATCCCGGGCATGGATACGGCGGCGCCCGAGCGCACCGATACGAGCAGCGGCGCATCGGGGTCGCCAAGGCTCGCCTCCATCGTTTTCTCGAGTCGCTTCACGTTCTCGTCGACCTCGGAGTCGAGCCCCTTCGGGTACTCCTCGTGCTCCATATAATGGTGGCAGACTTCGGCGGTGATCGTGAAGCCCGGAGGGACCGCGACCCCGGCCGCGGCCATCTTGGCGAGCCCGAGTCCCTTGCCTCCGAGCAGGTCCTTCGTCTGCTCCGCGCCTTCTGCCTGGTCCTCTGCAAAGAAATAGACGTTCCTGTCAGCCATTGCTCTCCCTCGCTTGCAGCCCGGCATGCCGTGCGCCGAGATCCGGGCGCGCCTCGTGATCTTTCCTCCACGGTACGCAGGCGCCGGTCGAGCTCCCATAACCCACCGGGCCTATGGGTCCGGTCCGCGCCCCGGGGTAGGCTAGGCAGGTCAGGCGGGAGAGACGATGAACCACGACCAGGCTGCGTATACGCTCGCGATCGAGGAGACCGTCGACGGCCTCGATGTGAACCCGGAGACGGGACTCTCGTCGGGGGAGGCCGAGCGCCGGCTCGCCGAGCACGGCCCGAACGAGCTGCAGGAGAAGGATCGGCCCGGGATCCTCTCGTTGGTCATCGATCAGTTCAACGATTTCCTCATCCTCATTCTGGTCGCGGCCGCGGCGGTCTCGTTTGCGGTAGGCGAGCCGGTCGACGCGGGCGCAATACTCGTTATCGTAATCCTCAACGCGATCGTGGGGGTGGTGCAGGAGTACAAGGCCGAGCAGGCGCTCGCCGCGCTGAAGGAGATGTCCGCGCCGGACGTGGACGTGCGGCGCGACGGCGAGCGACGCACGATCGAAATCCAGTCGCTCGTCCCGGGCGACATCGTCGTGCTCGAGGCCGGTTCATCGGTGCCCGCGGACCTGCGACTCGTCGAGTCGGTGAATCTGCGCGTCGACGAGGCGGCGCTCACCGGCGAGTCGGTGCCGGTGCAGAAGAAGGCGAAGGGACCGCTCGACGAGAAGACGCCGCTCGGCGATCGGGCCAACATGGCGTTCAAGGGCACCTCGGTCGCCTACGGTCGGGGGCTGGGCGTGGTGACCGCGACCGGCATGGCTACCGAGATGGGCAGGATCGCCGACATGATCCAGTCGTACGAGGAGGAGCAGACCCCGCTGCAGAAGCGGTTGAGTCAGCTGGGCCGATGGCTCGGTACCATCTCGCTCGCCATCTGCGGGGTCATCTTCGTCTACGGCGTCGTCCGCGACACCGATCCGCTGCTCGTCTTCCGCGAGGGCTTCGCCGAGTACATGGCGCAGCACCAGCAGCACATCATCGAACTCTTCATGACCGCGGTCAGTCTCGCGATCGCGGCGGTGCCGGAAGGCCTTCCCGCCGTCGTGACGATCTGTCTCGCGCTGGGCATGCAGCGCATGGTGCGCCGCCACGCGCTCATCCGGAAGCTGCCGGCGGTGGAGACGCTCGGGACGGCTACGGTTATCTGCAGCGACAAGACCGGCACGCTCACGCAGAACGAGATGACCGTGGTGAAGGCGTGGGTGCCCGGGCGCGAGTACGAGGTGAGCGGGCAGGGCTACGACCCGCACGGCGAGTTCCGCGCGGGTGACGAGCAGGTGGACCCGCACGCCGATGCGCGCCTGTCGTTGCTGCTCCACGGCGGGACGCTGTGCAACGACGCCGGGCTCCGGGAGGCGACCGGCGCCGACTACGACATCATCGGTGACCCCACCGAAGGCGCGCTGGTCGTTGCCGCCGCGAAGGCCGGCCTGGCAAAGGAGCAGACCGACGAGGCGTGGCCGCGCGTGGACGAGTTTCCCTTCACCTCGGGGCGCAAGCGGATGACGACCGTGCACCGCGTCCCCGACGGCACCGACCTGCCGGGCCTCGATTCGGGAGGCTACGTCGTCTTCATGAAGGGCGCACCCGACGTCGTGCTGCGCTACTGCGAGCGCGTGCTCACCGACGGCACCGCCGCCGACCTCACCGACGAGCGTCGCGACGAGGTGCTCGACACGAACCGGTCGCTCGCGAAACAGGCGCTTCGCGTGCTCGCGGTGGCCTATCGCGGTACGAAGGAGCAGCCGGAGGACGACGCGGACACCGACGACGTCGAGCACGACCTGGTCTTTGTCGGCCTCGCCGGGATGATCGACCCGGCGCGCCCCGAGGCGACCGAGGCGGTGCGCACCGCGAAGGGCGCGGGCATCCGAACGGTGATGGTCACCGGCGACTACCCGGAGACCGCGGGCGCGATCGCGCGGGAGAACGGCATCCTGCGCGAGGGCGGACGGGTCGTGGAGGGCGCCGAGCTCGACGAGCTCGACGACGAGGAGCTTGGTCGCAGCGTCGAGGAGACCGACGCGTACGCGCGCGTCTCGCCCGAGCACAAGGTGCGCATCCTCGAGGGGCTGAAGTCGCAGGGACACGTCGCGGCGATGACCGGCGACGGCGTGAACGACGCGCCCGCGCTCAAGCGCGCCGACATCGGCGTCGCGATGGGTATCACCGGTACCGACGTCTCAAAACAGACATCTGAGATGGTCCTCACAGACGACAACTTCGCGAGCATCGTCGCCGCGGTCGAAGAGGGCCGCGTCATCTATTCGAACATCCGGAAGTTCGTCTACTACCTGATCTCGTGCAACATAGGCGAGATCCTCATCATCTTCATCGCCATGATCGCAGGGCTCGCGATTCCGCTCACGCCCATCATGATCCTCTGGCTCAACCTCGTGACCGACGGCGCGCCGGCGCTCGCGCTCGGCGTGGAGCCGGGCGACCCGGACATCATGAAGCGGCCGCCGCGGCCGCCGTCGGAGCCGATCATCAACGCGGACATGCGGATCGGGCTCCTGGTGCAGGCGGTCGTCATGACCGTTGCGGTTCTCGCCTCGTACCTGTGGGCTCTCGACCGTTACCCCGATGACCTGGAGACCGCGAGGACGATCGCCTTTACGACGCTCGTGCTCTCCGAGCTCTGGCGCGCGTTCACCGCGCGAAGCGACCGGCACTCGGTCTTCTCGGTTGGCCTGGGGAGCAACCGCTGGATGCTCGCCGCGGTAGCGAGCTCGCTCGCCTTCATGCTGCTGATCATCTACGTGCCCTTCGTGCGACCGGTGTTCGACACCGCGGCGATCGGCGCGATCGACTGGCTGCAGCTTCTGCCGTTCACGCTGCTCGCGTCCATCGCGGCCGAGATAACGAAGATAGGACTCAGAAGGCGCTCGCGCGCCTACTTCCGAGGGGGAGACAATGACTGACACACTCTGGATCATCGTGGCGCTCGTGCTCGGCCTCGCGTCGATCGCCGTGGCGCTTGCGAAGTATCGATGGGTCACCCGCCAGCGGGCGGGTGACGCGGAGGCGCAGCAGGTCGCGAGGAACATACGCCGCAGCGCGACGCAGTTCCTTCGCTACCTCTACCTCTCGCTCGCCGCCGTGGCGGCGGGGATGGGGGTCGTCCTCGCCGTCGTGCTGGGGATCGATATCCCGCTGCTCGTGAGCGACGGCACCTTCTCCTACGACGTGACCGCCGGGATCGGCACGGCGGTGACCTTCATCATCGGCGCCGTCTTCGCTGCCGTAGCAGGCTACCTGGGCATGAGTGTCGCCGTGCAGGCGAACGTGCGTACCGCGACCGCGGCGAAGGAGGGGCTCACGCGTTCCTTCCGCGTCGCGTTCAACGGCGGCTCGGTGATGGGTCTGGGCATGATCGGCATCGCGATCGTGGGCATCACGCTCATCTATCTGATCACCGGCAACGTCAGCCTGGTGCTCGGCTTCAGCTTCGGCGCGTCGGCGCTCGCGCTCCTCGCGAAGGCCGGCGGCGGGATCTACACGAAGATCGCCGACATCTCGGCGGACCTCGTGGGGAAGGTCGAGTTCGACATCGCCGAGGACGACGCGCGAAATCCCGGCTCGATCGCCGACAACGTGGGCGACAACGTCGGTGACATCGCCGGCATGGGCGCCGACATCTACGACAGCTACGTCGCGAGCGTGGTCGCCGCGATGCTGCTCGGCGTCGCGCTCGTGGGGCAGGGCTTCGAAGATCGGTACATCGTCTTCCCGCTGATGGTATCCGCCGCGGGGATCCTCGCGTCGATCGTCGGCTCGCAGCTCGTCCGGGTCCGCGAGGGCGGGGACCCGGGTCGGGCGCTCAACATGGGCACGATCCTCACCTGCGCGCTCTTCGCGGTCTTCGTCGCGGTCGTCGTCTTCGGCGGCGGGTTCACCTTCGGCGTGTTCATTCCGGCGGTCGCGGGCGTGCTGATCGGCCTGTTGATCGGCTATACGACGAACTTCTTCACCTCGGACCTCTACAAGCCGGTGAAGATGGTCGCGAGGTATTCGAAGAGCGGTTCTGCGATCAACATCATCACCGGGTTCAGCTACGGCCTGTTGAGCATCGTGCCGTCGATCGTCGGAATCGTCGCGGCGATGCTCGTCGCCTACTTCGGCGCCGAGGCGTACGGGATCAGCGGGATCTACGGCGTGGCGATCGCCGCGGTGGGGATGCTCTCGATCACCGGCATGGTCGTCTCCGCCGACGCCTACGGGCCGATCGCCGACAACGCGAAGGGCATCGCCGAGATGTCGGGCATGGACGAGGAGGTCATCGACACGGCCGATTCGCTCGATTCGGCCGGCAACACCGCAGCGGCGGTGGCGAAGGGCTTCGCGATCGGCGCGGCCGCGCTCACCGTCCTCGCGCTCTTCCACGCGTACGGTGAGGAGATCCGCGCGGCCGGGGGCGAGCTCTCGATCAGCCTGCGCGACCCGCTCGTGCTCTCCGGGCTGTTCCTGGGCGCGATCACGCCGCCGCTGTTCAGCGCGCTTACCATGCTGTCGGTGACGCGCAACGCCTACACGATGATCGGCGAGATCCGTCGGCAGTTCAACGACAAGCCGGGCATCCTCGAAGGCACCGAGCCTCCCGACTACGAACGGTGCGTGCGCATCGCCTCGCGCGACGCGCTGAAGGCGCTCGTCCTCCCCGCGGTCATCGCGGTGATCCTGCCGCTTCTGGTCGGATTCATCCTCGGGCCGAGCGCGCTCGGCGGCTTCCTGGGCGGGAGTATCTTCACCGGCGTGATCTTCGCGCTCCTGATGGCGAACGGCGGGGGGCTCTGGGACAACGCGAAGAAGTGGATCGAGGCCGGCAACATGGACGGCAAGGGCTCCGAGGAGCACAAGGCGTCGGTCGTCGGTGACACCGTGGGCGACCCGTTCAAGGACACCGCCGGTCCGTCGCTCAACACGCTGATCACGGTGATGTCGCTGGTGAGCTCGGTCTTCGCGCCGCTGATCGCGGTGCTGCACGTGTTCTGAGCGGGTGCCGAAGGCGGTGGCCGG
>CAZICD010000051.1:0-5491 GCA_964537725.1 uncultured Spirochaetaceae bacterium | reverse complement strand
GACCGGTGGTGGCCGGCACGCGAACAGTGGCTCGGACGGAGCGTGGAGCTGGTCTACGGCGGACTCCCGCCGGCACCGACCGACGTCGATGTCGAGTCGCTCTGTTTCGCGGGGCTCGGCGCCTGGCCGGGACGACCGGAATTCCACTCGTACCGGATCCATTGCGCCGGGGGCGAGCGTCCGCCCAGCTTCTCGCTCCAGATCGTCGTACCGAAGACCGGCACCCCCGCTCCGGTCGTACTCACCGGAGACGGCTGCTGGTGGTATCTGACCGATCAGGTGGCCCAGCAGTTCGTGCAGGCCGGTTACGCAGTCGCGCGGTTCAACCGCACCGAGCTCGCCCCGGACGACGGGGCGGCGCGCGAGCACGGGCGCGCCCCCCGCTCGGGAGGCCTGTACTCCGCGTATCCCGGGTCGACGTTCGGTGCGCTCTCCGCCTGGGCCTGGGGCTACCACCGCGCCGTGGACGCGCTTCTCGACTTGCCGTTCGTCGATGCCGGACGGATCGCCGTCACCGGCCACTCGCGAGGTGGAAAGGCCGCGCTTCTCGCCGGCGCCACCGACGCTCGAATCGCGGTCGTCAACGACAACGCGGGAGGCACGGGAGGGGCGGCGCTGTTCCGGCACAAGGCTGAGGGCGCGGAGAGCCTCGCACGGATCACGGAGACCTTCCCGACCTGGTTCGGCCCACACCTCGCCGCCTACGCCGAACGCGAAGCGGAGCTGCCGGTCGACCAGCACGTGCTGGTAGCAGCCGTTGCTCCGCGTGGCCTCCTGCTCACGTACGCGCTCGACGACCGCTGGAGCAACCCTGAAGGTATGGTGCTCTCAGCACAGGCTGCCCGCGAGGTGTACCGGATGCTCGACGCAGAGGATGGCATCGCCTATCACCTCCGCCCGGGCGAGCATCGGCACGATCCGGAAGACTGGAGCGCGCTACGCGCGTTTCTCGACTGGCAGTGGAACGGTGGGGAACTCCCGCAGGCGTTCAACGCGCATCCGTACGAGTTCGCGACGAGGAGGAGACGTTGAAACACGAGGAAGAGAAGATCAGGACGCTGAAGGAAGCGCTCGAGCAGCCGCGCAAGCATCGGGACATGGAACGCGCGCTCGAGCCCATGCCGAACTACAGCAAGACGCCGGGAGGTCCCAACGACACCCCGCTCGCGTTCTGGGCGTCGTGGAGCCTGGCCGACCGCCCGCGGCGGATCGCGCTGCTCGTCGACGACTGCCAGGAGGAGTACCGACCGTACGCGGGTGGTATCCTTCCGAACGTCACCCGACTCGTCGACGCGTTTCGGACGGCCCGCTCGCAGAGCGATGGAGTCTGCATCGCATGGAGCGCGTGGAGTCGTCGATTCGACGACGGCATTTCGAACGCGATGGATCGATGGTACGGTCCGCGCGGCCTGCGACCGGACGACCCGGAGAACGCCGCCTACGTCTTCACCGGCGCAGAGGGCATGAGGCCGCTCTCGGAAATCGCTCCCACCGAGTCCGAAGAGTCCGACGGTTGGTTCTACCACGGCAAGCACCTGGATATGTTCTGGACCTTCAACGAGGACGGGAGCTCGTATCTCGACGGGAAGCTCAGGTCGCTCGACATCGACACGATCGTGATCGCAGGCCTGTGGACCGATGAGTGCGTGCTGAGTACCGCCTATGCGGGCAGCTCGCGCGGGTACGATGTCGTGGTCGTGGGCGACGCGGTGGCGACGGCGACCGCCAACCAGAAGACCGCGCTGACGATCGCCAACAGCACCGTTGCCAAGGTGCTGCCGACCGCCGACGTGCTGGCCTACCTGGAGCACGACTTCGTGACCGGAGAGCCGGGCGCCGTGAAGGGAACGACGCATCCGGACGGCCGCAAGGACGATTGACCGCTCCGGGGCGCCGAGCGGCGCCCCGGACGCCTGAGCCCGACGCGCTCTCGCCCCGCTTGATTGACTCAAAAGACTTAGTCTGATAGACTAAGTTCGTGAAGACCGTCAACACGCACGAGGCAAAGACCCATCTCTCCCGGATTCTCGAGGAGGTCGAGCACGGCGAGGTGTACATCATCAGCCGCAACGGCCGGCCGGTCGCGGAGCTGCGGCGGCGCGAAGAGGCGCCGCGAAGCGTCGTGAGCCCCGTGCTCTCGCGCATCGGCATCAACTACGACCCCACCGAAGAGCTCGCCGACGACGAGTGGGGCGAGATCGAATGATCCTCCTCGACACGTGCGGACTCCTCTGGCTCGTATCCGGCAGCGGCACTCTCTCCGCGAGCGTGCTCGAGCAGATCGATTCCGAGCCCATCGTGTCCGTCTCGGCGATCAGCGCGCTCGAGATCGGGCTCAAGGTTCGCTCCGGCAAGCTCGAGCTGCCTATGCCCGTGGGCGACTGGTGGGAACAGGCCGTGGCGCATCACCGGCTCGACGTCGCCGCCCCGGACGCGACCATACTCATCCGCAGCACCGAGCTTCCTCCGATTCATCACGATCCGGCCGACCGCATCATCATCGCGACCGCTCTCGAGCGGCGGGCACCCGTAGTCACGTCGGACCGGCGCTTCGCCGAGTACGGCGTGGAGACGATGCTGTAGCAGACACCCCGGTGAGCGGGGTAGACTGCCGTATGCGCGCCGAGCTGGAAGAACAGATCCGCGCTGCCGCCCGCGAGAGCTTCTCGCGCTCCGGCGGTCCGGGCGGACAGAACGTGAACAAGGTGAGCACGCAGGTCACCGTCCACGTGCCGATCGCCGAGATCGGGCTGTCGGAAGACGAGGAGGCCCGCGCCCGCGAGCGGCTCGGCGGCCGGATCACCGGCGAGGACGAGCTCGTCGTCAACTGCTCGGAAACGCGGAGCCAGGCGAAGAACCGCGACATCGCGCTCGATCGGGCGGTGGCGCTCGTCGACGATGCGATCCGGCCGCGGAAGAAACGCCGCCCCACGCGGCCGTCGCAGGCAGCGCGTCAGCGGCGAATCGAGCGCAAGAAGCGCCGCGGCGAGAAGAAGCGGCTGCGCAGGCCGCCGGAGGAGTGACGCACGCCGGCGGCGTTCCCGACGGCCGTCGTGACGCGCTCAGGCCGGCCGCGGGGCCGCGCCGCTCAGTCCCACGCCGCCGGGAGCGACTCCCGCCCCGCCGATGCCGCGGCTCGCTCCGGTGACGAGGGCAACCTTCGCGGGTTTCGATTCCATCCGGTCATGCTGCCGCCGCGCGGCGATGCGTTCAACGACCGCGGCTTCGCGTGTAGAATGGCCCGAGGAGGATCCATGAACGCCCCTTCCGGAACCCAGCGCAGCTTTCCCCACGACGCGAGTGCGGCCGCCTTCCTGCTCGGCGGCATCGGGACCGGGAACGTCTCGGTCGACGCCCGCGGCTCGCTCGTCGACTGGGAGATCTTCAATCGGCCCGCGAAGGGTCGGAAGCTCCCCTTCTCGTTCTTCGCGCTCTCTTCGCAGCCCGACGGCGGCGAGCGGCAGACGTGCGTCCTCGAAGGTCCGGTGCAACCGCCGCACACGCGGTCGCACGGCTACAGCCCGGGGGAGGTGGCCGGCCTCCCGCACTTCACGAGCTCGCGGCTCGTGGGAGAGTACCCGCTCGTCTGGGTCGATCTGGTGGACGAATCGCTCGGGCTCGACGTGCGCATGGAGGCGTTTACCCCCTTCGTCCCGCTCGACGCCGACGCCTCGGGCATTCCCGCCGCGGTGATACGGTACCGCTGCCGCAACACCGGCACGGATGCGCGCGAGGTCTCGGTCGCGGGCTCGCTTCCCAACGTCTGCGGCATGCGGGGGTTCGGGCTCTTCGGCAAGGTCGATCTGCCGAATCCGGTCCGCAACGAGCTGCGGCGTGGAGACGGCGTGACGGGGCTCTTCTTCGCGCCCGAATCGATCGAGCCCGACGCGCTCGAGTACGCGACGATGGCGCTCCTGACCACCGAGCAGCACGCGACCTGGCGCGCCGAGTGGCTGCCTGCGCACTGGGTCGACCACATCCAGGACTTCTGGGACGATTTCGCCGCCGACGGAGCGCTCGAGCCCGAGTCGCACTACGACGCGCCCATGGGTGCGCTCCAGAAGCCGGGCAATCTCAAGGTCGGTTCGGTCGGCGGGCGCGCGAGGATCGAGCCGGGCGAGGAGCACGTCTTCGAGTTCGTGCTCGCGTGGCACGTGCCGAATCGGCTGGGCGGCTGGACCGAAGAGGAGGCGCGAGAGGCTGCCGCAGGAGCAAGTCAGGGCCAGGCCGGCGGGCTCGCGACCGTGCGCAACTACTACGCCACGCGCTTCGGCGACGCGTGGTCTGCGGCGAGCTATCTCCTCGACAACCTGGACACGCTGGAGGCGCAGACCGACGCCTTCCACGACGCGCTGTTCGGGAGCACCTTGCCGCCGGAGGTCATCGACGCGGCGGCGAGCAACATCACCGTCCTGCGCAGCACGACGTGCTACCGCCTCGAGGACGGCTCGTTCCTCGGGTGGGAAGGCTGCTTCGACGGGGCCGGATGCTGCGAGGGCAGCTGCACGCACGTGTGGAACTACGCGCAGACCGTCGCCTTCCTCTTCCCGGAGCTCGAGCGGTCGATGCGCCGGATCGAGTTCGGGATGGAGACCGACGAGAGCGGTTCGATGGCCTTCCGCGCCCGGTCGATCTACGGACTCCCGCGCTGGGAGATGCTCCCGGCCACCGACGGGCAACTCGGCACGATCGTCCGGCTCTGCCGCGACTGGAAGCTCTCCGGCGACGACGAGTTTCTCCGCGAGCTCTGGCCCAAGGCGGCGCTCGCGCTCGACTTCGCCTTCGAGTACTGGGACCGCGACGACGACTGCGTGCTGGACAGTCAGCAGCACAACACGTACGACATCGAGTTCTTCGGACCCAACTCGCTGTCAAACTCGTTCTTCTACGCCGCGCTCGCCGCCGGCGAAGAGATCGCCGAGCACTTCGGCGAGAGCGAGCGGGCCGATCGTTACCGTACCGCCCGGCGCGAGGGCAGCGCGCGGATGGACGAGCTCCTGTGGAACGGCGAGTACTACGAGCAGCGCATCGACGACGTGGACGAGTACCGCTACCAGTACGGCGCCGGCTGTCTCTCCGACCAGCTCGTGGGCCAGTACCTCGCGCACGTCGCCGGCCTCGGCCACGTGCTGCCCGAGGAACACGTCCGCTCGGCGATGCGTGCCATCGTGGAGCACAACTTCATGCCCGACGTGGGTGTCGTTGCCAGCGTGCAGCGTACCTACGCCTTACCCGGCGAGTCGGGTCTCATGCTCTGCACCTGGCCGCGCGGCGGGCGGCCGCGGCTGCCCTTCGTCTACTCGGACGAGGTCTGGACCGGCATCGAGTACCAGGTCGCCGCGACGTGCGTTTGGGAGGGGCTCGTCGACGAGGCGGTGCAGCTCGTCCGCGCCGCGCGCAAGCGCCACGACGGCTACCGGCGCAACCCGTGGAACGAGGTCGAGTGTGGCCACCACTACGCGCGCAGCATGGCGAGCTGGGCGCTCATCCC
>CAZICD010000050.1:26288-31984 GCA_964537725.1 uncultured Spirochaetaceae bacterium | reverse complement strand
CCGCCCGATCGCCGGGACGCGCCGCCGCGGCGCGGATCGGTACGAGGACAGGAAGCTCGAGGAGGAGCTGCTGTCCGACGAGAAGGAGCGCGCCGAGCACCTGATGCTCGTCGACCTCGCGCGCAACGACATAGGGCGGGTGTGCGTGCCCGGTTCGGTGGAGGTCACCGAGTCGTTCGTCGTCGAGCGCTACAGCCACGTGATGCACATCGTCTCGCAGGTCGAGGGCAAGCTTGCCGAGGGAAAGAGCGGGGCCGATCTCGTTCGCGCGACGTTCCCGGCGGGCACGGTGAGCGGGGCGCCGAAGATCCGCGCGATCGAAGTGCTCGACCGGATCGAGCCGGTCTCGCGCCGATTCTACGCCGGACTCGTCGGCTACATGGAACCGGGCGGGAGCCTGGACACGTGTATAACGATCCGAAGCGGCTACAAGCGTGGCGACACGATGGTCCTGCAGGCCGGCGCGGGGATCGTCTACGACTCGAAACCCGAACGCGAATACGAGGAAACCCGGGAGAAACTCGCGGCGCTCGCGCGCGCCGCCGGCGTGGAGGTGGAGGCATGATCGTTCTCATCGACAACTACGACTCGTTCACGCACAACCTCTTTCAGTACCTGAGCGAGCTTTCGAGCGAAGAGGTCCGTGTGGTGCGAAACGACCGCATCACGATCGAGCAGCTGAAGCGCCTCGAGCCGTCCCGCCTCGTGATCTCGCCGGGCCCCGGCCGGCCGGAAGAGGCCGGCATCTCGGTCCAGGCGATCAGTGAGTTCACCGGCCGCATCCCGATCCTGGGAGTCTGCCTGGGACACCAGGCGATCGGATACGCCTTCGGCGCGCGGATCGTCCAGGCGAAGCGCATCGTGCACGGGAAGGCCGAGTGGATCGCCACCGACGGGCGCGGCCTCTTCCGCTCGATCCCCACGCCGTCTCTGTTCACGCGCTACCACTCGCTCGCCGTCGACGAGGCGACGGTCCCCGACGGCTTCGAGATCACCGCGACGGCGGAGGACGGCGAGATCATGGGCATCCGCCACACGCAGCACGTGGTGGAGGGCGTCCAGTTCCACCCGGAGAGCATCGCGAGCGACGCCGGCAAGCGGCTGCTGCGCAACTTCCTGAACTACCGGCGCGAGCCCTTCGTCTCCAAGGTCGTTCTCACCTCGCTCCTCGAGGGCGCGACGCTCTCGCGCGAGGAGGCGGCGAACTTCATGGAGGAGCTCACCGAGGGCAACCTCACCCCGTCGCAGGTCGCAGGCTTCCTCGTCGCGATCGCCTCGCGCGGCCCGCGCCCGGAGGAGATCGCCGGGTGTGCGTCGGTGCTGCAGCGCAAGCGCACGCCGGTGACGGTGGATCGGCCCGTGCTCGACACGTGCGGCACCGGCGGCGACGGGCTCGGCACGTTCAACATCAGCTCGCTCTCCGCGCTCGCCGCCGCCGCGTGCGGGGCGACGGTCGCGAAGCACGGCAACCGCGCGGTGAGCTCGAAGTCCGGCAGCGCCGACTTCTACCGCGCGATGGGCATCGCGATCGACCTGCCGCCGGCGTACACCGAGCAGCTCATCCGCGAGCACGGCTTCGGCTTCCTCTTCGCGCCCATCTACCACGGCGCGATGCGCCACGCCGCCGTTCCCCGGCGCGAGCTGGGCGTGAAGACGATCATGAACCTCTTAGGTCCGCTCGTGAACCCGGCCGGCGCGGCCTTCCAGCTCATCGGCGTCTACGCGCAAGCGTTCGTGCCCATCGTCGCGGAGGCCGCGCACATGCTCGGTATCCGCAAGGTCATGGTCGTGCACGGCCTCGACGGGATCGACGAGATTTCGGTGAGCGACCGCACGCGCGCGGTCACGATCGACGAGGCGGGCGATATGCACGAGTCGGTGATCGACCCGGCGGAGCTCGGCGTGAGCGGCCACACGATGGCCGACCTCGCGGGCGGCGACGCGGCGGAGAACGCCGCGGTTGCGAAGGAGATCCTCGCAGGCGGCGGCCCGGCGGCGGTGCGCGACGCGGTCGTGCTGAACGCCGCCGCCGCGCTCACCGTCACCGGCGTCGTGGACGACATCGCCGCCGGAGCGGCGAAGGTGCGCGCGGCGATCGACGACGGCACGCTCGCCGCCTACGTGGACCGGATCGTCGCCGCCTCGCAGGCGCTCGCCGAGCGTGCCGCCCGAGCCGCCGCCGAGGGGGCCGCGTGAACATCCGCGACGAGATCGTCGCGCGACGCCGCGCGAGGATCGCAGCCGAAGGGCACGCGCTCGGCGCCGACGTCCCGGCGGCCGTTCCAACGGCGCGCACCGCGCCGCTCGTGCGCTTTCTGCGCGCGCCGCGGCTCGTCTGCGAGATCAAGCGGAAGAGCCCCTCCAGAGGCGCGATCGACGCCGCGCTCGACCCGGTCGAGCTCGCCGGTCGCTACGTGAACCGCGGCGTACGCTCGGTCTCCATCCTCACCGAGGAAGACCATTTCGCGGGCTCGCTCGCCGACCTCATGGCGGTCAAGCGCGCGCACCCGAACCTCGCGGTGCTGCGCAAGGACTTCCTCGTCGACGAGGAGGACGTGGAGGTGAGTTACCGCGCCGGCGCGGACGCGATCCTGCTGATCGCGTCGATCCTGAGCGGCGACGAGCTCGCCAGGATGCACGAGCTCGCGGGCGAGCTGGGGATGGCGGCGCTCGTGGAGCTCCACGAGGACGAGGACTTCGAGAAGGCGCGAGCGATCGCGCCGCCGCTCGTGGGCATCAACGCGCGCGACCTCTCGACCTTCCGCGTGGATCTCCTGACGCCCGTGCGGCTGCGCGCGAAGATCGACTGGGACCACCGCGCGGTCTTCGAGAGCGGCGTCTTCGCCCAGGAGGACGCGCTGCTGGTGGCCACGAGCGGCTTCGACGGGCTGCTCGTGGGAGAGGCGGCCGTGCGCGACCAGGACGCGATACGCGGGATCCTCGCCGGGCTGCGCGGGCGCGCGCCGGCGGGCGCGGCGGTGCCTGGGGGCGCGGCGTCGCCCGGCGCGGACGGCGCAGCCCGGGGCGGGACCAACTCGCCCGGCGTCTCCGGCGCCCCCGTCCCCGACTTCTGGCGCCGGCTCACGTCGCGGATCCGCGCCGACCGGCCGCTCGTGAAGATCTGCGGGATCACGAATCGACGCGACGCCGAGCTCGCGGCGGAGCTCGGTGCGGACGCGCTGGGATTCGTCTTCGCCGACTCGCCGCGGCGTGCCGACCCGGCGGTGGTGCGCGAGCTCGCGGGTCTGCCGGTGCTGAAGGTCGCCGTCGTGGTGACCGGCGGTGCGCGCGGGCCGCTCGCGCCGGAGGTGCGCGCGCTGCTCGAGGAGGGAGTCATAGACGCGGTGCAGTTCCACGGCGACGAGGAGCCCGACGAGTGCGCCGAGCAGGCCTTTCCGTACTACAAGGCGCTTCGCCTCGACCGGCCGGAAGCCGCCGACGCGCTCGAGCGATATCGGTCCCCCAGGGTGCTCGTGGACGCGCGCGACAGCCGGGCGTACGGCGGAACCGGCAAGCGGCTGTCGCCGGAGACGATCGACGCGGTTCGCGAGCGCGCGCCGCTCTGGCTCGCCGGCGGGCTCTCGCCCGGGAACATCCGGCAGGTCGTGGCCGATCACGCGCCGGAGCTCGTCGACGCGTCGAGCGGGCTCGAGGCGGAGCCGGGACGCAAGGACGAGGAGAAGCTGCGGCGCTTCTTCGAGGAGCTATCGATATGACGAAGATCTACAACGACTACTTCGGCGACTTCGGCGGGCGCTACGTCGCCGAGGTGCTTCGCACGCCGCTCGACGAGCTCGAGGCGGCGTTCCTCGACGCGATGGAAGACGAGAGCTTCCGTGCCGAGTTCAACGAGATCGCGACGACCTACATCGGCAGGCCCACGCCGCTTCTCTACGCGGAGAACAGCTCGCGGGAGCTCGGCGGCGCGCAGGTCTTCGTGAAGCTCGAGGGGCTCGCGAACACCGGCGCGCACAAGATCAACAACGCGGTGGGGCAGGTGCTCCTCGCGAAGCGCATGGGCAAGAAGCGGATCATCGCGGAGACCGGCGCGGGCCAGCACGGCTTTGCGACCGCCGCGGTCTGCGCGAAGATGGGCTTCCCGTGCACGGTCTACATGGGTGAGGTCGACGTCGCGCGGCAGAAGCCCAACGTCTACTGGATGGAGCTCTTCGGCGCGAAGGTGCAGCCGGTGGCGAGCGGACAGCGCACGCTCAAGGACGCGGTGAACGAGGCGCTGCGCGACTGGGCGGCGAGCTTCGACGAGACGCACTACATCATCGGCTCCGCGCTGGGGCCCAGCCCGTACCCGGACATGGTGCGCGAGTTCCAGTCGATCGTGGGCCGAGAGACGCAGGCGCAGGCCGAGTCGATGATCGCCTCGCGCGGGCTCGAGCTCGAGGCGCTCGTCGCGTGCGTGGGCGGCGGCAGCAACGCGATCGGTTTCTTCGCGCCGTTCCTCGAGGCCGATCGCCCGCGCCTGGTCGGCGTGGAGGCGGGCGGACGCAGCACGCGCGCCGGCGATCACGCGGCTCGCATGGGCGGGCTCGGCAAGCCGGGGATCGTGCAGGGCTACAAGAGCCTCTTCCTCCTCGACGAGGACGGCCAGGTACAGGACACGCACTCGGTCTCCGCCGGGCTCGACTACCCGGGCATCGGACCGCAGCTCGCCTCGCTCGGCGTGACCGGACGCGTCGAGTTCGCCCGCGCGACCGACCGGGACGCGCTCGAGGCGCTGCGCTTCTTCGCGCGCAACGAGGGGATCGTCTTCGCGCTCGAGAGCGCACACGGCGCGGCGGAGGCGATCAGGCTCGCGCGCGAGCTGCCGCCGGAGAAGGCGATCGTCATCAACATGTCAGGCCGCGGCGACAAGGACCTCTTCATCACCGCGCGCGAGCTCGACGGCGAGCGCTGGCGCGACTTCCTGCGCACGGAGGCGGAACGATGAGTCGGATCATGGCGCACCTGGTATCGCACTATCCCGACCCCGAGCGCTCGCTCGCCGTCGCGCGCGGCCTGATCGAGGGCGGCGCGGCGTACCTGGAGGTGCAGTTCCCCTTCTCGGACCCCACCGCCGACGGTCCGGTCATCCAGGAGGCGTGCCACCACGCGCTCGAGGCGGGCTTCAGCGTCGCCGGGGGGTTCCGCTTCGTCTCCGACGTCGCCTCGCTCGCCCGGGAGGCCGGCCGCGACGTGCCCGTCTTCATCATGACCTACGCGAGCCTGCTCTACGCGCGAGGGGTGGAGACGTTCATGCGCGCCGGCGTGGAGGCGGGTGCGGCAGGGTTCATCCTGCCCGACGTCCCGCTCGACTACGACGAGGGTACCTGGGCCGCCGCGGAGAAGCTGGGCACGCGCGTGATGCCGGTCACCGTGACCACCGCGCGCGAGGAGCGCATCCGGCTCATCACCGAGCGCGCCCCGGAGTACGTCTACATCGCGCTTCGCCGCGGCATCACCGGCGAGCGAACGGAGATCGGCGAGGAGAACGTCCGCGTGCTCGACCGGCTGCGGGCGACCGGCGCGAAGGTGATGGCCGGGTTCGGCATCGCCGAGCGAGACCAGGTCGTCGCGCTCGAGCCGCACGTCCACGCGGCGGTCGTGGGGAGCGCCTTCGTCCGCACCGTTGGCGCCCACGCGCAGGATCGGGCGGAGGCGGTGAGCGCGGCGCTGCGCGACCAGGCGGCGGCGCTCGTCGG
>CAZICD010000050.1:3200-26188 GCA_964537725.1 uncultured Spirochaetaceae bacterium | reverse complement strand
GCGCGCCCTACGGCTCGTACACCTCGTCGGTGTTCACGGTCCCCGGCGTCAGGCCGCGCGTGGGCGTGATGTGCCAGTCCGAGCGGGAGTTCGTGTCCGCGCCGTCGGATCCGCGCGCCATCGAGCGGGTGGCGGTGCTCGGCTCGGGGTCGACCGCGTCCTCAGGCGCGATCGCCTCCCCGGCGAAGGTCCACGCGCCGGCCGCCGCCAGCGTATCGGCCCGATCCATTACCTTGGTGCTCCCGAAACCACGGTACCGCTCGTCCGAATCGCTCGTGCGGTTCGAGTAGAGCACCGCGTCGATGTACCCGCCCAGCGGGTTCTCGCAGAGCGAGATCGTACCGTTGTTCCCCGACAGCCCCGTTCCCCCGTCAACCCAGAAGTCCCACGCCTCGGGTGACGCGTTGAGACCGCCCGAGGCGTCGCGCGCGGCGGTTTCGTTCACCTCTTCGGGCAGACCTTCGGGCTTGAAGTGCACGACGAGGTAGTCGCCGGCGGTAACGTCGACCGACGGGAAGACGAACCGCTGCTCCCAGTTGCCGGGGACGCCCTCGTAGATGCAGGCTCCGGCGAGGTTGCCGTCGGTGAGGACGCGGATCTCCACGAGGTCGGGGTGGTTGCTCGAGCCCTGCGTGGTGAGCTCGTTGATGAGCATCGCGGGAAGCATGGGGTTGAGCCCGTAGAAGCGGGCGACGAACCGCAGGTGGTTACCCGCCTCGTCGGCTACCTGCGCCTCCACGTGGTGCTCGCGCTCGGGCGACGGCGGCTCCTCGAATCGGAAGGTCACCGCCGGCGCCGGCTCCCCGTCGCCACGCACGGACACCTCTCCGACCGACGCCGAGCCGTGCGGACCGGAGACGACGCTCACCGGCTCGTCGAAGGCGACCGCGAGCTCCACCGGGCTCGCGAGTCGAAGGTCGGTGACGAGCGGTGCGGCCAGATCGGCATCCGAGACGAACGGTATGGGCGGAAGCGGCGCGCACGAGAACGTCATCAAACCGACACAGAACAGCCCGAGTTTTCGCATAGTTTCCTCCCACTCTTCCTACGCGGCAGGAGCGCGCGGTGCTTCAAAAGGCGGCTCGGCGGCCGTGGTGTGTGACCCGCCCCGGCGCGCGTCGGTCGAGCTTGAGAACGGAGATATCGCGGGGTATACTCAACGGAAAATCACGGGAGTCTGCATGGCAGAGAATCCGCTCTTCGAAAAATACGGTCAGACGTTCGACGCCGGCCGGGTCATCTTCCGCGAAGGCGACCAGGGCGACCACATGTACATCATCCAGACGGGCGAGGTGAAGATCTCCAAGAACATCGGCGGGCGTGAGCACGAGCTCGCGGTCCTCGAGAAGGGCGATTTCTTCGGCGAGATGGCGATCGTCTCGCGCATCGCGCGCACGGCGACGGCGACCGCGGTCAACACGACGCAGCTCCTCGCCTTCGATCGGCAGGGCTTCATGGGGATGATCGAGAAGAACGCGAAGATCGCGCTCAATATCATCGACAAGCTCAGCCGCAGGCTCCAGAACGCGAACAGCCAGATCCAGATGCTTTACCAGCGCAACCAGCACAGCCTGATCGCGCTGAATCTCTACACCCGGTTCGGCGAGCGCAAGCCCGACGAGCAGCACCTGCCGCTCGACCGGACCGTCGAGCAGATCTCGCTCAACCTGGAGACGCCGCCGGAGCTGGTGCGCGAGCATCTGGACGAGCTCGCCTCGAGCGGCGTCCTGTCGATCAAGGGCAACGCGCTCTGGCTGCTCGACAAGGCCCGATTGAACCAGCTCGCCAACGTAGGAGGTTCCTGATGTGCGGTATCATTGGATACTGCGGGCCCAAGCCCGCCGCCGACATACTCGTCGAGGGGCTGAAGCGCCTCGAGTACCGGGGCTACGACTCGGCCGGGATCTGCGTGAGGTCCGACGGCGACCTGCACGTCTACAAGAAGAAGGGCAAGATCGCCGACCTGCGCGCCCACCTGCCGGAGCAGGTCGACGGTGAGACCGGCATAGGCCACACGCGCTGGGCGACGCACGGCGGCGTCACCGATGTGAACGCGCACCCCCACACCGACGGAACGGGGAAGATCGCGATCGTCCACAACGGGATCATCGAGAACTACGCTTCCCTGCGCGAGAAGCTCGAGGAAGACGGCTACCGCTTCGTCACCGAGACCGACAGCGAGGTGATCGCGCACCTGATCGCGAGCCTCTACGACGGCGATCTGGAGCGCGCGCTCAAGCAGGCGGTGTCGCTCCTGAAGGGCACGTACGGGATCGTCGCCATGCACGTGGACGAGCCGGGGCGCCTCGTGGGCGCGCGCAACGGTTCGCCGCTTGTCCTCGGGATCGGCGACGAGGAGATGTTCCTCGCCTCGGACGTGACCGCGATCATCGCGCACACGAAGCAGGTGATCTACCTCGAGGACGGGGAAGTCGTCACGATGACGAACGACTCCTACCACACGACCGACCTCAAGGACCGCAAGGTCGACAAGAAGATCGACTACATCAGCTGGGAGCTCGAGGAGATCGAGAAAGAGGGCTACGCCCACTTCATGGAGAAGGAGATTCTCGAGCAGCCCGAGTCGATCAACCGCGCGATGCAGGGCCGCATCGACATGGAGTACGCGACCGGGCACCTGGGCGGGTTGAACATGACGCGGCAGGAGCTGCTGAACGTCGAGCGCGTGAAGATCATCGCGGCCGGGACGAGTTTCTACGCCGGGCAGGTGGGGGCCTACCTCCTCGAGAGCGTCGCGCGCATCCCGGCGACCGCCGAGCTCGCGAGCGAGCTCCGCTACCGCAACCCCATCGTCGAGCGAAATACCGTCTACTTCGGCGTCTCCCAGTCGGGCGAGACCGCCGACACGCTCTACGCGATGCGCGAGCTGCAGCGCAAGGGCGCGCGGGTGCTCGGTATCTGTAACGTCGTGGGAAGCACGATCCCGCGCGAGAGCGACGGCGGGGTCTATATCCACTCCGGCCCGGAGATCGCGGTCGCGAGCACGAAGGCGTTTACGAGCCAGCTCACCGCCTTCTACCTCTACGCGCTCATGATGGCGCGGATGCGGCACATGGGGATCGAGAGCGGGCTCGCCTTCATCGAGGACCTCGAGAAGGTGCCGGCGCTCGTGCAGGAGGTCATCGATCGGCGCGAGGCGCTCATCCCGCTCGCGCGCAAGTACGCGAAGGCGGAGGACTTCCTCTTCCTCGGGCGCGGCATCAACTATCCGGTCGCGCTCGAGGGCGCGTTGAAGCTGAAGGAGATCAGCTACATCCACGCGGAGGGATACAGCGCGGCTGAGATCAAGCACGGTCCCATCGCGCTCATCAACGAGGTCACCCCCAGCGTCTTCATCGTCCCCGACGACGGACTGCGCGACAAGGTCATCTCCAACATGAAGGAGGTGAAGGCGCGCTCGGGGCAGGTGATCGCGCTCGCCGTGGACGGCGACAAGGAAGTTGCGGCCATCGCAGACGACGTCTTCTTCGTCCCGCACGCGCACGAGCTCGTCTACCCGTACCTGATGGTCGTGCCGTTGCAGCTCTTCGCCTACTACACGGCGCTCGAGCTGGGGCGCAACGTCGACCAGCCGCGCAACCTCGCGAAGAGTGTTACGGTCGAGTAGGCCGATCGAGCCAAAACTCCTCGCGCTCGCGCTCTGCGCGGTGGCGTTCGTCGCGTCGCGCTCCGCGGTGCCGGTGGGGGCGCAGGCGGCCGGGCAGGTCCCCGACTTCGCGCGCACGGCCGTGCTCGAATCCGGGCCCGAGTCGCGCCGCGGCATCGACACGCTCGCCCCCGACGTCACCCCCCACTGGCACGGCCGCTACCGCCTCGCCGACGCCACGATCGACGTCCGCTACGTGGACGCGCCGCTCGAGCGCCCGGCCGCCTGGTCGCCGATCGCCTGTGCCGAGCGCCCGCTGCGTGCCGCCGGCGGGCTCGCCTACTACGAGGCGCAGGCCGGCTGGTCGCTCCTCGTGGAGATCACCTCCGGCGAGCTTCCGCCCGACGTGACGGTCTGCACCTTCGTCGACCGCTTCATCGCGCGCCACCTCCTCTTCGAGAGCCTGGAAGGCGTTCGTCTGCCCGGCCGCGCGCCGGTCTTCCCGGCGGTAATCACGCTGTAGCTTTCCGCCGATACTAGAACCGATGGCACAGGGAAAGCTCGGTTTCGCGGTGCTCGCACTCGGTTCGGTCCTGTTGTTCGTCGCTTCGGCAGGCCTCGTCGCGCAGACCGACGCGGCGGATGAGGGCGCGAGAACCGCGGCGGCGAGCGGTGCCGCTCCCGCGCGCGAGCCCACCGCTTCGCCGGAGCGAACGACATCGGCCCTCGCTCTGGAGCCCGAAGACCTCCGGATCGACCAGACGATCGAAGGCGGCTACTACCTGCACGTGCGCGCGGCCGAGGGGCTCGGCTCCATTCTGCTCACCGAATCGACCGAACGGCCCGACCACGAGGTCGCCACCTACGCCTACCGCAACCCCGCCTGGCACCCCGAGAACGGCGACGAGCGACGGATCCTCGACGGCGAGTTCCTCGACGCGGACGACGTCTTCTCGCTCGTGGACTCGACGCCGGTGCCCGACGAGGAGTTCGGCGAGGCGTACCGGATCTTCATCCCCTACGTCGTGGTGTACGGGTACGACTGGACGCGCCACGGCGAGCTCCAGGTGCTCGACGGGACCTACCTGAGCATCCGCGCGTTCGAGAAACCGTACGCCGACTACTCGGGCGCCTACCGCGACAACCCCTTCATCCTGCGCGTCTCGCAGCGCGAGCGCGTCACCGAATCGCCCGAGTACATGCCCGAGGCCGTGGACCGGTTGCGCGAGATCGCCGAGGAGAACGGCGGCGACGCGACCGAGGGCGAGACCGACGAGGACGTTGTGGATACGATCGAGCGGATCATCGCGGGAGCCGAGGGACGATCGGTCGACCTCGTGCTCGCGCTCGATACGACGCAGAGCATGGAAGACAACGTGCCGCACCTCCAGACGAACCTCGTGCCCATGCTCGAGAAGTACGTGGAGGGCAGCGCCTCATTGCGCGTGGGGCTCGTCTATTACCGCGACTACATGGAGGAGTACCTCACGCGGCGGTTTGACTTTCAGAACGATCTGAGCTTCGTGCAGCGGGCGGTGGATACCATCCGCGTCGCAGGGGGGCGCGACATCCCGGAGGCGGTCTACGAGGCGCTCTACGCCGCGGTGACGCGGTACGTGTGGACCGCCGACGAGCGGCACGTCGTCCTCGTGGGCGACGCCCCGCCGCACCCGCACGCGCGGGGAGCGGTCGACCGCGAGCTCGTCCAGGCGGAGGCCGAACGCCGCGGCGTGAAGATCCACACGATCATTCTTCCGCAGTAGCAGCGCCTTCTGCTGCTGCGGCGTCGTCCGCTGCAGCGGCGTTGTCGTCCGCTGCGGCCTCTTCCGCCTCGCGGGCTCGTTCCTCTTCCATTTCCTCGAGCACGCGATTCGTGAGCACGCGAGGCCAGGACGGAAGCCCCTCGGCTTCGAAGTCGTACATGCCAAGCAACTCTTCGAACCTGCGCTCGGCCTCGTCGTAGTCGCCACGCTTGTACTCGATGAAGGCCATCTCGTAGCGGGCGGTCGCGATCGCGGCCCGGTCGTTGGGGTATCGCTCGATGATAGCGTCGTAGTACGCCTGCGCCGCCTCCCAGTTCTCCTGGTCGGAGGCGTCCTGGGCGAGCTGAATGAGCTCAGCCTGCGTGAGGTCTTCGGGGATCTCGGAGGGAACGGTCTGACAGCCGAGCAGGAAGACGGCCGCCACTGCGATGAGGCTGAGTCGTTTCATTACCCAGCAATGTACACCGCCACGGCCTTCGTTTCAACGCGCCGGGCGGCTACGAACCCTGCGCGTTCGGTACCGCGTCGGACTCGTAGACTTCGTCGTTGATGGGCAGGTTGCGCTTGAGGTCCTGGAGGAACTCGTTCTCGTCGCCCATGGGTTCGTAGGAGTCGCAGTCTTCCATGCTGCGTCGGATGACGGTGAAGTACTTGTAGAGCTTCTCGCCTCCCAGTCGCTTCCGCCACTTCCCCGCGGCGCAGCGGACGCGGAGCACGTATCGCGTGTCATCGTCGACCGGCGACGGTACAAGCTTGCAGTTCTTGCAGTTCGCGCAGTAGATCTTGCGTTTCGTCCCGGTGCCTGATTCCGCCTGTGCCGTCTGGCTCATTAGTCCTCCTCGTCCGTTCACTATAAACATCGATCAGAAAGGCACTTGAGTTTAGGGCCGACCGTCGCTACACTCGCCTGCATGATCGCCACCATCATCAACGCCGCGGCCGTGATCGCCGGTTCGCTGATCGGTCTGGTCTTCAATCGCCACATCGGCGATCGGACCCGCCAGGTCCTTTTCTCCGGGGTGGGGGTCATCACGCTCGTTATTGGCATGTCCATGGCGCTCGAGATGCAGCGCGTGCTCTACCTGGCGCTGGCGGTCGTAATTGGTGGGATCCTCGGTGCGTGGTGGGGTGTCGAGGACGGCATCCTCAGGCTCGGCGAGTTCCTCCGCCGCAGGTTTCAGCGGTCGAGCACCGGCAGCGAGTTCGCCTACGGCTTCCTTCGCGCTTCGGTGCTCTTCTGTGTGGGGGCGATGGCAATCATCGGGAGCTTCCGCGCCGGCGTGGAGGGTGACTACCAGCTGCTGCTGACGAAGTCGGTAATGGACGGCTTCATGTCGATCCTGCTCACCGCCTCGATGGGCATCGGGGTGGCGTTCAGCGCGCTCGCCGTGCTCGTCTATCAGGGAGCGCTGACGCTGCTCGCCGGGTGGATCAGCCCGTGGGTGAGCGAGCTCATGCTCAGCGAGATCACCGCCGTGGGCGGCGCGCTGATCCTCATGATCGGGATCAACCTGCTCGACCTGAAGCACATCAAGACCGCCGACTACATCCCGGCGATCGCCGTGGTGATCCTCTTCGTGCTGCTCGACCCGTGGCTGGCGCTGTAGGCGCGCCCTGCGGCCGCGGCGCGCCTACTCCAGCGTCTTGAACAGGATCGCCACGAGGAAGCCGAGCAGCGTCGACAGCCCGGTGACCGTCCCGCCCTTGTGGTACGCCTCGGGCAGCATCGTCTCGGCGATCATCGTGAGCATCGCGCCGGCGGCGATGCCCTCCACGAGCGCGAACATCTCCTGCGAGGCGCCGGTGAAGAAGAGGTTACCCAGCAGCGCGCCCAGTCCGGTGAGCAGCATCAGCGAGACCCACATAACGAGGATCCGGCCGAAGCCGTAGGACGCCTGCCGCATCGCCGCCGAGCTCGACAGCGCCTCCGGGAAGTTCGACAGGAAGAGCCCGGCGAGCAGCGAGAAGCTGATGCCCGCCTGCACGAGGCTCGCGCCGATCACGAGCGACTCGGGAATGCCGTCGAGCAGGATGCCCAGCCAGATCGCGATGGGAGCGCCGCCGTGCTCCTGCGCCGCCTCCCGGATCTCCACCGGTGTGGGCTGGAGGAGCTCCTGGTCGACGTTGCGCGCGGCCTTCTGGTACCATCGGCGCGCGTCCTCCGGGTGCATGATCTGCTGTTCCTGCAGGTTGGAGATCCGCTCCATCGCGAGCTCGCTCACCGCCTGCTTGAGGTGCGGCGAGGTCGCGAGCAGCTCGTCGAAGTCCTCCTTCATGATGTACCAGACGCGGCACTCGGTTTCGGCGACTGCAGTGGCCGAGCGCGGCTCGCCGGTGACGAGCGCCATCTCGCCCACCACGTCGCCCTCGCCGAGCGTCGCCACGCGCGTCTCGTTGCTCGTGATCCGCACGCGCCCCGACTCGACGATGAAGACGCTGTCGCCGGGCTCCCCCTCGCGGATGACCGTCTCGCCGGCCTGAAAGGTCCGGCTGCCTATGTAGGGGACGAGCTCGGCGATCTCCTCGGGTGGCAGCTCGTTGAACACCGGCACGGCGCTGATGCTGCGGAAGAGCTCCTTCAGTCGCTCCTCCTTCAGGTTGCGCAGGTACTTGAGTGTCGTCGCCGACTTGCGCAGGAAACCGCCCTGGTTGTTGACGACCTGGTTGAGCACGACGAAGAGCAGCCCGCCCAGGACGGCCCCACCGGAGAGCGGCCACGCGTTGCCGTGTTCGAGCGCGTTGCCCACGAGGTCGATCGTCAGTGCCGACAGGAGCGCCCCGGCGCCGAAGGCCATGAGCGAGGCGAGCACGCGGTCGCGCGGCACCCAGAAGCGCGCCACGATCGCGCCGAGCGGCAGCGAAACCGCGGTCAGGAGTCCGAAGAACAGTGCCGAAAGAAGCGGGTTCCCGAACATGCCGCTTCGAGTATAGACGCCCGTGGAGCCGGCGTCACGGGTCGCAGGGGCAGGTGAGGGCCGATTCGCTCACGCGCCGGGCGGGCGCGGGGTGCTGTGCCGGCGTTAGCCCCACACCACGTAGCCGGGCACGAAGCGTCGGGCGAGCTCCTCGTGCTTCGGCACGACGCGGACCGCCAGGCCCTGCCGGCCGGCGTAGCCGAGCTCGATCGTCGCGGTGAAGACGTGAACGCCGTCCTTCCCCGCCTTTGCGTGCTGCATGGGCGCCGACGACGCGCTGCCGATCTCGCCGGTGCTCCGCATGGGCCCGTAGTAGAGCTCGACCGCGACCTCGTCGGGTTTCAGGTCGCCCAGACGGACCTTCGCGTTGAGCTCCATCGCGTCGCCCACCTTGAGCGTGCGGTCGGGGATCGCCGGGGTCTCCACGACCTGCAGGTCGCCCCACGCGGCGTCGAGCCGCTTCAGGTAGGCCGCCAGGTCCTTCGCGCCGGCGTACGAGCTCGATTCGATGCGCTTCGCGCTCTCGAGCGCCGGGATGTAGAACTGGTCGGCATACTCCAGGAGCATGCGGTGGCTCGCGAACTGCGGTCCCAGCTCGCGCATGCTCGACTTCATCATGCCGATCCACTCGCGCGGCAGGCCGTCGCGGCCGCGGTCGAAGTAGCGCGGGATGATCTCGCGCTCGAGCAGGTCGTAGAGCAGCTTGCTCTCGATCTCGTCCTGCTGCTCTTCGTCCTCGTAGTACTCGCCGCTTCCGATCGCCCATCCGAGCGACGGCTGGTAGCCTTCGGCCCACCACCCGTCAAGGATCGAGCAGCTGAGCACGCCGTTGATCGCGGCCTTCATCCCGCTCGTGCCGCTCGCCTCCATGGGCCGCCGCGGCGTGTTGAGCCAGAGGTCGCTGCCGCTCACGAGGTACTTCGCCACGCCTATGTCGTAGTTCTCCAGGAAGACGAGCTTCCGTCGGATTTCGGGCTGCTGCGCGAAGTGGAAGATGTCCTTGATGAGGTTCTTACCGGGAACGTCGTGCGGGTGTGCCTTGCCGCTGAAGATGATCTGGACGGGATACTCGGTGTTCGTCAGCAGCTTGTAGAGCCGCTCCTTGTCGCGGAAGAGCAGCGTCGCGCGCTTGTACGTCGCGAACCGTCGCGCGAAGCTGATCGTGAACGCGTACGGCGAGAGGACCTCGCCGGCGGTCGCGAGCTGGCTTCCGGAGACGCCGCGGTTGCGGTACTGACGGTGAAGTCGTTCGCGGGAGAAGGCGACGAGTCGTTCCTTGCGCCGCTCGTGCGTTCGCCACAGCTCCTCGTCGCTCACCCGGTCGATTCGATCCCAGATATCGAGGTGGGTCGGATCGTCGTAGAATCGAGGACCGAAGTAGCGGTCGAGCAGGTCCTGCATGTCGTGACTGAGCCACGTGCGGATGTGGACCCCGTTGGTGATGCTCGTGATGGGCACCTCCTCGGTCGGCAGCCCCGGCCAGAGGTTCTTCCACATGTCGCGACTCACCTCGCCGTGCAGCGCGCTCACGGCGTTGTTGTAGGCGGATAGTCTGATCGCGAGCACGGTCATACAGAAGTGCTCGAGCCCGTCGTCGGGATTCTCGCGACCGAGCGCCATGAAGTCGTGGAAGCCGATCTCCAGGTCGCCGGTGATGCTGTGGAAGTACTTCTGCATGAGTTCGGGCGTGAACCGCTCGTTGCCCGCGGGGACCGGCGTGTGCGTGGTGAAGATGCTCGTCGGGCGGATCGCCTCGATCGCCTCGCTCACGCTCAGTCCGTGCTGCGCGACGTGCTCGCGGATCCGTTCGATCGCGAGGAACGCCGAGTGTCCCTCGTTCATGTGCGCGACCGCCGGGTTGATGCCGAGCGCTCGGAGCGCCCGGTACCCGCCGATCCCGAGCAGGATCTCCTGCTGGATCCGCGTCTCCTTCGTTCCCCCGTAGAGCGTTGAGGTGATGCCGCGCAGCTGCTCGGCGTTGTCCGGGATGTTCGTGTCGAGCAGGTAGAGCGACGTCCGCCCGATCTTCACCTCCCAGATCTGGGCGACCACGGTCGCCTCGCCCACGCGCACGGCGATCTTCACCGGCTCGCCCGCGTCGTTGCGGCAGATCGAGACCGGCATATTGTACCAGTCGTTCTCCGGGTAGCTCTCCTGCTGGTAGCCGTCGGCGTTGAGGTACTGCTGGAAGTAGCCCTGTCGGTAGAGCAGGCCCACGCCCACGAGCGGCAGGCCCAGGTCGGAGCTCGTCTTCAGGTGATCGCCGGAGAGAACGCCCAGCCCTCCGGAGTAGATGGGAAGGCTCACGTCCAGCCCGTACTCCATGGAGAAGTACGCGACCACGTCGTTCGTCTCGCCGGTGTACCACGTTTCGCCGTTACGGTAGGCGAGGAACTTCTCGTAGACGCGGCCCAGCGCCGCGAGGTACGAGTCGTCCGCCGCGAGCTCTTCGTAGCGTTCCTGCGCGACCATGCCCAGAAGGCGCGCCGGGTTCTGGTGTGACTCCATCCACAGGTCGTAGTCGAGCCGCATGAACAGCATCACCGCGTCGAAGTTCCAGCTCAGCCAGAGATTGCTCGCGAGCTCCTTCAGCGGCTGCAACGGTTCCGGGATCTTCGGATCGACGGTGTAGGACACGATCTTCATGGCAACCTTCCTCTTCGGCCGGGCCGGGTCACGCCGCGACGGCTAAACCGGTTCAGCACCCACCGGACCTTACCCTAGAACGTACCAAAATGCGGGTCAAAGTTCGATGAGTTCTTCCGACGGCTCGTCGATGATCGATATGACCGCGCAGCCGCCGCTGGTCTGCGGCATCGCCTCGATCTCCGCGGCCGCCGCGCGCACGTCGTCCTCGCTCGCCCCGTGCGTCACGATCACCACCGGCGCGAGCTGCTGCGCCTCGTCGCTGAGCTCGTCCTGGTGGACGCTCGCGATGCTGATGCCGTGCCGGGCGAACCGGGTCATCATCTCCGCGAGGACGCCGGGCCGATCCTGTACGAGGGCGCGCACGTAGTAGCGGCCGCGGATCGTGCCGGGAGCGTTCTGCCGGGCGGGTTCGGTCCGATCGGGCCAGAATCGCGTTCGCGCGAAGAACGCGTCCCACGCGCCGGTCGCGATCGACACGAGATCGGCGACGATCGCCCCGGAGGTCGCCGACCCGCCGGCGCCGCGACCGTAGTACATCGTGTGGCCGGTGGGGTAGCCGTAGACGCTGATCGCGTTGAACGGTCCGCTGACCCAGGCGAGCGGATGCTCGGCGTGGACGAAGCACGGCCGCACGCGCAGCGAGATGCCCTCCCCGCCGCGCTCGGCGATCGCGAGGAGCTTGGTCACGTAGCCGAGGCGGGTCGCCCAGCTCACGTCGAGCAGGTCGAGCGAATCGATGCCCTCCACCGGAATCGCGTCGTAGTCCACCTTCGCGTCGAAGGCGAGCGCGGCCATGATCGCGATCTTGTGCGCGCTGTCGAACCCGCCCACGTCGAGCGTCGGATCGGCCTCGGCGAGCCCGTCGCGCTGCGCCTCTGCGAGCGCCTCGTCGTAGGAGATGGACCTGCGGATCATCTCGGTGAGGATGTAGTTGCACGTCCCGTTTACGATGCCGTAGATCGCGTCGATCCGGTTGCCCGCGAGCCCGTCGGTGAGCGCGCGGATCACCGGGATCCCGCCGCCGCAGCTCGCCTCGAAGGCGAGTGAGCGGCCGGCCTCGTGCGCCGCGGCGAAGAGCTCCTCGCCGTGGTGCGCGAGCAGCGCCTTGTTCGCCGTGACGACGTGCTTGCCCGCCTCGAGCGTGCGCGCGATGATCGCGCGAGCGACATCGATCCCTCCCACGAGCTCCACGACGACGTCTACATCGTCTCGCGAGAGGGTCTCGTCGAGGCTGTCGCCGAGCAGCTCCTCCGGAAGACCGATCGAGCGCGCGTGGTCGAGATTCTTGTCCACGACCGCGGCGAGCTCCACCTCGACGCCGTAACGTCGGGCGATGAGCTGCGCGCTGTCCTGTATGTGCCGGGCCGTCGCACCGCCAACGGTGCCGCACCCGATGATTGCCACCTTCATGAGTTGCCGAATGGTACGGTCCGACCCGGGGCCTGTCAACCGGAGACGATTCGACGCGCGACCGCCTCCACGATGCGCCGTCCGACCTCGGGCTTGCTCGCGAGCGGAACGTGCTCCTCGTTTCCGTCTGGGCCGATGAGGTACATCTCGTTGGTGTCGGTCTCGAAGCCCGTGCCGCTGCGGCTCACGTCGTTGACCGCGATGAGGTCGGCGTGCGCCTTCTTCGCCCGGGCGCGCGCGTCGTCGAGGAGCTCATCGAGCGTGAGGTCGTGCTGCGCGCGGAAGGCGACGAGGAAGGTCTGCGGGAAGTCGTGCTTGATCCGGTCGATGATCTTGGGCGTGGGCTCGAGCTCGAGGACGAGCCGGTCGCGGTCGTGGGTCGATATCTTCTTCTTCTGCTCGCCGACCGGGCGCCAGTCGCCGACCGCCGCGGCCGCGACGACCACGTCGTAGCCGCGCCCGTCGCCGAGCTCGTCCCAGACCGCCGCGCGCATCGCCTCCGCCGTGTCCACCCGGACGACGCGCACGCCCTCCGGCGCCTCGGCGCTGCCCTTGCCGTAGACCGCGGTGACCTCCGCTCCGGCCTCGCGCGCGGCCTGCGCCACGGCCATCCCCATCTTGCCCGAGCTGTTGTTGGTCACGACCCGGATGGGGTCGATGTACTCCACCGTCCGGCCCACGGTCACGAGCACGCGCCGTCCGGCGAGCGGGCCGCCGGAGCGCGTCGTGTCCGGCGCGAGTCTCGCGATCACCGCGGCCACGATCTCCTCGCTCGCGGCGATCTTCGCCTTGCCTTCCTCAACGCGGGGCATCATCACCTGAAGGCCGATCTCGCGCAGCGTCTCCAGGTTACGCCGGACGATCGGGTGGCGGTACATGGGCTCGTGCATCGCCGGCACCACGATGACCGGGATCTGCTCGCCGATCGCCGTCGTCGCGAAGGTGGTCACCGGGCCGTCGTCGATCCCCGCGGCGATCTTGCCCACGGTGTTCGCGGTCGCCGGGGCGATCAGCAGCAGATCGGCCTTCGTGGACGTGTTGCCCGCGAGCGCGACGTGCTCGGTTTCGCCGGTGAGCTCGGTCACAGGCTCGTGGCCGGTCGCCCAGTGGAGCAGGTTGGGGTGGAGCAGCCGCTGCGCTTCGGCGGACATCACCGGGTAGACGTGCGCGCCGTGGCGCATCAACAGTCGGGCGATCTCCGGCGCGCGCGCTGCGGCAACGCTGCCGGAGATCGCGTGGACGACTCGCCTGCCGGAGAGCTCGGTGCCGAGCGCTCCCACGATATCCAGAGACGGGTGTGGATCGATCACGCTCAGATTCTACTTCTCGCGGCCAAAGCATGCAAATACAAGTTTGTCGGTCTATAGCCGGGAGCGGTATGTTTCGCGCGAGGCAGGTATGACCGGGAACAAACGATCGGCGGCAGGGATCCTGGTCGACGAGAACGTGGGCCTGATCGATCAGGCGGTCGAGCTCATAACATCGATCGACCCCGCTCTCTACGCGAACAACGATCACGAGCTCTTCGAGAGCGGAGTGGGCAGGCACCTTCGTCATATCCTCGACTTCTACGAACGCTTCCTCGACGGTCGGGGCTCGTTCATCGACTACAACGCCCGTCGCCGCGACGAGCGCGTCGAATCCGACCCGACCTACGCAGCTGCACGCGCGCGGGCGATCGCCGAACGGCTGCGAGAGATCGAGGCCGATGCCACCGCACCGGCCCCCGGCCGCGCGGCACGGCTGGAGGTCAGCTGCGAGGTCTTCGACGAAGACGGCGCGGGGCTACGCGCCGCGTCCAGCGTCGACCGCGAGCTCTCCGCGCTCGCGAGTCACACCGTGCATCACTACGCGATCATCGCGCTGCTCCTGCGGGCGCAGGGCGAGTCCGTGCCGTCCGACTTCGGCGTCGCCCCGTCGACGCTCCGCCACCGCGCGTCGGAGGGTTCGTGAATGTGCACCGTTACCTGGGCCGCCTCGCGGGCCGGCTATCGGCTGTTCATGAACCGCGACGAGCTCTTCACCCGCGGGCGCGCCGAGCCCCCGGCGGTGCACCGCGACGGCGGCATCCGTTATCTGTCCCCCACCGACAGCGACGCCGGCGGCTCCTGGATCGCCGCGAACGAGCGCGGGATCACCGTGTGCCTGCTCAACCACTACCCGGCTGAGGTGTGCGGTTCCGGCGAGGAGCGCGCCGGCTACCGAAGTCGCGGCCATCTCGTCCGCGACCTGGTCCGGGCCCGTTCGCTCGACGAGGTCTCCGCGTCCATCGCGGCGACCGATCTCGCGCGCTACCAGCCGTTCACGCTGCTCGCGATGTCTGCGACGTCGTCGCCCGTGGTCCACCGCTGGGACGGGTGCGACGCGCTGGAGACGATCGGAGACCCCGAGCCGCCGGTCGCCTCGTCGGGCTTCGATCAGGAGATAGTCGTCTCATCGCGTCGCGATACCTACGCGCGCATGGTCGGAGCCGACCCCGACGCCGAGCGCCTCGCCGCCTACCACCGCAGTCACCTCCCGGCCCGCGGGCCGTACTCGGTCTGCGTGCACCGCGAGGACGGCGGCACGAGGAGTCTGACCGTGGTGGCGGTCGATCCCCGCCAGGTGACGATGACCTATCACGACGGGCCGCCGTGCGAAGGCGGAGCCGAGACGACCCGCACCCTTGCCCGAACTACCGAACGCGACTACCTTCCGGGCGAATGATCTGGCTCGTCCTCTCCATCCTCTCCTCGGCCGCGGTGGCGGTGCTGCTCAAGTACGCGTCGGTCAGGCGCGTCGCGCAGTTTCCGCTCTTCGCGGTGAACTACGCGACCGCGCTCGTCCTTGGCCTCGTGCTCGCCGAGCAGGGAAGCGCGGCCGCCGAGCCCGCCGCGGGTATCGCGCTCGCGGTGGCGACGGGGGTTCTCTACGTGCTCGGGTTTCTCGTCTTCAAGCGGACGATCACCGAGGCGGGCACGGGGATCGCGACCTCGGTCTCGCGCCTCTCGGTGACGCTTCCGGTGCTCGTCTCGGTGGCGGCGTTCGGCGAGATCGTCGGGGGGTGGCAGGCTGCGGGTATCGTGCTCGCTATCGCGGTCCTTCCCCTGTCCGGGAAGGTGTGGCCTCCGCGGCGCGACGAGCTGCGCGCCGGCGCGCTGGTCTGGACGCTCGCGGTCTTCGTGATCTTCGGGCTCAACGACATCGTGCTGAAGGTCCGTTCCGAGCTCCTGCCCGGCTCGGACCCCGGGTTCTTCTTCGCGCTGCTGTTCGGGACCGCAGGCGTGATCAGCGTCGTGCTCGCGCTCGCGCGGCGCGAGCGGTTTCGCGCGCTGACGCTTCTGGGGATCCCGCTCGGCGCGGTGAACTACGGCACGGCGCACTTCCTCGCGAACGCGCTCGAGACCGTTCCTGGATCGCAGGCGTTCACGCTCAACAGCGTGGGCGTGATGCTCGTCGCCGTGCTCGCCGGGCGCCTGCTCTTCGCCGAACGCCTCGCGCGGCACAACTACCTCTTCCTCGCCGGCAGCCTCGCCGCGATCGTGCTCGTCCGCCTGCCGGCGTAGGCTGCGCGTCCTGCACCAGCCGGCGCGACTCAGTCGAAGGCGAACGCGCGAGCCGGGTTGTCCACCGTCAGCGTGCGCGCGAGCTCGTCGTCCACGCCGTACCTGCGCGCGAGCGGCAGGAAGCTCCGCGTGAGCGGCGTGAACGGCTTTTGGTCGCCTCCGTCGGGCTCACCGACGTGGTACCAGCCGGCGTCGTGCGAGAGCATGATCTGCTTCTCGTACCCGGCGTCGAGGAGCTTGAGCAGCTGAACGAGGATGGACGTGTCGTCCTCTCCGTTCAGCCCGTCCAGCTCGATCCACGCCCCGGCGGCCGCCGCCATGCGGATCAGCTCGACGTCGGGCTCCTGGTGCGCGTGGATGAAGATCCACTTGCGCGGGTCCACGCCGTTCTCCTCGAGCAGGTGGATCACCTCCAGCGCGGGGACGCCCTTCGCCGTGTGCGTTCCGATGGTCAGGCCGGTCGCCCGGCTCGTGATCGCGGCGGCGGTCGTTACCTTGCGCTGGATCGGCTCGAGCGGGTTCGGGAAGACCGCCGTCTTGATGAACCCGGGGCGCACATCGGTCCCCTCGATACCTCCCTCCCACTCGGCGATCCATTCGTCGGCGAGCTCCTGCGCCGTGATCTCGAAGGTGCGCGCCGGGAGGTACGGTTCCTTGTACTGGCCGGTGTTCGTCACGAAGCGCATCCCGGTCTGCTCGGCGAGGGTCTGCAGCACGTGCACGTCGCGCGCGAGGTACATGGGGCTGCAGTCGACGAAGGTGCGGAAGCCCTCCTGCATCGCCGCCTCCACGTGCGGCCGCATCGTCGCGACGACCTCCTCGCGGTTGTACCGATGGGGGCCCGCGGTCTCCGCGCCGCCGAAGTCGACGATGATGTGCTCGTGCGGGAGCGTCATGCCCATCTCGGTCGCGTCGATCGGTCCGTTGACTGTCATGATCTGTGCCATGCCGAACAGTATAGCAGACCGGCCCGGGGTACCGCGCCCAGGGGACCGGGCCCGCAGCGGCGTGGTATATTCAAGCCGGGAGGTCGCATGAGACGCGCCGTCATCTGGTTCCTGTTCCTCGCGGTAGCAGCCGCGGGCCTCGTCGCGGACGAGGTGGGTACGGTCAGCTACGTGGAGGGGTTCCCCGAGATCGTCCGGGAGGGGACCGATGTGTACGAGGAGATCGACTTCGGGTTCCGGATCGAGAACTTCGACGTCGTGCGGACCGACGAACGCAGCTCGCTCGAGATCGACTTCGACCCGGAGACCGGCATCGACGCCTCGGTCGGCGTCGAGCCGGATACGCACTTCGCGGTCGAGCTCTCGAGCCTGCGCACCGAGCAGACCGGTGCGATCGAGCTCATCGCCGGTTCGGTGAGCGTGACGGCGCGCAGGCTGACCGGCCGCTCCCGGTTCGAGATCCGGACCCCGGCGGCGATCATGGGCGTGCGCGGAACCGTCTTCGACGTGACGGGGGCACCGGGCGGTGAGCTCCTCGTCACGACCGAAGAGGGGCTCGTCGAGGTCACCGACCAGGGCGGACGGTCGCTCTTTGCGAGTCCCGGCGAGGCGGTTGAGGTGGACGAGGAGTCCGCGCTCTTCCGCACCGTGCGCTACGACCGCGAGCAGATCGCCGCGTTCCGGCAGGAGTGGCGCGAGCAGCGACTCGAGCGCTTCATAGAGAACGCGCCGAGGATCCTCTCGTTCTACGGCCGTCGCTACCTGCGCGCGCGCGAAGACTTCGTGAGCGCCTACGCCGACCTCATGAGCCATCGCGACCTCGTCGACGAATGGATCGACGAGGCGAGGCGCGGGGTGCGCCCGCGGGCGGGATCGTTGCGCGAGCGGCGCGAGTTCGTCGCCGCGCTTCGGAGCGTGCGGCTCGCGATGTTCCGCCTCGAGCCGGTGATGGCGCGCCTCGACCAGATGGCGCCCTTCGTCCGCGAGTTCGTCGCGACCGTGGAGATCGAGCCCGGCGTTACCGCGGCCGACCTCTACCGGACGGTGAACGACGACCGTCGGCTGATGCGCCGTCGGGTCGCGGAGGTGCGGCGCGTGCTGAAGCTCTTCTCGCTGCGTAACGACGGCGAGACGCCGTTCAATTTCATCGAGCGCAGAGACGAGTGATGGCCGATTCACCCGATTGGCTTCGAATTGTGGTTGCCCGTGCCGGAGACGGACCTGTCAACACGAGCACCGATTCTCTATATTGAAGGTGGGCGGACGTCAGCTTCCCCGCCCGGATGGAGGTCCCATGGCTCAGTTCTACCTGTTGAGCGTTCTCTCTCTCGTGCTCGCGGGTTCGCTCGCCGCGTCCGGTTTCATCACCGAACGGATGGCCTCGCTCGCGGCGCTCTCCGATCTCGCAGAGCGGCGGAACGTCTCGATGACGGTCGGGGTGCTCGCGCTCGCGGTCGGCATTCTCAAGTTCTTCCTCCGGGCACCGGGAGACGGCGTCGCCGTCGTCGGTGACCTGCTCCCCGCGATCGCGGGCATCGTCACCGGTGGGGTGCTGCTGCTCTCCCACTCGTATCGCCCCGGCGAACGCGATCCGGAGCTTCCACGGTCGCAGACGCAGATGCTCGTCGAGTACCGCAACCCCATCGGGCTCGTCGGACTCCTGGTGGGTCTGCTCCACTTCCTCTTTCCGGCGACAGTCATCCTCTGATGGGCCGGATCATATTCAGCATCGTCAGTCTCGTGGTTCTCGCGATCATCATGGTGATGAACGCGGGTACCACGGCCGCCTTCAACCTCTTCGGCTGGCAGTTCGAGGGCGTGCCCATCGTCGTGATCGCGATCCTGTCGTTCGTCGTGGGTGCGCTCTACTCGTTCGTGTTCTACATCACGAGTTACTTCGCGCGCGTGAGGCGCGAGAAGGTCGCGATGCAGAAGGAGCGCCTGAAGAACCAGGAACAGTCGATGAAGTCGAAGGACGAGACGCTGAAGGCGCGCGAGAAGCAGATGGAGGCGCTCGCCTCCGCCGCCTCGCAGGCGCCGCGTCAGATTCCCGACGCGACCGGCGGCCATTCCGACGCGCGACACGTGGGAAGCGGCCGTTCAGGCGGCAGCGGCGGCGGGTCGACCCGAGTGAAGCGCGGCGGGGGCTGGCTGCGTAATCTCTTCGGCGGGAAGCGCGCGTCGGGACGGTAGCCTCGGACCGCGGTGCGATCGCGCATCGGGGCGGCGTGTGCGGCCCCGACCGCCGTTTCGTTTGGCGGTGGCGAGCTGTTTTCCGCTTGCCGGCCTTCGGGGCAGGGGCTACGATGGTACCCACGACGGGAGGTGCGGTATGGTTCAGTTCGCGGTCCACGGAAAGGTCAGGGAAGGCACGCAGGACGATTTCCTGGCGGCGGTTCGGGATTTCATGAAGACGGTCGGCGAGGAGCCCGGCACGGTGCAGTACCACCTCTGCCAGGCGCCCGACGACCCGACCTCCTTCATCTTCTTCGAGGCGTACGACGATCGCGCCGCGGCCGACGCGCACACCAACAGCCCGCAGATGCAGGCCTTCTTCGAGAAGGTCGGGCCCATGATGGTCGCGGGGCCGATGGTGCACCCGGTGGTCGCGACGGCGAAGGGCTGAGCCTCCGCGTCCGCCGCGACCTCACGCCGGGGCGATCGGTCTTCGGGGCGGCACGATGCCCCATTGTATACAAAAACAACAGTAACTGTTTACAAAAAAGGTGCGATCTGTATACTCAAGATTGGAAACCGTCCCGAGCGTGACGAAGAGGAGGCGACCATCGCACCGCACACAAGCCGTCCCGGAGCGCGTCTGACGCAGGAGCAACTCGACTACCTGAGCGAGAAGGCGTTCGAGATCCGGCGCCTCTCGCTGGAGATGATCACCGCCGCCACGTGGGGACACATCGGCGGCTCGTTCTCCATGGCCGAGCTCTTAGCCGTGCTCTACTTCCACGCGATGGACGTGGACCCCGAGCGCCCCGAGTGGGAGCATCGCGACCGCTTCGTGCTCTCGAAGGCGCACGGCTCGCCGGCGCACTACGCGGCGCTCGCCGCGCGCGGGTTCTATCCCGAGGAGAAGATCTACGAGTACTGCGAGATCGGCGGCCTGGAGGGCCACACCCACCGGGACTCCGCGCCCGGCGTGGAGACGAGCGGTGGGCCCCTGGGCATGGGCCTGTCGGTGGCCGTGGGCATGGCGATGGGGCTCAGGCGCCGGGAGAACCCGCGCTCGCGCGTATACTGCCTGCTCGGAGACGGCGAGCTCAACGAGGGCAACGTCTGGGAGGCGGCCATGTCGGCTTCCCACTTCCGTCTGGACAACCTCATCGCCATCGTCGACTACAACAAGGTGATCGCGAAGGGATTCACGTGGGAGTCGATGACCGTCGAACCGCTCGCCGAGAAGTGGCGCAGCTTCGGCTGGCGGACGATCGAAGTGGACGGCCACGACACCGAAGAGATCGCGGCGGCGCTCCATCGCGCGCGCTGGGTCGAGCCCGCCGGCGCGCCCATCGTGGTCATCGCCCACACCGTGAAGGGCAGGGGGCTCGCGCAGGCCGAGTTCAACTACAGGTGGCACACCCACGCTCCCGACCCGCAGACCGCGGACGCCATGATGCGCGAGCTCTGCCGGACGTACGGCATGCCCGAACGGGGGTACTCGCGTCTCGACGCGTCAGCGACGAAGGAGAGCTTCTATGGCGGCGAGTGACACGCGGTCGACGACACCCGAGATGCGCGACGCGTTCGGAGCAACGCTCGTGGAGCTCGGCGCCGAGTACCCGGAGATGCTCTTCCTCGACGCGGATCTGCACACGTCGACGAAGGCGACGCAGTTCCGCGACGCCTACCGCGACCGGTTCTACCAGATCGGGATCGCCGAGCAGAACCTGTTCGGCATCGCCGCAGGCCTCGCGCTGGAGGGGTACACGCCGTGGCCGTCCACCTTCGCGGTCTTCGCGACGCGACGGGCGCTCGACCAGTTCGCGATCAGCGTCTGCTATCCCGGCCTCAACGTGAAGGTCGCCGGGTCGTACGCGGGCGTGCCGACGAGCCGCGCCGGGGCGTCGCACAACGCGATCGAGGACGTCGCGATCACGCGCGCGATTCCAAACCTCCTCGTGGCCGACCCCGGCACGAGCCGCGACCTCGCCGCGGTCATGCGCACCGCCATGACGACCGACGGTCCGGTCTACTTCCGCGTCGCGCGCTACGCGGTCCCCGAGCTCTTCGACGAGCGGCACGAGTTCGCCTGGGGCTCGGGCGAGACCGTCCGCCTCGGCGCCGACGTCACGCTCTTCGGGACGGGCATCATGACCAGCCATAACGTCCGGGCGGCGGAGCTCCTCGCGGAGGATGGGATCGACGCGGAGGTCGTGCACCTCGCCTCCATCAAGCCGATCGACGTCGACCTCGTGGTCGCATCAGCCGCGAAGACCGGATGCGCGGTGACCGCGGAAAACGCATCCATCAACGGCGGGCTCGGCTCGGCGGTGTGCGAAGCGCTCTGCGACCGGGGACCCGTGCCGGTGAAGCGGATCGGCGTGCGCGACCGGTTCATCGAGAGCGGCGGCATCGACGAGCTCTTCGCGCTCCATCGCATGCGACCGGAGGACATCGCCGAAGCCGCGCGCGAAGCGATCGCGGTCCGCGACGGCCACGATGCGAACGGCAGGGGTCAGTCATGAGCGAGCGTACGATCGACCCGGCTGCCCTCTTCGGGGCGTACATGCGAATCACGGGGGTTCCCACGCTCGCCGACGAGACGGCTCGGCTGGGAAGCGCCGACGGCGCGCTCCCGGAGTCGGACGCGCTTCGCGGGAAGACGCTGGGTATCATCAACGGCGCGTCGTGGACCTCGCTCTGGTCCACGTACTTCGGGCGATTGATTCTACCCGGGGTGAAGCTCGTGAACGTGGGGAACGAGGCGGTGCAGCTCAACTTCATGGCGGCGCACGAGCGCGGCGATCCCGTCCCGCCGCAGATCAACATCGACCTCTTCGCCTCCTACGCGAAGGACCTCGCCGATCTCTGCGAGATCGACGCGGTCATCATCACGTGTTCGACCATGAACCGCTCGGCGGACAGCGTACGGAACGCGGTGCGCGATCGCGCGATCCCGGTCGTCCAGATCGACGAGGCGATGATGGAAGCGGCGCTCGACCACGGCGGTCGACCCCTGGTGGTCGCGACGCACGGCCCGACGGTGAAGAACACGCAGACGCTCCTGCGCGAGACGGCCGAGCGAGCCGGCCGCGAGGTGGACTACGCCGGGGCTACCGTGGAGGAGGCGTTCGAGCTCCTCGGTCGTGGCGATATTGCCGGGCACAACGAGGTCATCGCCGGGGCGATCCGCGAAGCCGGGCGGCGCGAGCGCATCGACTCGGTCATCCTCGCGCAGCTCAGCATGAGCGTGTTCACCTTTACCTTCCCGGACCCCGAGGCGGAGTTCGGGGTGCCGGTCTTCACGAGCGGCGAGGCCGGCTTCCGCAAGGTGCGCGCGATCCTCGAAGGGGAAGCGTGATGGCGGGCTCCGGGGCACCCGCCGGATCGGGTCGGTCGGCGTGGGAGGACGCCTACGAGAAGATCAGGGCGAAGATCCTCTCCATGGAGCTCAAGCCCCGGCAGACCGTCTCCGAGGAACTGCTCGCGAGCCAGGTGGGGGTGAGCCGCACTCCGGTACGCGAGGCGATCCGCGTCCTCGAGCAGGAGGGGTTGATCGTCACCGAGAACCGTCGCAAGCGCATCCACCTGCTCCAGAGTCACGAGATCGACGAGATCTTCGACATCAAGAAGGGGATCGAGGGGCAGATCATCCACACCGCGGCGTCGCGCACGACCCCGGAGCACGCCGCCGCGATGAACGGCATCCTCGAGGCGATCGAGCGGTTCGCGGCGGCACGGCCGTTCGACGAGCTCACGCGCGACCACGCGACGATCGGCGAGTGGCTCGAGCTCGACGAGCGATTCCACGGGCTGCTCTACGAGATGGCGAGGAACCCGCGGGCGAAGCAGATCGTCGACAACCTCAACGCCCAGTGGCACCGCATGGAGCTTGGCCTCCTCGCGATGGAGGGCCGTCTCGAGCAGAACGTCGCCGAGCACCTGGAGATGGGAAGCGCGGTCGTCGCGGGCGACGCCGA
>CAZICD010000050.1:0-3100 GCA_964537725.1 uncultured Spirochaetaceae bacterium | reverse complement strand
ACGTCGATGCGCTTCTCCACGTGCTCGGTGGGGAGCTGGAGCGGCGGGCACTCGGGGTCGAGCGTTTCGATGTTGAGGTTCGCCGGCACCAGCCCGTTGCGCATCGCGTTGATCGTAATGATCGCCTCGACGCCGGCGGTGGCTCCGAGGACGTGGCCGTGGTACGACTTCGTCGAGCTCACGTGCGTCGCCTCGACGCTGCCGCCGATCAGCTCGTGGATGCCGTTGAGCTCGGCGACGTCGCCGGCGGGCGTGGAGGTGCCGTGGGTGTTGATGTAGCCGATCCGGTCGGTGGGGATCTGCGCCTGCTCGACGGCCATCCGCATGGAGGCGGCCGCCCCGCGGCCCTCGGGGTCGGGCTGCACGAAGTGGTAGGCGTCGCCGGACATGCCGCAGGCGAGCACCTCGCAGAGGATCTCCGCGCCCCGCCGCTTCGCGTGCTCGTACTCTTCGAGCACGAGGATCGCCGCCCCCTCGCTCAGGACGAAGCCGTCGCGATCCGCGTCGTACGGGCGCGAGGCGGTCTGCGGCGAGTCGTTGCGCGTGGAGAGCGCGCGCATGTTCGCGAACCCGGCGATCGCGAGCTCGGTGAGCGTGCCCTCGGCGCCGCCGGCGATCATGACGTCGGCCATGCCGTTTCCGATGATCATCGTCGCCATCGCCATCGAGTGGTTGGCGGTCGCGCACGCGGTCTGCAGGCTGAGGTTGGGCCCTGTGATTCCGTACATGATGCTGAGCATCCCGGAGGCCATGTTGCCGATCGACATGGGGATGTAGAAGGGGCTCACCCTCCGGTGCCCCTTCGTCGCGAGGTCGACCGAGTTGCGGTGCTGCACGTTGAGCCCGCCGATGCCGCTGCCCACGCTGACGCCTATTCGGTTGCGTTCTGCGATCGTCTCCAGCCCGGCCTGGCGCGTCGCCTCACCCGCGGCGGCCGCCGCGTAGTGGCAGAACTCGTCCATGCGCTTCGCGCTCTTCGCCATCTCCTCATCGTAGTGCTGCGCGGGGTCGAAGTCGCGCACCTCGCCGGCGATGCGGACGGGAAGGTGCGACGCGTCGAAGCGCGTGATCGGGCCGATTCCGCTGCGGCCCGCAAGGATCGCCTCCCACGTACCGGACGTTGAGTTTGCCAGAGGATTCACCGTACCGGTTCCCGTAATGACGACTCGTCTGCCGTTCATGCCTCACCTCGCTCATCGGTCTGTTGCCGATACCAGGATGGTAGCGAACTGCCGGTCCGGGGTCTTTCGAAATCGTCCTCCGTTTTTGTGCGATTATCTGATCGCCGCCGCCGCCGCCGCCGGCGACCGCCCGCTTGCCCCCGAGGCGCCTGCCGCCTACGATTGCGGCATGAAGCTCTACTTCTTCATCCGCGGCGTGGAGGTCGGCTCACGCCCATTCGTGACCGGCGGAGAAGAGGCCGACGATGTGCACGAGCTTCTCTTCGTTCGAAGCGGCTCCGGCGAGCTCTCTCGCGAAGGCGAGCGCACCCACGTCGAAGAGGGCGACCTGTTGCTCGATCCGGCCGGGCGGATCCGATCGGCCGACGGTGCGCTCGCGCTCGTGCAACTGCTCTTCTCGGAAGAGCTGTTCTCGCAGGCGGTGCCCATGGAACGCGAGGCGCTCCACGTTCTGGGCGTGATCAAGCTCCACGCGCGCAGGCAGAATCGCATCGGCCTCTCGCCGATCGGAACCGAGCGCTCGGCGATGCTGCTGGAGAGCATGCTCTGGGAGTTCCGCGAGCGTCGCCGCGGCTACTCGTGGGCGCTGCGGCTGAAGCTCATCGAACTCCTGATCACCGTGATGCGCGATCGAAACTTTCCCATCCCCATCCGCGGGCTCAAGCCGATGCCGACCACGCGGATGCAAGACGTCATCCTCTACCTCCAGCGCGAGTTCGTGAATCAGGTCACCGTCGACGACGTGCTTGAGTTCGTGCCCTTCAGCCGGAGCCACTTCCACGCGCTCTTCAAGGAGGAGACGGGCGAGACCTTCGTCTCCTACCTCTCGTCGCTGCGCTGTGCGCGCGCCGCCGAGCTGCTGTCGACGACCGATCAGCCGATCGTGGAGATCGCCCTCGAGTCGGGGTTCAACAACCTCAGCCACTTCTACCACGTCTTCAAGCGCCGCTACGGCGTGCCTCCGCGACGGTATCGACTGGCCCGATCGTGAGGGCGTGACGCGGGATCGGGGCGCGCGCGGCCCCGTGCGGCGACCGCGGCCCGCCGCCCTACACGCTGAGCTTCAGGCAGTCGTAGGCGACCCGGATCGTGAAGTCGGTGCTTCGAAAGAACGCCTCCAGCTGCGCGTGGTCCCACGGATGCTTCGGGTTGATGTGCGTCGCGTAGATGGGTGTGGTCTCGTCCACGAGGCCGATCGACGCCATCCGCTCGACGGCGCGCACGAACGAAAAGGCGTCGAGGTGGCCGCTCGGGTAGTCGCCGCGGTCGGTCCTGCCGCCGAACGTCGCCTCCATCACGAGCCGGTCCACCCGGTGACCCGCGAGGAACTCCCAGCTCTCCTCGTCGTAGTAGCCGGTGTCGACCGCGTACAGCAGGCGCTTCCCGTTGGGAAAGGTGACCAGCGGGTTGACGGGGAACTCGTCGTCGCTCATCGCGACGTGGTTGCCACGCACGGTGTGTACGGTGAGCTCGCCAACGCGGTACTCGCCGAAGTAGTCGAGCGGCACGAGCGGGTACCGATCACCGAGCGGGCTGGCGTCGTCGGCGGAGCGCCCGAGGAGCGCGGGCGCGACGCGGCGCAGCCAGTCGACCGCCGGGCGGCTCGCGTAGATCGTGATGGGCTCGCCGTTCGTGTCGTAGGGCATGTCCTTCGCCATCACCGCTTCGGGCTGGAAGTGGTCGTGGTGCATGTGCGTGACGATGAGGTGGCGCAGGTCGAAGTAGTCGCAGTCGCAGCGCACCGACTGGAAGAAGGCGTCGGGCCCGAAGTCGATCTGGTATTCGTCGCCCATGCGGAGCGCCGAGCGGGTACGGAGATCGCGTCCGCCTTCGCGCCGTATCCGGGTCGTGCGCTCGTTGCGGCTGAACAGCGGCGGAATCCCTTCGGCCGCCCCGGTTCCGAGAAACTGAAGCTCCAT
>CAZICD010000049.1:0-32110 GCA_964537725.1 uncultured Spirochaetaceae bacterium | reverse complement strand
AGCTTCCGGACGTCTGGATGGTCCAGTTCCCGGTCTCGCTCTGGCTCATGTCGGGGGAGACTCCCAGCATCGAAATCATCTACTGATCGTGAGCCGATACTGGAGAGCCGACCCGCAGCGCGTACCCAGACTGCGGCGGGGCGACCGCGTGGCGATCGTCGCGCCCTCGAGCGGCCTTGCCCCCTCGTTCCCGGGAGTCTACTCGCGCGGGCTCGACGTCCTGCGCGATCTCGGCCTCGAACCGGTCGAGTTTCCCTCCGCGGCCATGTCGAGCGAGCAGCTCTACGCGGACCCGAAGCTTCGCGCGGACGAGCTTCACGCCGCGCTCGGGCGTCGTGACATCCACGGCATCATCTCGGTCATCGGCGGGTACGAGTCGGTCCGTCTCTACGACTATCTCAAGCCGTCGGTCTTCGCAGAGCACCCGACCTTCATCATGGGGGGCAGCGACGCGACGACCTACCTGCTCTTCGCGCGACGCGCCGGGGTGATCGGGTTCTACGGCCCGTCGGTGATGGCGGGGCTGTCGCAGGCGCCGGATCTCCCGGCCGAGTTCCGCGAGCACCTCCGTCGGTTCCTCTTCGGGCGGTGGCAACGTTACGAGTACGCGCCGTACCCGTCGTTTACGCACGGCTACACGGGATGGAGCGGGAAGTCGCCCGGCGGCGTGCAGAAGATGCACGGCGCGGCGGAGGGATGGACCGTGCTGCAGGGCGAGCGTCCGGTCGAGGGGCACCTCTGGGGCGGGTGCATCGAGGTCGTCGAGTTCCTCAAGGGGACCCGGTACTGGCCGCCGGCGGGATTCTTCGACGACGCGGTCCTCTTCTTCGAGACCTCCGAGGAGAAGCCGCCTCCGCAACGCGTGGGCTACATGCTGCGCAACTACGGCGTCGCCGGTATCCTCGGCCGCGCCTCGGCGCTCCTCCTCGGCCGGCCGAAGGACTACACGAGCGCCGACGTGGACAAGCTGCACAAGCTCGTCACCGCGATCGTCGCCGACGAGTTCGGGCGTCCCGACATGCCCGTGATCACGAACGTCGACTTCGGGCATACCGATCCCAAGCTGATCGTTCCGGTCGGCGGGCGCGTGCGAGTCGACCCCGTCCTGAAGCGGATCACGCTGACCGAGAGCCCCTTCGTATCACGGTGAGGAGAACCCGGGCTCGAGCCCGTCGGCAAGCGCGTTCTCGCCGACGGGCAGCGAACGGCACGTCGCGTGAGACGATCTGCACGGTCTCGATCATCCCGCCGAGTATACCAGTTTGAGGCGCACCGTCGACCTCGTGTAGAGTAGAGGCATGATCCTTCCGCTCGGAGACGACAACCGTGACCGCCGGACTGTGCCGGTGGTCACGTGGACGTTTATTGGCCTGAATATCGTGGTCTTCGCGCTGTTCCAACAGTTCGGCGCGAACGTGGAGTTCACGTACTCGTTCTCGGCGGTGCCCGAGGAAATCGTGACCGGCAACGACCTTGTCACGCAGGGACGCGTCTACACCGACCCGGCCAGCGGCACGCGGTACCGGCTGCCGGGCCTCGGGCCCACGCCGATCACGGTGTACATCACGCTCATCACGAGCATGTTCATGCACGGTGGGTGGGCCCACCTGATCGGGAACATGCTCTACCTGTGGATCTTCGGCGACAACATCGAGGACCGCCTGGGCCACGGGCGCTTCATCGCCTTCTACCTGGTCTGCGGCGTGGCCGCCGCGCTCGCGCACGTCCTCGCCACCTACGCGCTGGGCGGCAGTACGACGACCCCGATGCTCGGCGCCTCGGGGGCGATCTCCGCGATCCTGGGCGCGTACCTGCTGCTCTTTCCGCGCAAACGGGTTCGGGTCATCCTGCTGCGTATTCTCATGGCCGTGCCGGCGTGGGTAGCGATCATCGTCTGGTTCGCCTTTCAACTCGTCAGTGGGATGGGGGTGCTCGGTTCCGGCACGCAGGCGGGCGGTGTCGCGTACGCAGCCCACATTGGCGGTTTCATCGCCGGTGCGGTGCTGATCTGGCTCTTCGCCCCCCGACGCGGCCGCGGGCCGACCGTCCGGCGCTGAGCCGGAGGAGGATTCGCATGGACTGGTTCCTGGGTCTGAACGCGATCGTACAGGCGCTTCTCGCGACCTTGTTCACCTGGGCGGTGACCGCCGTCGGCAGCAGCCTCGTATTCGTCTTCCGCAACGTCGACCGCCGGGTGCTCGACGGGATGATGGGGTTCGCCGCGGGGGTGATGATCGCGGCGAGCTTCTGGTCGCTTTTGGCACCGGCGATCGAGATGGTCGAAGAGCAGGGCGGGGTAATCTGGTTTCCGCCGGTCGTCGGCTTCCTCGCAGGGGGCGCCTTTCTCCTGGCGATCGACAAGGTGCTGCCGCACCTGCACATAGGTTTCCCCACCGAGGCGGCCGAAGGCATCAGCACGACCTGGAAGCGAAGCGTTCTGCTCGTGCTCGCGATCACGCTGCACAACATCCCCGAAGGGCTCGCCGTGGGCGTTGCGTTCGGCGCGGTTGCAATCGGCGCACCGTCGGCAACGATGGGTGGCGCGATCGCGCTTGCCATCGGCATCGGCATCCAGAACTTTCCGGAAGGAACGAGCGTCTCGGTCCCGCTGCGGCGCGAGGGCATGCGGGCGCGAAAGGCGTTCTGGTACGGACAGCTCTCCGGCGTCGTGGAGCCGGTTGCCGGTGTCCTTGGCGCGCTGGCGGTGATCACCGTGCGACCGCTCCTGCCGTACGCGCTTGCATTCGCCGCCGGGGCGATGATCTTCGTCGTGATCGAGGAACTGATCCCCGAATCGCAACTCGACAAGCACACCGATGTCGCGACGGTGTTCACGCTTGTCGGCTTCGCCGTGATGATGACGCTGGACGTGGCCCTCGGCTGAGCCGAGAGCCGCCCTCGGCTAAGCCGAGGGCCGCGCTGCCTATTCTCGCTCGGGCCACGATATGGTAGAGTGAATGGGCATTTGCCCGGAGAGAGTGGAGAGGCGGCAGGATGGAGCACGAGCCTGAGACGCTGGTCGAAGAGACCGGCGACAACGATCAAGGAGACGTTATGCAGACGGGTGTCTTCTACGTACGAGTCAAGGACGACCTGAAGAAGGCCTTCCAGGATTTCTTCCCGCACATGTCGGACGCCTACATCAGCATGGCGAAGCTGTTCAAGCGGGAGAAGCGCTACCCGGTCCTCGCGGTGGAGAAGGTTACTGTGTTCACCAAGGACGGCGACGAGACCGAAAGCGCGCGCTTCCTCGTCCCATCGGAGAACGAGAACTTCATCTGGATTCAGTGCGAGCTCTTCGCCTACGCCGGCATCGCCGACTCCGAGGAGAGCGACGAGGAAGTGCACTCCGGGTGAGCCGCGCGCCCATCGATCTGCCGGTCGCGGGAACCGACGAGGTCTATCGGGTCGCTCCCTCGAAGATCATCGCGCTCGGCCTCAATTACCGCGACCACATCGCCGAAAGCGCTTCGGTCCAGGTGGAGGGATTCGACCCAGACGTTCCATCCGAGCCGGTGCTGTTCCCCAAGCTGCCGAGCTGTCTCACAGCACCCGGAGAGCCGATCGTGCTTCCCGCCATCGCGCGGACCTACGGGTTCGACGATCCTCGAACCGACTACGAAGCAGAGCTCGCGCTGTTCGTATCCCGCGAGTGCCGCGATGTGGGCGTCGAACACGCGCTCGACTACGTCTACGGCTACACGTGCATGAACGACGTGAGCCAACGCAACATACAGAACGGCGATCGCTCGGGCTGGTTTCGCGGGAAGAGCTTCGACACCTTCGGGCCCATCGGACCGGTCGTTGTTCCGGCCGCACAGATCGGCGACGTCCAGGCGCTCGATATCTCGTGCCGACTCAACGGGACGACGGTCCAGTCGTCCAACACCCGGTACATGATTTTCTCCGTCGCCGAGATGGTGAGTTTCATCAGCCGCAACTTCACGCTCTATCCGGGGGATATCGTCCTCACCGGCACGCCCGCCGGCGTAGGCCCCATCTCCGACGGCGACGTAGTCGAGGTCGAGATCGACGGTATCGGCACGCTCAGGAACCCCGTCTCCGACCCTGCCTGACCCGCTGTACGGCTGCCGGCGAGCCGTGTTGGCCTCCTCACCCGGCGGCCGGACGGCGCCACGGACTCAGCCCGAGACGAGCTCGGTGAGAAAGCTCCGCAGCTCCCCGTAGTTCTCGAGGAAGTAGGTCGCGCTCGTCGGTCCGAGACCGATGCGCACGGTATGCGCGCCGTCGGGAACGCTCGCGAAGATCTCCTCGTCGGTCTGGTCGTCGCCGGCGGCCAGGATGAACCCGTAGTCGTCGTGCTCGAACCAGGCCGCCGCCGCCTGCGCCTTGCTCGCGAGAGAGCTCTTGACCTCCAGGACACGATTGCCCTCGAAGAGCGTGAGGTTGTGGTTCGCCGACATGGACAGTAACGCGTCGCGCAGCTCCGCGACGCGCACGAAGGCGAGGTCGGGTTCGCTGCCGCGGTAGTGCCAGGCGAGCCCGTACTCCTTCTCTTCGAAACGGCTGCCGGGGGTGCGGTCCGCGTGGAGCTGCATGATCGGCGCGAGCTCCTCCTTCCACTCGGCGGTGACGGGAACGAGTTGTTCCCACTCGCCGCCGGCGCGGCGGATCCAGACGCCGTGGCTCGCAATCAGGCCGACGTGGAGATCGCCCAGGTAACGGCTCATGAACTCGCGACCGCGGCTGCTGATGAGCACCACGTCGTTCTTCTCGTCCTCGCTGAGCCGTGCGATGAGCGCCCGCGCGTCCTCGTCGGGTACGGCGCGATCCGCCCGGTCCCGGTACGGCACGAGCGTCCCGTCGTAGTCGAGGAATATCAGCCGACGGCCGGCGCCACGGTACGCCTTCAGGACCGCTTGTCGCGTGGGGCCGGCGAGGCGCCTGCCCAGGAAGCTCTGCTGGTATTCCACCGCGGCGTGCAGCTTCTGTACGAAATCCTTCGCCCAGTAGTGGATGTCGTAGCGCTTGAGGCGGTCCTGCATGCGACCGTTGCGCTCGATCTGCTCGTCCGCAGGCATCGCCAGCGCCTGCGCGAGACCGTCGGCGATGTCCTCGACGCTACTCGGGTTGACGACGATCGCCTCCGAGAGCTCGCGCGCGACGCCGGCGGTCTCGCTGACGACGATGACGCCGGGCGTGTCGCGCTTCGCCGCGATGTACTCCTTCGCGATGAGGTTCATGCCGTCGCGTATAGCGGTCACCAGAAGCACGTCCGCCTCGGCGTAGAGCGCCGAGAGGTGGTCGAATGGGAACGTTCGATAGAAGTAGTGGATGGGCGTCCACGAGATCGACGAGAAGCGTCCGTTGATCACGCTCACGAGCTCATCGACCTCGCGCTTGAGCTCCTGATACTGCGGCACCGCCGTACGCGAGGGGGCGACGATGATGACCATGCTCACCTTGTCCCGCGAATCCGGGTACTTCTCGAGAAAGCGCTCGTAGGCGCGCAGTCGCTGAGGGATGCCCTTGGTGTAGTCGAGCCGATCGACCGAGAGGATGAGCTTGTCGGCGGGTCGATCCGCGCGCACGGTCTCGATCTGCCTCTTCACCTCCGGGAGCGTATAGGCGTTCGCGTACTTCTCGTAGTCGATTCCCATGGGGAAGACATCGACCCGCACGAGCCGGTTCTCGTAGCGGACGCTCGCGAGGTCGTGATCGTAGCCGAGCAGCCGCCGGACGCTGGACAGAAAGTGCCGGGCGTAGTCGTAGGTGTGGAAGCCGATGAGATCCGCGCCGAGCAAGCCGCGCAGCATATCCTCACGCCACGGCAGCAGGCGGAAGACCTCGTAGGAGGGAAACGGGATGTGCAGAAAGAAGCCGACCCGCGCCTCGGGTTGATGGTTCTTCACCAGCGCCGGAAGCAGCATGAGCTGGTAGTCGTGAATCCAGACGATGTCGTCCGGCTCGAGGAACTCCTTGAGGCGCTCGAAATAGCGCTCGTTCACCTCGCGGTACGATTCCCAGAGGTCGTCGTCGTAGGTGACGTAGGTGGGAAAGTAGTGGAACAGCGGCCAGACGATGTTGTTGCAGAAGCCGTAGTAGAATCGGTCGAGGTCGTCGCTCGAAAGGTCCACCGGGACGCTCTTGTGCTCTTCGCGGAGTGTCTTCTCGATCGTGGCACGTTCGTCGTCGGTGAGCGTGTCGGACGGCAGACCGCTCCAACCGATCCAGAGGCTGTCTTCCTGCTCGTGGAGCGACGAGAGGCCGGTGGCGAGACCGCCCACGCTCGCATTATACGTGAATCCCTCCTCGCCACGGGAGACCGACGTGGACATGCGGTTGGATACGATCAGTGTTTTGCCCATGCGTCATGGTCCCACGCGCGTGGGGCACCGTCAAGAAGGCCCGACGGTTGCAGCTTCGTTCGCTTGCAGGTATAAATCGGCATGGATCACCTCGTGCGCGACCAGGACACCTTCGACTTTCTCAAGAGCCTGGGCTTCCCCGAGTTTCGCATCCACCACGCGTTCAACCATTTCGATTTCACCCGCGCTTCGCGCCGGATCGTCGTGATCGGGCCGATGGGATCCGGCAAGACCGAGTACTCCTCGCGCGTCTGGCGCGACTCGCGGGTGGTGCTCGGCAAATCGGCCTCCCTCGCGCGCGAGACCGTGACCGACGGGGCCGACCGCCGGAAGGTATTCGTGGTGAGGTCCATGCTGGACGAGTCGCGCTTCACCGACTATCCGGCAGACTCGCTCGCCTACCGCGGCGGGTACGAGCGGTGCGGCGAGAACATCGCACGCATCGGCAGCAGCTTCGACCTCGAGCGTCTGATCGTCGATCACCCCGGTCACGGGACCTGGATCATCGACGAGGCGTCGTTCTACGACGAGCGCCTCGCCTACGTCGTCAACCGCGAGAGCCGCGAGCGCGGGCTGGTGTTCATCTTCCCCACGCTGATCCTCAACTTCCGCCGCGAGATCTTCAACGCCACCGCCCGACTCCTGCTGGAGGTCTCCACCGACGTATTCCCCCTGACCGCCTATTGCGAGCACGACGAGTGTCTCGCCGACAGCTTCTACACCTACCGCTACTACCGCGTGAACGGGGTCGAGTGCCCGGCGCTCTATTTCGACCCGCTGATCATCATCGGCGGCGATACCGAGAAGGACGACCCGCGCGAGCCGAATTACTGCACGAGGTGCGACGAGCACCATTACCTGCCGGGAAAGGAGTACGCGTTCCTCGTGCTCAAGCCGCTCGGCGAGGAGGCGAGCCGCGGCAATATCGCCCCGCTTCGCGACGAGCTCGCGAGCATCGCATCCTCGGTGGAAACCTCCCAGCTCTACGCGGATTTCGTCGATCGGTACGGCGAGCGGGGGAGCCTGCACATGAACGCGCTGCGGGTCGACTGCATCGCCGAGCGAGCGATCATCTATCTCTTCGTCGAGCTCAACCTGCTCTCCGCCGACCAGGTGCGAGGGCTCGCACGGGAGCTCTCGCTCGATACCGAGTTTCTAAAGCGGCGTCTCGAGGACAACCGGCGGGCGGATGTGCTGTAGGCGATTCTTGACAGCGGTCACGCCGCAGAGTACGGTGGATTGGATCGGTGCGGCAGTATCCGGTCACCATTTCAATAAGGGAGGACATCCATGAAACGCACATTGCTTGCTGCGCTCGCGGCCCTCATGCTCATCGGCCTGCTGATCTCGTGCGGCGGCGACGGAGAAGAGGAAGCGGAGGCAGCAGAACCGGACCATCGCATCGGCATCGTCTTCGACGTCGGCGGCCGCGGAGACCAGAGCTTCAACGACAGCGCGTATCGCGGTCTCGTTATGCTCGCCGAAGAGTACGAAGGGTTCATCCAGGACGACCCGGACGACGTCGACTACGGCTCGACCATCCAGATGAAGTATCTCGAGCCGCAGGGAACCGGTCAGGACCGTGAGCAGCTGGTTCGCGTGCTCGCAGAGGACGGCTACGGGCTCATCTTCGGCGTCGGCTTCGCTTTCGCCGACTCCATGGGCAAGGTGGCGGCGGACTTCCCGGATACTTCGTTCGGAATCATTGACGCAACGGTCGACGCGCCGAACGTGACCGGCATTACTTTCGCCGAGCACGAGGGCTCGTTCCTCGTCGGCGCGCTCGCCGGTCTCTACACCGCGGACAACTCGCCGGGATCGCCACTTGGCTACATTGGCGGTATGGACATTCCGTTGATCCACAAGTTCCACGGCGGTTTCTTCGCCGGCGCGATGTACGCGAACGAGAACCTGCGCGGCGAGGACATGTTGTTCGGGCAGTACATCGGGCAGGACCCGACGGCGTTCCAGGACCCGCAGACCGCCGAAAGCATCGCCACGAGCATGTACGATCGGGGGGCGTTCATCATCTATCACGCCGCCGGCGCATCGGGCAGCGGCCTCTTCAAGGCGGCTGCGGAGATGGACCAGTGGGCGATCGGCGTCGACAGCGACCAGGGGCTCATCCTTGCGGAGAGCGACAGCGAAGAGGAGCAGGAGCTCGCCGAGCACATCCTGACCTCCATGCTGAAGCAGGTCGATAACGCGGTCTTCCAGGTCGGAAGCGAGTTCATCGAGAACGACGGAGAGCTCGAGGGCGGCGTGCTGACCTTCGGCCTCGACGATGACGGTGTCGGCGTCGCGGTGAACGAGTACAACGAGGACCTCGTGTCTCCGTACATGGACGAGATCGACGAGCTCAAGCAGCAGGTGATCGACGGTGAGATCACCGTCCCGGACAGCGACACCAAGGTCGCTGACTGGGCTGCCGAGACGTTCTAGCACGTTCCAAGCGGGCGGGGGCCTTCACAGGCTCCCGCTTTTTTTTCCTCAGGAGGGATTGTGTCGCTTCTGAAGATGGAAGAGATCACAAAGGTCTTCCCGGGCGTGGTCGCGAACGACCATATCACGTTCGACCTGGAGGCGGGCGAGGTACACGCGCTCGTGGGCGAGAACGGAGCCGGCAAGACGACGTTGATGAAGATCCTCTACGGCCTCTACGCACCGGACGAGGGGAGGATCCTGATCAACGACGACGAGGTGAGCATAGGAAATCCCCGCGACGCGATCGCGAAGGGCGTGGGGATGGTGCACCAGCACTTCATGCTGGTGCCGGTCTTCAGCGTACTCGATAACGTGATCCTCGGCTCCGAGCGGGAGATCGGCGGTGTGCGAACCGACTCCGGGGAGGGCGGCGTACTCGCCCGGATCGCCCGCAGGCTTTACCTCGACAAGCGCGACGCGAGGCGGTACCTGCGCGAGCTGATCGAGCGCAATCGGCTCGACGTCGATCTGGACCGTCCGGTGGGAGAGCTCGCCGTCGGCATCCAGCAGCGCGTCGAGATCCTGAAGATCCTCTACCGGGGCGCAAAGGTGCTCGTCTTCGACGAGCCGACCGCGGTGCTCTCTCCGCAGGAGATCGACGGTCTCTACGAGAGCTTCCGACAGCTCACCGGGCAGGGCAAGGGCGTAATCTTCATCAGTCACAAGCTCGACGAGGTGCTCAAGGTCGCCGATCGCGTCACGGTGATCCGCCGCGGCAAAATCATCGAGACGATGCCGCGCGAGGGGGCGACGAAGGCGAAGATCGCGGAGCTCATGGTCGGCAAGCCGGTCATGCTCGACGTGGAGAACCCGCCGGCCGATCCCGGAGAGGCGGTGCTGGAGGTGGACCGGTTGTCGGCGCGCGACGAACGCGGTACCGAGGTCCTTTCGGAGGTGAGCCTGCAGGTTCGCCGCGGGGAGATCGTCGGGATCGCCGGCGTCGAAGGCAACGGACAGAGCGAGCTCGTCTACCAGATCACCGAGAAGCGCACCCCTACCGCCGGCGATATCCGGCTGAACGGGGAGAGTATCGTTGCCTGGGACGTCCGCACGCGACGAGAGGCGGGTATCGCGCACATTCCTGAGGATCGACAGCGCCAGGGGCTTCTGATGCCGTTCCCGATCGCCGACAACCTCGTCCTCGGGCGCCACCACCGCGCCCCCTACGTCAACCAGTTCGGCTTCCGCGACACCGGCGAGATCCGATCGTTTGCCCGCGAGGCGATCGAGGCGTACGACGTGCGCACCCCCGACGAGATGACTCCGGCGCACGCGCTGTCCGGCGGCAACCAGCAGAAGGTGATCATCGCACGCGAGATGGCGGGTGATCCGGTGTTGCTCGTCGCGAGCCAGCCGACGCGCGGCGTCGACATCGGCGCCACCGAGTTCATCTACAGACAGATCATCGCCGCGAAGGAAGACGGGCGCGCGGTCCTGCTCGTTTCGGCGGACCTCGACGAGGCGCTCGCGCTCGCCGACCGCATCCTCGTGATGTACAAGGGGCGGATCGTCTACGAGGTGTCGCGCGATGATGCGGTGAAGGAAGAGATCGGCTACTACATGACCGGGGAGGCAGACCATGACGTTGTCGAGTCGTAGTCGCGACCGGCTTCTGGGGTTGCTCGCCCCGGTTATAGGCTTCATCGCCGCGATCATCATCCTGCTGGTGATCGTCGTGATCGTGGGCGAGAGCCCCTCGCGTGCGATCGACGCGATCCTCAGGTTCACGACGGGCAATCCGTCGCGTCTCGCCTCGGTGCTCAGCCAGGCGATCCCGCTCTACCTCGCGGGGATCGCCGTTGCCTTCGCGTTCCAGGCGGGTGTCTTCAACATCGGAGCCGAAGGCCAGTATTTCTTCGGCGGCTTCGTGGGCGCGCTCGCGGGCATCTACCTGAACCTGCCGCCTTTCCTGCACATCCCGGTCGTCGTGCTCGCGAGCATGATCGGCGGTGCGATGTGGGCGGCGATACCGGCGGTGCTCAAGGTCACGCGCGGCGTTCACGAGGTCATCACGACGATCATGTTCAACAGCATCGCGATCTTCCTCCTGAACTTTCTCGTCAACCGTCCCTTCTCCGGCATGGAGGAAGGAGCGAGCCTGGAGCCGCAGACCGAGGAGATCGCGCAGACGGCGATGTTCGGCCGGCTGAACTCCTGGTTTCGCGCGATCGGGTGGGACGTTCAGGACCACGTCTACCTGGACTACAGCCTGATCGTGGCGATCGTCATGGGCATTCTCGTCTGGCTGGTCCTCTACCGCCAGCGACTCGGTTTCGAGGTCCGGGCGGTGGGCGAGGCTCCGGATGTCGCGAGGTACTCGGGCATGGGCGTGAAGCGCGTCCAGCTCATCGCCTTCCTCATCAGCGGCGGACTCGCCGGTCTCGTGGGCCTGCAGGAGATCTTCGCCATCCGCGGCTTCTACACCTACCAGATCGCGAGCGGAGTGGGATTCGACGGGATCGCGATCGCGCTGATCGGACGGAACAACCCGCTGGGGATCGTCTTCGCCGCGCTGCTGTTCAGCTTCCTCGACCAGGCCGGGTACGGACTGCAGCTCTACACGTCCGTGCCGAACTCGGTCAGCTACGTCATTCAGGGGCTGATGATCATCATCATCGTCGTGAGCAACGAGCTCATGACCCGCTACGCGCGGAACCTCCGTCGAAAGGAGCTTGCCTGATGGAAGTCGTGTTCAACTTTCTCCTGCGGGGACTGCAGATTTCGGCTCCTATCGCGTTCGCCTCGCTGGGAGGCGTATTCTCCGAGCGAAGCGGGGTCGTCAACATCGGTCTGGAAGGCATCATGCTCACCTCGACGTTTGCCGTCGTGTGGGGGTCGCTCCTCTTCGGAAGCTTCCTCGGCGGGCTCGTCTTCGCGCTGCTTGCCGGGATGGTCATGGCGACGATCCACGCCGTCGTGACCGTCACCTACAAGGTCGACCAGATCGTATCCGGCGTGGCGATCAACGTGCTCGCGCTCGGCTTCACGCGCTTCCTCTCGCAGAACGTCTTCGGGCAGGAGACGCAGACGCCGTTCAACCCGCACGTGCCGATGCAAATTCTCGGGATCAACAGCATGGCGGTGGTCCTGCTCGTCGTCGCCCCGATCGTCTGGTTCGTCCTGTTCAAGACGAAGTTCGGACTCAGGCTGCGATCGGTCGGCGAGAACCCCGAGGCAGCCGACACGCTGGGCATCAACGTCACGAAGATGCGCTACGCCGGCGTCATCCTTTCGGGGGTGATGTGCGGACTCGCGGCGACGACGCTCTACCCGGCGCAGTGGGTGACCGGCATGACCGGCGGTCGCGGGTATATCGCGCTCGCCGCGATGATCTTCGGGCGGTGGCACCCGATCGGTGCGGTAGCCGCGAGCCTGCTCTTCGGCTACGCGGAGACGTTCCGGATCATGTTCGAGACGCAGATTCCCGTTCCCGGTCAGTTCGTCCAGATGCTTCCCTACGTCCTCGCGGTCGTGGTGCTCGCCGGTGTGGTGGGTCGCGCCGTAGGGCCCGCGGCTGCGGGCAAGCCGTACAACAAGGGCGGCGAGTAGGTGAACGAGCTGCTGTGGGTGGCGATGCTGGCGATCAACTTCGCCGGCATCCTGCTCGTATACCGATTCTTCGGCCGGGTGGGGCTGTTCGTCTGGATTCCCATCGCCGCGATCGTTGCGAACATCCAGGTCATCAAGTACGTCGAGCTCTTCGGCCTGACCGCCACGCTGGGTAACGTCGTCTACGCGACGTCGTTTCTCGTGACCGACATCCTTTCGGAGAACCACGGCCGGCGTCACGCCAACCGCGCGATCGCGGTCGGGTTCGTCGCGCTCATCGCCATGGTCGTGCTCATGAACCTCGCGCTGCTCTTCGAACCCGACGCCGCCGACGAGTCGCACGACCACCTCGTCGCGATCTTCACGCTCCTGCCGCGGATCACGCTCGCGAGCCTGCTCGCCTACGCGGTCAGTCAGTACCACGACGTGTGGGCCTACCACCTGTGGAAGAAGCGAATCCCGGCTCGGCGCCACATCTGGATTCGCAACAACCTGAGTACGCTCGTGAGCCAGCTCATCGACAGCGTCGTTTTCACGCTCGCCGCCTTTCTCGGCCGCGTCCCCGGTCCCGTGCTCGTCGAGATCGTCGTGACGACCTACGTCCTCAAGGCGATCGTGGCGGTCGCGGACACACCGCTCGTCTATCTCGCGAGCCGATGGCGCTCGCGCGGGCTGATCCCGGGGATCGAGCTCGACGAGGACGGCAGGATCCCGGCGGATCACGCGTCGCAGACCGGAGCCGGTCGCGCGGGCGAGACGCGGTAGCCACCGCCCGACGAGCGTGGTAGGTTGAAGTCAACCATCACGCGGAGGTGTCTGTGCTTTCTCAATTTGTCGAAGCCGGTGAGGCCGGCCGCCCGGTATTCGTAACGGATGTACGCCTCGCGCTCGACGCCGAGCGCTTCGCCGCCGTCGAGGCCGTACTCGTGCTGCCCGACGGCGGGTCCGTCCGGGAGTTCTCCATCCCGCTGCCCGACCCCGACTCGCTTTCGGAACCCGAAGCGGAGCTCGCCGTCTCGTACATCCGCGCGGAGATCTACAACCATCTCGCCACCCTGGGCGGATACTCGCTCTCGCTCTACTTCGACACCTCGAGCGCTCCGCTCGTCACGCTCGTGACGAACGCGATCGCCGCCTTCGAGATCGGGCGGTCGCGTGGCGAGCGAACCGCCTACGGCCGGATCGTGAACATGCTCGACCGCATGAACGACGCGTTGCACCCGAGCGAATCGCCGGATTCGCGCCGGTTCGTCATTCACACGCACGACCTTAGCGAGCGCCCCGACCCGGTGGCGTCCGTAGAGTTCCGCGCGCAGCCTGACGACACCTTCGTCGCGGTCACGCGCGGTCTCGAGCGCACGATGGTCTGCGGGCTCGACGTGGGCGGTACCGATATCAAGGGCGTCGTGACCGTCGACGGCCGGCTCGTCGCGCTCAAGGAGTACGACTGGAACCCGGGGAGCTACGGCGATGTGGAGCAGGTGACCGTACCGATCGTGACGATCGCGCGCCTGCTTCGCGCACGCGGCGCGCTCGAAGCCGAGGCCGGCCGGTCGCTTGCGAACCGCGCGGAGCTCCTCGCCGAAGTCACCGGCGCGCTCGCCGCCGACGCGGGAAGCGAAACGATGCTCACCGCGGCGAGCCGGGTGGAGCAGGGCCTCGGCGAGTCGATGCCCGGCTACGATGCGATCGGGCTCTGCTTTCCCGACGTCGTGGTACGCAACCGGATCGTGGGCGGCGAGGTGCCGAAGACGCTCGGGATGCGCCGGAACACCGCGCGTGACTTCGAGGAACAGTTCGCCCGTCTGACCGCGCTCGACCGCGAGCTTCAGGATCTCTGCCGCGAGGGCGGGGTGGTCATGAACACGAATGACGGCCCCATGGCCGCGTTCACCGCGGCGGTCGAAATCGCCGCGTCTCCCACGCCCGAGGTCGGCAGAGCCGGCGTGTTCGCTCACAGCCTGGGTACCGATCTGGGAAGCGGCCTCGCGCTCGCCGACGGCACTATCCCTGAGATCCCGCTCGAGATCTACAACCTGATCCTGGATCTGGGCAGCACCGCGGCACGCAGATTGCCTCCGGAGGATCTGCGCAGCCTCGCGAACACCAATACCGGCATTCCCGGCACGCCGCAGAAGCTCGCGAGCCAGGCTGCCGCGTTCCGCCTGGCCGATGAGGTGCTCGGCGAGACGCGCCCGGAGCTGCTCGCGGCGTTCGCGGAGATGGGCTTCGTGGAGGAGCAGGTTGGTCCGAAGGGTACGCTGCGGTTGGTGCCCGAAACCCCCGTCGACAGGCGTAAGCCGTACCTCGCGCATCTGATGTCGCTCGTGGACAGCGACCCGGAGGTAGGCGAGGTCTTTCGTCGGATCGGCGAGTACATGGCGGTCGTCTATCGCGAGAGCGAGTACATCCTGCGCACCGGGCTCACGCAGCGCTTCCTCTTCGGCCGGTTCGTCAAGGTCGCGCGCTGCTTCGAGCTCATGCAGGAGGGGGCGTCACGCCGGGAGCCCGACCTGCAGTTCGTCGCCGCCGACAGCGACATGGCCTACACGCCGCTGATGCAGGCGCTCGACGCCGAGGCGGACTATACGGTCGCGCAGTTCGGCCAGGCGATCGGTGCGGTCTACTTCGGGAACCTGGGGCTGATAGCGGCGACCGGCGGCCGCTGAGCGCGGTCGCCGGGCGTCCTCCGGCACGCCGGGAAGGCTACTCCTTCCAGGGGAAGATCATCCCGCGCAGCGTCCGCTTGCCGACGCGCTCGCGCTCGTCGATCAGCAGCGCATCCCACGGGATCTTGCGGCGGTTCGCGTCCGGATTCTCTTCGAGATAGTCGTACTTGAGCAGACGGAGCTTCAGTCCGACCTGGTGCCAGATCAACAGCCCCGCGATTCCGGGGATGAGCAGCGCCGTGAAGACCGAACCGGCGATGATCAGCAGGCTGCCGATCCCGGTGACGATCGCGAAGAACGTATTGTCGAAGAAGATGATGAAACTCTTCCGGATGATCTTGCCGATCTTCGTGTCGAGCTGCGCGCGCACGGGGAAGTAGAACTGGCTCGCGAGCGTCCAGATCACGAGCGCCCAGAAGAGGAAGATGATCGCGGCCAGTCCGAGAAGGTTTCCCATGTTCGCGTAGACGGGGAATCCGACGACGACGATCAGAACGACGGCCGCCCAGATGAGCCCGTGGACGAGGCTCGACTTCCACGTCTCCCTGAAGTACTCGACGACCTTCCTGAACTCGGGGCGTTCGTAGTTCGCGATGTCCCGCGCAGCCATGGAGATCGTGCCGGCGTAGATGAAGGCGAGCAACCCGCCGATCACCTGCGAAGCGAGCGCGGCGTACACGCTCAGGTCCACGAGCACGGACGGGAGGAGCAGTGGGATCGTCAGCAGCACGATGAACCCGAGATTCATCAGTACGACGCCGAGAAAGTGGTCCCACATGTCGAAGAAGGCCTTCTTCACCATGAACATCAGCATGCCCGAGAGTATATCGATAAGCCCCCGCTATTGTCAGCGGGAGGAGCCTTCTGTAGAGTTGACCCGGATGAAACGCAAGGCTCCCTCCCGCAGGACCCCTTCGCACCCGTTCTCGCTGCTCATCAAGCCGTCGAGCGCCGACTGCAATCTCGCGTGCGAGTACTGCTTCTACCTCAAGAAGGCGGGACTCTACCCCGAGCAGAACGTCCATCGCATGAGCGACGAGGTCCTCGAGCGGCTCGTGCGCGGCTACATGGCAACCGATCAACCGGTCTACTCGTTCGGATGGCAGGGCGGCGAGCCCACGCTCATGGGGGTCGATTTCTTTCGCAAGGCGACCGAGTATCAGCAGCGCTACGGGAAGCCCGGTGCACGCGTGGCGAACGGCCTGCAGACGAACGCGACGCTCGTCGACGACGAGCTCGCCGCGCACCTCGGTGAGTATCAGTTCCTCGTGGGCGTGAGCATCGACGGGCCGGCGGAGCTGCACGACGCCTACCGTCGCACGCGCGCGGACAAGCCGAGCCACCACCTCGTCATGAGGGGCGTGGAACGATTGCGAAGGCACCAGGTCGAGGTGAACGTCCTCGTGCTCGTCAGCCAGGCCAACGTTCGTCACGCCGCCGAGGTCTACCGCTACCTCAAGGCGGAAGGCTTCAACTACATGCAGTTCATCCCCTGCGTAGAGTTCATGCCCGACGGGAGCATCTCCGACTTCTCCATCACCGGCCCCGAGTGGGGCTCGTTCCTGAACGACGTCTACGACGAGTGGTACCCGAGCGACGTCCGTACGGTCTCCATTCGTCACCACGACGCGCTCGTCGCGTTCTTCCTCGACGGGAGCCGGCACATGTGCACGATGGGCGGCAAGTGCGACGCGTACTTCGTCGTGGAGCACAACGGCGACATCTATCCGTGCGACTTCTTCGTCGAGCCGGAGCTCAAGGTCGGGAACGTCGTGAACGACGACTGGGCCACGCTCGAACGGCGTCCGGTGCGGAACAAGTTCGCCGTACAGAAGTCGAGCTGGATCGAGGCGTGCACCTCGTGTCCTCACCTGCCGTACTGCTCGGGTGATTGCATCAAGCACCGCGAACACGCACCCGAGGGCGACGGAAGCTGGCTCTGCGCCGGATGGCGGGCGTTCTACGGTCACGCCGTGCCAGGGCTGCGCGAGCTCGCCGCGGACGTAGCCGCCGAGCGCGGCAGCGGTGCGCCGCTGTGGGATCCGCTCTCGTGGGATCCGGACGCACCGTGCTACTGCGGGAGCGGGAAGAAGGCCCGCAACTGTCACATGCGCGTTCGCTTCGTCCGCGAGACCGCCTGATCAGTCCGCGCCGCCGGCGAACCAGCCGACGACCGCCTCGACAACCGTTTCTCGATCGGCATCCTGGGCGAGCTGGTGGTTGCTCCGCTCGACGGTGACCGACTCGAAGCGAGCCGCGGTCGAACGCGACTCGATCAGCCTCGTCACCGAAGGCGGGACCGCGGGATCCGCGGCGGAAACGACCACGAGCGTCTCCGCGGTGAGCTCGGGCAGAGCGCGGCGCCCGGCCCGTTGAACCTTCAGAAGCTCGGCGGCCATGCGCGTGTAGTTGAACGTCGAGTACTCGCGCGCGAGCTCGATCGCGCGCGGATCGCTCTCGTCCGACTCGCGCCAGTCGCCGCGTACGCGGGGGACGAGGCCGGAGAGGAAGGGTGTGAGGAGGATGAGCCGATTGCGGTTCGTGAACGCCGGCGCGAGCAGCGCAACCCGCTCGACGTCGAAGTGGGCGGCGATCATCGACGCGAGGACGGCTCCCATGGACGCGCCGACGAGAAGCACGCGCTCGTGCCGCTCGCAGAGGTCGAGGTACTCGTCCACCGCGCACCGGATCCAGTCGGCGGCGCGGGTCTGGAGCATGTCCTGTATGTTCGTCCCGTGCCCGGGGAGACGGGGCACCGACACGGTGAAGCCGGCCTGATTGAGCCGCTCGGCGAGATAGGCGAGCCTGCCCGGCCAGCCGGTCCATCCGTGCAGCGCGAGCACCGCGGTCGGACCGCCGGGCAGATCGATTCTGCGGCCCAGCTCGTGGACGCACGTGTCGTGCGGGATCCTGCGGTAACGCATGATGTATGCTCGTACGAGCCGCCTTTGTTGTCAACACGCGAGGCCCGTGCCACAATGCGGCCGATGCAGGTACGTATTCTCGCGAGTCCGGCCCGGGGCGCCGAGGTCAGGGATCTGATGCGAACGCTCCGTCGCCACCGGATCGACAACAGGGGGGTATCGGTCTCCAGCGCGTGGATTGCGCACGAGGGAGACGCGCTCGACCAGGCGCTCGAGCGCGCGACCCATCTGCTTCTCCTGCCTGACGAAGCCGCGCTTCCAGACTGGGCGATCTACGCGCTCGGATTCGCCGTCGGTCGGGCGCTGCCTGCGGCGGTCGTGGGAACGACGGAGCTGCCGCCGGGTCTCGGGAAGGCCGATCGCGTCGAACCGCACGAGGTGGAGAACTATATGCTCGCGCTCCGCAGCGCGTGGGAACACGAGCACCGCATCGAGCTCGCGCGTCGGCGGCTCGGCGGACGCGAGACAGACCCGGATGCGTTCTCGCGCGCGGCGCTCGAGGCGGATCGTCAGCGCGTCGACGACTTTCTCGCGGTCGGGCGTGGCGCGGGCACCCGTAGCTCCGACGGGGTGCCGGTCCTCGTCGCGGCGGTGCGCGGCGGGTCGGTGGAGATCGTGCAGCACCTTCTCACCAACGGCGCGGATCCGAACGACGCCTGCGGAAGCGACGGGTCGAGCGCGCTGTGCGAGGCCTCGTCGATCGGACGCGAGACGATCGTGGGCGTCCTCCTCGTGCACGGGGCGGACGCCAACCAGGTGACGGCCAACGGACAGACTGCGCTCATGCTCGCCGCGTCGCAGGGTAACGCCGACATCGTCGCTCGGCTGCTTTCCGCCGGAGCCGACGCTGCCCGGTGCGATTCGCTCGGGATGACCGCGGCGGATTACGCCCGACTGTTCGGGCGGCAAGAGATTGTAGAGCTGTTGGAGGAAGTCAATCGTTCTTGACGCCCCGATGGGCGCCGGTTATGTTTCAAGCGTATGGCAAAGCGGAGCGAGCCGATTCACATCTTTCACCTGTACCGGAAAGACGGAACGGCCGTCTTCCTTCACCCCTTTCGGAAGACCGACAAGCTCTACGCGCTGCTCGAGAAGGCGGAGATCAAGGGGCACTACGGCAACGAGCCTCGCGTGGAGTCGCTCACGCTCTTCCGCAACGAGCTCTATCGACTCGTCGAGCAGGAAGTGCGTGCGTGGGTGGCCGACGCCCGCTTCATCCCCAGGTTCCTGATCTCTGCGTCAATCTTTCTCGTTTTGTATCTCTTCCTCTCGTTCGTGATACGCGATCCGCTGCCGGTTCTCGACGAGATCGCGATCGCGCTCGGGGGATCGATCCTCGCGTATATCCTGCTCGGGCGCAAGGACATGCAGTCGGAGGCGGCGTTGAAACGGCGAATCGCGCTGCGGACGAAGGTGGACGGAATCGTGTTCACCGAGAGCGAATTCGTCAAGCGCATCGAGAACGAGCTGATCGCACGGGAGGGGCAGAAGCCCGAGCACCTGCTCGAAGAGCTGATCCGACCCGACAGCGACCTCGTCGTCGAAGAGCATGAAATCGAAGCGTCGCAGATGGTGTCGTATCTCGAAGAGATGTTTCAGACGAGCGAGTTCAGGAAGACCGAGAAGCGGCTGAAACGCCTCCGGAAGGAGGGGGACACCCACGGCCACGACTCGGTGCGGAAGTGGCTCGAGTCGCGCAAGGTCGATATACCGCTTCTGTCGCTCTACATGGAACTCAAACGCAAGACAAAGACCGGCGCCTGATCGACATCACCGCTGCGCATCGCCCTCGAGCGAATCGCCAATGCTCTCCAGGTCGATCGCCCGCAGATCCCGTTCGAGCTGCTGCGAGTCGAGGCTGATCCGAAGCAGCTCCGCGGCCGGGGTGAAGGTCGGATCGAGCTCCAGCGCTTCGCGCGAATACTCGATCGCGGTTTCCACGTCACCGAGCGCGGACGCCTGCCACGCTTCGAGGTAATAGCGATCGACGAGATCGCGCAGAGCGCCGCGTCCCTCATCGCCGAAGTTCAGACGCGCCTGGACGCTGAAACGATCGACGTTCGTGAACTGGGTCGCGAGGTCGAGATTGTAGTTCACGTCGACGCTGATGTCGGTGAGGTCGAGCGTTGCGCCCATGGAGAACCGGGAACCGCCAAAGCGCAGGAGCATGCCGGTCTGCGCCGCGAAGAACGGCGTGATGCGCACCGACACGCCCACCGCCCCGCCGACCGACGGAGCCGGTACGCCGGGTGCGAGCGAGACCGGGACGATGAAGTCCGTGGCCACGATCACCGGCCTGATGGGCGAGTAGGCGATCCCGGATGAGATCCGGGAGGGAAGCGGTTCCCCGCGCACCGGCGGTCCGAAGTTCCTCGCGGCCGCGCCGATCGCGAAGTTTGGGGCGCGCGACGAGAAGCCTTTCAGCAGGTCGAACCGGGTGAGCACTCCCAGATCGCCGGCGAGTCCCACCGCCGACTGATCGGCCGCGATCTGGGTCGGAACGTAACGGTAGGCGGTTTTCACGGTCGCTCCTACCGAGACGCCGGGGAACTCGTACGAACGCGCGAAGTTGTACGACGCGTTCAAGCCCACCGTACCTTCGCTGTACCGTCCGCCGGCGACCTGCCGCGAGAGCGCGTCGTAGCGCGTGAACGGCACGTGGAGAAACTTGCCCCCCGCGGCGATTCCGAAGTCACCGAACCGACGCGTGTAGAGCACGCCCTCCAGCGCGGTGTCGGCGATCCAGTTGTTGTGCACGAAGGTCAGCTCGGTGAACTCGAGGGTCGCGCTCGCGGCGGGATTCGCGTCGAAGAAGCTGGCGTCGCGCGAGACGGCGGTGTAGGCCTGCCCCATGCCTTCGAACTCGCCGCCGGTCGGTATGATGAGCGTCGGGAAGATGGCAAGGCCGGTGTTGACGACGCGGTCTTCGTTGTCCGCGCCGACCGTCGCGTAGACCTCGGAGAACTCGAGCGTGTGTACACGTCCGGCCAGCAGGAGGAGGGCACATGAGACCAGGACAGACCCGAGACGCCTCATCATCCCTGATTATACTTCCGTGGCGATGCATTATCCATCAGACGCGCCTCTCACCCTCATCATCGGAACTTCTCAGCCGGCCGTGAGCTGCACGTCGCGGTGGTTTTTGTCGATACCTGTAGTAGTATCATTCGAAGAGGAGATGCCCTGCTCACGGTAGTGCGAGGCGCTCACAGGCCGTTCCTGGCGGCCATCCTTCTTCTCGTCGTCGCGTCAACCGTCATGGCAGGGGGGCAGGGGGAGGAGCGGGGAAGCGCGCTGGACGCGGCTGCGCGCGAAGCGGGCATCCCTCCGGGTGTCGAACCGCGCGAGCTGATCGAAACTGCACGCGCGCTCGTAGCCGAGAAACGGTACGACGACGCGGTGCCCTACCTCGCGCTGGCCGCGCGCCGCGACGAGGAGCTGCTGCCCGCCGCGGAAGAGGTCTTCGAGGAGATTCGCCGCGCGCGGATCGAGTACGAGGCGAAGGGTCGCGAAGTCGAGGCTCGTCTTCGTGAGCTCATCTCCGGCGATATTCCGCCGGAAGAGGTCGTCGCGACCGCGTTTCGCGCGCTTCGCCTCATTGGCGAGATGAACAATATCTTCCCCTTCCCGAATCCGGAGGACGCCCAGCTGATTACCGAACTGCAGAGCCGTGTCCTGCTGACCATCGACCGGCGCCGGTTCGAGGCGCTCATGGACGCCGCGCTCGCGAGACTGGAGGCCGGCGACATCGTGGAGGCGGTCGATATCTACGTGAACGGACTCGGTGAGTACGGCTTCGAGGTGGCCGGTACCGGGACGGAGACGCAGGCGCAAGAGGACGTCGTCGAGGAAGGCCAGGCACGGATCGAGGCGCTGCTCGAAACCGACGGGATCGCGATCCAGATCGGCAGCTTCGATCCGGAGGAGTACGAGCTCACCGGCGAGCGGTTCGCGGCCGCGCGCGAGGCGATCCGTCGCGAGGCGATTGAAGGGGACGAGGACGAACCGGCGTTTACCGATATCGCGGTCCCGGCCGAAGAGCAGGCGCTCGCGATGATGGCGTCCTTCGGCGCGGGCGACTTCGACAACGCGCGCGAGCAGATCAACGAGTATCTCCCGCTCCTGGACCAGACGACGACGATCTACCGCGACGTTCTCTCGGCGAGCGACGTGGTCGCCGCGCAGGAGCGGACGAACGCCGAGCGCGCGGTGCAGGACGAGGAGTACACCTACAACTGGCACATCCGCTTCGTGAACGATATCGTGCTCGGCCGCCCCGTCGAGGAGGGCGCGGGGGAGCGTCGTGAGGAAGGCATACTCCACGCCGTCGCGACGGTGTGGGACACGGTGGCAAACGGCCCCGTCGACGCGACGCGAACCTACGGCGCCGCCCGGTACGCCGACGCGATCACCGGCGCCCGGGGGTTTCTCTGGAACGAGACGACGTCGCCTGCCGACGACTCGGAGGTCGACGCTCACGTCGCGTCGCTCACGAACGTGCTCGAGACCGTGTCGGTCTCCTATCGAACGACCCTGGACATCCTGAACGTCTCCCGATCGCTCGGACTCACGCTGCCGCCGGAGGCGACGGCCGCGGCATTCGAGCCGTTCGTGCGGAGTCTGCCCGGGGCCGAGCCCGGCGATCTCGCCGACGAGCTCCTCGAAGCGGCCGCGCGGGCGGCGTCGGCAGAGGACCTCGGCGAGGTGCTCGTGACTGCCGCCGCAGCGTACGACGAGGCGACACCGCTCGCCTCTCGTACATCGGTCTCCCCGCTCGAGCGACAACGCGAACAGCTGCGCGGGTATCTCGACGAGCTGTACGGCCAGGAAGAACGCTGGCGAAGCCTGCTCGACGTGCTTCGCGAAGCGGACGACGAGCTCGGCAGCAACGCGGGCACCGCGTCTGCGGCCGAGCACGGGCCTTACATTGCTGAGCGGATCGAGCAGGTCCGAACCTACGAGGTGACGGTCGTCAGACGGATCGCGGAGATCGAGACGTCGGAGACCGAGAGCCGTCTCGCCCGCTACCGCTCGACGGTCAACGCGGCCGAGCGCGACCTGAACGCGACCGACCCCGTGTCCAACGCGCCGCGACCGCGCTCGGATTCCGCACGCGACCGCCTGAGGCCGCTGGTGGGAACCGTGGTCGGGACGCGGGTAACCAGCACGACGACCGGAGACCTGCGGGAGCTGCGCGTGGACGCGGAGGCGGTTGCCCGGCAGTTGCGCGCGGATGAGGACTACATCACCCCGGACGACGAGATCCAGGACGCGATCACGCGGGCCGATCGTGTCGCGTCCACCGTCGGTACCGCGGACGACGGGCTGCTCGGCAGGGCACGGGGCCTGATGGAAGACGCGTTGCGCCGGATCGCCCTGGCCGAGGATCTGGAGGAACGGGCGCTCGATCGCGTGGACGAGGTCTCGTCGCTGATCGACGAAGCGGAGACGCTGAACGAGGAGGGCAACGCTCGCGCGGCCAGCCTCCGGCTCGACGAGGCATCGGACTTCCTGAGCTCTGCCCGCGACGACGACGCGAGCGACCTCTTCGCGGCGAGCCTGGAAAACTGGTACCGCCCGGCGCTCGAGGCCAGGTGGCAGGACATCAGCGACGAGATCTCCGTTCGCCTGAACGACGCGCGGCGCGAGATCGTCCTTACCCGCGTGGATCTGCTCGTCGAGCAGGCCGCGCCGCTTATCGACCCGCCGGCCGGAGAGGAGCCGAGCCCGGGCGATGCGATCGCGGTACTCGAAGAGGCGGAGGCGCTCTGGTCCACCGTCTACCCGCTGATCCAGAACCCGTCTATCACCCCGCTGCTGCGTCGGGCTCGAATCCTCGAGTCGCAGCAGCAACAGGAGCTCACCGAGGACATACCCGGCTTCGAGCGGCTGAGCCAGATTCTCAACACCGCGCGAACCGCCTTCGACGAGGAGAACTACGACACCGCCCGCCAGGCGCTCGACTTCTTCCTCGTCGAGCAGCCGCTGAACGCGGAGGCACGCCTGCTCGATATCCGGCTCGAGCTCGCGACCGGGGAGGGCAGCCCGAACGCGATCGTGCGCAGCTACGTTACCCGTTCGTTCGACGAAGTCACGCGCGCGGAGAACGACGGGCCGGCGGTTCGCTCGCGCATCGAGAGCGCCGCGCAGACGCTGCGCGCGACGACCGGTCAGCGGGGAAGCGTGTCCGACGAGGTCTACGCCGGTCTCCTGCCGTTGCGCTCGAAGCTGACTGCCATTCTCGACATCGCCGCCGAGCGCGAGACGGTCGGAGAAAGCGTTCTGGCCGACATCAGATCGCTTCGAAGCGACATTGACACGGTGCTCGACCCGCCCGAGCCCCCGGCTCCGCCCGACCCGTGCGAGGAGGCGAGCCGGATCGTGCAGGCGCAGCTCGACCGCGGCGACTGGCGGACGCTGCCGCAGCAGACGCAGACGGACATCTTCGAGCAGCTCGTACGCGCGCGTTCCCTCTGCCCGGACAACGACCAGGTCGACGATCTGATCGCCTTCATCCAGTCGGTGTCCGACTTCGCGACGCGGACGCCGACGGCGACCGAGCAGGCGATCATCGACGAGGCGCTGCGGCTCGTGCAGCAGGGCGACTTCGACGCTGCGCTCGCGCGAATGGAGGCGTACATGCGCGACGCGGACCGCGACCCCATGTTGATTCCGCAGTGGCGTCGGTTGTACAACGACTTGATTCGACGCGCCGGCGGACGGTAGGGTTCATTCGTGCGCAAGGTGCTCCTGCTGGCCGCGCTCCTTTTGCTCAGCGCAACGAGCTTCGCTCAGCGATCATGGTTCGAGGCTCCCCGACTCTTCACCGACCCGAATACCCGGTTCCCGCAGGTCGTCAGCAACGGAGAGCTCGCTGTCGCGGCGTACCAGCGCATCAGCGGCTCGGGTGCCGGCAGCGGTACGATCGACGTCGTGGTGCAGACGAGCGTCGACGGTCGGTCGTGGACGCAACCGGTGACGGTCGCACGGGACATCCGCTACGAGGGCGCCGCCGTTCCGCCCATCTTCAGCGTCGCGGTGAACGAGGCCAACGAGATCCTGCTCGCGACGGTCGACTACGAACGCGTCGGCGCCGGCGGTGGCGCGTCGGTCGTGCGCGTCCTGCTCGCGCCCGGAGACCCGGGCGGTTTCACACCCGTACACACGGTCTCCGGAGACATCAGCCTCGTCTCGCCTCGCGTCTTCGCGGCGGCCCGCGGCGGGTGGTTTCTCACGATGGAACGGTTCGACGAGCCGTCGAACCGGATCGTCTATTCGCACAGCGACGACGGGCAGCGTTGGAGCGAGTTGCTCGCGATTCCGGCCGACGTGCTGCAGACCGGTACCCAGAGCGACGTGGAGCACTACGCGGTCGGCGACCGGGACGTCCTGCTCTTCGTGGGAGAGAACGTCGTGCCTCCGGGCGTCCCGCCGGGGGAGCCCGAGATACCGGACGTCGCCCAGATCTATGCAATCCATACCGAGAACGCCGGAGCGAGCTGGTCCGCGACCGACCCGGCCGACGGCTCGTCGGTTCCCGGGCTCGCGGGCATTCCTCTCGATGACGATGTCGACTTCGTCGCGCTCGCCGAGTCCGGACTCGTGCTTCCGCACACCTTCATGCGGACGATCGACGAGCCTCCGGCGGGTTCGGGTGCGCTGACCTACCAGGAGCTCGTCATGAGACGGCCGTCGGTCGCGGTGGGACCGCAGACGCGGCTCCTGACCTTCGAGGTGGGGCTGCGGCTCGAAACCGACAACGTGCGGCAGGTCGCCGCGACGACGGTCGACGCGGCCGGCAACATCGACGGGGAGCTGGAGATCCTCACCGCGGCGAGCCTGAGATCCGGCGACGCGCGGATCCAGCACAACCAGCCGACGCCGGCGGTACTGAACGGGTCGGCGTACGTGATCGCCTACCAGGATCCCGGGCGCGGCGGCGACGTCGTTCTCTTCGAGCGCGTGCAGGGCCGGTGGGTCGATATCTCGCCGGACGACTCGGGCGGGGTCGCGACGTATCCTGCCGCGACGGCGATCGGCGGGCACGCGCACTTCTTCTGGCACCGGCGCACGGCAAACCGCTCAAATCTGCCGACGCGTATCGTCTATCTGGAGCCCGACCAGCGGGCGAGCCCTCCGGTCGTGGCCGGTGCGAATTTCGACCTGGGCGAGCGGAGTCGCTCCTCGCGCGCGGAGTTCACCTGGCGGCCGTCCCCGGACGCGTCGGGGATCGTCGGCTACGCGTACGAGTGGTCGCGCGATCCCGACGCTGCGGTTCCAACGCCGGATGATCCGGTCGAGGCGACGAGCGCGGCGTTCACCGCCGACGAGGACGGTCCGTGGTACCTGCGGATCCGCGCGCTCGACCGCGCGGGCAACTGGTCGCCGCCGCGCACCGCGGAGTTCTTCCGCGACACGACTCCACCCGATCGGGTAGCATTCGAACCGCCGCCGCTCGATGAGGACGGGTTCCTCGCGTCGAACACGTTCACGCTCCGCTGGAACCCGCCCGACGACGATGTGATCGGCGGCTACTACACCGATCTCGTCTACCTGGGCCAGGAAGACGAGGAGCTCGATCCGGGTGAGGTTCCGGTAATCGAGCCTCCCGAGCGCGCCGCGATCGAGCGTCCGGCGATCAGCCGCGACAACTACGATAACGGGCTGTGGGCGCTCGCGGTGAGCGCGGTCGACAGCGTCGGCAACGTCGGCGAACCGGCGGTGCTCGTGGTGCGGATGAACAAGTATATTCCGGTCACCGAGATCTACACGGTCACCGCGGTGCCGGATCCGCTCGATCGCTACAATCTGAGCATCCTCGGCCGCGGATTCACCGCCAACGGGGTCATCGACCGGGTCGTGATCGACCGCGACCGGCAGCCACCCTTCGACTACGTCTACGACCGCTCGAGCCCTGGGTTTCGTATCTTCAGCGATCGCTCGATGGCCGGTCCGCTGCTCGACAACCTGGACACCGGCGAGTACTACATCGGGCTCGTGCACACCGAGCGCGGACTGGAGTTCGCGCCGGACGTGCTCTCGCTCGAACGCAACGGCACGGTGAAGTTCGGCGACTACACGGTGCTGCCGGGTCGCGAGTTCGTCGTGGCGGAGCGCGGCCTGCGGATCATCGACAGCACGACCGCGATCGCCTGGTTCGTCGTCGCGCTGATGCTCGTCGTCGCCGTCTTCTCCGGAACGAGGCTCGTCGCGATCGGTCGCGAGGGTGTCCAGTTGCGGATGGAGGCGCGCGCGCTCATCGCCGGAAAGCCCGGATTGCTCGCCACGCGCGAACAGAGGATTGAGAATATGCGCAAAAAGGGACTGGGGCTTCGGATCAAGTTCGCCCTCTTCGTCGTCGTGCTGGTCATGGCCGTCGTCGGGATGGTGTCGGTGGGCCTCGGCTCGGCGACGCTCAACAGCCAGCAACTCGTGCTTCTGCGCGGGCTGAAGGACCGGGTGGACGTGCTGATGGAGAGCCTCGTGGCCGGCGCAGAGGAGCCGCTGCTCGAACCGGACACGAACACGCTCGAGCTCGACGCGCTGCCGGCGAGCGTACGCGCGATGGACGAGGCGCTCTACGCAACGATCACCGGACCGAAGAGCACGATTCAGACCGAGGATCTGCCCGAGTCGTTCAACTACGTCTGGGGCACCAACGACCCGCGGCTCGAGGCGGCAGGCGTGACCGATACGGCGGCTCGGGACGAGCTACTCGGATCGCGCGCCGCAGAAGGTATCGAACGGTCGACGATTCCACCGGCGAGCGCGCTCGACTTCGGTCGCACGCGGCTCGACGACCCGATCGCCGACAAGATCGAGGTGCTCGCCGAGCTCGTCGACCGGATCGCCGCCGACCGCCTGAACACGATCGTCAAGGAACGCGAGCTGACCTTTGCGACGGCGAACGAGCTGCGCCAGCAGATCAACACCGTCATCGCCGAGGGGGGAGACCCCACCGACCTGCAGGACCGGCGTCAGCGCGCGCAGCTGAACCTCGCCGCGCTCAACGAGCAGATCACGCAGGGACTCGAGGACGTGGTGATCGACGCGCTCTCGCTCCTGCGGCTCGCCGAGCTCGAAGCCCTGCGTGAGGTCGGAGCGACCGCGGGCGGAGACGACGAAGCCGACGGCGAGGTCGAATCGCCGGCGTCGCGTCGGCAGGCGGCGGTGAGCGCCGCCGTCTATAGCGTTCCGCAAACGATGGAGGAGATCGAGGCCGATATCGCCCGCGCGCGAGACGAGCTGCGCGCGAGCGAGCGCTTCACCGCGCAGGTGGACAGCCCCGTGAAGAGCTTTCCCGTCTTCGTCGCCGCGGACTACGACGCCGAGGTGCGCGATTTCCTCTTCTACCAGCCGGCCGTGCAGCCGGATATCTCCATCTTCCCGCTCGACCGCGAAGCGGTCGAGCGGATGGACGAGGGCGATCTCGCTTCGCTCACGTACTTCCGCGGGACCGTGCGGATGGGAGTCGCGACCGACCTCATCGTCGACCAGATCGAGCAGGCGCGCGCCGACATCATCAGGATCACCGCGCTCATCGCGCTCGCGGCCGTCGGAGCCGGGAGTATCGCGGCGATCATCCTCGCAACGATCGTCGTCATCCCCATCAACAAGCTCGTCCGCGGGGTGGAGTACATCAGGCGGACGCAGGACAAGTCGACGCTGAAGGACCACTCGATCGACCTGAAGAGCCGCGACGAGCTCTACCGCCTCGCCGACTCGATCAACACGATGACCGTCGCGCTCGCCGCCGCGGCGGAGGCCGAAAAGGACCTCATCGTCACGTCGGACCTGCAGAAGAAGTTCATCCCGCTCGAGGAGAAGTCAGAGGACGGACGCGGGCGGAAGCTCACGATGGCCCACCTCGACGTTGCAGGCGCGGAGTTCCACGGCTACTACGAAGGGGCCGATGCCCTGTCGGGCGACTATTTCACCTACGAGTGGATCGACAAGCCGGTCGAGCAGGGCGGAAGCGTCTTCGCGCTCATCAAGTGCGACGTCTCCGGTCACGGCGTGAACGCCGCCTTCATCATGGTCGAGGTGGCGACGATCTTCCTGAACCGGGTGCGCGACTGGCGCACCAGGCGCTCTCGACCACAGATCACCGACCTGGTGAACACGGTGAACGACCTGCTCGTCGAGCGGGGATTCGAGGGGATGTTCGCCGCGATGACCGTGGCCATCGTCGACACGAACAGCGGTACGATCACGATGACCCACGGCGGGGACACCGAGCAACGCTTCTACCGGGCGGGGCTTCGCAAGGTGGAGGAGAAGGTCCTCAACCAGGCTCCGGCGACCGGCGTCTTCGACGGCTCGCTCTTCCCGCCCGGCATGGGCTTCGAGGAGGTGACCTTCAAGCTGCAGAGCGGCGACATCATGCTGCTCGCCACCGACGGCATCGAGGAGTCGGCGCGGCAGATCCGCGACGAGAACTTCGATCCGGTCGCGGTGAGCGAGGACGAGGCCGAGCGCCTCCGTGAAGAGGCGGCGTCGCTCGACCCGCCGTCGGCGATCGACGTGGACGACAACAGCCGGTTCGCGAAGGAGGAGTTCTCCACCCAGCGCATGGTGCGGATCATCGAGGAGGTGCAGACTCAGGGCTCCTTCCAGCTCAGCCGCGTGCGCAGCCGCGATCCCTCCGAGCAGCTCGTGTTCAGCTACCGCGGCGTCGAACCGACCGCGCGCAACTGCGTGCTCGCGGTCATGGCCGCGGAGAAGGTCTTCCGCCTCGTCCCGGACACGTCGGTCGACGAGCCGATCGCGGTCGACCGGGAGGTCGACGAGTTCCTCCGCGAGCACTTCAGCGCGTACCGTCGCTACTTCAGCTACCCCGTTCCCGATGCGGAGCGGCCGGACGCGTCCGAGGAGTTCGCGCGCGACGAGTACGTCTACTACACGCACCTGCGACAGGAACAGCAGGCCGACGACCTCACGATTCTCGTGATCCGCAAGAAGTGAAGTTTGCCCGGAGGAGGCCGATAGCATGAGTATGAAGCGGTTGCCTGTTCTCGTCCTCATCCTCGCCGCATCGGCGGTCGCGCTGCCGGCTCAGCACTACCTCGTCAACGAATCGACGGCCACGCTCTACGTCGCAGTCGGCGTCGAGCGGCTCGACGAGGCATCGCTCGACCCGGAAGGCGAGTACCGACAGTTGCCCGTCGGCGGAGTGCTACCGTACGCCCCCGGCGAGGCGCTCGCCGGCTTCGCGTATTCCCGCGGGACCTTCCAGCTCCCCACGTTCGCGGTGAGCGCGGAGGAAGCCGCGCGGCGGGCGACGGTGGCGGAGAGCGGGCGGCGCTACGTCGCGATCGCGGAGGACGATTTGTCGAGCGAGCGGATCGTCTCGCCGTCCGCCTTTGCCGACCTGCTCGGCCGGCCGCGCATCGACGATCAGTACCTCGACTGGGTGGGACGCGACGCGCGGATCGCGCGGGGCAGGGGGCGCGCCCCGCTCGGCGTATACGCCGACTTCGGCGACGGCCGCGAGCCGATCGACCTGGACGACAGCCTGCTCTGGCAACGCGGCGGTACCGATCTCGAGTGGATCAAGACGCACGCGACGGCGTTCGCGCACTTCCTCGGCGCGTCGGTCTACACCGAATTCGCGCGTGGGACGACCATCTTCCTCTACCTCTACCGCGAGGGGGGCGAGATCCCCCTGGCGACGCTCGAGTTTCCCGCCGGCGAAGACGGCGCCTTCGTCCTGCTGTGGACGCCGGCGCAGCCGGAGCCCACCGTCGCGGGGAATCTCGTCGCCTCCGAGTTCTTCCTCGAGGCGCAGATCTGGCGCGACGTGCTGGACGCGGCGCTCGACGCGGCGTCGGAGCAGATCGTGGTGGAAACCTCCACGGCGAGCAGCGCCGCAGGAATCTGGGAGGAGTTTGTTCTCGCGCGGGACCCCTTTTCGGTATTATTCGGTGAGTGAAGCGTAGCAGATTCTTCTGCGAGAACTGTCATCACGAGGTCCGGCCGAGCGCGAAGGTGTGCCCGCACTGCGGACGCTTCTTCGAGGCGGTGCGGTGCCCCATGTGCTCGTACGTGGGCGAGAGTCGTGATTTCGTGCACGGCTGTCCCAACTGCGGGTACGCCGGGGGAGCCACCGGGCGCGACGACGGCTTCGAGCAGGTCGACTACACGCCGCCGGTGCAGCCGGCGCGCAAGGAGCGCACGCCGGCCTGGGTCTGGCCGCTCGCGATCGGCATCCTCCTTGTCGTGTTCGCCGGTCTGATCGTCGTCTACCTCAACCTCTAGAACAGGACACCGATTCCGAGCCCCCCGATCGCGTAGAAATCGCGTTCCGAGTCGAACTCGCCCGCCGCGAATGAGCTCAGCGCGACCGAGCTCTGCGGGATGATCCAGTGAGCCTCGAGTCCGGCCTGGAGCGGCAGGTCGAGCGAGAACCCCTCGGCGAACCGCGTGCTTCGCAGCGCCGCGCTCGCACCGACCGAGAGCCGCCCGGTATCCACGAGCAAACCGCTGCGCAGATATGCGATGCTGCCCCACGTCTCCGTAGCGAGGGGGGCCGATCCGTAGACGACTTCCGCTCGCGTGCGACGGTACTCCGGCGCGACGTGCAGCGACACGACTCCGAACCGGGCGGACAGCGGCAGCGATACGAAGACGCCGGGAAACGAGGCCTGGGTGTCGGGCCCGGCGTAGCGGCCCTCCGCGGTGGGCGAACGCCAGGCGCCGCCGGTGGCGATGCCTGCCCCGAGCGTTGCCGCTCCCACGGTCGTCGAGTAGCCGTCCCAGCTCACCGCGCCGCCGGCTTCCGCGCGGTCCTGGATCGGTTCGGTCTGAGCGACGAACCCGCCGTAGCCGAAGAGCTCGAACCCGGCGCCGAGCCCGATTCGCGCCCCGATGCGTCCGGGGAAGCGGGCAACGAACCCGTCTGTGGTCGGCACGACGATCCCGGCCACCTGCGCGGAAACCTGGAACTGCGTCGACGGAAGCGCCGAACGGGTGGGAACGTAGAGCAGCCCGGGAGCCGCGCTCCAGATCGAACGGAATCGTACGACGAGCGAGCGATCCACGCGAACGGTGGTCTGCGCCTCCTCGTAGCGGCCGTCGTCGCCGGTCGCCGTGAGCGTGACCTCGTAGAGCCCGTCGGGCACGGTTCGTCCCTGCTCGTCGGTGCCGTCCCAGCGAT
>CAZICD010000048.1:4264-32422 GCA_964537725.1 uncultured Spirochaetaceae bacterium | reverse complement strand
CCCGCCGAGCAGGCGATCGCCATGCCGGAGAGGCTGAGCACCACCGGCCCGCCTCAGTCGCCCTCGCGATACGTCCAGCGGGGAGGAAGGTCCACGTAGACGAGCTCGTGCGTCCGGTCGCCAAACTCCTCGTGAAAGGTCGCCTCGACCCACCGGCGCGCCTGGTCGTAGGTCCTGAACTTCATCATGCGCTCGCGCCCCTCGCCGACGGGGTCGTCCGTCGGCGTCTCCCACCGCCCCCAGTCCGCGGCCCAGACCCGATCGTGCTCCTCGCGCATCGTGACGTGGAAGTGGAGCGCGTGGCCGGTGAACGCACCGACCCTCACCACGACACGCCGGCGTTCGTGGGGGTGTTCGGCGAGATACCGGCGGTGCGGGCGGGGGATATCGGCCAGTGGGCGGGGGGTCACGGGTGGAACGTACGCACGCGGGGCGATCACCGCCTCGTACGCTTCGAGCCGAGGATCTCCCGCAGCCGCGCGTCCATGGACGCGGCGATCTCGCCCTGCGTTCCGGCGCGGTTCGCGATCTGTCCCAGGTCCTCGTCCAGGTTGTAGAGTTGGGGCTCGTCGGCGTTGCCGAGCTCGGTGTGCGTCGTGGGACTCACCGCCGGCCCTTCGTACTGCGGGATGTAGGTCCACCGGCCGCTGCGCAGAACGGTCTTCGCCTGCATTCCCTCCACGACGAGCTCGTTCCGACCTTCGGAGGTACGACCGAGCAGCGCCTGCAGCACGTTCTCGCTGTCCGGGGCGGCGTCGGCGTCGACCTCGGATCCGACGAGCTCGGAGAACGAGGCGAAGAAGTCGACGTGGCTCACGAGCGCCTCCGATCGGCCCGCGTCGACGGTACCCGGCCAGCTCACGATGAGGGGTACCCGAGTTCCGCCGTCGTAGAGGCTGTACTTCCCGCCGCGAAGCGGACCCGCCGGCGAGTGTTCGCCCACGAGCTCCTGCGCGCGGTCGTGGTAGCCGTCGTCGAGCACCGGCCCGTTGTCGCTGGAGAAGACGATCATCGTCTCCTCGCGAATGCCCAGCTCGTCGAGCGTACGCAGAAGCTCGCCGACGCACCAGTCCATCTCAGCGATCACGTCTCCGCGAGGTCCGTGCGGCGTGGAACCGGCGAACCGCGGTCCGGGGATGCGTGGCACGTGCGGCTGGTGAAACGCGTAGTAGAGGAAGAACGGACCATCGGCGTGGCGACGGACGAAGCCGCGAGCGCGTTCGAGAAACACCTCCGCCATTGCTTCGTCGTCCCAGAGCGCCGCCGCCCCGCCCCGCATCTCGCCGATGCGGCTGACACCGTTGACGATCGTTCCGTCGTGGCCGTGGCTGTAGCGCATCCGCAGGAGCTCGGGATGCTCGCGACCGGTGGGCACATCCGGAAAGGCGCCCGGCCGACCGTAGACGACCTCGATGGGATCGTTCGGGTCCAGACCCTCGACGTGCCGATCGTGGACGTAGACGCAGGGAACCCGGTCGTTGGTCGCGGCGAGAATGTACGACTCGTCGAAGCCCACGTCGTTGGGCGTCCGGGTGATGGCGCCGTTCCAGTCGAGCGAGCCGGAGCCGAGCCCGAGGTGCCATTTCCCCACCACGCCGGTGCGGTATCCCCCGGCGGCGAGCATGGAGGCGATGGTCTGCTCGCGCTCCCCGATGATCATGGGCGCGTCGCCGGCGAGAATGGCTGCGTTCGGGTTGCGCCACGGGTACGAGCCGGTCAGGAGGCTGTACCGCGACGGGGTGCACGTTGCCGCCGTCGCGTAGCCGTTGGTGAACAGAAGCCCATCGGCGGCGAGCCGGTCTATGTTCGGCGTCGGCACCGACTCCGCGCCGTAGCAGCCTACGTCGCCGAAGCCGAGATCGTCAGCGTACATGACGATGATGTTCGGTCTCTGCGGCATGCGTCACTCCTTGCCGGGCGCCGCGGCTTCGACGTGCTCGGCAGCCTGCGTTCGCCAGAACGAGCGGTCGAAGAGGCCCGCGGCGTACCGGAATCGACCGGCGCCGTACGCGCGTTCGGTCAACGCCGGGGCGCCGGGATAGGGACCGCCGGCGAACGTGTCGAGCACGGTCGCGTCGTGCACCGAGACCTCGTCGATGCGCGCGAGGCACTCGTACCCGCCCGTCGTCGCCACCCGCGCCGCCTCTGAGCGGATGGTGCACTGACGCTCCAACGTCACACCGAGCAGATCGCCCCACTCCTCCGGCAGCGGCTCCTCGGAGAATACGTTATGGATGTCCTTGCACGCAAGGTCAGGCGTGCAGATCACCGTCGCGCCGGATTCGGCGAGGCGACGCGCGAAGGCCACCAGCTGCGGATAGCTCACGATCGCCATGGGAACGACGAAGAGGCGCGCCGCCTCGGCCGCCTCGCCCCCCGCAGCCGTCGAATCGCCCGCTGCGGCGTCCGTTGCCTGGCAAACCCGACCGGGGAAGGCGAACCGTACCGCGGCGGCGTCCTCGTCACCGTTCGCGGACGCGCCCTCGCGGAGCCCCGCGTGTACGTGGTCCTGCACGTACTCGATGTAGTCGTTCCACCGGGCGATCTGGCGCACCCAGGAGTCCACCCACGCATAGTGGACGAGGAGGGGCGCCGGGCGGATAAACCGCTTCGGGTCGACCTGCGGCTCCCTGCCTTCGTCGCGTACGGGGCGTCGCGCCGCCGAGCGTGCGTACGCGACCGTCTCCTGCAAGGCCGCGTAATGCTCGCGGGGCCGACCGTCGTGGGGAAGGATCGCGCCGTGATTCTGCTCGCGACCGAATCGGACCTGACGCCACCGGAAGAAGCTCACGAGCGAGGCACCGTGGTCGAGCGTCTGGGTAGCCATGGCGCTCATGCCCGGCGAGTCCGGGGGCCAGAGGTACTGCCCGGCCGGGGCCGCGGCTCGTTGCTCGAGCGTCCAGTAGCGCGGGGTGATACTCGCCGCGAGGTCGTTGTAGAAAGCGCCTTCGTCCAGCGACTCCGCGTAGTTGTCGAAGGAGTAGACGTCGAGACCCTCGAACATCTGGGGGTAATCGATCGCGTCTCCCCACCGAAAGAGGTAGGCGTTCGTCGTTATGATCCATTGCGGGTTCACCGATCGCAGGATACGCGCCTCAGCCGTACAGTAGTCGATCCAGACCTGCGAGCGGAACCGCCGGAACGAGAGCTGCAGCGACGGATGGTGTGCGAGCTCACCGCCGGCGAGGGCCGGATCGCCGTCGGGCAGCGGGACCTGATCGAACGAGCCGTACTCCTGGCTCCAGAACACGGTGCCCCAGGCGCGGTTGAGCTCCTCGATCGCACCGTATTCCTCGCGCAGCCAGCCGCGAAACGCCGCACGCATGGAGTCGCTGTAGCAGGGAGTGTTGCCGTAGAGCTCGTTGTCGATCTGCCACGCGAAGACCGCCGGATCGTCGCTGTAGTGCTCGGCCATCGCGCGCGTGATGCGAGCCGAGTAGTCACGGTAGACCGGTGACGAGGGGTCGTAGTGCCGCCTGCCTCCGAACGCCATCGCGCGGCCGTCGGCGAGCACCGACACGATCTCCGGGTGAGCCTCGCAGAGCCAGGCGGGAGGGGTCGCGGTCGGCGTGCAGAGAATCGTGCGGATGCCGTGGGCGGCCGCCCCGGCGATCGCGTCGTCGAGCCACTCGAAGGTGTACGTACCGTCTCTCGGCTCGATCCGGCACCAGGCGAACTCCGCCACACGGATCGCGGTCACCCCGGCACGCTGCATGAGCTCGAAGTCGCGTTGCCAGCGTGCCTGCGGCCAGTGCTCCGGGTAGTAGTCGACGCAGACGATGGGTACGTCATTGGACATGCTCGCTCCTTTGGCATGAAAAAGCCGCCCTGCGTCTGCAGGGCGGCGATGCGGGCGCTGCTGCGAACTTACTGCTTCTCGGCGCGCCACGCGTCGAGCTGACGCTGCAGCTCTTCGAGAATCGCATCCGCGCCGGCGCGCTGCTGATCCTCAACGTAGGAATCGATTTCGGCATCGTCGATCACGCCGAACATCAGCGCCCGGCCCTTCTCCTCGAAGATCGACTGCCGCTGCGCGACTTCGGTCCGGACCTCCTCGGTTGACGGAACGAAACCCATGTGCGGCCAGTACGCGGTATTCATGTTCACGTCTTCGATGTAGTCCTCCCGATAGGTTTCCGGGTAGGTGTCGGGGAAGCGGGTCAGCTGGATGTCCCAGAAGCCCCACTGTCCCAACCAGCCGTGATACGGGTGGTCGCCGGCCGAGACGCCCTCGGGGTAGCTCATGAGTCCCGGACCGACATCGACGAAGTGTTCGCCTTCCAGTCCGTAGACGAGCAGGTCGTAGTTTGCCTGACTCGCGTGGACCCACTCGAGGAACATGAGCGTTCGCGGGAGCTCGTCGGCGTTCGCGTTGAAGGCAACGGCGTTGTTCATGGGAGGCGAGAGGTGCGCGGTCTTGTCCGGATAGAGGTTGAACGCGCGCGCGTCCGCGTCTGGAAGGTTCGCCTGGAGCTGGGCCTTCGCGTCCTGCTCTCCCTGCCACAGGTGCACCCGGGAAGCGAGCCGGCCGTTCTGGAAGAGTTCGCCCGGCTGCTGCTGCGTGCTCAGGACATCGCGCGGCATGTAGCCGTTCTCGTACCACCGTCGCATCATCGCGACCGCGTCGCGGAACTCGGGCGTCTGCTCCCAGACCATGAGCTCCATGTCCGGATCGTCCCACTTGTAGACAACCTGCAGGGCGGTGTGGAGCATCGCGTACCCGTAGTTGTCCGCGAACATGATGAGGCTGTCGGCCGGCTGGGGCAGGAAGGGAATCAGGTCCGGCTCGTTGTCGGTGATCGCCTCCAGGTACACCTCCAGGTCGGCGTAGCTCGAGATCTCGGGCACGTCGTACTTCTGACGCAGGTCTTCGCGGACGATCGCGGCGCGACGTTGCGAACCCGGATAGAGCCAGGGAAGCGCGGTGAGATCGCCATCTACGGTAGCCGAGGCGAGCTCGAGCTCGCTGTACCGTTCGGCGAGGTTGGGCGCGTACTCGGGGAGCAGGTCGCTGATGTCCGCGAGTCCGCCGCGCGGCGCGAGCGTTCCCCAGACGAACCAGTCTGCATCGAAGTGCGCCTCGTAAGGCTCACCTGCGGCGTTGATGACGCTGATGCGGTTGCTGTAGTCACCCCAGGGAATCCAGGTGAAATCCAGCTCGACGTTCAGCGTCTCCGCGGTCCGCTCCTCGATCGTCTCCAGGACACGGTCGGTGTCCTGCTTGCGTTCGCCGGGGAAGTAGAGCTCGAGCGTCGCCGGGGCGAGTCCGTCGCCCGAAGCCTCTTCCTCCACACCGGAGGCAAAGGCCAGAAGCGGCGTCACCAGGAACGCCATCGCGATCAGAAACCATTGCACGTGCTTCATAAGCACCTCCTTACCTGTATGCCTGCGGCCCAACGGGCCGCGATTCACTTGTTCCGATGCGCTGCGGTTCGTCCGCACCGCTCACCTCATCCCTTCACCGCGCCGATCATGATGCCCTTCACGAAGTACCGCTGTACCCACGGATAGACGAGCACGATGGGCCCGAGCGTGATGATCGCGGTCGCCATCTTCACGCCTTCGCTCGGAAGCGTGATTCCGCTCGTGTCGGCACCGGGCGGTGCGCTCTGGAGGAACTGGACCGCGGACACGATGCGGCGCAGCAGGAGCTGGAGCGGATAGAGCTCCTCGTCGTTTATGAGCATCAGTCCGAGCCACCAGTCGTTCCAGTAGAGGAGCGCGATGAACAGGCCAATCGTCGCGAGCCCGGGCACCGAGAGCGGCGCCGCGATGCGGCCGAAAATCACGAACTCGTGCGCCCCGTCGATCTTCGCGGACTCGATCAGCTCGGTCGGGATAGTCCGGAAGAAGTTCCGCAGGAGAATCATGTTCCACGCCTGAATCGCGTAGGGAAAGATGAGAGCCCAGATGACGTCGCGCAGGCCCAGTATCTGCGTCGTGACGATGTACCACGGCACCATGCCGCCGTGGAACAGCATCGTGAAGAACGCGAAGAACGTGAGCACGTTTCGGTACTTCACGTCCGGACGGGACAGCGGGTACGCCATCAGCGCGGTAACGAAGAGGCTGAACGCCGTACCGAAGGCGGTCACGAAGATCGACACGCGATACCCCGAGGCGATGCTCTGTGAGTTCGCGAACAGGTACTCATAAGCGAGCGTACTGAACTCGCGAGGCCAGAGCGAGAAGCCCTCGCTGATGATCTCCGACTCGGCGGTGAGCGAACCGGAGACGGTCAGCCAGAACGGCAGGAGACAGAGCAGCGACATGACCGCAACGACGAGCCCGACAACGATCCTGCTTGCAGATACGCGTTCACGGGTCATCAGAACAGAGCTCCTTCCGGGTGGAGCCTGCGGACGGCAAGATTGGACCCGAGCACCATGAAGAAGCCGACGATCGACTGGAGGAAGCCGACGGCGGATGCCATACCAATATCTCCGAGCACGCGCAGCGCGCGGAAGACGAACGTATCCACCACATCGGTCGTTGGAAAGAGCACGGAGTTGTCGCCGATGATCCCGTAGAACATGCCAAAGTCGGCGTTGAGCACCTTGCCGAGCGCCAGCAGCGAGAGGATGGAAACGGTCGGAAGCAGCAGCGGCAGCGTTATGTGGCGTATTTGCTGGAGCCTGGAAGCGCCGTCGATCGTAGCAGCCTCATAGTATTCAGGACTGATACCGCTGAGAGTCGCGAGGTAGATGATGATTCCGAAGCCGATCCACTTCCAACTGTCCACGAGGATGAGGATGACCGGCCACAGCTCCGGTTGACTGTAGAAGGCAACCCGCTCGAAGCCGAGTGTAACCAGAAGGCGGTTGAGGGCTCCGTAGTCGTAGTTCAGCAGGTTGTACACGAAAACGCTCACGATGATCCATGAGACGAAATACGGGAGGAAGGTCAGCGACTGCATGAGGCGCTTGTACCACTTGCTCCGCAACTCGCTCAGAAGAAGCGCGCCGGTGATCTGGAGGGCCGTGTGGACGACGATGAAGGAGATGTTAAGAAAGAGCGTATTCCACACAACGCGAACGACGCGTGGCGATGTGAGAAAGAACTTGAAGTTCTCCAACCCCACCCACTCGCTGCGAAACAGACCTTCGCGAAAGTTGAAGTGGCGGAACGCGACCTGGATCCCGGCCATGGGGAGGTAGTTGAACAGGATGAACAGAACGACTCCCGGCAGCACCATGAGGTAGAGTGGTGCGTTCTTGCGGAGCTCGTTGACGATCTTCTTCATACGCTGAGGCCAGCATTGGTCGAACCGGCGCGCCGCGCAACCTCGTTTTTGGCCAGCTTTGTGCACTATTGTGCGCATCGGGGTCCACGGTCGTGCCGTTTGGTGCAGAATCGGGTTCTCAGATCGACCTACTTCGGATAGATTCGCCTGAGGAACCGCCGTGGGAAGTACCAAACGCGTCCTCTACAGACGACAGCTCATCCTCTTCCTGGTACTCTCGCTCGTTCTCGTCGCTGTCCTTTCGGTGCTGGTCTTCACTTCGTTTCGAGCCTTCTCCGAGAGCCAGATAGAGCGGTCGCTGTCCACCTCGCTGCGCCGCGTGGATCACCAGGTGCGATTCGTCTTCGAGCGCGCGATCTACGTAGCGCTCGCTCTCTATCGGTCGCCGGTAACGCAGGCCGTGCTCTACCGGGACGACGCCGACGAGCTGGACCGGCTCGCGGCGCAGGAGGATCTCAGAGAACGCATCGCCGCGCATCCGTTCCTCTACTCGGCGGCGCTCTACAACCGCGAGACCGGATTCGTGGGCACGTCGCCGCGCGAGGAGGCGCCCGACTCGCCCGAGCGGGCCGTCAACCTGCTCGCCGACGGCAGCATCCACGAACGCACCTACCTCGTCAGACGTCTGAAGTCGGCCACCGCCGGCTCCTCCGATCAGGAGGTGATAACGCTCGTATACTCGGAGGATCCATCGGCCCGCGGATACCCTCACGCGGTTGTGATCGACATCCCCTTCCGGTCGATTCTCGAGCACGTCGCGAACACGGCGGACTCGGAGGACAGGCAGACGTTCTTCACCGTCGATGACCCGCGCGTGACCGTCCCCCGCCGGTACGAGCAGGTCGCTTCGGTGATCAGGCGTCGAACGGCCGACGGCGGACCGTTGGGTACGATGACCGTCGACACGGAGAACGGTCGTGCGCTTGTGGGGTTCGTGCGCACCGGCGCTGCCGATGCCACGGCGGTGATCCTCTATCCCCTGACCGAGCTCCGACAAGCCGCGTACGCGCTGCAACGCCGGATCGCGATCATCGCGCTTCTCGTCCTCGCGGCCGGCTTGGCGCTGTCGGTGGGGCTCACGCGATACGCGTACCTCCCGGTGCAACAACTGCTCGATCGCGTCGACCCGGAGCATTTCTACGCGAGCGTGCGCTCGCGGCTGAACGAGATGGAGTATCTGTCGACCCACTTCGGCGAGGTCGCCCGCAAGGCGGCACGACTCGAAGACGAGTCGGTGGAGCGCTCATCGGTGCTCGGCGAGCTACGTCTTCGCGCCCTCCTGCTCGGGGAGCCGGTACCGGAATCGCTGGTGACGTTGACGGCCGATCAGGCGCTCTACTGGTGCGTGCTCGTCTTCGTTCGAAGCGGGTGCGCCCACGACTACGAGCACGAACACGTCCGTCAGGCCGTCCGCGAGAACGCTCCCGAGGATGCAACGGTCGTCTTCGTCGCCAGGGGCGAGTCGGTCGTGCTCGTCCCCCTCCGCGCCCAAGACCGATCCGAGCCGGCGCCCGTCGAGCTGGGTACGCAACTGATGGATGCGCTCAACCGGGGCAGCGACGCGTTTGGAGCGGCGCTGCTGGAGAAGCCTGTCGAGGCCGAAGAGCTGCAGACGGCTCACCAGCGGCTGACCTCGCTGCGGCGCCACGATCTGTTTCACGATGAGCCGCGCCTCTTCACGCCGGAGTTCGTACGGGCCAACAACGGCCGGCGGGCGGCCTACCCGGCGGCGCTCGAGAAGGACCTGCTCGAGGCCATGCGATTCGGGCATCGACGGAGCTTCATGAACGGCGTATCCGAGTTCTGCGCCCGATCGAGCGACTGTACGTACGAGAGCACGGTATCGGTACTCCTGCAGCTCGCGCTCGTCCTGATGCGGAGCGTCGATGAGGTGCGCGGTGTAACGGGAGACCAGGAGGGTCTCTCCGTCTCCGCCATGGCTCGACGAGCCGAGGACTGGGGCTCCTTCGACGACGTCGTGCGGTGGTTCACCGATATCTATGATCTGTTCAATGACGCCACGGGAGAAGCCGGCGACGCCGTGGGCGACCAAGGCCGCGAGCGCATCGAGCAGGCAATCGGCTATGTTCGCGAGAACCTCGCCGACCCGCAGTTATCGGTGCCCACGATCGCCGAGGCGGTCGGCATTTCGCGGAGCTACTTCAGCCGGTCATTCAAGAAGCACGCGGGGGTATCGGCAAACGAGTTCATCACGCGCGAGCGCATCGAGCACGCGCAGCGGCTGCTCGTGACAACCCGCGATACGGTCGAGTCGATCTCGATCGCGTGCGGCATCCACAACACGAAGTACTTCTTCCAGCTCTTTCGAAGACAGGTCGGCGTCACGCCGGCGGCGTACCGGGCGGCCCACCGCGGAGATACGGTGCGCGCCGAGTAGTGCGCTCACCTCGACTCACGCGGATCCGGAACCACGACGACGATCGCCGACGGTGGTGTGCGACCGGTCTCGAAGACCCGCTCGACGGTGACGGTGCAACACGTCCCGTCGTCGCCGTGGCAGACGGCGGTGATGATCGTGAGCGTAGCGCCGGGAGCGACGGCTGCGATGAAGGACTCGTTCGGATCGGCAATGGCGGTCGGGTCGCGGGCGACCCCGTCGCCATCGACCCCGGCGACGAGGAAACGGTGTGGGAATCCCTCGGTTGGCTCGCACCCGGCCGAATAGTCGAGGGTGACGCGCACCGGGACCGCGAGGTTAGCCTCGCCGGCCCGGTTTCCACCGGTCACACACGCGCTCATGGCGAGAAAGATGAGCGACACGACCGCTGCGGACCTTGCGCAAATGCGACCTTTGACCACAGGATTGATCATATCACAGCGAGACGGGGGGATGCATGAAAAGGCAGGCTCTGGCGACAGTGGCGGTGGTACTCGTTATCGTCGCGGCGATGTTCGGGTGCGCGACCGGCGAGCCGGCGGTGGAGACGACCACAGGATCATCGCACGATGATTCGCAGACAGCGCGGGAGCCGGCGGAAGTCGAAACGGGCGTGGGCGGCCTGCCGCTCGCGGGCGACGCGGAGATCGAGGCGATCGTGGACGCGGTTCCGGGTCTCGCGGTGAGCGAGTGGTACCAGCGGCCGGTTTCGACACCACGCGACGACGATCACATCTACATCGTCGAGTTCTGGGCGACGTGGTGCTCTCCCTGCCTCGCGACCATCCCGGAGCTGAACGCGCTCCATCGGCTCTACCCCGATCTCCTCACCCTCGTCGCGGTCACCGACCAGGACCGATCGCGGGTCGTCCCGTTTATTGAGGAGCGGGGCAGCGGAATGCAGTTCGCGGTCGCCCGCGATACCGGGGGAAAGGACTCCTGGGCGGCGTTCATGGCGGCGAACAACCAAGGGGGAATCCCGCACGCCTTCGTCGTGTCCGGCGGAGAGACGAAGTGGCACGGCCACAGCGCGAACCTGCCGCGCATACTGCGCACCTATCTCGACCCGACCGAGATGGACCGACGAATGGCCGACCGGCCGAGCGGAACGATCACGGGCACGCTGGCGCACGCGGGTACGCCGCTCGCCGAGCTGGGCGTGGAGTCGCTCGAGGCGTCGATTCTCGACACGCTGAACCGCGGCGCCGGGTGGCAGCCGATCTCCTACGCCGCGGCGGAGAGCCGCTTCACCGGCGACGAGATGCCGGTGAGCAGCTACTACGTCCAGGCCGACGGGCGCGACTCGCAGGGACGCAGATACTACGCTTCCGAGACGGTCTTCGGCGAGCCGGACCGCGAGCTGACCGTCCCGGTCATGGAGGTCGTGGAGGTCGAGCCGCCGCCCGGCAGCAGCCGCGAGGGCGAGGCGCTGGAGATCCCGGCCGCCACCCCCGAGCTGCGCTGGAAAGAGACCCGCGCGACGAACCGGTACCACGTGCGCTTCTACCGCACCGAGGGCAACAGCCGCACCCAGCTCTACAGCGACTGGGTCCCGGGCGCCGCGCTCGAGCTCACCGGCGACGCGGCGGTGGAGCCCGGAGCGAGCTACCTGATCTTCGTCACCGGCTACGCAGCAGACGGCAGCTACATCAGCCAGCTCTACACCGATCATCCCGCCGGCTACGTTCGAGGGGGACTGGTAGTGGCGGTGCGGTGAGCGGGACCGGCCCGTCCTCGCGGGTGCGCTCCGATTTTCCTCGACCCTAGATGCATGTACAACTATATTCGGCTCGATGCGCGACGCACCCGGGGCGGGAGCGGCGCCGCCGCGCTCCACCGGCGCCCTCCCGCTCGACGTACAGGCGCTCTTTCTCGCGAAGAACCCGCGGCTCGCACGGCGCCTGCCGCCCACGGCGGTGAGGCTGCTCGAGCGGTTGATCCACCAGCGCGAGCTGCAGGAGTTCGTCGGCTCGACCGATGGCTGCACGGGCTGCGAGTTCGTCCATCGTGCGCTCGGCTTCCTCGACGTGCGAGTGACGAGCTCGGGGGAGGAGCTGCTGCCGCGCGACGGGCGGGCGGTCTTCGCGGCCAACCATCCCACCGGGGGCGTCGACGGGCTCGCGATGATGCACCTGCTCTGCCGGCGGTACGGGACGATGCGCGTGCCCGCGAACGACCTCCTGCTCGCGCTTCCGCCGGTCGGTGAACTCCTCGCCGCCGTCGACAAGTACGGCTCGAACCGCTCGCGCGCCGCCTCGTACGAGGCGATGTACGCCTCCCCCGCCCCGGTCCTCGTTTTTCCGGCCGGGCGGACGGCGCGGTTCCGCGGCGGCGAGCTGCGCGAGTTCGAGTGGGACAAGTCGTTCGTGAAGCAGGCGCGTCGGCACGGCCGGGTGATCGTGCCGGTGCACCTTTCGGGTCGCAACTCGGACCGCTTCTACGCGATCTGGCGGATACGCCGCGCGCTGCGGATCGAAACCAACCTGGAGATGCTGCTGCTCGTAGACGAGCTCTTCCGCCGCCGCGGGCAGACGGTGCGCGTACGCATCGGCCCGCCCGTGGATCCGGGTCCTCCGCGCGGACCCCGGACGGACCGGACGATCGCGCAGAAGATCCGTCGGTTCGTCGAAGGCGACCTGGCGAGGGCCGCACGATGAGGAGGCACGCGATATGACGATGCAAGCACTCGCAGATCCCGTACCGGCTTCGGCGCTCGCCGCCGAGCTGCGACCGCGAACGTTGATCCGCAGCTACAAGGGGCTTGAGGTCCACGTGACGACGGCCGGCGAGTCGCCGTCGGTCATGGCGGAAATCGGCCGGATCCGCGAGCGCGAGTACCGCGCGGTCGGCGCGGGACGCGGCGCCGAGCGGGACCTGGACGACCACGACACCGGCAGCGTCTGCTACAAGCAGATGGTCGCCTGGGATCCCGAGGAACGCGAGCTCGTCGCGATGTACCGATTCACCTTTGGTGCCGATGCGCTCGAGGCCGGCGACCTCTCGCGCCTGCGCACCGCCGGGCTGTTCGAGTTCTCGAACGGGTTCACCGCCGACTACCTGCCCTGGTCGGTCGAGCTCGGGAGGTCGGTCGTGAACCGCGAGGCGAAGCGCGCGATCGTGGGTCTCTTCGTCGTGTGGGCGGGACTGGGCGCGCTCGTCGCCGAGTACCCACAGCTTCGTTACTTCTTCGGCAACGTCTCCATCTACTCCGACTGGCCGGCACCGGCGGTGGACACGCTGCTCGCCTACCTCTACGAGCACCACGGCGGACCGGATGCGCTCATCACGGCACGCCCGGCTGCCGCGTACAGGTCGCGAGCCGTCGACGACGCACGGCAACGGCTCTACCGCGGGCTCGCCGCACCCGAGGCGCGAGAACGGCTGCTCGCGGAGCTCGACGCGCACGGGCTCGCGCCACCGCCCATCCTCCTCTCGTACCTCAGGGCGACCGACGCGATGGCCGTCTTCGACACGGCTCGCGACGGGGACTTCGGCGGGGCGCTCGAGACCGCGCTCTGGGTTCCCACTCACGATCTCACACCGAAGACGCGGCACCGGTTCATAGACAACTACGAGGCGGAGAACCCGGAGGCGTTGCGCCGATTCCTTCCCGAGGCGTGGCGCGACGAGGCACCGTCGGTGGGCGCCCCATGAGCGACGTCGCGGCCGCAGCGATCGCGATGACGATTGGCGTGCTGGGCACGTCGACGATTCATCTCTCCAAGGGAATGATGCGGCTCGGCATCGGCAGGCTTCGCGCGGAGGGAGGCGACCGTCGCCGCGCGAAGGCGATCTACGTCGTCGGGGTGCTGATGAACTTCACGAATCCGTTGTGGGTGATTCTGGCGAATCGATTCGCGCCCACGGTCTACTACACGTCGATGTACGGCCTCGGGCTGCTTCCGCTGCTCCTCTTCTCGCGGACGATGCTCGCCGAACGGCTGCATCGGTCGCAGTACGCGGGGATACTCGTGATCGTGGTGGGGACGCTGCTGGTCGGAGCCGGGAACATGACCGGCGGCAAGCCGTCGCTCTACGGCGCCGACCGCGCGCTCCTCATCAGCGTCGCCGTGGGTTGGCTCGTGCTCGCGCCGCTCGTATCGATCCTCGTGCGCAGCCGAAGCATCGGCCTGCAGGAGCTCTTCTTCGGCATCTTCGCCGGCGGGCTCGCGGCGCTCGAGGCGGTCGTCAAGGGCGTGGCGCAGGCCGGCGCGGTGGAGAACACGTTTCTGCCCCAGACGGCGTCCACGTGGTGGTTGTTCGGCGCGAGCTTCCTGGGAGCCGCGGGCGCGTTCGGGATGATCCAGTGGTCGTACCTTCGCAACTGCCGGGCGTCCATGATGGGCTCGATCTACGACGTCGCGTATGTAGCCGTCCCGCTCCTGCTGACGACGGCGATCGTGGAAGGTGCGACGCTCGGGGTGTGGCGAGTGGTCGGCATCGCGGTCCTCGGCGCAGGCGTGGTGGCCGTCGGTCGCGCGCCGGGCCGGCGCCGGGATCACGGCTCGTTCAGGCTCCAGTCGTACTCGTAGCGCACCCGGCCGTCGTGGTCGAGCAGACGCCCGGCTGTATCGTCATCGAGATAGTCGGTCATGTGCGCCTTCACGCCGGAGAGGTCGCCGTTGAAGTCGGCGACGTACCAGTCGTAGATGGACGAGAGCACGAGGCGGCCGCCGTCGAATCGCATGCCGCGGGGGTGGGTAACGTACTGGACCGCCGCGTCGTCGAAGACGCGGTCCCAGTTCGCCCCGGTCAGCGGCACCGGCTGGAGATTCGGACAGCCGATGCTCGCGCAGTTCACGACGTAGTGGATACGCTCGTCCTGCCAGATGGGGCGGATGATGCGGTGCTCGACGTCGTTCAAGGTGAGATCCACGCCCTCGACGACCAGCAGCTCGTCGTCCCACGGTCCGGAGCTGAAAACGCCTTCGCCGAGATCCCGGATGGAGTCCACGGGGTAGTTGTCCAGGATGAGGTCGACCGTTGCCGCGTTGTAGAGGTTGATCCAGTAGGCGAGCTGCTCGTCGCGGTTGAGGCCGGAAACCTCGACGTCCTGGAGCCGATCGAGGTAGCGCTGCAACGCCCGCCGGTCGTCCTCGCCCACGTCACCGTAGGGGACCCGGTTCACACCCGAAGGGTGATCGGCGATCAGCCAGGTGTCGAGAAACGCGCCCCACTCGCCGTGGTCCACCGTCTGCGTCGAAGACGGGTCGTGCGCCTCCCAACGGGGCCACAGCTCGGCCTGGGGCGCGGCCGACAGCGGAGCGACCGCGGCCACGAGGAGGGCCGCAGCCATCAGCGCCGCAGTCGGCGGCGCCGCGCCCGACCGGCGATTCCTGACGGTACTCGTCTTCATGAGCCGAAAGGTACTGCATACCGATTGCAGCTACAAGTAATTTCTGCAGCCGGCGCGACGGCGCTACGCGTTACTCGCCTCGGCGGCCGTCCCTTCGGCGGTGACCGGGAATACCAGGACGACCTCGGTACCGCGCGCGCTCCGGATCTCGAGCGTCGCGTCGATCTGGCGAGCGAGCATGTGCATGAGGTTCATCCCGAGCGCTCCGGCGGCGTGCGCCTCGTGCTCCGGGTCCATGCCGACGCCGTTGTCGGCTATGCGAAGCCGAACGTGCGGCTGGCCGGAATCGGCGAGCTCGATCGTAATCGCTCCCCCGTCGCGATCCGGGAAGGCGTGCTCGTGGGCGTTCGTGATCGCCTCGCTCGCGATGAGCGCGAGCGGAAGCGCGTGGTCCACGTCGAGCGTCACCGGTGCGAGGCTCGTGTTCGTCCGCACGTCGCGGTCGCTGCCGTAGCGACCCGACAGATGCGAGGCGATCTGGCGGATCAGCGCCGCGGCGTCCAGGCGAGACACGTCCTCCACGTGGTAGAGGATGTTGTGGAGGAGACCCATCACGATGATGCGGTCGCCGACCTTCTGGAGCGACCGAGCCTCCTCCGGGCTCAGCGACGCGTCGTGCAGCTCCAGGTTCACGAGCCCGCTCATGATCGCGAGGTTGTTCTTCACCCGATGGTGGACCTCGCGAAGCAGCGCCTCCTTCTCGGCGAGCGAGCGCTCGAGCTCGACCTCCGCGGCACGGCGCTGCGAGATGTCGGTGACGAACGAAACCGTGTGACGCTCGCGACCGAGATCGAACGAGGTAACGGTGACGATGACCGGGAAGAGCGATCCGTCGCGCCGGCGATGCATCGACTCGAGCACGTCGCTGCCGCTGCGGTGCAGGCGGGTGATGTGCTCCGTCCAATGCGCCCGGTCGGTCTGCGCGTCCACGTCGAAGACGGTCATCCCCAGGAGCTCCTCGCGGGTGTAGCCGAGGTCCTCGCACGCCTTGCGGTTCACGTACCTGATCCGCCCGTCGGCGTCGTCGACCCGGTAGATCGCGACCGCGGCGTGCTCCACTGCGTGGCTGAGGATCCGAAGCTCGCGCTGCATCGCGTTCTCGTCGGTGATGTCGCGGATGATCGAATAGAGCCGATCCCGGCCGTCGATCGTCACGCTGCCGCTGTAGATGGCTACGTCTCGAATCGAGCCGTCGCGCAGCTGATGGTTCAGCTCGAAGTAGTTGCGATCGGCGCGCCGGGCGGCGGCCAGCTGCCGAAGCACCTCGTCGGCGCGCATCGTGTTGATCTGCGTAACCGACATGGCGCGCAGCTCGTCGACGCTCCAGCCGTAGAACGCGGCGGCGACCTCGTTTGCGTCGACGATCGAACCGTCGTCCGGGTCGAGAATGAGCATGGGCGCGTAGGTGTTCTCGAAGAGACTTCGGTAGCGCTCCTCGCTCTCCGCCAGGCGCCGGCGCGTTCGCCGCTGCCCCTCACGGTCGAGGACGATGCGCAGGATGATCACCGTCGCAGCCGGGTAGAGCAGCAAGACCGGGGCGGTGATCGCCGGGAGGATCTGCGACACGACGCTCCACGGGATCGCGAGCTGCGAGACGAGCATGAGCACGTGCACGCCGAACGCGAGGACCCAGATTCGCGCCGTGCTCTCCCAGCGCCTCGAACCGCGACGCAGGTGGAAGGCGACGACCCCGATCGCGGTCGCCTCGACGATCACGAGGAGCCCGGCAACCGTTCCCGCGCCGCCCAGCCAGATCCGGTAGGCGGCGGCGACGAGCGCGGCGATGCCGCCTGCGAACCCGCCGCCCAGGTAGCCGGCGACGAAGAGGACGATCGACCGTCCGTCGTAGATCACCCCGGACGCCGCGCGGAGCGGGGTCATCATCCCGACGAGCGCGACGGCGGCGAAGAGCGCCGTGGAAAGCAGTCGCTGCGGCCAGCGGCTGGCGGTGCTCCAGCCCGATATCGCGTCGAAGGCGACGGTCAGCGCGAGGAGGAGCGAAACGTTGTGCGCCAGATCAAGTATTAGCTCCAATGACTCCATTATAACCGTAACCGGGCCGGATGGAAAGGGCGTTACCGCACCCGGGGCGCTCCGGCGGCCTCGGCGCGAATCCGCGTGTCAATGTAGATGACGCCGCCGTCGGCCGACGGCGCCTTGCGATCTTCCACTTGCAGGCGGATGAAGAACCGGTCGGCACCCGCGCCGAGCGCCTTCGTGCGGACCAGGTCGACCGCCCGGTCGCTCGCGAACGCGCGCGCGGCGTCCATCAGCGCGAACGACCGCGCTCCGTCGGGGGCGTGGACCGTGAACCCCTCGGGGCCCGGTCGGATGAGGACGCTCACCGACTCCATGACGGTGCCGGTGATCGCGCCGACCGCGCCGGCCACGCCCGCCCGCTCCGGGATGGTCGACCGGGTACCGAGCGCCTCGGCCGCCTCGGGCACGAACAGATGCGCCGGGGCCCCGATGCCGATCACCGGCACGGCGAGCGAGAATGCGCTGTGCACCACGCCGTCGGCGTCCCCGGTGAGGGCGCTGTCGAACAGACGCGCGGACAGGGGATTCGCCTCGAGCTCGTGGGGGTCGTCGAGCCCCATGCCGGTCGCCGTGATCACGCGGGCGAGCAACCGCTCGATCTCGTTCCGCACGCGCGAGGCGAACTCGTCGTCCGAAACGCCGGCGCGCGCTGCGAGGTAGCCGAGCGCGAGCCGCGAGACATCGGCCCTCCAGCGATCCCACCGTCCTTCCACGTGCACGAGGTCGGTGGGGGTGAACCCCGCGCGAATCACGATCCCGAACTCCTCAAGGCGGCTTGTGTCGATACACGTGAGGTACGGGTAGTCGAGGCCGCGGGAGAGCCCGAGGATGCTCGCCGGCCCGTTGCGGAGGATCCCGACGATTGCGCGCTCACGCTCGGTGAGCCGCAGCCCTGGTGTCGGTTCGCGCTGGAGAACGTAGACTTCGGCGGCCGGCAGGAGCGCGAGCTCGGCGAGGTCGGTCTCGTGGAGCTCGCGCAGCATCTCGGGAAGCGACGCCTCGTTCTCGGCGAGGCGACAGAGCGGGAGGACGCGGCGCGGACCAACGATGATGCGTCCCCGGCGGTCGACCCCGATGCGGCTGTCGCCGCCGAGCCCGGTCGTGTGAAGCGCCGGTGCACGCACCGTCGTTCGGTGCCCTCCCACGTCGGCTCCGCTGCCGTTGTGCATCGGTCGGCCTCCGGCGAGGCGCGCGACGTCGGAGGTGGTGCCGCCCATGTCGACGACGATTGCGTCGGCGGTTCCGGTGAGCGCGTGCGCTCCGCAGATACTCGCCGCGGGACCCGAGAGCACCATCTCCACCGGGCGTCGGCACGCCTCCTCGCCGGAGATGACCGACCCGTCGGCTCGCACGACCGAAAGCGGCGCGGCGATGCCCTGCGCTTCCATCACTGCTTCCACGTCGCGGACGAGATCGACGATGACCGGAGCGATTCGGCAGTTGACCGCGACCGTCGTGGCCCGCCGGATGCAGTCGAGCTCGCTCGTGAGCTCGTGCGCGCACTGGACCGGTCCGTCGAACAGTTCGAGCGCGATCTCCTTCGCGCGCGTCTCGAACTCGGGGTTCCGGCAGCCGGTCCACTCGACGATCGCGATCGCCTCGACCGCGTCCGCCTCGATGAACGCGCGGACCGCCTCGCGAACCGAGGACTCGTCGAGCGGCTCGTTGAGCGTCCCGTCGATGCTGTGCGACCCGGCCGCCCGCCGCACCGGACGGTGCTCCACGCGCGCGAAGCTCCACTCGTCGTACCCGAGGAGCAACAGCCCGACCGTCCCGCCGCGCCCCTCAACGATCGCGTTCGTGGCGAAGGTCGTCGCGAGAGACACGAGCTTCACCTCGCCGAAGCGGTCTGCGGGCAGCTTCGCGAGTGCCTCGCCGGCGCCTACCGAGGGGTCGGCCGGTGTGGTGGGCGCCTTCGCGGACGCGAGGACCGTGGAGGTCGTGAAGTCGTAGAGCGCGACGTCGGTGTAGGTGCCTCCCGCGTCGATGCCGATGCCGAGCCCGGAGAGGAGCGCCGCGCCGCCGACCCCGCCCGCCGCCTCGCTCACGCCGGACGCGTCGCCCACGAGGAGCCGCGTCTCCTCCCGCGTACTGGCGGCGGCGAGCAGCGCCTCCTCCTCGGGCGCGAGCGCGTCGATGATCCTCGCGTCGTGCACCGCGACCACGCGACGGCCCGGGAGCACCTCCAGGAACGTCTCCGGATGCCATCGGCCGGCGAGCAGATCGCGCATCATCGTCAGATCGGCAGGGATCTCCTCGTACTCCCACCCGAGGTTGGCGGCGCACCGCTTCGTGAACTCGCGGTCTTCGTCTACCTGCGGGTAGTCCCACGGTACGAACGCCGCACGGGTATAGTTGTCGATCCAGCCCTGCGCCCACTCCTCGACGAGGTAGCGCGCGGTCTCTTCGCCGTAGCGCTTCACGTACTCCTCGTAGGTGTTCTCGTACTTGGAGAGGATGCCGCGGTACTTGCCGGTTACCCCCGGCTGGCCGCCGGTGGCGATGAAGCCGCGGGTGAACCAGTAGGTCCCGGGATGACGCCGGAACTCGTGGGCGTAGCGCTTGTGGCTGCCCAGGAAGGCGGCGATGCAGTCGTGGATGCGCGGGATGATGACCGGCAGGTTGCGCGCGAGGATGCCGGCGGTGCCCCGGCTGCAGAGCCCGTAGCCGACGACGATCGCGTGGTAGCCGTCGGCAGGAGATGTCTCGTCGATCGCCGCCTGCAACTCCTCGCGGAGGGTGTCCGGCTTCGCGTGCAGCCCCTGCGGCAGGAACCGCGCGTCGATCTCGTGCTCGCTCTCGTCTATGAGCGCCTGCACCTCCGGGCGGAACACGCCGCAGCCGATGAACCTGAGCTTCATTCGCACGAGAGTAGCACCGATCGTCGCGGTGGTCACCGGGGGTCGACGTGCCGCTCGCTTCGCCGCAGACGCAGGACGATCATGACGCCGACCCCTGCGATCACCACCACGAGCGCGGGAAGCAGCGCAGCCTCGAACGAGAAGCCCGGGTAGCGGACCGCGAGGTTGTAGGCGAGCGTCGCGACGACGAAGACGACGAAGAGGTCGACGCCGGCGACGATCGCGAGGTAGCGCGCGCGCAGGGCGTAGGCGCGAACCGTGAGCCTGCCGTGCGAGAGAGCGGTGCAGTCGTGCCCGAGCTCGAGCATCGCGAAGATGCCGATCCCGAAGCCCATCGCCGGCCAGAAGAGCGGGGGAGACGCCGGCGAGAAGACCTGCGCGAGAAAGGCGAGGATCAGGATCACCGCGGAGACGACGACGGGCACGAAGCGTCTGACGAGCAGACCACCGACCGCGAGCAGCCACGCCACCGCGATCGCGAGCACGAGCTCGGTCGAAAGGCCGCCGGAGAGCGTGAACGCGCCGTTGGCAAGCGGCAGGGCCAGGAAGATCGCGTAGATCATCGTGCTCCGCCCCGCCGGCGTCGCAGCGCGTCGAGATCCCTGAGTGCCCCGGCTACCGGTTCGTGAACGTTCCAGGTGACGACCGGCAGCCCCGCGTCCACCAGCGAGCCCGCGCGCGACTGCTCGCGCATCCGCCACAGGCGCGTCGCGAGCGCGAGCACCGTGTCCCCGGCGGCCCGCTCGCGCGCGAGCAGCGCCTCGGGAGAGATCCGGATGACGGCCACGTCGAAGCCGCGCGCGCTGAGGTTCCCGAGCGCGTGCGCGAAGCGGTCGTTCACCAGGCCGGTCAGCGCGATGACGAGCGCCTGCGGGGGCAGAACACGAGGCGGGATCTGGCTCACCTCGTGTGTTATATAGCTCGTGGCTGCGCGGGTATCGGCGAGCATGGCGAGCATCCGATACCACGCCCGCAACCCCGCGGCGGGCAGGAGGTAGCGCAGGTGGTGCCCGAACTCGACGAGCCCGACGCGGTTCTTCTCGCGGAGGTAGTGTTCGGCGAGCGTCGCGGCGGCCCGGGTCTCGAAGTCGAGCAGACCGGAACCGGGAACGCCGGCGTCTGCGAAGACGTCGAGCAGCAGGACGACATCGGTATTCCGTTCGGTGACGAAGTCGTTGACGTACAGCTCGCCGGTTCGCGCGAGCGCGCCCCAGTTGATCCGCGAGACCTTGTCGCCGGGCTCGAAGGAGCGGATGTCGGCAAACTCGAGCCCCTCACCGGTGATGCGCGACGGATACGCCCCGGCGAACACACGGGTGTTCTCGGGACGCAGCCCGCCGGCGACGCTCTCGGGCGCCGGGAAGACCGTGCGGCGATGGCGGGAGGGAACGCGCTCCTCCCAGCGAGCGAAACCGGTCGGATCGGCGATTCGCACGACCAGGTCTCCCGCGCCGGCGAACCGTCGGGAAGGCAGGCGGAAGGTGAACGCGAACGAGCGGCTGCCGCCGTTCGGCACGCAGGTGAGGACGGTGTTCGTTCCCTCGACGAGATCCGCGTCGGGCGGAAGCACGTAGACCGCCTCCACGAGCGCGAGATCACCGGAAGCCGTGAGCGAGAAGCCTGCGGAGATCGGCGCGCCCTCGAAGACGTGCATCGTCCCCTCGTCGCGCTCGACGGTCACGCGCGGCGCCGGTCGCGGGACGAGCCCGGCGAGCAAGGCGATGAGAATGGGCGCGGAGACGAGCAGAGGCTCGAACGTGCGCGTCGCGGCGGCCAGGCCGACGCAGAGGACCCAGATGACGAGGTAGGCGTTGTACTTGGAGGTGAACCTGATCGTCATGTCGTCTCGACCGGCGCGGGCACCGGCACGGTGCGCAGGACATCGGCAAGAACCTCCTGCTCTCGCACGCGGCGCGCCCACATCTCGGGGCGCAGGATGATCCGGTGCGCGAGCGCCTCGACCGCGACCGCCTTCACGTCCTCGGGCGTGACGAAGTCGCGCTCGTCGAGCACCGCGGCCGCGCGCGCGAGCTTGAACAACGCGAGCGTCCCCCGCGGCGATGCTCCTACCGACACGCGGCTGTCGTCGCGCGTCGCGCGCACGATCGCAGTGATGTAGCGCCCCACGTTCTCCTCGAGATGGACGCCTTCGAGCGCATCTCGCATGGCCATCAGCTCATCGGCGGAGACGACCGGTTCCATGTGGACCTCGTCCTCCCTGCGGTCACGTCGCCGGATCAGCATCCCGAGCTCGGCCTCGTCGTCGGGATACCCCACCTCTACGCGGACCATGAAGCGGTCGAGCTGCGCCTCCGGGAGCGGATAGGTGCCCTCGAGCTCGATGGGATTCTGCGTGGCGATCACGATGAACGGCGATGCGAGCGCGTGCTGCTCGCGTCCAATCGTAACGTGCTGCTCCTGCATCGCTTCGAGCAGCGCCGACTGCGTCTTGGGCGAGGCGCGGTTGATCTCATCGGCGAGGACGAGGTTCGCGAACAGCGGGCCCTCGCGGAACTCGAAGCGCGAGTTCGACTGGTCGAAGATCGTCACTCCGGTGATGTCGCCCGGCAGGAGGTCCGGCGTGAACTGGATGCGCGAGAACTCGAGCCGGACGACGTCGGCGAGCGATCGGGCGATGAGCGTCTTCGCGAGCCCGGGCACGTCCTCGATGAGGACGTGGCCGCCCGCGATGATCGCCATGAGAATCTTCTCGAGCACCGGTCGCTTTCCGATAACCGCGCGCTCGAGCTGGGCGACGATGCCCCGGCAGCGGGTGTAGACGTTCGTGATATCCATATTAGTCGATCTCCTCGATCCTCGTGATAACGGCGCCGACCGCGCGGGCCAGCGTCTTTCTGCGGTACGCGGCGAATCGCATCAACAGGCGTGTGGCGGGGTCGTCGCCGGGCAGATGCGGGCCGATGTCGACAATCGCCTCGACGTCGATTCGCCGGCCTGCGTGGTCGGCGCGCGCGCCGGCGAGCTCGCGGAAGAGCGGCGCGAGTCGCTCGTCGTACGCTTCGCGCGAGGTGATGCCCGCCGCCACGCGCTTGCGCAGCCGGTCGAGCTCGCCCGGTGCGAACGCGAGGAGCTCGCGGTCGGAAAGCGCGCGGGCTCCTGACGGCGCCGGGCTCGAGCGCGCCGACGGCTCGGTGTCGCCCGGCTGAGGCGGCAACACCTCGATCTCCGCCGGCTCCTGGCGGCGGATCGCCGAACGCACGGCGAGCAGCGCCCAGCCGGTCAGCGCGAGGAGCGCCACGACGGTGACCGTCTGGAGGTAGGAGGCGCGCTCGCCGCCGGACCCGTCGTCGATCGCGAGCCAGACGAGAGCCGAGACCGCCGCGATCGCAACGCCGACAGCCACGAACCGGCGCACGCGGCGGACGACACCCCCGCCGCTCACGCCTCGCCCCCCGCGTCGTCTCCGCCGCGGACCGAATACGACGCGACGGCCTCACCGATACGCTCGAGCGATTCGACCGCCCGCGCCCGTTCGCGCTCGCTCACGGGGTGCTCGCTGAACTTCGCCACCTCGTAGAGTCGTGTCAGCGCGAGAAGCGACTCGCGCGAGCGCTCGTAGGCGGCAGAGGCCCCCGGCGCGCCGGTTCGGCGCGAACGGTCGGCCAGGCGTGCAAGGGTGGCGCGCATGAACTCGACCGGCGTCTCGCCGCGGGCGTGCGGGTACCCGTTGCGCTCGAGGGTCTGCTCGACGAGCGCGTAGGCGGCGATGACGGCACGGCGATGGTCCGGCTCGGCGAGCATGCGGTCCAGCCCGCGCCCGCTCGCGCGCCGCAGCTCGCTCGACAGCCTCTCGAGCTCCTCGCGTTCGTCCGCCTCCGGCCGCCCCGCATAGCGTCGCCAGACGAGCAGCGCTCCCGCGACCGCGAGCACCGCCGCGACCACCGCCGCGATCGCGATGAGCGTTCCCGTGCGCTCGCGCTGCTCCACCTCCTGCGGCGTGGGCTGGGGATCGATCGTCTGCTGCTCGCCGTCGAGCTCCTCCGGTTCGCCCTCCCCTTCACCCGGTTCGAAGGAGACGCGCTCCGGCTCTTCGGGGATCTCCATGAGCGAGAGCACGAGTCCGGAGACGAGGAAGACGACCGCGATCGCACCCAGGACGGACAGGAGCAGGACGAGCGCGTCGGACGATCGCTTCTTCGCCCGGCCACCGGGGTCGCGCGCGAGCGTGACCAGGAATCGGACCGCGATCGCCGCCGTCGCCACACCGAGCACGACGAGCAAGGCAACGAACAGGGGTTCCGGCAGCAGCGGCAGCGGCGCGCCGACGGTCCGCGGTCCGCCCGCCGAATCGGAGAAGGAGGTGCCCAGGATGACGATGAGCGCGACCACCGACCCGGCTCCCAGGAGCCAGACCGCGGCGCGAAAGGTGTGCTGCTTCACGAATCGATCCGCGGACAGTATAGAGGGATGTGCGGCGTTACGACAGGCCGGTACGCACCCGCTTCACACGCCGGCGCCCGGCGGATAGAGTCGTCGTGATGCGAGCGGGGCGGTACATCGACAGACTGAAACCGCGGAACCTGGGCGCCGAAATCGCAGGAGGGCTGACGACCGCGGTCGTCTCGCTTCCCATGGCGCTCGCCTTCGGCGTCGCCTCGGGCGCCGGGCCGCAGGCCGGCCTCTACGGCGCGATCATCGTGGGGTTGCTCGCCGCGGTCTTCGGCGGGACCTCCACGCTCATCTCCGAGCCGACCGGCCCCATGACCGTCATCATGACCGCGGTGATCACGCGGCTCGTCGCGGCGAACCCCGACCAGGGGCTCGCGATGGCGTTCACCGTCGTCATGGTCGCCGGCATCGTGCAGATCCTCTTCGGCGTCCTGAAGCTGGGCCGATACATCACGCTCATGCCGTACAGCGTCATCTCCGGATTCATGTCCGGAATCGGAATCCTCCTGATCTTCACGCAGATCGCCCCGCTCCTCGGACAGGCAGCACCGGCCGGCGGACCGCTCGCTCTCGTGCGTACGTTGCCCCGGATCGTCGCGACCGCCGAGTGGCGCGAGGTGGTGCTCGGCGGCGCGGGACTCGTGCTGCTGTTCGCTGTACCGTCGCGTCTGCGGCGATTCGTCCCACCGCAGCTGCTCGTGCTCGTTATCGGTACCGCCGCCGCGGCGCTCGTCTTCGGCGGCGGCGTTCGCACGATCGGCCGGATTCCCATGGGCCTGCCCCGGCTCGTGCTGCCCACCTTCACCGCCGCGCAGGCGACCCAGATCGCCGTCGACGGGGTCGTCCTGGGGGTGCTCGGGTGCATCGACTCGCTCTTGACCGCGATGATCGCCGACAGCCTCACGCGCGACCAGCACGACTCGAACCGCGAGCTCGTCGGCCAGGGGATCGGGAACCTCGTCTCCGGCCTCGCCGGCGGACTCCCCGGCGCCGGCGCGACCATGGGCACGGTCGTCAACATCCAGACCGGCTCGCGCAGCCCCTTCGCCGCGGTCGTCCGCGCGCTCGTGCTCCTCGCGGTCGTCCTGGTCGTCGCGCCCTTGCTCGAGTCGGTGCCCATGGCTATTCTCGCCGCGATAACGATCAAGGTGGGGTTTGACATCCTCGACTGGAGCTTCCTGGGCCGCGCCCACCACATCTCGCGGAGCGCGACGGTCATCATGTACGGCGTGCTCCTGCTGACCGTCTTCGTTGACCTCATCGTCGCGGTGGCGGCGGGGGTGTTCCTCGCGAACATCATGACGATCGAGCGGCTCTCCAACCTGCCCTCCACGCGCGTGCGGACCATCGACCCGAGCGGCGACCCGGTCGTGGTCAGCGACGAGGAGCGTGCTCTCCTCGACGAGGCAGGCGGTCGCGTCGTGCTCTTCCACCTGAGCGGCCCCATGATCTTCGGCGTCGCGCAGGCGGTAGCGAGGGAGAACGCGGCGATTCACTCGTACGCGCGCGTGGTGATCGTCGACCTCGCGGAGGTCTCCATGCTCGGCACCACCGTCGCGCTCGCGCTCGAAAACGTGATCCGCGACGCGCTCGAGGCCGACCGCCACGTCATCGTCTGCGGCGCCTCCGACGACGTGCGGCGGCGGCTCGAGCGGCTGGGCGCGCTCGAACGCGGCGTGGCGAGCGTGGACTCACGGGTAGAGGCGCTGCGTCGCGGCGTGGAGATGGCGGGGGAAGCCGGGACCACGCCGGGCGACGCGAAGGACGCGTGAGGCGGGTGGCTGGAGACGTGTCGAGCCGGCGCGGGCCCCGGCCGCCCGCCTCACGGCAGGTTGCTCGCCTCAGGCAGCGCCAGGTCGTCGAGCGCCTCCAGCAGATCGGCGGGGAGCGGCCCCTTGCGGAGGATGCCCATCGTCTGCTTCACCTGCTCGGGGCGCGACGCGCCGAGCACCCATCGGTCCACCTCTTCCACCGAGAGCGCCCAGCGGAGCAGGAGCTCCACCGCCGACAGACCGGCGTCCTGCTGGATCCGGTGGAACCGGGCGAACCGCTCGCTCGCCTCGGGCACGCGCGTGAGACGTGCGGGCGGGTCCAGCGGCTCGCGGTACGCGCCGCCCTGGAGCACGCCGGCGGCCATGAAGAGCAGACCGCGCTTCCGGGCGACCGGAGCGACGTGCGTGGTGGCACCACGAAGGACAGGGTCCAGGTTGTACGCGCACATGACGGTGTCCACGTCCAGGTGCTCAACCGCATGCGCGAGCTCGCGCGCCGAATTGCCCGTTGCCCCGACGTAGCGGCAGACGCCTTCGGCCTTCGCCCGCGCGATCACGCGGGTCACCGCGGCGTTCGCGAAGTCGTAGTCGGCGTCGGGCGCCATGAAGGTGGGCTTCTCCTCCCGGGCGTCGGGATCCCACCAGAAGCGGGTGTCCGCCTCGTGGATCTGGAGGAGATCGATGCGCCCGAGGAGCATGCGGTGGCACTCGTGCACCATGCCCCAGAGCACGTCGGCGTTCCGGTAGAGCTCGCGAAAGCCGGGGAAGGTTGGCCGGAAGTGCCCGATCTTCGTGGAGATGAAAACGTCGTCCTCCGGCACGTCGCGGAGGAGTCGGGCGAGCGCGGCGTGCGGGACGGCGTTGTCGTAGCCCACCGATGAGTCGAAGTGGCGGATGCCCTCCTCGTACGCGGCGCGGATCGTCGCCTCCACGTTCGCGAGGTCGCCACGACCCAGTCGACCGGTGCCGAAGGCGAGCCGCGAGCAGAGGTCGTCGGTTGCGGGAAAGGTAATGTCTGACATCTGTGCCTCCGGTTATGCGTGCTCGCCGTGGATGCGGATACCAGCACCCCGCCGGCGGCCGAAGTTGAACGCGTCGTGATGCTCGGGCGGCTCGGCGAGCTCGTCCAGCTTCGCGAGATCGAGCTCCCACCCGAGCCCGGGACGGTCGCCCAGGACCACGTCCCCGTCCTCGATCCGCGAGTCGACGGAGAACCAGTTGTCGCGGCCGGCGTCGACGCACTCGATCATCAGGTGATTGGGAAGCGCCGCCGCGACGTGCGCGAGGTAGTTGCCCGGCGAGTTCATCACCGCGACCGGCACGTTGAACCCGTACGCGAGGTCGGCGATCATGAGCATCCCGGTGATGCCGCTGTGCCCGAAGTTCGGCTGGAGCACGTCGGCGGCGCCGTGGGTCAGAAGCGGAACGACCTCCTTCGGGTCGTTCAGGTTCTCGCCGGTGGCGACCTGCGCCTCCACCGCTCGCGAGACGCGCGAGAGCCCGTCGTAGTCCCAGCGGTCGGCCGGCTCCTCCACCCAGAAGAGCGGGAGCTCGCGCTCGAGCGTGCGGATGTACGAGATCGCCTGCTTCGCGTTCCAGTACTCGTTCGAGTCGAGGCAGAGCAGCGGCTCGATGGGGGCGGCCGTCGGCTTGTCCGGCGTACCGCCACCGCCTCCCGGCACCGCCTTCGCGAGCTCCTCGTACATGATGCGCAATCGGCGTAGATCGCGTTCCGGGTCGAGCCCGCCCTTGAGCTTCCCGGCGGTCACCCCGCGCGCGGCCATCGACGCGTAGAACGCGCGCAGCTCGTCGTCGGAGAGACAGTAGCCTATGTCCGACGCGTACGCGCGCGCCCGGGGCTCGGACGCTCCCAGGAACTTCCACAGCGGCTGCTCGGCGGCCTTCGCCTTGAGGTCCCAGAGCGCGACGTCGATCGCGGAGATCGCGCCGGTGATGGCGCCGCGGTTGCCGCCCTTGAAGACCTGGTCGACCATCGACTTCCAGATGCCGCGCACGCCCGCCGGATCGCGGCCCACGACGAGCGGCGCGAGCGACCGGATGCCGGCCTCGTTCCCGCC
>CAZICD010000048.1:0-4164 GCA_964537725.1 uncultured Spirochaetaceae bacterium | reverse complement strand
CGGTACGACGGGCTCGCGCAGTACCGCTTCATCCCGGCGTGGACGCTGATGCTCCGTCCCGGGGGGAGATCCACGCCGATGTGCGGCTCCGCGCCAATGTCGCGACCGTCCACGGCCGTGAAGGCGTGCTCGCCGAACGCCCCCGCCTGCACGACGAGCGAGTGCCGGTTCACGGGGCTCGTGTTCACGAGCGTGAAGTCGACGCTCCCGGCGTCGAGCGAGGTGACGAGTGCGGAGACGTCCGCGGGCAGTCCGGGCCGCCGGAGATCGGCGTCGAAGTACCGAAGCGCGACGTGGAGCAGCCCGCCGTGATAGACGATCTGCGGCCCGCCGTGCGCGAGTTGGAGAAGCCCTTCGGTGTGAACCGGGTTGTGATTCTGCCAGTGGTGCACGTCGTACGTCTCGGGATCGGCGTGGTCGTTGCGAACGAGATCCATCCGACGGAGAACCTCCGCGTATTGGGCGTCCAGGATGGCTCGCGGGTAGTCGGGCTTTCGACCGTCGAGGTAGCAGTACCAGGGGCCGAAGTGGATGTCGTCACCCTTCCCGCGACCCGGGCGAACCTCCATCCAGTCGGTGGTCACCTCCGGGAGCGACTCGAGTCGCCTGCGGTCGCGGTCGTCCTGCGACATATACCAGATCTGCGAGGCGTGGTGCGGCGAGAGCGGCCGGTACGACGTCCAGCCGTCGTCGGTATGGCGATGCGGGACGAGGAGCCGTCCGTCCACGTGCTTGCCCAGGTCGATGATGCGGTCCAGCTGGCTGCGCGGGATGTCGAGGTACGCGAGGTCGCCGCTGATGAGCGAGGCGTTCATCGCCGCGATCGTGAGCGGCTCGATGATCGACATGAACCCGTGCGGCCACCGCCACCCGTAGTACCCGCCCCACCACTTGCCGTCCATCGTCTCGCCAACCCTGCCCGACGGGCCTACGTTATCCGGACAGATCCCGTCGTTCTGCTTGATGCGGTCGCCCCACGCCTCCAGGTAGTCGAGCACCCACGCCCTGTACTTCTCCTCGCCGGTGAGCAGGTACGCGTGGGTCACGAGACTGGTCGACGTGAGATTCAGCGGGACGTCGCACCGCATCTGTCTCCGGTTGAGCGCGTCGAGGATGACCGAGTAGACCTCGTCGTCGTTCCAGTCTGCCTTCTCGACCTCCTCGTCGCGCCCGCGCCACTCTTCGCGCTTCGTGGGTACGCCCAGGTCGTCGAACGGCACGGGATACCCGGCGAGCACCGACCGGTGAGTCTCCCAGTCGTCGAAGGAGTTCTCGAACCTCGGGCCGCGGCTGCCCGTGATCGGAGACCGGATCATCTTTCGCGCCGGATCCCAGTTCTCCGCCTCCGCGTCTTCCCCGGTGTAGAGCCCCGCGAAGCGAACCGCACGGGCGCGATCCGGCTCGCGGGTCGGGTCGGCAAGACCGAAGTAGTAGAAGTAGATAGACGACTCGCCGTGGTGCATCCAGTCGTAGTACGCGTCGAACTCGCGGTAGATCTGACCGTAGTCGGTGAACTGACGCGTAACCGCCTCCCAGTAGAACCGCGACAGCTCGTGGATCTCCGACGACCCGCCCAGCGCGTAGAAGAGCGGCCAGTTGTGGTAGCTCTCGTACCCGTCGTCGGAGCCGTCCATCCCGGGCCACTCGTCGCGCCAGACGAAGCTTCCGTCGGCTCTCGTGTAGCGGCTCGCGTACAGCGGTGCGGCCTCGTTCATCGCGTCGATCAGGTGACGCTCGCGCGTCGCCCAGTCGGGAATCGGCTCGATCGCCTGCGCTTCAACGTTCGTCATGGATCCTCCGGTTTCCGGCCATTGTAGACGATCGCGGTGTCGGTTTCGAGCGCGAGCACGCCGTGATAGCATGGTTCGAGTAGGAGGATCCATGGGCGACACCGTACGTGAGGCCGCGCGCCACACACCGATCGTGGAAGATACCGACGTCCTCGTCTGCGGCGCGGGACCAGCGGGCGTCGCTGCGGCCATCGCCGCAGCGCGAGCCGGGGCGAGGGTCTCGCTCGTCGAGCTCACCGGAAGCCTCGGGGGCGTCTGGACGAGCGGCCTCTTGAGTTACGTGCTCGACCCGGGAGACAAGGGCGGGCTGCTGATCGAGCTGATCGACCGGCTCGAACGCGCCGGTGGCAAACGGACGGAAGGCGATCACGGCGAGGAGTCGCCGGAGCGCAACCTTCCGTGGGTCGCCGGGAGCTTTCTCTACGACACGGAAATCATGAAGATCACGCTCGAGTCGATGTGCCGCGAGGCCGGCGTGAGTGTTCGACTGCACACTCGCGTAGTGGACGTCGTCGCGTCGGAACGAGCGGTGGAGGCGGTGCTCACCGAGAGCGTCTCCGGACGCGAGGCGTGGAAGGCGCGCGTGTTCGTGGACACAACGGGAAACGGCGATCTCGCCGCTCGCGCCGGCTGCGGATTCGACGTCGGACACCCGGACACGGGCGTGGTACAGCCGATGACGCTGATGGCGCTCGTGGGAGGCGTGCGCTTCGAGGAGATCGCCCCCTTCGTGAGCCTGCACCGTCGCGGAAACCGTCCGGCGAAGGAACTGCTCTACGAGCAGATTCTCTCCGGCGGCGCGACCCCCTCGTACTCGTCTCCTACCCTGTTTGCGGTCCGCGACGATCTGTTCGCGTTCATGGCGAACCACGTCTACGACGCGTCGGGGGTCGACGCCGACTCGGTGAGCGAAGCGACGCTCGCCGCGAGAGACGAGCTCTTCCGGATCTGCGGCGCCTTGCGCGCGTCCGGCCCGGCGTGGCGCGACCTCCGAATCGTCCAGACGGCCGAGCAGATCGGCGTGAGAGAGGCGCGCCGCATCCACGGCCGGTACCGGATCACCAGAGAGGACCTCATCGCCGGCCGCCGGCACGAGGACGCGGTGTGCCGGGTGACCTTCCCCGTCGACATCCACGTGGACGGACCCGCCGGCAAGGGATACGGCGACGGAGGAGTGAGGAGCGAACCCTACGACGTGCCGCTGCGCGCGCTGATCACCAGGCGTCACGACAACCTCCTCGTGGCCGGCCGGTGCATCAGCGGAGACTACTGGGCCCACGCGTCGTACCGCGTCACCGGCGAGGCGGTGCCCATGGGGGAGGCGGCAGGAGGCCTTGCGGCGACCGCCGCGGCGAGCGGCGTGGCACCGCACGCGGTGCCGTGGGATCAGGTGCGCGACCTCATGCCGGTAGCCCGTAGGCGATGACGGCGTTCTCGCGCCGGATGAGCGCCGCGGTCGCCGACCCCTGGTCGTCGATCCAGCGGTCCAGCACCCCGACGACCGTCTCGTAGGGCGCCATGCGCGCGCTCACCGGCCAGTTCGTCGCGAAGAGCAGGCGCCTCGGCCCCATCGCCTCCAGGAGCGCGTCGAACACGGGCCGGTAGTGCTCGGGATCGGCGGGCACCGGGTCGTGGTGCGAGGCCGCCGCCTCGACGAAGCCCGAGAGCTTGCAGAAGAGGTTGGGCCGATCGGCCAGACGTCCGAAGAGCTCGCCGGTCTGGGGCGCCGGCCGGCCGTCGGCGCGCGGGCTCCCGCCGCGATGGTCCACGACGATCGCGAGGTCGGGCAGCGCTTCGGCCGCGCGGAGCACGAAGTCGAGCGCCTCATCCGAGACGTTCAGGTCCAGCGTGAGACCGGCTCCGGCGAGCCGAGCGAGGTTCTCCGCGAAGAGCGGCGACTCCATGCCGGCGGTGACCTCGCGCGAGTTGAGCCGCATGCCGCGGAAGGCGGGGTCCGCGGCGAAGCGCTCCAGGTGCGAAACGAAGTCCGGGTCTTCCAGGTCGAGCCGGCCGACGACGCCGGCGACGAGCGGCTCGCTCCGCGCGATGTCGAGCAGCCACGCGTTGTCCTCCACCCACGCGCTCGCCTCCACGACGACCGCTCGGCTCACGCCGTTCGCGCGGGCGAGCGCGGCGAACTCGTCGGGAAGCACGGGCCGGTAGAGCGGACTCTCGGGCGGAGGCCAGGGAACGCCCTCCGGCCGGCGTGGATCGTAGAAGTGGATGTGGGTGTCTATGGTCATGCTGATGCTCCCCCGAGGTCCTGCAGCGCCGAGCGGATGTAGCCCATGGCGAAGGCCATCCCCGCGTGCCACGGTGCGCTGCAGCTCATCTGAGGGGAGTGGTCGGGGATCACCACGCCGTCGAAGTCCGC
>CAZICD010000047.1:25654-32779 GCA_964537725.1 uncultured Spirochaetaceae bacterium | reverse complement strand
GTCTTCTGCCCGTCCGGGTAGGTGTAGAAGGGGCGCTTCTTCCGGGGAAAGGCCGATACGAACACCGCGGGCACGCCGGCTGTCTCCTGCGCCCAGGCGCAGAGCTCGCGCTCGCCCTCCGGGTTGATCTCGAACACCTTCTTCCCGCCGCGCTCGGAGACGATCTGCTTCGCCTCGTCGTGGTCGATGCGCGGTGCCGTCGCCATCTCTTCCGCGGTCGGCACCGTGGCGCCGAAGGCATCGAGGTCGGCGGCGTTGCGCTCGGCGACGCGCGCGAAGATGTGCGAGAGCAGCCCGGTCTCGAGGTCCATGAGGTCCTCGTGCCCGCTGATGAAGCCCATCTCCACGTCGAGCGAGACGTACTCGTTGAGGTGTCGCGGCGTGTCGTGCTTCTCCGCGCGGTAGGCCGCGCCGATCTCGAAGACGCGCTCCATGCCGCTCGCCACCATCGCCTGCTTGTAGAACTGCGGCGACTGCGCGAGGTAGACGCGGTCGCCGAAGTAGTCGACGGTGAACAGCCCGGTCCCGCCTTCGGTGCCGGACCCGATGAGCTTGCTCGACTTGATCTCGGTGAAGTCGTTTGCCCGCAGGTAGTCGGCAAAGGCGTCGACGATCGTCGCCTGCACGCGGAAGATCGATCGGACCTTCGGCATGCGGAGGCTCAGGATACGGTGGTCCAGGAGCGCCTCGATGCCGAGCGATTCGGGATCGCCGTTGACCGAGATGGGCAGGTCGGCGGCCGCCGGGCCGATCACCTCCGTCGTCGCGGCGTGCAGCTCGTACCCGCCGGGGGCCTTCTCGTTCGCCTGGACGGTGCCGGTCACCGCGACGACGCTCTCGGCTCCGACATCGGCCTTGCCCTGGTAGACGACCTGCCCCAGCCCGCTGCGGTCCCGGACGAGGACGAAGGAGACGGCGCCCAGCTCCCGGATCCGGTGGACCCAGCCGGCGAGCGTGACTTCCTCGCCGACGTGCTCGGCGAGCTCGCGCGCGAGAACTCGGTTCATCATTCGGCGTGCTCCATCTTCGTTGCGATCGACTCCGCGTCCCACTCCTCGCTCGTGAGCAGGACCGCGAGCAGTCGCGTGTAGACGCTCTCGGTCGTCAGGGTTCCCATGGGAATCGCGCCGCCTCGCCAGAGGTCGTGGCTCGTCAGGTACGTGGAGAAGTCGACGTTGCCCTCCTGCTGCGACGTGCAGAAGAAGCTCACCCCGCGCTCATGACCGTACTCGAGCGCGTCGCGCAGCGAGAAGGGGCTCTCACGAAGGTTGGCCGTGCCGGTGTCGTAGAGCTCGAGGACGAAGTAGCGAACGCCCGCGTCGATGAGCGCGATGAGCGTGCTCGCCTGCATGCCGGGGAAGACCTTGGAGACGAAGCTCGCCCTCACCGCCTCCTCCAGCCGCTCTGCGATCTCCTCCAGCCCCAGGTCGATACTCCCGGAGAGCGCGGCTGCGCCGCCCCCGGCGCCGCCGGTGTTCCACGTCCGGAACGCCGGCGCGTCGTCGGTACCCGGTACGCGCTCGAACTTGAGGTTCGCCGCCGGCAGGCGATCGCCGGCGAAGACGACCGTGACGCCCGGCTCGCCGGCGACCGCGATCCGGACCGCCTCCTTGAACGAGCTCACGCTCTCCGCGCTCTCGCCGGTCGTGGAGCTCGCGACGAGGACGATGGGAAGCGTCTGGTTTCCGAAGAGCCAGTGCAGCAGCCCCGCGGTGTAGGCGAGCGTGTCGGTGCCCGTCGCGACGACCACGCCGGTGGCGTCTCCGGATTCGACGTGCGCGGCGGTCGCGTGGACGAGCGCGGCCCAGTCGCGCGGGGTGATCTCCTCGCTGAGGAAGCCGCCCAGCTCGAGCTCATCGTAGCGGAGCTCGTTCGGGAGCGTCGGGTCGTCGCGGACGGCGGCGATGAGCGGCTCCAGACTCCCGGGGACGACCACGCCGTCGTCGCGCGTCGTCCCGGAGATCGCGCCGCCGAAGCTGAAGACGGGGATGAAGGTCACGCTCAGTCGTTCGGAGAGGACCGATTGGACCAGCTTCGGATCGGCCCGTCCGCTCGTCGCGCGCATGACCTGGCCCACGAGGTAGCCGTGCGGCTTGCTGTCGCCGGCGCGGATCTGCGCGACCGCCTTCTCGTTCTCCGTGAGCACCCCGTCGACGATCCTGCCGATCTCCTCGGGGTCGGTGATCTGCTCCCACCCGCGATCGGCGATGATCGCCTCCGGATCCTCGTCGTCGGTGAAGACCGCCTCGAGCGTCTGCTTGGCGAGCTTGCCGTGGATGCGGCCCTCGTCGAGCAGGCGGAGCAGCGCGGCGAGACGCTCGGGGGTCAGCGCGCTGTCGGCGAGCGTGGTGGCGGCGCGGTTGAGGAGCTTCTGCACGTCGCCCATGAGCCAGACCGAAAGGTCGACCGGGGCGGCCCCGGCCGCGACGGCGGCCTCGAAGAAGTCCGCGGTCTCGCGCTCGTCGCAGAGGAAGGCCGCCTGCGCCTCGCTCAGATCGTAGTCGGAGACGAACCGCCGCTGGCGCTCGGGCGGCAGCTCGACGAGCGACTCCTCCACCGACGCGAGGAAGGCCTCGTCGGTGTGGAAGGGGGGCAGATCGGGCTCCGGGAAGTATCGGTAGTCGTTCGACGACTCCTTCACGCGCATGGACTCGGAGACATCGCGGTTCTCGTTCCACAGGCGGGTTTCCTGCACGATCGTCCCGCCGCGCTCGAGGATGTCCTGCTGCCGGTCGATCTCGTAGGTGAGCGCCTTGCGGACGAATCGGAACGAGTTCATGTTCTTGATCTCGACCTTCGTGCCCAGCCCGGCGCCCTCCGCGTTGACGCTGACGTTCGCGTCGCAGCGAAGCGAGCCCTCTTCCATGTTGCCGTCGCAGACGCCCAGGTAGCGCACGAGGCGGCGGAACTCCTGCAGCAGGTGCTCGGCCTCCTCCCCGATCTCGAGGTCGGGCTCGGTCACGATCTCCAGCAACGGCGTGCCGGCTCGGTTGAAGTCGAGTAGCGACTCGTCGCCGGCGTGGATCATCTTCCCGGCGTCTTCCTCCAGATGGCACTCGCGGATGCGAACGCGCTTCTTCTTCCTGCGGAACTCCAGATCAAGATGGCCGTTCGTACCGAGCGGCGCGGCGAACTGCGAGATCTGATAGTTCTTGGGCAAGTCCGGGTAGAAGTAGTTCTTCCGCTCGAAGGCGCAGACCGGCGCGAGGTCGCAGCCCAGCGCGCGGGCGACCACGTAGCCGAGCCGGATCGCCTCCTCGTTCAGCGCCGGGAGCGCTCCCGGGTAGCCGGTGCAGACCGGGCAGATGTTCGTGTTCGGTTCCTCGCCGAAGGCGGCGCGGCAGTCGCAGAAGACCTTCGTCTTCGTGGAGAGCTGGATGTGGATCTCGAGTCCGACGTAGCTGCGGTAGCTGCTCATCGCGCGCCCCCTTCGGACCCGCCCGCGACGACCTCGTCGCAGAGCGGGGCCGCGAACGCGGGTGGCCGCTCGAGCGGCAGCGTGTCGCCGACAAGCTCGGCGAACGAGAGCAGCCGGTTCTCGGCGAACGCCGGCCCCATCGCCTGGATGCCCACCGGCAGCCCGTCGTGCACCCCTGCCGGGATGGAGAGCGCCGGGAGCGCGGCGAGGTTCGCCATCGTCGTGAACCGGTCGGCGACCTTCTGACCGAAGGCGTCGAGCTCCCCCTCGCCGTGGCGGAACGCCGCGGTCGGGAAGGCGGGAAGCACGAGCAGGTCGTAGCGCTCGTAGAGCTTCGCGAGCTCGCGACGGATCGCGGTGCGGATGCGCTGGGCGCGCTGGTAGTACTGCTCCTGAAACCCGCTTCGAAGCACGTAGGTGCCCAGCAGGACCCGAAGCTTCACCTCGCTCCCGAAGCCGGCCGCGCGCGATGACCGCACGAGCTCTTCCGGGTTCTCCGCGAAGACCGGGCGGTCGCCGTAGCGCACGCCGTTGAACCGGGCGAGGTTCGCGCTCGCCTCCGCGGTGGCGATCGTGTAGTAGGCCGGAACGGCGTACTCCGCCGTCTCGAGCTCGACCTCGTCGATTTCGATCTCCTGCGCCGCGACGACCTCGCGCATGCGCGCGTACCCGGCGGCCGTGCGCTCGTCGAGCCCCAGATCGCCGCCGAGGAAGGCGACGCGCCGCACCGTCGCCGGCGGCAGCAGGTCGTCGGGCGGGCGGGAGACCGACGTCTGGTCCATCCGGTCCTCGCCGGTCGCCGCGGCGTAGGCGTCGCGGATCAGGCCGATGTCGTACGAGAGGATTCCGGCCACCTCGAGCGAGGACGCGTAGGCGACGAGACCGTAGCGCGAGAGCGTCCCGTAGGTAGGCTTCAGCCCGTAGACGCCGCAGAAAGCCGCCGGCTGGCGTACCGAGCCGCCGGTGTCCGTGCCGAGCGCGAGCGGCACGAGCCCGGCCGCCACCGCGGCGGCCGAACCGCCGGACGACCCCCCGGCCACGCGTTCGAGATCCCAGGGGTTGTTCGTCGCGCCGCCGGCCGAATTGTCGGTCGACGAGCCCATGCCGAACTCGTCCAGGTTGGTCTTCCCGACGGGGACCGCGCCGGCGGCCGCGAGGCGGGCGACGACGGTCGCGTCGTAGGGGGAGACGTGGTTCGCGAGGATGCGGCTCCCACAGGTCAGCTGAAAGCCGCGCACGGCGATGTTGTCCTTCACGGCGAAGGGGATCCCGGCGAGCGACGTCGCGCTGCCGCCGGTCGCGCCGTCGTCGTCGAGGCGGCGAGTCACATCGGCCTCGAGGAAGGACGCGATGCTCTCGTCGCGCGAGGCGAGCGCGTCGCCGTAGGCTTTCGGCGCGAGAGAGAGGACGGATTGCCAGCTCGATCGGGAGAGATCGCTCATGAGAGAGTCCTACAGTACGTTCGGGATCGCGATGAAGCGGTCTTCGAGGTCGGGCGCCTGCTCGAGGATGTCATCGGCGAGCTCGGTGCCGGAAGCCGATTCGTCGCGGGGAAGGTCGGCACGAAGCCGATTGCCCTCCTGCAGCGCGTGCGTCGTGGGCTCGAGGGCGGACACGTCGATCGAGTCCATCGTCGAGAAGTACTCGAGCAGTTGCGCGACGCCGCGCTCGAGGTCGGCGCGTTCGTCATCCGAGAGGTCGAGGAGCGCGAGTTCTGCGGTGATGTCAAGCTCGCTGCGATCCATGCTATCGCACTATGCCGGTCAGGTACCCGGTTGTCAAGCAAGCGCCTGGTCGAGCGCCGAGCGCAGGTCGTCCGACGAAAAGGGCTTTGCCAGTACGGCGAGCGCGCCGTACTGCTCGACGAGACGCGTCACCGAGGCATCGCCGAAGGTCACCTTGCCCGACATCACGATGATGGGAAGCCCGGGCCGGATCGATCGGATATCCATGATCGTCTCGATGCCGCCCTTGCCGGGCATGACGAGGTCGAGCAGGAGCGCGTCGAAGCTCGTCTCGTGAAGCTTCTCGATCGCTTCGGTGCCGGTGAGCGCGATGTCCGGAGTGTGGTGATCGTTTTCGAGGATGCGTGCGACGAGCGAGCAGATCTGCTCGTCGTCGTCAACAACCAGTATACGTGCCATGGTTCGGCTGCTCCGCCGGGGTCATGCGAATTTGACAACGGGTAGGGGACAAAGTATTCTCACGCAACGTCTCCCATAGATATGATGAGACTCTATAGCGGATCGACACGAACGTAAAGAGCGGGCTTTGGAAACATACAAGGATGAACCGACGGCGGGAACGGTAGCTTCAAAACGCGAATTCCCCAGCATTCACTTCTACGACCAGGATTTCGTAGACGTCTACAACCAGACGTGGGCCTGGTCGCACGATTTCTGGCGCAAGCCGTCGTCGAAGAGCAAGCTCACTCACGCCTTCTTCGCGCATCCGGACGCGCAGACGCTGGGACAGTTCGAGTCGATCATGTCGACCTTCTTCCTCGTCTACAGCAACCGGATCTACCCGGCCGGCTCGCAACTGGACAACTTCTACTCCTCGCAGGAGGAGGACGGAGCCATCCGCGGCGCCTACGGCATCAAGGACGGCAAGCCCCATCTCCCGAAGGACAACGCGAAGGGGGCCGAGCCGCCGCTGTTTTCGTGGGCCGAGTACAACATCTACCACAAGATAGGCAACAAGAAGCGTATCCGCGACGTCATGCCGGTTCTGGAGAAGTACTTCGCCTGGCTGGAGAGGACGTACAAGGACGATTCGGGGCTCTACACCGTCCCCATGGCGGCGACGATCATGTCGAACTCCCCGCGCAAGGGGACGCACTACCCCATCGACTTCAACGCCCAGCAGGCGCTGAACGCGCTCTACATGGCGCAGCTGGGCGAGATCCTCAACGATAAAGAGATCAGCTTCAGGTACAATCGGCACTTCTTCTCGCTGAAGACCCGGATCAACAACCTCATGTGGAACGAGGAAGACGGGTTCTATTACGACCTGGACCGCAAGCACGAGCAGGTACGCGTCAAGTCGATCGCGAGCTTCTGGCCGTTGCTCGCCGAGTTGCCGAACGAGGACCGCTCCGAGCGCCTCATCGCGCACCTGAGCGACCCCGAGACGTTCGGAACCGAGAACCCGTTCCCCACGCTCGCGGCAGACGAAGAGCAGTTCTCGGAGCGCGGCACCGGCTACCGCGGCTCAGTGCTCTCGCCGTTCACCTTCATGGTCATCAAGGGGCTGGAGAAGTACGGCAAGTACGAGTTCGCGCGCGAGTGCGCGATCCGGCACCTCTACTACATCCTGGACACGCTCCACCCCGAGGGCAAGGAAAAGGGCCGTCTGTGGGAGGCGTACCTGCCGCGCAAGGACGGCGCCGCGCAGTGGCCCGGGAAGAAGGACTGGCCCCGCACGCACTTCCTGCCGTACGCCGGGCTCGCGACCATCGCGCTGATGATCGAGAATATCATCGGCCTCTACGTGAGCCTCCCGCGCAAGACCGTCGACTGGATCGTCCCCACGCTCGAGATCATGGGCATCGAGAATCTGTCGCTCAAGCGCAACATGATCACGATCCTCTCCAACAAGAGCGGCCGCGGCTGGGAGATCCGGCTCGAGAGCGAGAAACTCTACTACTTCACGATCGACGTGCTGGGCAAGAAGCGCAAGACGCTGCCCATCCCGTCGGGCAAATG
>CAZICD010000047.1:16917-25554 GCA_964537725.1 uncultured Spirochaetaceae bacterium | reverse complement strand
TTGACCGGCCGCGAAATGCATGACAAATTATTTGACATGAGAACGAACGTCAGCGGTCTGTTGCGCGACTTTCCGCGCGTTCGACGGGCCGCGCTCGCCGGCGAGGAAGTAGTCGTGGAGACGCGGGAGGGCAACCTCATCATCGTAGCGGAGCACCCTCCCGCGGGCGACCTCTACGGCTCCATGCGGAACGAGATCGAAGCCTCGAACGACGACATCGATACGCCGACCCTCCCAACCTCCGACTGGAATCCATCGCTGTGAAGCTGCTCCTCGACACTCATGCGGCGCTCTGGCTCGTGCAGGGAGACGCACGGCTGAGCGACCGCGCGCTGGCCCGCATACGCGGGAGCAATCGGAACGAGTTGTTCGTCTCGGACATGCTCCTGCTCGAGCTCTCGATGCTGATCCGCAAAGACCGGGTACGCGTGCGCTCATCGGCGCTCGACTTCGTCGCAGGGCTCGCCGCCCGGTTCGAGGTGGTGCCCATGAGTGCGGCGATCGCGGTCCGGGCCATGGAGCTGTCGCTTCCTCAGGGAGACCCGTTCGACCGCGTCTTCGTTGCGACCGCGCTCGATCTCGAGGCCGATCTCGTAACGCGCGACGCGGCCATCACCGAGTCCGGGCTCGTCCCGGTAGTCTGGTAGCGACGCCCCGGTCTCAGCGGCGCTCGACGAGAAAGAGGTGCTCGGTCACCCGGACCGGGCGCGAGGCGATGTTCCGGCTCCCGCGGAAGACGGTATAGGGAATGTCGAGCGCGTCCACCCGCCCCACCCGCTCGAGCATAGCCATGATGTCCTCGTACCGGACGAACCCCTCGTTGTTGTACGAGACGAGGAGAAACCTCGCCGGGACCCGTTCGAAGAGATCCTGCAGCAGCGCCGCCGCCTTCCCCCGCGAGTTGTACCCCGATCGCGTCCACGCCGCCGGTATTCCGGATACGGCGCTTATCTCCGCCGGCCGCTCGTAGGAAACCAGCAGGTTCAGCATGAAGTAGTTCGAGCCGTAGGGGTGCTGGTTGTAGGGAGGGTCGATGTACGCAAGGTCGATCTCCGGTAACCGGCCGGCGAGCGCGTTCGCGTCCTCCTCGAAGACCGCGACCTCGCACTCGTGGCCGCTCAGAAGCGGCGCCTCGAGCTCGATCGTGCCGGTGATGCGCGAGAGCGCGTCCGCCCCGCTCCCGCCGAAACGCCCGAGGCCCGTGCGTCGGTCCTTGTAGAACCCCTTGAACACCCCGGCCGTGTTCGCGCGGATGGACGCCTGGCTCAGGAGCGGGCCGAGCAGGAGCTCGCGGGTGGCCGGTTCCAGGCTCTCGAGCCGGCGCCGGTAGTCGTCGAGCCTTCGCGCGTTCTCGCGCGTATAGAAGACGCGGTCGGTGGCGGTGATCCGGGACTCGTCGCGCGGCGCGTAGAGCTCCGCGATGAATCCGGGGTCGAGCGGCTCGGTCGCGACGAGGTGGTTGAGCTCCTCCACGCACGCCCGGAGCGCCGGTTCGTCGACCGTGCTGCGGTTGCGCAGGAAGCTCCTCGCCGCCGCCGCGGCGAAGGCCTCGAGGTCGTTCGCGACGATGCGGGACGCGTGCGCCTTCAGCAGGCGCGCGACGACACCCGAGCCGGAGAACGCGTCGAATACGCGCAGAGTCCGGCCGCCGAGCCGCGCGCGCACGCGCATCACCGCCTCTTCGATGGGAGCCGTCAGCGCGCGCTTGTTCCCGATGCACGTGATGAGCTGCCGCGAGCGGTAGGCCGACTCGTCGGCGGAGACGTCCACCGGGCTCTCGGCCGGCGGCTCGGGGCGCGTGTCCCAGAGAGAGAGCTGTTCGGGTCCTGTCCGCACGGTGCTGCTCCGGGCGATACGGTAGCAGCGCAGGCGCCGGAGGGCAAGCTCGCGGAAGTGCGGGCCGGCCACCGCCGAACGCGCGTGCCTATTCCAGCGACAGCACGACCGTACCCAGGCTGCCGCGGTACGGCGAGACGCCGTTCGCCCGAATCCCCAGGGAGATGCGCGCACGGCCGGGTAGCCGCCCACCGCGAAAATCCGCTTCCATCGCGTGACCGCCGCTGACGCAGTGGCGAAGCGCCTCGCCGTCGTAGGTGACCTCGTAGGAGGACCAGATGCCGACCGGTACGCGTTGAGCTGGGTCGACCAGGAGCGCTTCGCGACCTTCGCACATGAAGTAGGTGTCTGCGTACCACGCCTCGCCGTCGAGCCGCAGCTCCATGAGGAACCGATCGTCGCTTCCCGCGTCCTGGATGTGAAGGAAGCGCTGCTCGGTGGACCCGCCGGCATCCGGGCACAGGGACACCCGTACGCGAAACGGCCAACCGCGACCCCCCAGGCGTACGTCGGGCAGGATGAGCGCGTCACCACGACCGTCAAACTCCACCGTATGTGCGGTGTCGTCGGCAGTCGGTCGCCCCCATACCTCCAGACGCTCGGTACCGCCTGCGAGTAGCCGGGAGGGTGAAAGGTCGATCTGCGCGCGGGAATCGTACACGGCGCTACTCATCCAGCATCCGCAGCTCGCACGGAACGAGCGTGTGGTGATACTCGCCGGGTGGCTCGTCGCGCAGGCGCGTAACCATACGGCCTGCCGCGCGTCCGATCTCACGCACCGGCTGCTCCACGTAGCCGACGACGTCGCGCAGATCCATGAGCTCGATGTCAACGAAACCGGCGAGCCGTACGCCGGGAAGCGGCGAGCGCTCACCGGACTCGCGCGCCATCAGGTAGATCATCGTATTGAAGATCCGACTGTTCAGACAGACGACCAGATCGTGGCGCCCTGTCCCTGCCAGCTTCTCGACGATCTCGTCGTAGCGCCGCTCTTGAAAATCGGCCAGCGGGATGCGCACTACTCGCGATTCACCGTCGCCGATCCCTGCGTCCCGACAGCCGTCGAGAAAAGCCCGCTCACGTGCTCCGATGACCGAGACGTAGTCGGTGCTCAGGCAAAGCGGTGAGGTGTAGCCCGCGTGAATCAGGCGACGAACCATGTCCGTGCCCTGCGAATAGCAGTATTCGGAGACGAAGTGACCCGGAACGGACTCGATGTACCGGTCGAGCATGACGACCTGCAAACCCATCTCACGGAGACCATGCACCGCGACGGCATTGTCGTGTTCGTACTGGTCCCGGGTAGGTCGATCAAACGGTGCGAAAAAGACCAGACTCGCGCCCTGATCGCGAAACAGTGACCCGTATTCGAGCGCCGTGTCGTGACTCTGCTTGTGATAGCCGATCAACGTCGATATCCCAGCCGGACGCAGGACGTCGTTGATCCCCTCGAGCAGACGCTCCCAGTAGTGCGACTCGGTCTGTGCCTGCAGAAGTGCGCCTACAAGAGAGCGCGCCCCTGACCCGCCATTCGGCTGAGCGTACGGATCAACCACCGTTGTACCAACACCTGGCGTCCGCGACACGAGGCCCTCGGACACAAGGACACCTATGGCACGATCAATGGTGACGGGTGTCGTCTCGTACTGCCGAGCGAGTTGCTTGCTCGTCGGCAAGAAGTCGCCCGCGATCAGCTTGCCGTTCGTGATCTGCTGGCGGATAGACTCCGCGATCCGGCGGTACTTGTGGGAGGTGGTCACCTTACGATTATATCCGTTCGCAGCCGGTTTCTGCATTGCTCACTCCAGCGTCGTGCAGCAGACCGCGCACGAGGCGCTCCAGGACATCAAGCGAGAAGTGCTTGCGTGCCACTGCAAAGTTGTGACTGACCATACGTTCTACGCGGCCGCGATCGCGGAGAAGGCCGACGATCTCGGTCGCGGCGTCCTCTATCCGACGTTGATCGACCCGGACGAGCCCGTCTCGGGCGACGCCGGAGACCGTGTTGCCGAGCGACACCACCTCAAAACCGGCCTTTTTTAAGTCGCTCTGCCATACGGGATACTCGAAGATCACGACCGGCAGCCGCGCGAACACGGCCTCCACGAACTGATTGCCCCATCCCTCCCACTGACTGGGATACGTGACGAAGTCGGCCCAGACGTAGCTATCCCAGAGCGAGAACACCGACTCACCCTCGTCGGTCGTGCCCCGCGAATGCCCGACACGCTCACCCACGTGCACGAGGTCCACCCCGAGGCGCTCCGCCTTGCGCCGCAGCTTGTCCCAGTACGATCCGGTGATGCCGATGCTCTCCACGATCCCGGCGCACAGGAGCACGAGGCGTGACTCGTGGCCGAAGGTCCCGCCGCCGGCTGTCCGCACGCCGTTGAGGCCGGAGCGGAGGTCTGCCCGTCCGATCCGCTCGACGAGATCGATCGCGAGCTCTATGCCCTTACGGTCGAGGATGCGCGTCGCCTGAAGAAAGACCAGGTCGTCTGTGCCGATCCCGAAGGCACGTCGAAAGCCACCGTTGTACTCGTCGTCTTTCCACGCCGCCTGATCGAAGTCGAAGACGTTGGGCACCACCGTCGCATCGATCTGCTTGCGTCGGCGGATCTCCTGTTGCCCGATCCGGTTAATCACGACGTGTTGAACGTTTGGAAGCTTCGGCGGGAGGTAGCGGTCGTAGATGCTCGCAACGGTATGGCAAGTCGCGTTCACTTCGCCTGAGTCCTCGAAGTAGAAGTCGTGGCTGTGGACGATCGCGGGCAACCCGGTCTTCCGGATGACCCGGTGGAATGCGATGCCCGCAGCCGGTTGGTAGCCACCGGAACAGAGATTATTCGGGATGAGAAGATCGATCTGCTCTTCGGTGATGAACGTGCGGAGCTTCGCTTCGATCACGTCGGCGTGGGTGTAGATATCACGCTCCAAGTCGGCCTCGCTCTGGTAGTCCTCCAGGTTGACGGTACCGTTCCGGAGAATCTTCCACGTGACCGGATGGAGCGCGTAGAGCTCTGGGATCACGTAGTTTCCGGGCACATCGTCATTGCCCGAGCAGTAGATCACGGAATGGCCCATGCGTTCTTCGAGTATCCGTCGCCATTTGTCTACTTCGAGCGACACGCCGTCGGTCCGACCGAGTCTGTTCTGGAAAAACGCGATCCGTGCCATTCGGTAAGCCCTTTATCCTTTTAGCGCACCGCGCGTGAGGCCGGCGATGATGTGACGCTGCAGGAGCGCGAACACCGCAAGAATGGGCAGCAGGTTCACGGTCGCCGCGGCCGCGACGAGCCTCCAGTCGTTCGGATCCGCCTGAATAATCGTCAACGTGGCCACCGGGAGCGACAGAAAGTTCGTGTCCCGCAGGATAATCGAGGCGATCGCGAACTCGTTCCACGTGCCCACGAAGGTGAAGATCGCCGCAGACGCGAGCCCGGGTAGCGCGAGCGGGAAGATGATCCGTCGCAGTATGCCGAGCTTGCTGCACCCGTCAATGATCGCAGCCTCGTCGAGCGCTCGCGGTATCTGGTTCAGGAAGCCCACCATGATCCACACGCCCCACGGTATGCGCATGGTCGAATAGAGAATGACCATGCCTATTCTCGAGTTGTAGAGACCGAGTCGCTGCATGAGCAGGTAGATCGGTATGGCGGTAACAAGGGCGGGGATCATCTGCACGACGAGAATGAGGATGAGCGTTGTCTGCTTGCCCTTGAACTCGCTGCGGGAGAGTCCGTAGGAGGCGAACAGTGCGAAGGCGAGCGAGATGACCACGGCCCCGGTGCTGTAGAGAAGCGAGTTCGCCAGGAAGGTCCAGATAGGCCATCGTTGGAGTATGAGTCCGAATCCCGTGAAGTCCGCTACCGACGGGAAGAGCCGCAGCGGTTCGCGGTAGATTTCTATGTCGGGCTTGATCGCCGCCATGAGGATCCAGACGACCGGATAGACGAAGATGAGCGAGGCGGTGATGGCAACCAGATGACGCGTCGTGACCCGTCGAAATCGCTGGAGGGGAGTTCCGCGAAGCGCCATCAGCTGCCTTCCTTGCCGAAGCGGCTCGTGCGGACGTAGGTGACAACGAAGATCAGGGTCACAATGAACATGATGACGCCGATCGCCGATCCGCGACCGAGCTGATTCCGATCCTCGCCGAATGCCGTCTGGAACATTTCCAGGGCGATGATCGAGGTCGCTCCTCCAGGACCGCCGTTGGTGAGAACCAGTACAGTCTCGTACGAATTGAGCGAGGCGATTGTGGCGAAGATCAGATTCACGCCTACGATCTCCTTCATCATGGGGAGCTTGATCGAAACAAGCTTGCGAAGAGCACCCGCACCGTCTATGTCGGCTGATTCGAGCATCTCGTCCGGGATCGTCTTCAGCCCTCCCGACATGAGAAGCATGGAGAATCCGAGCCCTTTCCAGATGTAGACTCCGATGACGGAGATTCTGGCGTTGACCGGATCGCTGATCCAGCGAACCGGCGATATGCCGATGAGCTCGAGCAGCGCGTTCAGGAATCCGGTCGTAGTCTCGAGCAGCATTAACTGCCACAGGAGTCCGATGACGACGCCGCTCACGACCCACGGAACGAGAAAGAACATCCGGTAGAGATCGCGTCCGTGATAGTCGCCTTCCAGAATGAGCGCGAGTCCAAGCCCCAACGACATCTGACCGGCCACGGTAGCCACCAGAAAGACGGCCGTGTAGCCGAGGGAGTTGATGAACGAGGTCGTTGCGAATATGCGTTCGAAGTTGGCCAAGCCAACGAAGCTTCCGGATTCACCCAACCGCATGTCGGTCATGGAAAGCCAAATCTGCCAGAAGAATGGGAAGGCACGCATTACGACCAGCGCGATGAGAGCAGGTATTATGAACGGCCACGGCCCGCCGGTGAAGCGAGACAGTCTCGATTGCATTGCTACCCCCGTGACTACACAACGGGCCGCCGCGCAGCGACGGCCCGTACGATCTACGTCGTCCGCTCGACTCTACAGGTTCTCGTACTCCGCCTGCAGCGTCTGATTCGCTTCCTCCAGGATGTCACTGAGTGATCGGTCACTCGTGAGATACACGCTCAGCGAGTCTGCGATGACCTGAGAAAAGATAGGCGAGATGGGAACCAGAGGTCGCACAGTGGAAGACTCCAGCGCTTCCGCGGCGGCCGCCATGAAACGATCCTCACTGAAGAACGGGTCGGTTGTGAACACACTGGTGCGGGTAGGCGTCCACCCACCGGCCTTCGTTGTCTGGCGCATCGCGGAGAAGCTGGTTGCGTGGATCGCGAAGTCGATCGCCGCCTGCTGCAGCGCCGGGTCGTCCTCGATCTTGCGCGCGGAGATAACCCAGCCACCGCTCAGCCCTTGGCCGGTGGGGCTACCCTCGAAACCGAGAACGGGCTTCGCCTGCCACTGAGCCGCCTCTTCCTCCGGCAGCTTCGGCTCGATCTCTCGGACACCGTAGTTGCTGTTGCCCACGAACGCCGCTACTTCACCCGACAGGAGCAGGGGTACCACACCGTTCTCGCGCGAGACGGCGGCACTCTCCGGGATCAGACCCGCGTCCATCCATTCCTTGTAGGTCCGGAAGATCGTGGCCCAGTGGTCACGGTTTTCGCCCTCGAGAAGAACCGGGCGACCCGTTCCATCCAGAACCTCGCCGCCGAGCGCGAGGAAGTTGCCGTACATATGGAACAAGCCGTCGGTGTGACCAAGGCTCAGAAAGTACGGGGCAATGTCCGGGTTGTCGCTGTGAATCTCCTCCGCGATGGGCTGGAAATCCTCGAACGTATCGGGAGCATCCGTCACGAGGTCTTCACGATAGAAGAAGAGCCGGACGTCCGTGTTGTGCCAGAGACCGCCCAGTTCTCCGTTCACTGATTTCAGAGCCTCGGTCGTCCAACCGAAGAAGTCCTCGAGGTCCTCGTCGCTGAGGTGCGGTTCCAGGTCGGCAAACTTTCCCTGCGCCTGGAGCGTGGGATAGAACGGGTTGTTGATCCACACGACGTCGACGGTGCCTTCATCGACCTGATTCGCGATGTCGATGTTGTAGTTGCTCGCCGAGGAGACAACCTCTTCCACCTGCACACCGGGGTTCGCAGCTTCGAACGAGTCGATCACACTCTGGAACGCAACCTGGCGTTCCACGCGCACGTCTCCGGTCGACGCCCATCGGGGAACCATGAATCGAACGACGACTTCGCCGTCCTGACCGGGTGCCTGTTCCTCCTGCTCTCCGTTAGCAAACGCGAGCGTGGGGATGAATAGCAGGAGCAGGAGCACCATTGCCGAAATGATCCGAACTGGCTTCATGTGAGCCTCCTTCAAGAATACTTGATTCCATTCAAACATAGGTTTTCTGGGGCGTCAATATATTTTTTTCGCCGATAACCATGGTTTTACTTGCGTCTGTCGGGCATCACGAGTAGGGTTGACCGATGAACGACGTGAACGTAGACATCGCCGTCTACGGTGCGACACCGGGCGGCATCGCCGCCGCGTGCTGTGCCGCCGATTCGGGCGCTCGTGTGGTCCTCCTCCATCCCGGCAAGGCCGTGGGAGGGCACCTCACGAGCGGGATCTGCACGACCGAATGCGAGCACATGCTGCCCGAGAGTTTCGGCGGCTGGATGATGACGTTTCTCGGCGAACTCGGGCGCTACTACGGCCACGACTTTCCGATCCATCGCTGGGAACCGCACGCGGCGCTGGAAATCTACCGCTCCCTGCTCGACCGCGCGGGTGTTCGGGTGGAGACTGGAGCCGGAGTGCAGGACTCGATCATGACCGGCGGCAG
>CAZICD010000047.1:11658-16817 GCA_964537725.1 uncultured Spirochaetaceae bacterium | reverse complement strand
GGCGAGAAGTGGGAGATGAACAACAGGCAGGCATCGATACTCTCGCTCGGTCATCTTGGCGGCCAGTTCGATTACCCGGACGGCGACGAAGCCACGCGACGGCGCGTCATCGACGATCACCACGATCACAACGCGGGTCTGCTCTACTTCCTCGGAAACAGTCCGTCGGTACCGAAGACACTGCGCGAAGAGACCCGGAGTTGGGGCCTGCCACAAGACGAGTACCCGGACAACGATCACTGGCCCTACCAGCCGTACATACGAGAGACGCGCAGGATGATGGGCGAGTACGTGCTACGCCAATCGGATGTCCTCGAGAATCGGCGAAAGATTGATGCTGTATTCCCGAACTCGCACTGGATTGACTCGCACCACGTGGAGCGTCTCGCACTCGACGAGAATCATTTCCGCAACGAGGGTCGAATCTGGAAGGAAATCACCGAAACGTACGACATCCCGTACCGCAGCCTCATCCCTCGTGGAGAAGAGTGCACCAATCTCATCGTGCCGGGCTGCGTGTCCTCGAGCCATGTCGCCTTCTGTTCGGTTCGACTCGAGAGCACGTGGATGGGGCTGGGTGAAGCCGCCGCACGCGCGGCGGTTCTCGCACTCGAAGACGGCCGCGACGTACAGACCATCGACGTCCGGACGCTCCAGGAGCGACTGCGCGCGAACGGCGTTCGCATATAGGCGTGCGAAAGCGCGCGAGGAGAGATCCGATGCACGAACTCACCTGTGACATTCTCGTAGCCGGCGGCGGCACCGGAGGCTGCGCCGCAGCACTTGCCGCGTGCCGCGAAGGACGCACGGTTATCATGACCGAGCCGTGCGAGTGGATCGGCGGACAACTGACGAGTCAGGCGGTTCCGCCCGACGAGAACCGCTTCATCGAGATGCACAGCGGTACGCGCTCGTACGAAACCTACCGCGAGAAGGTGCGCGGCTACTACCGCTCGCACTATCCGCTCACCGCGGACGCGCGAGTGGATCCGCACCTCAATCCCGGGACCGGGTACGTCTCGCGACTCTGCCACGAGCCCAAGGTCTCGCACGCGGTGCTCCGCGAGATGCTCGCGCCGTACGAGTCGAGGGGGCTCCTGCTGATCGTCAGGTACGTCGAGCCCGCGAGCGCCGACGTCAGCGGCGACCGCGTCCGTTCGGTCACCTTCCGGTCGCTTCGCGGGGAGCACGACCTGACAGTTCACGCCCCCTTCGTCCTGGATGCCACGGAGTTGGGGGATCTCCTTCCACTCACGGGAACCGAGTACGTCACAGGCGCCGAAACTCAGGACCGGACCGGCGAGCTACACGCGCCCGCCGACGCACCCGCTCCGGAGAACGTCCAGGCCATCACCTGGTGCTTCGCGACGGGCTACGATCCGACGCCGGACGCGGATCACACGATCGAGAAGCCGGCGAGCTACGAGCGGTGGCAAGACTACGTGCCGGCCGTCACGCCCGGGTGGCCTGGCAGACTCTTCAGCTGGACGGACTGCCTGCCGTGGACGCTCGAATCACAGGACAATTGCCTGTTCGAGCACGAGCTCGCCGCCAGCGGCAGGAACGGCAGATCGTACTTCGGCTACCGGCAGATCGTAGGGACGCGCAATTGGGACCCGTTACACGCGCCTCACGAGGCCACGCTGGTCAACTGGCCCATGAACGACTACATAGAGGCGAATCTCCTGAGCGACGACCCGACTGAGCGGGAACGAGCGTTCGCGGAATCCCGCGAAATGTCGTGCTCGCTTCTCTACTGGCTCCAGACGGAAGCTCCGAACTTCACGACCGGCGGCACCGGCTACCCCGGGCTCTACCCGCGAGGCGACGCCACAGGCACTAACGACGGGCTCGCGCAGTATCCCTATATCCGCGAATCCCGACGTCTCGTCGCGCGCTTCACCGTCACCGAGGAACACGTCGGCAGCGAGATGCGTCACGGCGTTGCCCGCTACCCCGGCCGCCCCGACCCGCCTGAGCTCGTGGGCCGCCGTGCCGAGCGCTTCGAGGACAGCGTTGGAATTGGTCAGTATCGCATTGACCTGCACATTTCGACAGGAGGGGACAACTACATCGACGTCTCGTCGTTACCCTTTCAGATCCCGCTTGGCGCGCTGATACCGGCCCGCATCCGCAATCTGCTCCCCGCGTGCAAGAACATCGGCACCACGCACATCACGAACGGGTGTTACCGGCTCCACCCGGTGGAGTGGAACATAGGCGAGTCGGCGGGACATCTCGCGTGTTTCTGCCTGGAGCGGGCCGTCGAACCGGCACAGGTGCACGAAACGCCTGCGTTGCTCCATGACTACCAGAACAGGTTGGACCGCGCGGGCATCCGGCTCGAGTGGCCGACGACGCTGCCCGTATAGATTCGGGTCCGGCGCGCGCGGCCCGCTGAACTCCCGGCCCGTCGGCCTCTACCGCCCGCCCCTCGGTGCGCGCTCGGCGCCGGGCAGACGCATCGCGGCCAGGTAGAGCGCGGTCAGCCCCACGAACACGAGCGACAGCACGAGGTAGAGCCAGAGCTCGCCCGGTATCGTTGGCAGACCGTAGAGCGCCGGCTTCAGGAGCTCGGCGAGCGCGAGCGGCGAGAGGATGCCCACGCCGAGCACGAAGAGCGCCGGCACACCGACGATCCCGAGCGGCTTCTTCCTGAGAGCCATGACCCCGGATGCCGCCATCGCCGGCATGATGAACGACAGATCGATGATGTAGATGGAGAAGGTGAACTCCTTGCGGAGGCCGTCCCGGATGAGCGGAATGAGGGCACTCGTCCAGATGAAGGTGAACATGATCGCGATGAAGATCGCGTAGACCGCGCACGCGATCCTGACGAGCGGCGGGAACCGGTACGCCGCGACCACCTCGTAGTCGAGCGAGGCGAGCGTGGTGATTATGGCGAAGAGACTCGCGCCCAGGACGGCGAGGTAGACGAAGTAGAGCGGAGTGTAGACCTGCTCGATCGCGTAGATCCCGTAGGCGTAGAAGAGAAAGGCGAGGATGCCGGTGATCACGACGAGCGTCTTCACGCTCTCCCGCCGGGCGCGCACGGCGAGCACGAGAAGCACGATCGCCGCGGCGAGAGCGAGCAGGTCCTGCGTGAACACGCCGGGGATGATCCGCTCGGCGACGACGCCGTCGTAGATGAGCGGATTGACGATACCCACGGCAGCGGCGACGATCGCCAGCGCCGCCGTAACGATCCAGAGCACCCGATTGGTCGTCATGGAAGGAGCCATAGGCCGAATACCATCACGCCGCAGGCGCGCTGTCAAGGCGCGGCGCGCTCGTCAGACCAGACCGTGCTCCACCCGACTGATGTGCAGCCGCTGCTGGTCCTCTCCGAGCGCGACGAAGTACGCCGACCAGCCACCCATGCGCACGCGGAGGTGGCGATAGCGCTCCGGTTCTTCCATCGCACGCTTGAGCTCCTCGACGTCGGTGACGGTGAGCGTGAGCATGTTGCCGCCCATTTCCACGAACGCCTTCACGATGCCGGCGAGGCGTTCGGTCCCTCGCTCGCCCTTCACGCTCGCCGCCGATAGCCGCAGGTCGATCGGCGCCCCGGCGGCGAGCTCGGAGACGGGCATGGAGCAGTACGAAGCGATCGCGGCGGTCGGTCCGGAGGCGTCGGCGCCCGGGACCGGCGAGAAGTTGGCGGCGATCGGCTCGAAATCACGGCGTCCGTCGGCCGAGGCTGCTACCTCACGCCCGATCATCGCGAACCATGAGAAGGTGCCCACGGAGACGGGGAAGATGACGTTCGGGTACCGCGCCGCGTGGGCCTGCGATCGCTCGACGAAGTAGTCCATCATCTCGCGGCCCAGGTCGTCGGCGTACGCGTCGCCGTTCGCGAACTTCGGGCCGCGGTGGACGATGAGGCTCCGAAGGTTCTCGTAGCCGTCCCAGTTCGCGCGCAGCGCGTCGATCAGTGTCGCGAGCTCGATCCGTCGCTCCTCGAAGACGAAGCGTCTGATCGCGGCCATCGCGTCGATCGCGTTCGCCACCGCCTCGCCCATCACGTGCCAGATACGGTAGCGGGCGCCGCCCCGGATGACGTCCTTTCGGCGCGCCAGACAATCGCGGGTGAGCGCGGTGAGAAACGGGTTGTAACGGTGCCTTCCGTGCGAGCTGTGCTCGAGCGTGCCGTCGGCGACGCCGCGTCCGACCAGCTCGATCCCGTCGTGGATCTGGCGGTCGAGCTGCACCTTCCACGCGGCCATCAGCTCGTCGAAGGTCGAGAGCTCGAGCGGGTCGCCGGTGTCCGGACCCAGATCGCCCAGCACCTTCGATCGACCCCGGTTGAGCACGAGCTCGAGACAGAGCAGGAAGTTCATCCCGCGGATGAGCTCCTGGTCCGATCGGCCCTCGATCATCGTCTCCCAGCAGTTCGAGTTCGCGTAGTCGCGCGCGTCTTCGACGGGCACGCCCAGGTTCACGTACGCGGGGACGATCACGTCGTCGTTGTTGATGTACGGCATTCCGCCGCCGCTCTTGAGGACCTCCGCGGTACGCGCGACGAGCTCGGGCGGAGAGCCGGAGTGCAGGCGCATCGTCACGACCGGGCTGGTGAACGGATACCTCTCCAGCGCGTTCAGGCAGAGGTAGGTCAGCGCGTTCGTCGCGTCCGCCCCGTCGGGTCTGATCCCGGAGAGCAGGATGTTCTGCCCGAAGTGGTTGATCGCATCCGCCGCGTCGGTCGCGTAACCGAACCTCGTCCGATGGCCGGCGGTCCCGGCGCGCGGGTCCCGGTCGACCACGACCCCGCCTCTGCTGCACGCCTCACCCCCGGCTTCCTCGATCGGGACCTCGTCGGCGGCGAGGTAGAAGTTCTCGCGGCGGATCTGAGCTCGGTCGTTGAAGCGAAGCCACAGCGCGTCGACGAGCTCCTGCGCCTGGCCAAAGGTTATGCGTCCGGCCTCGAGGTCGGCGTGCAGGTAGGGGTAGAGGTACTGGTCGAGGCGCCCGCACGAGAGCCGGGTGTCCGTGGAGAAGAGCGCGTAGTGGACGAACCAGAACGACTGCACCGCTTCGTGGAAGCTCGACGCCGGGTGCGCGGGCACGCGTCGGCAGATCGTCGCGATGGTCCGAAGCTCCTCGGCGCGAGCCGGATCGTCCGATCTCGCCGCCTGCTCCTCGGCGAGATCGGCGAAGCG
>CAZICD010000047.1:0-11558 GCA_964537725.1 uncultured Spirochaetaceae bacterium | reverse complement strand
CCGCGGTCGAGGAGGTCGTAGTAGTGCGGGGTCTTGTGCGAGAGACCGGCCCCGATCGGCGAGCCCTCCTCACGCGCACGCGCGTGCTCTTCGTCGGTCGCAAACGTCGGTGTCTTCGTGCGCACGATCCTACCGTCGCGAAGCGTATTGCCTACGATGAGGTCGTCGTCTTCGATGCCGATGGGCATGCGCGTCAGCGTACGCTCGAAGGCGCGCGCCTGGCGTACGACGAGCGGCTCGTCGGCGACCTCCGGGTCGTCGAGCACCGTTTCGGGGTCTCCCCACGAGAGCTGGGTCTCGTCCATCCGTCGCTGCAGCAGCGACAGCAGCCGCGCACACCGGTCGGTCGGCGTCCGAAGCGCGTGGTCGGCGAGCGCGTCGCTCGCCCACGAGGCGATGGTTCCCTGTTCGACATCTACGGTCATGGCTGATTCCTCGTGGCGAGGCGGGGTTCTCCGCGCCGCGCGTCGGGTGTGGTCGCCGCTCCGGCGGCGGTCAGCCGCCCACGTCCACGCTGAGACCCGCCGCACGGCAGGCCGCCGCGAGCCGGTCGAGCTCGACGTCGCTCTGCGTCTCGCGTCCGGCGAGCTCGTAGTCCCCGCCGATCCACTCGTACTTCGCACCCGCGGCTCCATTGTACGGCAGAAGCGCGATCCGGGACAGGCCCATCTCCGCGACGAGCGTGGCCGTCGCTTCGATCTGCTCCGCTGAATCGTTGACGCCCGGTATGCACGGGACGCGCACCAGAACGTCCGGGCGCTCTGCGGCGAGTCGGCGCAGATTGTCGATGATGCGCGCGTTCGACACCCCGGTGAACCTGCGGTGCAGGCGATCGTCTGCGAGCTTGAAGTCGTACATCACGAGGTCGCACGCGGCCGCGATCGAGCTCATGACGGCCCAGTCGGCGTAGCCGGTCGTCTCGACCGCGGTGTGGATCCCCCGCCGGCGGCACTCGCGGAGCAGCGCCGCGGTGAACTCCGGCTGGGCGGCCGGCTCGCCACCGCTCACGGTCACGCCGCCTCCGGAGCTCTCGTAGAAGCTCGCGTCGCGGGCGACCTCGTCGGCGAGCTCGCGCACCGCCACCCGACGCCCCGCCACGACGAGCGCGCCGGGGTAGCAGACCTCCTCGCAGCGTCCGCAGGTCGTGCAGCGGCCGCGGTCGAGGACGGCAAGACCGTCGTGGGGGTCGAGCGAGAGCGCGTCGTGCGGACAGGCGTCGATGCAGAGGCCGCAGCCGGTGCACTTCGCGCGCTTGAACAGGAGCTCTGGTCCGAACCGCCGGGACTCCGGGCTGTGGCACCAGCGGCAGGCGAGCGGACAGCCCTTCACGAAGACCGTCGTCCGGATACCCGGACCGTCGTGCGAGGAGAAGCGGTCCACGTCGAGGACGAGGCCCTCCACCGCGAGATCGTGCTCGCTCACCGCGCCGCTGCGCGCATCGGCACGCTCACGCTCAGCCATAGGTCTTGCGGAACCAGTTGATGATCCGCCCGGAGATGCTGACCTCGCCGGGGACGTTGGGCATCTCGTCGGGCGTGTACCAGTCGGCGTGGATGATCTCCGCCGGATCGGGGGAGAGCTCGCCGGACTCGTACTCGGCGGTGAAGCCGAGCATGAGCGAGTGCGGGAAGGGCCACGGCTGGCTCGCGAAGTAGCGGATGTTGCGCACCGAGATCCCGACCTCCTCGTAGACCTCGCGCCGGACGCACTCTTCGGCCGTTTCGCCGGGCTCGAGAAAGCCGGCGAGGATGCTGTGGAAGCGGCCGCGGAACCGGGGCGACTGCCCGAGGAGCAGCTTCCCGTCGCGCACCACCCCCACGATCATCGCCGGCGCGAGCCGCGGGTACTGCGTGAGCCCGCAGGCCGGGCAGCGCTTGACGCACTCGCTCGCCGACGGTTCGGTGGGCGTCGCGCAGCGGGGACAGTAGCGGGTCGTGTCGTCCCAGTCGACGACCTGGATCGCACGGCCGACGAGCGCGAGCTCGTCGTCGCCGATCGCGCCGTAGAGCTCGCGGTAGCCGATTTCCTCGGCGGCGGCCGGTTGCGTCTCGGCGGCGGGCGCCGCCGCGGACGGCTTGAAACGCGACGCCGGCGACTCGACCCCGCGCACCGAGAGCGCGTAGACCGGCTCGCCCTGGTAGTCGGCGATGAGGTGGAGCGCGCCGGGGGACACGGACGCGCCGGGGCTCGGGGGCGCCGTCGCATCGGCCCCCGCGGGCACAACCGCCGAACCGGCGATCTCGCGCAGGCGCAGAAACCGGTAGAGCGTCCCGCCGGGGGCGTCCGCGCTCGGCGGCGCGCCGGAGTCCGGGACCGCGGCGACCACGACGCCACCGTCGCCGACCGGGAGAACCGGGCCGTCGGGGAGCGTGGCCGGGTCGAAGGGCGCTTCGTGGCGGCCGTAGCGCACGTGCGGGTCGGGGGCGTGCGCCTTCCGGCCGGCGCCGTCGTCGTGGTTCTGAGCGCTCACGTGCGCGCCGCCTTCGGCAGGATGCGCCAGAGGAGTCGGGGGGCGAGCGCTCGCAGCGCGAGCGCGAGGCGGAGCTTCGGCGTCATGGAGACGAGGAACTCGCGACGGCGCTTCGCGACCGCGCGGAGGATCGCCTGCGCGCACGCGGCGGCCGTGTGTCCTTCGGCCTGATTCGCGTCCATCACGCCGTGCTCGGCGCCGGTTTCGTCGACCGCGTGCGTGCTTATTTCGGTCTTCACGTACCCGGGCACCGCGAGGCTGATCGCGATGCCGCGCGGCTCGAGCTCGCCTCGCATCGCGTCGAACAGGCCGTGCAGCCCCGCCTTCGCCGCGGCGTACGCGGTCCGCCGCGGCGGGGGGACCTTCGCGGCGAGGCTCGTGACCGTCACGAGGTGGCCAGACCCCTGGGCGGCCATGCGCGAGGCGACCGCGTGGGTGAGGCGCATCGTCGCGAGAAGGTCGATCTCGATGACGCGCTCGAGCGTGGTCGGGTCGGCGTCTACGAAGTTGGATCGCTGGCTGATGCCGGCGTTGTTGACGAGCACGTCGATCCCGCCGAGCTGGTCCCACGCGCGCGTGACCGCCTCCGCGATGAGCGACCTATCGGCGAGGTCGAGCGGGAGCACGGAGACCGATGGGTGGGCCTGCGCGAGCGCCTCGAGGGGGCCGGTACGCCGCGCGCTCGCGAGCGTGCGGACGCCGGCGGTACCGAGCGCGTCGGCGATCGCCGCGCCGATGCCGGAGCTCGCGCCGGTCACCCAGACGCGTTTGCCGTCGAAGTACCGTCTCCAGTCGGCCATCACTGCTCCTCGAAGTCCTCTGCCGGAGGCACATCGGCCTTGGTCAGCGAACAGAGCACGTTGTCGGTGAGCGGCGAGATCCGCGCGATGCGGTTCGCCTGGCGCTCGACCATGCGCTCGAAGAGGTTGCGCACGAAGCGGCCGTTGCCGAAGCTCTTGTCGCGGCGCTGGTGGAAGTCGGTGAGCAGGCGCAGGATCGCCTTGCGCGCCGGGCCGGTGAGCGTGAACGAGGCGTTCTTCATGAAGAGGTCGAAGATCTTCAAGAGCTGCTCCGGCTCGTAGTGGTCGAAGTAGTAGAAGCGGTTGAATCGGCTCTTGAGCCCCGGATTCGAATTGATGAACTCCTTCATCTCGTCCGGGTAGCCGGCGACGATCACCGCGAGCCGGTCGCGATAGTCCTCCATGCGCTTGAGCAGCGTGTCGATCGCCTCCTGGCCGAAGTCCTTGTCGCCCTTGTTCATCGCGAGCGTGTACGCCTCGTCGATGAAGAGCACGCCGTCCATCGCCTCCTGCGTCACCTCTTCGATCTTGATCGCCGTCTGGCCAACGTAGCCGGCGACGAGCCCCGCCCGGTCGGTCTCCACGAGGTGTCCCTCGTCGAGGAGCCCCAGACATCGGTACACCTTCCCCAGAAGGCGCGCGATCGTCGTCTTGCCCGTACCCGGAGGGCCGTAGAAGACCGCGTGCAGGCTCGTCGGCGTCACCGGCAAGCCGCGCTTCTCGCGCTCCTGCTGGACCTTGATCAGGTTGATGAAGGTCTTGATCTGATCCTTGATCTTGTCCATGCCGATCAGGTCGTCGATCTTCGCCATGACCTCCTCGAGGCTCTCGTCCGGTTCCTTCTCGCGCTCCTTCTTCTTGACCGCCTTCTTCTCTTTCTTCTCGCCCTCCGCCGCCTCCGCCGCGGCGTCGCCGTAGATGAGCGTGCGGATCTTCTTGAGCGTACCCTCGCGCTGCGGGTTGACATCGCCGTCGGCCTTGATCGCGACCTGCGCGAAGCTGTTGTAGGTCGCCGCGACGCGGTCGAAGTGCTTCGTGTTCTCGTTCTCGTCGTAGAGCTTGAGGTAGTTGAGGCTCTTGAGCGATCCGTTCTGCTTCGTCCGGGCGGTCTTCTGGATCTCGTTGTTGAAGCTGTGCCACTGGCCCAGGATCGCCTTGCGGTGGTGCAGCGGCAGCGAGTCGTAGCGGAAGATGTCCTCGACAAGCTTGCGGTCGTTGACGATGCGCTGGCGAAGCGGCATGAAGACCATCGCGATGAACAGCCGCGCCTCCTCCGGCACCTCCGGTTCCTCGCGGATGGCGATGTTCGTCAGCACGAGCAGGTCGTCGACCATCTGCTTCATGAACGTGGGCTCGCCGTTGAACTGCTTGTACTCGTTGACGCTGACGAAGATCTTCTTCGCCTCGGTGTGGAGGAAGTTCAGGTTCGCGAGCCGATCCTCGGCGCCGCCGGGCTCCTGCCCCACTTCGGCGACCGGACCCTCGATCTTCTGCTGCAGATTCGCGATGAACGAGTTCACCTGATTGACGTTTGTGACCGCGGTGAGCGTTACCTCGCCCTCGACGAGCCGGATCGTGATCCGCGTGGACGAATAGCCGCGCTTCGTCTCGACCGAGAGGACGTTCTCGTAGTCGAGCGCCTCGGGTGGCTTCTTGCTCTTGCCGGAGATGAGAAAGAGGATGCGCCGATCGGTCGTGCAGAGCAGCCCCGGCGCGCCCGACCCGGTGCCGGTCACCCCGATTCCCTGGTAGAAGCCCTCCAGAACGTTCTCAACGTTCTCGGCCTCCTCCAGGTTGCGCTCCAGGGTGCTCTGGATGTTCTTCTTGAACGATACGTGCGTCCAATTGGGGATCTGCCGGAGCTCAGACTCCAGGTCCCGTACGGCAGGCATACCCGTACTTAACCACGGATGGGCCGATTTTTCCAGCGGGGCGAGTGCGAGTTCGGTGCGTGGGCTGCCGCGACGCGGGATGACGCGATTGCGGGGACGTAGTAGCTTGACCACGCATGGACCCACGCATCGGCGAGCTCGCCGCGCTGGGCACCGCGCTCTGCTGGACCGTCACCGCGCTCTCCTTCGAGGCCGCCGGCAAGCGGATCGGGTCGCTCACCGTCAACATCATCCGGCTCGTCATGGCCGCGGCGCTCTTCGCGCTCTACGGCTGGATCGTCCGCGGGATGGCCATCCCGCTCGACGCGTCGGCCTACGCGTGGACGTGGCTCGGCCTGTCCGGCCTCGTCGGCTTCGTGATCGGCGACCTCTTCCTGTTCCAGGCGTTCGTGGACATAGGCGCGCGGGTGAGCATGCTCATCTATTCGTCGGTGCCGCCGCTGACCGCGCTCATGGCGCGCTTCGTGCTCGACGAACGCCTCACACCGCAGGGGATCGTCGGCATGGCGCTCACCGTGGCCGGCATCGCGATCGTCGTCCTGCGGAGGCCGGCGCAGGCGCCGCCCGACGACCAGCACGGCCTGCCGGTCGCGCCGTTCGCCGACCCGGAGGGCGAGGCGAGCGAGTGGGAGGGTCCGCAGCAGGATGCGGCGCCGGAGGCGCCCACGACGGGGCCGTCGGACGCCGGGCACACGACAGCCCCCGCGGACGACAGCGCCGCACCGTCGGGACCGACCCGCCGCCCCCACCACATCCGCGGCGCCCTCTTCGCCTTCGGCGGCGCGCTGGGTCAGGCCGGCGGGCTCATCCTGGGGCGCCTGGGCGCCGGGGTGACGCTCAATCCCTTCGCCGCGACGCAGATCCGCGTCTTCGCCGGCATCCTCGGATTCGCGCTCGTGTTCACGATCACGAGGCGCTGGCGCACGGTGGCTACCGCCGTCCGCGACGCGGGGGCGATGCGACGGGTGAGCCTGGGCGCGTTCTTCGGGCCGTTCCTGGGGGTGTCGCTGGGACTCTACGCGGCGCAGAACACGAGCGCCGGGATCGCCTCCACGATCATGGCGCTCGTACCGGTGCTCATCATCGTACCGTCGGTGCTCGTGTTCCGGGAGCGGGTCACCGCGCGCGAGGTCTTCGGAGCCGTCGTGGCCGTCGTGGGGGTGGGGCTGCTGTTCCTGTGATGCGACGCCGGGTGACCCGGCGCCGCTACCACACCTTCGTCAGATCCACCCGCGCGTGCAACGATCCGTGGTCGAGGCGCACCTCGTCGTGAAAGCTTCCCGCCTCACGGTAACGCCCCTCCTCGAGCTCGTACACCGTGACCGTCTGCGCCTCCGGGTCGACGATCCAGTAGCGCGGCACGCCGCGAAGCTCGTAGAGCCGACGCTTGAGCTCGCGGTCGCGGTCGCCGGTGGAGGGCGAGAGAATCTCCACGACGAGGTCGGGCGGGCCGATGATCCGGCTCGGCGAGACGATGTGGTCGCGTTCGCTTGCGACGACCGCGAGGTCGGGCTGCACGATGTCCACTCGCGAGAGCTCAACGTCGGTGGGCGCGTTGTAGACCTCCGCGCGCCCCGGGAGCTCGAGCTGGTCGTAGAGCTGGAACTGGATGTGCCTGGACAGCGATTGATGGTTCGTACCGGGTGCCGGTGCCACGTAGTGCTCCCCGTCGATCAGCTCGTGCCGCTTCCCGTCGTCTGGAAAGTGCCGATACTCCTCGTAGGTGAGCTTGAGCTTGCCGTCGACGTTCACACTCATGACTACGCCCCGTTTGTGCGTTCTGCTTCATTATACCAGGGCTTCGCGATTCCGGCTTGACCGATCGGCCTGCAGTGGATACAAAGAGTGAACCGATTCGATACTCCAAAGGAGGCAGTATGGACAGGATGAACACCACCACATCGTCAGAGTGCCTCCGCACCGCGCTCCGTTAGGAACCCTGCGACAGGCACATCACCTCATTTTCTCTCTCGCAGGAGAACCATGTATACCGATACCGACCGGTTTCGTGATATCGCGTCGGCCTTCGTGGACGCCGGGTACATCACCGGCGAAGGCCGCATCATCAAGCGCGGCAAGGAGGCGAGCGTCCTCTGCTGCCCCGCGCACGAGAGCCTGGGCGTCGACTCCGTCGCGCTCAAGGTCTACAAGGACGAGGAGTTCCGCAATTTCCGCAACGACGCCGCCTACCTCCACGGTCGCGTCTGGAAGCGGCGCGACCTCGCGCACCTGAAGGCGGTGAAGGACCACATCTGGGTCGACACCGAGTACCGCGTTCTCTCCGAGCTTTCGGAGGCGGGCGTGCGCGTGCCGCGACCGTTCACGCAGATCGGGCACGCGATCGCGATGCAGTTCGTGGGAGCCGACGACGAGCCCGCGGTGCCGCTCAAGGACGCCCGGCTCGAGCCGGATGAGGCCCGGCGCGTGTTCGCCGAGGTCGTGGACGCGATCGAGGGGATGCTGCGCTGCGGCTTCGTCCACGGCGACCTCTCGGCGTTCAACATCCTCTACGACGGCGAGCACCCGGTCGTGATCGACCTGCCGCAGGCCGTTCAGATCTCAACGCACGACGATCCGTACGCGCTCTTCCGTCGCGACGTGGAGAACGTGCAGGCCTACTTCGCGCGCTACGGGTTGGACGGGACGGAGGTGCTGGCCGAGGCGGCGGAAGCCCCCGGGCTCGCGCCCGCCACGGACCTCGCCGACGAGCTGTGGGGGCGCTACCAGCTGCCGGCCTGGATGGGGTGAGGATGCGGCGCCGGCCTACAGCGGCGTACGCCGGCCTAAAGCGGCGTGCGCCCCACGATCTGGCGCTCGACCATGCGGGCGAGGAATCGCGCCGCGCGCGGATCGACCTGGAGCTGGTAGATCGCGCGCGCCCTCGTCGTGAGCGAGACGACGATGCCTTCGATCTCGACGCGCGTGATCTCCCCCCACGCGAGCCAGGTCGTGCCCGTGCCGACGACCCCGGCGATGCCGATTCCGTAGCGGGTCACCACGGCGATCCATCGGTAGGCGTCGTAGATCGACCAGACGGCGAGCAGCGCGAGGACGACGGTGAGAAGGAGGCTGGCGGGGTTGGTCCCGGAGAGTTGCGTGACACCGGCGGCGGGGATGATGAGCGCGAATGCGAGGAGCACGCGGACGTTGCGCTGGTAGCGAGGTCGCCGAAGTCGTATCCGCATAGGTGTGCGCGCCTCCTCACGAGGCATCGTTCGCGGGCCGGGTACCGCCCGGCGCCGCCGGGGGCCGCCGTCGGCGGCCCGACGGCGGCCGTGCGGCCTGGTCTACGCGTTCCCGCTCAGGATCGACTCGATGCGCTCCATCACATCGTCGGTCAGCTTCTCGACTACGTCAAGCGCCTTCATGTTGCTCTCCACCTGGGAGGCCTTCGAGGCGCCGGTGATGACGGTGGAGACGTTCGGGTTCTTGAGCGCCCAGGCGAGGCCCAACTGAGCCATGGGAACTCCCAGATCGTCGGCCACCTTACCCAGCTTCTTCACGATCGCGAGGTTGCGCTTGCCCTCCTCGCCTTCGAGGAGTCGGCGCAGCCACTCGTACCCCTTGAGGTTCATCCGCGAATCCTCGGGAATCCCGTCGTTGTACTTGCCCGTGAGAAGCCCGGATGCGAGCGGCGACCAGATGGTCGTCCCCATCCCGTAGCTCTCGTAGAGCGGCGCGTACTCCTGCTCGAACCGTTCGCGGTGGAGCATGTTGTACTGCGGCTGCTCCATGAGCGGCGGAATGAGATTGTACTGCCGCGCGACCTGGTGCGCCTGCGTGATCTGCTGCGCGCTCCACTCGCTCGTGCCCCAGTAGAGGATCTTCCCCTGCTGGATGAGATGGTGCATCGACCAGACGGTCTCCTCGATGGGGGTCTCGGGGTCGGGCCGATGGCAGAAGTAGAGGTCCAGGTAGTCGAGCTGCAGTCGTTCGAGCGCCTGGTCGCACGCCTCCACGACGTGCTTGCGCGAGAGACCCTTCTGCGTGGGCTTCTTGTCGGCGACCGAGCCGAAGAAGACCTTCGACGAGACGATGTAGCTGTCGCGGCGCCAGCCGTTCTGCTTGAGCACCTCGCCCATGATCGTCTCCGCCTTGCCGCCGGCGTAGGCTTCCGCGTTGTCGAAGAAGTTCACGCCCGCGTCGTAGGCGGCGACCATGCACTTTTTCGCCTCTTCGACCTGAAGCTGCGTGTCGAAGGTGACCCACGCGCCGTACGAGAGCGCACTGACCTTGAGGCCCGATCGGCCCAGATTTCGATACTCCATACGTCCTCCTGTATAGTGTAATCTGAATGTACTGCCGCCGCGGCGGAGCGGCAACGAGGCGACGCTCACAGGGGCGCGTCCGCGCCTACTCGCGCCAGTGGGTCGCGGGCCGGTTGTCCGGCTCCTTCACCTGCAATACGTTGGAAGAATATGACCGACCCACGCGCGACCGCCGGCGGACGATCACGCCTCGTACTCGCGATCGCCTCCGCCGCGTTCGTGGTGCTGTGGAACTCCGGCTTCATCGGCGCGGAGTTCGGCCTGCCCTACTCCGGACCGTTTACCATGCTCTTCTGGCGCTACCTCGCGCTGACCGCGGTCACGGCGGCGATCGTGCTCGCGCGCGGGCAGATGCAACGGATCGAACCCCGCCACCTGGGAAGCGTCGCGCTCGTGGGCGTCCTCTCGCACGGGGTGTGGCTCTCCTGCGTCCTCGTTCCCATCAACCGCGGCGTACCGGCGGGAATCGTATCGCTCGTCGTCGCGCTGCAGCCGCTTCTCACAGGCGCGCTCTCCGGTATCGCCACCGGCGAGCGCACGACCGTGCAGCAGTGGGTCGGGCTGGTGATCGGATTCGCCGGCGTGGGCGTCGCGGTAGGCGGTCGCCTCACCGGAGGCACACCCGCGGCTACCGGGTACTACCTGCTGCCATTCGCCTCCGCCGCGGCGATCACCGTAGCGAGCCTCATCCAACGTCGCCGCGAGCTCGACGGCTCGGGCGCGGCGCTGCCGCTCGGCCTGCAGCTGTTGATCCAGTCGACGGCGACCACGCTCGCGCTCCTGGTACCCGCGCTCGCGTTCGAGTCGCTGCAGACCGAGTGGGTCCCGTCGTACACCGCGAGCCTGGCCTGGCTGGTCGTCGCGGTGTCGCTCGGTGCCTACGCGCTCATGTGGCGGCTCCTCGCGCGGGCGAGCGCGACGCGGATCGCGAGCCTCTTCTTCCTCGGGCCGCCGGTGACGATGCTCATGGCGTGGGCGGCGTTCGGAGACGCGGTGGTCGCGAGCGACCTGATCGGCCTCGCGGTGGCGGGAGGCGGCGTGCTGCTGGTAACGGTGAAACGGGGTGCAACGAGCTCGTGACGCCGGTCGGACCGACCCGCGCTCGCGTCGTCGGGCCGCTACTCGCCGACCGCCGTGTCGAGCGCGAGCTCGATCATCTCGCGGAAGCTCTTTTCGCGTTCGCCGGGAGGCAGCTCCTCCCGCGTGACGAGCGAGTCGCTGACCGTACAGACGGCGAGCGAGCGGGCGGAGGCGCGGGCGGCGAGCGTGTAGAGCGCGTTCGCCTCCATCTCGACGGCGAGGACACCGTACTGCGCCCAGTGCTTCCACGCGTCGGGGTCGTCCTGATAGAAGGTGTCGCTGGAGACGATACCGCCGGCGTGGAAGCGCAGCTCGCGCTCGGTGGCGAGCGCGCAGGCGCGGGAGAAGAGCTCGTAGTCGGCGCACGGTGCGTAGTCCATCCCACCGAATCGGAGTCTGTTGTGCGAGCTGTCGGTAGAGGCGGTCATCGCGATAACGACGTCGCGCAGCCGCACCTCCTCGCGGTACGATCCGCACGAGCCGATGCGGATGAGCGTCTTCGAGCCGTAGTCGCGCAGGAGCTCGTTCACGTAGATGGACAGCGAGGGCATGCCCATGCCCGTGCCCTGCACCGAGACGCGGGTTCCCCGGTAGGTTCCGGTGAACCCGAGCATGCCCCGCACCTCGTTGTAGCAGACCGCGTCGTCGAGAAAGGTCTCGGCGGCGAACTTGGCGCGCAGCGGGTCACCGGGAAGAAGGACGATATCGGCTATCTCGCCGCGCTCGGCGCTGATGTGGACGCTCATGCTTTCAGTCTACTGATGCCGCGACGCTTCGCACATCCCCCGGCGCTGCGCGCATCGGCCTACGCTCCGGAGGAGTACGGTCTCGACTGGACGCCCAGCCCGCCGTCGACGGCGAGCACCTGCCCGGTCATGAAGCTCGAGTCCTCGCAGGCGAGGAACACCGCCGCGCCGGTCACGTCGTCGGGGATGCCGATACGCACCAGCGGCGTAGCGAAGTCGCCCGGGTCTGCGCGGCGAATCGTCTCCTCGTCGGGCCGCTCGACCGCGACGCCCTGCACCGACGCGGGGCTGATCGCGTTCAC
>CAZICD010000046.1:0-33116 GCA_964537725.1 uncultured Spirochaetaceae bacterium | reverse complement strand
TGGAGATCTCCGGCGGCGTCGCGATCGGTGAGCCGGTCTACCAGGTCTACGGCACGCGCGGCACGCTCGCCGGCAGCACGAGCAAGTTCACGCTTCGGTACATCGATCCGAAGACCGAGCTCGCGCCGAAGGAGGTGGACCTCGCCCCGCCGAACGGCTACGGCAGCGGCGAGGAGCTCCCCTGGATCGACGAGACGCGCACCGTCGGCTCGTCGACCGGCGAGACGATGTGGGACGGGCTGTACGCGGCGATCCGGGAGGACGGAACGTACCCCATCACGAACGAACAGGCGCTCGAAGTGATGCGCGTCATCGGCGAGGCACGCACGGGCAGCGCATTCGCGTAGGAGGACACTATGGTACTGGCAGGAAGAACGCAGATGATGGACTCGTACCCGGTGCCGGAGGCGCTCGCGAAGATGCGCGCGCTCGGCCTGGCCGGCGCTGAGATCTGCGTGGAGGACATCAAGTTCAACATTCGGGGTGAGCTACTCGACCCGCCCTATCTCGCCGATGCGGCGGCGTCGCTGCGCGAGCTCGGCTTCGACGCGTGGAGCTACAGCTATCACGCCGACTACATCTCCGACGACGAGGTACTCACCCGGACGATCCGGACGATCGAGCTGACGCGTGAGCTGGACACCGATGTCTTCGTCTTCTCGGGACGACGTCGCGACAAGCGTGCCGACGCCGCGGAGGAGTGGCGGGCGCTCGTCGAGCGCACCCGCCCGCTCGTCGACGCCGCGGAGGCGAACGGCGTGCGTCTCGCGCTCGAGACCGAACCGGGCTTCTACTGCGGCACGTCGGCGGAGCTCCTGCGGCTGATCGAGGAGATGGACTCGCCGGCGCTCGGCGCGAATATGGACATTGGCCACGCCTTCCTCGTCGACCCGGACCCGCTCGAGGCGATTCGCTCGCTCGACGGGCGGATCTTCCACGCGCACGTGGAGAACATGCGCCGCGGCGTGCACGACCATCGACTTCCGCGCGACGGCGACATGGACCTCGCGGCGTACCTGCGGGCGCTCGACGCCGCCGGGCTCGCCGGCCCGGCCGCCTTCGACCTCTACGGCTACGACTACGAGTCGATCCTGCCGCAGTCGATCGACTACGTGCGCGGACTTCTCGAGGAGAACCGCCCGGCGTGAACGTCCAGGAGGCGCTGCTCCAGGAGCGGGTGGATCCGCACCTCTCCGACCGGGTACTCACCGAACTCGCCGGTCGGGCGCTGCGCGCCGCCGCCGGATCAGACGCCGCCGGCGCCGGACGCGTGCGCGGGTACGAGATCCTCACCGGGGGGTGCTGGAATCGCGTGATCGGGATCGAGGCCGATGGTCGGCGGCTCGTCTGCAAGATCAGCCCGCACGCGCACGACGAGAAGATCGTCCGCGAGTTCGAAGTGCTCTCCACCTTCGCCGAGCGCACCGACCTGCCGGTGCCGCAGCCGCTCGCGCTCGACGCGGACGGCGAGCTCGTGCCCGGGACGACCCTCGTCATGAGCCGCATTCCCGGCGCCGTGATGCACGAGTGTTTCGGGCTGCTCAACTACGGTCAGCGCCGCGGCGTCGTCGACCGGATCGCGAGCGACCTCGCCGAGCTCCACCGCATCAGGAGCCACGGCTTCGGCGGCGTCGAGCTCCCGCCCGCCGAGCGGCACGAGGCGTGGCCCGACTTCTGGCTCCCGCGCTTCGACCGCGTCGTCGACGAGGCCGCCGCGAGCGGCAGCGTCCCCGCGCCGCTCATCGAAGGCGCGCGCGAGGTCCGGCCGCACCTTCGCCCGCTCATAGACATCGGCTCTGAATCGACGATGACCCACTATGACATCTGGAGCGGCAACGTGATGATCGACGTGGAGGCCGACCCGCCGCGCGTGAGCGGCTACATCGACGTGCCCGGGTACTACGCCGACTACGCGCGCGAGCTCTCGTTCGCGATGCTCTTCGGAGTCGCCAATCGCCGCTTCTTCGAGACCTATCTCCGCACGCACACGCTCGACGACGGTTTCGAGCTGCGCGCGAACATCTACAACCTGAAGATGAACATCAAGCACGTCCAGATGTACCCGTCGCAGCTCGTGTATCAGCACGGCGCGGCGGAGAACCTGCGCTTCGTTCGGGACGCGCTGTAGGCGGCGCCGGCCCGGGCGCAGAAACGGCCGGCCCGGCTCAGAACGCCATGCGTCCCCACCCCGGCTCCGGATCCGGGTCGAGGCCGAGGATCTCCCGCGCGCGCCGGACGTAGTAGCGGTAGAGCTCGATGGGGGTGCCGTTCGGGATTCGATGGTCGAGCCCGAAGACGACCCCACCCTCGCGCATCGCAGGCTGGAGCTTGTATGCGAGCTCGCGGTCGATCGCCTCGCGCGAGGTGCGCGGGGCGAACTTGTCGATCCCTCCCACGAGCTTCAGCCGATCGCCGTAGCGCTCGCGCAGCGCGACCATGTCCATCCCGGCGGCCGGCTCGTTCGGCAGGATGGAGTTCACGCCGGAGGCGAGCAGCGAATCGACGATGGGCGTGATGTTGCCGTCCGAGTCGAGCTGGAAGAGCTCGGCGCGCGTGACTTCCTCCCACGCGGCCGCGTAGTACGGCCCGATGAACTCGTCCATGATGTTCGGACCCACGAGCGGACCGCTCTTGCCCGCGTAGTCCTCGTGAACGCTGAGCTGGTCGACGGTGACTTCCGCGACGATGCGCGAGAGGATCTCGTGGTTGAGCGCGCGAAAGGTGTCGAGCATGTCGCGGATGAGATCGGGCTGCGTATAGAACGAGACGCACGCCTCCTCGTCTCCCATGAGCTCGCGGATCTCGTCGTACCCGCCGGCGATGGCCGCGACCACGAGCGCGCCGTCGTCGCGGGCGCGCCTGGCGCGATCGGCCCACCCGTCGGCGAATCTCCGCTCGTCGAAGGCGTAGCGCGGCTTCACGCGTGCCCAGTCTGATTCGTTCGCGACGGGAAAGTCGAGCGGCAGCGCGATCGTCGCCTTGCCCTTGGGCAGCTTCATGCGCCGACCCATCGCGTCGCGGACGAGGTTGTACTCGTCGTTGTCTTCTATCACTTCTTCGGGAAGCGGAGGCCAGTACCCGTGCGCCACCTCCACCGAGGTGCGCCGCACGTAGTCGAACCCGAAGGCGGTCAGCGCGACTTCCTCCTCGCTCGCGCCCTGGGCACGCCATTCGTCCTCGAGCCCCACGAGCGGACCGAAGAGCTCGACGAACATGGGCCGATCGACCCGTCTGCCCGCCATGTAGTCGAGGTACTCGTCGCGCAACCATTCCATCGCTCGCTCCTCGCGCGGCTTGCCCGCCGGCTCACGTCGTGAGCCAGGCACGCACGCCGGTCTCGTTGCCTTCGCGGTCCACCAGACCGAAATGGCCCTTGTAATCCCAGTTCGCCCAGTCGATGCCGAGCTCGCGGAAACACGCGGCGATGTCGCGGTACCACGCCTCCCGGATGTCGCCGGGCGTTTGCTCGTAACAGCCGAACTCGCCGCAGTAGAGCGGCTTGCCGTGCCGGCTCGCGATGTCCCGGGGAATCTTCATGTCGGCGAGCATCACCGAGCGGTCGAAGCGACGGTTCTCCTCCTCGAGCCCCTCGTCCTCGAGCCTCTGGATCGCGATCGTCTGCGAATCCGGGATGGGGCGGCCGGGGTAGCGGATGGGACCGGCGTACGAACCTCCGTCGCGCCACCACTTCGCGGTGTAGTGCGTGATGAACATGGGTTTGTAGTAGTGGAAGGTGAGGATGAGATGGTCGTCGTCGGGGACGGCCAGATCCGGGTAGGTCTGATGCGAGTTGAAATCGTTCGACCCGAGCACGATGGTACGGCCGGGCTCGCGCGATCGAATCGCGTCGAACGGCGCGCGCCACGTCTCGTTCCACTTCTCCGGCGACGGAGCGACCGCCTCGTTGAGCAGCTCGTAGGCGACGAGATCGGTGGAGGTCGAGCCGAGCACGTCGGAGAGGTCGATCCAGAGCGAGGCGAACTTCTCGCGCTCGGCGGGGTCGGTGTAGAGCGCCGGCACATCGGCGTCGTTGAAGTAGTGGCTGCGCAGGATGTGGAGATCGACGACGATCCGGATGCCAGCATCGTCGCACCACTGCACCGCGGAGGTGAGCAGGTCGAACGCCTCCGCCTGTCGCGTGCCGTTCTCACTCCACATCTGCTCCTCGTCGACGGGAAGGCGAATGTGATCGAACCCCCACGACGCGATGCGTTCCACGTCGTCGCGGGTGAACCACGCGCGACGTTCCTCGCCGCGCGCCTGGCTCTGGCTGAGCCAGTGAGAGATATTCGTACCACGGTGGATCTCGAAGGCCATAGACGTCTCCTGGGAGAGAATGCGCGCGCAGTGTAGCACGGGTCACCGAGCGTGTCTCCGGCGGCCTCGGAGGATGAGCCTGTGAAGGTGTATACTGGGAATGAGAGGTATTCGTGAGCACCCTCAACCGGCGCGCACACGAGCTCATACGAAACGCCCCTGCTTCGGACCAGTTTCCGTGGTGGGAATGGCACATACGGGAGAACCGGGTCGTCGCGAGCCCCCGCAAGGCAGGCATGCTGGGCTATGACCCGAGTGATTTCGATGAGGCCGGCTTCGAGGCGTACACCTCGCTCCTTCATCCCGACGACTACGACCGCACGATGGAGGCGATGCGCGCGTATCTGCGCGGAGACGCGTCGCTCTACCAGATCGACTACCGAATCCGCGCTGCGGACGGCAACTACGTGTGGTACGTCGACCGAGGCATCGCCGTCGAGCACGACGCGCACGGACACCCGGCGGTCATCCGGGGGATCGTCATCAACCTGGGTGCTGCCGTGCATCAACGCGCGCTCGACGAAACGCTCGTCGAGGCGCTGAGATCCTCGCTCCCGGACGCCGGCGGCTCGCCCCGGGCGCTCATCTGCTCGCAGTGCGGCCGGCTGCGGATCGACGGTGGCGCCTGGCTCGAAGTTGCCGAAAGCCTGCTCGAAGGCCTGCACGGCGATGTGCAGCATACCCTGTGCGAGACCTGCATCACGACGCTCTACCCGGACACCGCCGAGCGCGTGCTCGCCCGGCTCCGGCTCGACCATTCGCGGGCCATCCGGGTTGCACTGCTCGCACCCGGACGACTCGTCCGGGAGCTGCTGGTCTCCCAGCTCGACCGGGAGGAGTCGATCGACCTCGTCGCAGCCGTGGATTCCGACTCGAAGCTGTTCGAAGCGTTGGCGCACTACCGCGTGGACGTCGCGGTCATGAGCGCGGACGGGTCGGACGGCGGAATCGCTGGACTCATACGCCAGATTCGCCAGAGTCACCCGTCGGTCCGTCTCGCTGCGTACTGCCTCTGCCACCGCGACGTCTTCGCGGTGCGAGCCTTGCGCGCCGGAGCCCGGGGCTTCGTGGACGCGACGAGCTCGGTAAGCGAGTTCGTCCGGGCGGTCAACACGGTCGCGGCCGGCGGGTTCCACGTCGCCTCCAGCGCCGGCGAGCGGGTCGTGTCCGACTCGATCTCCGCAGACGCGCCGCCCCACCGGGAGCTCTCCGACCGCGAGTTCCAGATACTGATCCTCATCGCGCGGCGACGGAGTGCACGGGAGATCGCCGACCAACTCAATCTCAGCGAGAGCACCGTTGCCACCCATCGCTCTCACATCCTCGCGAAGCTCGGACTGGAACGCAACGCCGACCTGACGCGCTACGCCGTCGACTACGCGCTCATCACCCCGGACGAGCTGGTGTAGGCAGAATTCCTACACCAGAATCACAGCGCCGCCTGATGCTCGCCGCCGTAGCTCAAATCGTACTTTTCCGCTCAGGAAACCACTCAGCGGCCGGGTGTCGTGGACCATGCATGCCCCCGGAGACAGCGCGAGAAGCGATATATGGAACAACGCTCACACTCCGAAGTCGGGGGAATCTACCTCGCCGGCGCTTCGCCCATGAAGCTCCGCCTGCAGCGGGAACTCGCCACTACCACGCCACCGGTCCGGCTCACGATCGTCCGCAGCCGGCGCGAGCTCCTCGAGAACCTGGAGACTGGAGCGTACCGCGTCGCGATCGTGGGTACGGATGCGACCGGTGCGGGTCCGGCGTCACTCATCTCGGCGGCGGTCGAGTGTGCGCCGGACACCGGCGTGGTGGCGGCAATCGAGCACGCCGACGAGGGCATGATCGTCGAATGCATGAGGGCAGGAGCGCGGGATGTCGTGACCGCAGATCGAGTCGACCGGATCGCTCCCGCAGTTCGGGCCGTGCTCGACGGGGGCGCGCGACGCGACACGCAGGAGCTCGCCGCAGTCCAGCTACGGCAGACGCACACGGTCCTGAACGTCCTCGTGCAGGCCTCACCGGTCGCCATCATGACGGTGGGGACGGATCGGAAGGTGGGCGCGGTATGGAACAAGGCCGCCGAACGTCTCTTCGGCTGGCGCGCGGGCGAGGTGATCGGGCGCGCGCTGCCGTTCGTTCCCGACGATCGGCGCTGGGAGTCCGATGTCCTGCTCGACAGGCTGTTCGAGGGAAACGCTCTCAACCAGGTCGAGCTCGTCCGCGAGAGCCGGGACGGGCGCCGGCTGGACATCGCTCTCGACGCGGCACCCATGCGCTCAGCCGACGGAGCGATCCTGGGCGCTGTCGCCTTCATGCGCGACGTCACCGACGAGAAGCGGCATCGTTCATGGCTCGAGAACTCGCGCGACGACTTCCAGCGGATCTTCGATGGCGCGCCGGTCATCCAGTACACGATGGATCTGGCCGGAAGATTCGTCGACATCAACATGATGTTCGAGACGATCACGGGGCTGTCGCGCGATGAAGTCATCGGGCGCGACTACGTGGAGACCGGCATCGTCCCCCGCGAGCGCGCCGATACCGTAGAAGCGGCTCTGGAAATCGCGCGCGACGGCGGACTGGTCGAACGGCTGGAGGTTCCTATCGCCACCCGTGACGGGCATCGACTGCTCGTCGAATCTTCACTGCGGAGGATCACCCTCTACGAGCGGGACCTCCTCATCGGGTTCGCCATTGACGTCACCGAGCAGCGGAATCTCCAGAACCAGCTCGTCCAGTCGCAGAAGCTGGAGGCAGTAGGGACGCTCGCCGGCGGCGTCGCGCACGACTTCAACAACATCCTCACCGCGATGAAGGGATATCTGCACCTTGCGCGGCAGTCGGTGGCACCGGAGACGGAGGTCGACGGCTATCTGGAGAGTATCGAAACGGCCTCCGAACGAGCCTCTCGACTGACGGGTCAGCTTCTTCTCTTCAGCAAACGCGTCCCGGGCGAGCTCGTACCGTTCGACCTCAACGATTCGGTGAAGGAGATGGCTCGCATGCTCTCCCGGGTCATCGGCGAGCACATAAGCGTGAGCCTCTGCCTTTCGGACGAACCCGTGGTGATTCGCGGCGATACGGGGCAGATCGGTCAGGTGATCATGAACCTCGTCCTCAACGCGCGCGACGCGATGCCGGACGGCGGTGAGCTCACCGTAGAGACGCGTCGGATGCGCTGCGGAGATCGGCCGTGCCCCCTCGGCTCCAGCGAAGGGTGCCGTGAGCGGGAGGCGGTAGGTCTCGCAGTCGCAGACACGGGGCTCGGGATGGACGATTCCGCGCTGAACCGCATCTGGGAACCGTTCTTCTCGACGAAGGAACGCGGCAAGGGAACCGGGCTCGGGCTGCCGGTCGCGCGGGGTATCGTCGAGCAGCACAACGGGGTAATCGATGTGACGTCCGAGCAAGGGTCGGGCACACGGTTCGACATCTGTTTCCCGGCCGAGGCGGAGGATCCACCGCCGCTGCACGAGGCAACCCGAACGCGACGCCCGTCCGGGACCCGCAGCGCGCGCGTCCTGCTCGTCGAGGATGACGATGCGATCCGCCGGATCGTTTCGCGTGGCCTGGCGGACGCGGGGTATAGAGTCACGGTTGCCCGGTCGCTCCAGGCCGCGGGAACCATTCTCCGATCGGGTCACACGCCGGACATCGTGTTCTCGGACGTCGTGCTGCCGGACGGGTCGGGGATCGAGCTGCGGGAGATGCTCAGCGACTCGATACCGGTTGTCTACACGAGTGGTTATCTCGAAGGTCGAGCAGAGCTCGAGCACATCCAGCGGCGCGGAGCCACGTTCATCCCCAAACCCTTCGACGTCGACGAGGTCGTCGAGACCCTCAACACTATACTCACGGGAGGTATCCATGAGTCTTTCAGCACTGATCATTGACGACGACGAGAACGTGCGCGAGTTCCTCGCGAGCGCACTCGGAACATACGAGTACACCGTGGCTCAGGCGGCAGACGGCGAGACCGGAGTCTCCATGATCCCTTCGTGGAAACCGGACGTGATTCTGCTCGATGTCCAAATGCCCGGCTTGAGCGGCGTGGACGCGCTCGATCAGATCATGGCACACGATGCATCGGCCGCGGTCGTGATGATCACCTCCGCGAACGATGTCGAGACGGTGCGGCGGTGTCTCCGCGGAGGCGCGTACGATTACCTGATCAAGCCGCTCGAGCTCCCCACGATTCTGGAGACGATCGAACGGGCGATCGAGCGGCGGATGCTCCAGCTCGAAGTCGAGTCGTATCGGCGCGACCTCGAAGGACTGGTCTACAGCCGAACACGCGAGCTCGAAGAGGCGATCGACCGCATCGAGGGCACGTACAACGAGACCATCCTCGCACTCGGCTCGGCTCTCGAGACGAGAGACGTGGAAACTCAGGAACACTCGATGCGCGTCGCGAGGTACACGATCGCGTTCATGGAGCGGCTCGGCGTCACCGATGACGAAACTCTCACCGAGATCAAGCGAGGCGCCTTTCTGCACGACATCGGCAAGATAGGCGTGTCCGATTCGATCCTGCGCAAGCCCGGCCCGCTGACCGCAGACGAGTGGGCGCTCATGAAGGAGCATCCGCTGATCGGTGTACGCATGCTGGAGGGTATCGATTTCCTTGCGGGGGCGCTGCCGATCGTACGCAGCCACCACGAGCGGTGGGACGGGACGGGATACCCCGATGGACTCGTCGGCCCGTCGATCCCGCTCGAGGCTCGCGCGTTTGCGGTTGCCGACGCCCTTGACGCGATCACCTCCGACCGTCCGTACCGCGAAGGTCGGCCGTTGATAGACGCAAGACGTATCATCGCCTCGGCTTCGGGCACGCAGTTCGACCCGGACGCCGTCGCGGCGCTGCGCGACACGCCTGACGGTGAGCTTGAACTGATCAGATTCGAGGCTACGCACCCGTACCGGCTGGAGATCGAGTCGAACAGCCTGCGACGGAATCAGGGGATGCGCGTGATGACCGGCACGCAGGGCGAGTGAGGACATGACGATGGACGCGCGAAGGCACGGGAGGACGGACGACACACTGCCGAAGGGACTGACCCAACTGCTCGACGAGCTGGACGGCGCAGATCTGGGCGACACGGGCGTGCGAGAGCATTTCGAGCTCACCGGCGTGCGTGGCCCGGCCGAGCGTGACGGCTGCGCCACGATCACGGTCGCCGAGGACGCCATGAGCGCGCGTGCGACGCTCTATCCGCCGATCGGCGGCGGCGAGCCGCTTCAAGTCGCCGATGTCTTCGCGCGGCTGACGCAGCTCGGCGTCGCGTTCGGCGTCGATGAGCCCGCTGTGGAGGCAGCTGTGTGGAGGTGCAACACCGAGCGCACGGAGCTCTCAAACGTCGTGGTCGCCCGGGGTCGACCGTCTGTCGATGGAACCACCGAGCACATCGCGCGGATCCAGCAGGGAACGGAACGCGGGCCTGACCTGGAAGGTGACCCACATGGCCAGATCGACCACCGCGCGGTACGAGGTTTCGTCGTCGTGCGCTCGGGCACGCCCGTCGCACGGGTCATCCCGGAGTCGCCGGGCGCGGCGGGAATGAACGTGCGAGGGGAATCGATCGAGTCGGACACGATGCGCGTGGACAGCCCGCGACCGGGAAAGAACGTGGATCGGCAGGGCGACACGTACTGTGCCACGATCGACGGGCGTCTCGAGTGGAACGCGGACGGTTTCTCGGTGAATCCGGTCCTCGAGGTCCGGGGAGACGTGGATTACCACACCGGCCACATCGACTTTCCAGGAGACGTCATCCTCCACCACGTCGTGCACGACGGGTTCCACGTGAAGGCCGAGGGGTCGGTGTTCTGCCATCACACCCTGGACGCGAGCGTTGTCTCGTGCGGCGGCGACCTGATCGCCAGGCAGGGAATCGTGGGCCGCAACGGCGGGCTCCTGACCGTTGGCGGGCGGGTCGTCGCGCGGCACATCGAGAACTGCAACATCAGGGCCAAGGGAGACGTCCTCACAGAACGGGGAATCGTCAGTTCGGCGACGAGGTCGCTCGGAACCGTGCGAACGGGCCCGCGAGGCGTGATCGTGGGGGGAACGCTGTACGCGCTCCACGGCGTCGTCGCCGGTCAGCTGGGCACCGCTACAGGTCCCCGTACGCTGATCCACACGGGTACAGACTACGAAGCGGCGGACCGACTCGACTGGCTCCAGCAGAAGGGTATGGAAATCGCGATGCACCTCGAGCGGTACGAAAACCGGACTCCTGCTCACAGCGACCCCGACGCGCAGAACCTCGTACGTCGGCTCCGCGAAGCGCAGCGCCGGGTTCAGAGCGCGACGGAGGAGCTGATGCGTCGAATCGATCCGGACGACGAGGCAACGATAACCGTCTCCGGGCACGTCTACGGAGGCGTCTACGTCGAAATCTGCCACGTCTCCCGGGAGATCGACGACGACACCCACGCCGTTCGCTTCTTGCTGAACAAGGCGCGAGGCGTCGTCGAAGCGGTGCCGGCCGGCGGATCGCGGCGACGCTGAGGGGCCGCTGTCGGGGGGGTGCCGGCGGCCTGTTCACCGTTTTCTCTCTCGAGATCGAATTCACGGTTCACATCGGGCGCCACCCGTGTTACGCTGGAATCAATCACTCTATTTTGTCCAAAGGAACCGATATGCCGGTGATCCGAAGGATCGATATCAACCGCGACTGGTGCAAGGGCTGCCGGATCTGCGTCGCCTTCTGCCCGAAGAACGTCCTGGAGCTGGACGCGGAAGACAAGGCGGTCGTTGCACGCCCGGACGACTGCATCTGGTGCGGTGACTGCGAGGTGCGGTGTCCCGACCTCGCGATCACGATCGTAAAGGAGCGCGCCTCATGAGCGAGCGAACGGGAACGCGCTCCGTCGGCGGGCCGTCGACGCCGGGCGACGCCGCCGCGGGCCCCGGCACGCCGGGGCTGAAGTTCATCCAGGGGAACGAGGTGTGCGCGGAGGCGGCGCTCTACGCGGGGATGCGCTTCTTCGCCGGCTACCCCATCACGCCTTCCACGGAGATCGCCGAAACGCTGTCCACGCGACTTCCCCAGGTCGGCGGCAGCTTCATCCAGATGGAGGACGAGATCTCCTCGCTGTGCGCGGTGATCGGGGCGTCGCTCACCGGTTTGAAGAGCATGACCGCGACGAGCGGCCCGGGGTTTTCGCTCATGCAGGAGGCGATGGGCTACGCCGTGATGACCGAAGTGCCGTGCGTCGTCGTCGACGTCCAGCGCGGCGGTCCGTCCACCGGGCTTCCTACCCACGCGAGTCAGGGAGACGTCATGCAGGTGCGCTGGGGGACGCACGGCGATCACTCGGTCGTCTGTCTCACGGCGAGCAACCACCAGGACCTCTTCGAGATCGTGGTCCAGGCCTTCAACGTGTCCGAGGTCTTCCGAACGCCGGTCGTCGTGCTAATCGACGAGATCGTCGGGCACATGCGCGAGGCCGTCCGCATCCCGGAACCCGGGGAGATCGAGCTGACCGAGCGCCTGCTGACGAGCGTTCCGCGCGACGTCGACTATCACCCCTACTTCCCGCGCGAGGACGGCCGGCTTCCCATGTCGCACTTCGGCGGCGTCCACCGCTACAACGTCACCGGCCTCGTCCACGACATGTGGGGCTTCCCGAACGACAGCCCGCGCGTGGCGAACGAGCTCCTCCACCACCTCGTCAACAAGATCGACAACCGAAAGCGCGATCTGACCTTCGTGAAGGAGTGGAACCTCGACGACGCGGACATCATCCTCATCTCCTACGGAGCCGCCGCGCGCAGCGCGCGGCACATCATGGAGAACCGCCGCAGCGTGGGTATGCGCGTGGGGATGATCGAGCTGCAGACGCTCTGGCCGTTCCCCGGAGAGCTGATCCGCGAGCGCTGCCGCGACGCCGACTACGTCGTCGTCGTGGAGATGAACATGGGCCAGATCGTGAACGAGGTCACCTCCGCGGTCGAACGCCCCCAGCGGGTCTTCCTCTCCAACCGGGTCGACGGCGAGATGATCACGCCCACCGACATCAAGAACCTGATCCGCGTGATCCAGGGCAAGGGGGTCTGAGATGCCCGTCACCGACTACCTGAGAAAGCGCTTCATGCCGCATATCTGGTGTCCCGGATGCGGGCACGGGATCGTGCTCAACTCGCTGCTGCGCGCCGTCGAAAAGCTCGGCCTCGCGAAGAACGACATCGTCATGATCTCCGGCATCGGCTGTTCGGCGAGGATGCAGGGATATGTCGATTTTCACACGCTGCACACGCTCCACGGTCGCGCGCTCGCCTTCGCGACCGGTATCAAGATGGCGTGGCCGCTTCTCAATGTGATCGTACCGATGGGCGACGGCGACGCGCTCGCGATCGGCGGGAACCACTTCATCCACGCCGCGCGGCGCAACATCGACGTCACCGCGATCATCATGAATAACTCCATCTACGGCATGACCGGCGGCCAGTACTCGCCGCTGACCGCGTGCGGCGACCTCGCGACGACCGCGCCCTACGGTACCGTCGACCCGCCGTTCGACACGGTGAGCCTCGCCGAATCCGCGGGCGCGTCGTTCATCGCGCGGACGACGACGTGGCACGCCCGCGAGATGACGAAGATCCTCGCGAAGGCGATCACGCACAAGGGGTTCTCGGTCGTGGAGGTCCTCTCGCAGTGCCCGACCTACTACGGCCGCAAGAACGACGCCGGCGACGCGGTCGCGATGATGGAGTACTACCGCGACAACACGGTGCGCGTGGATCGCAGCGGCGGACGGCACGGCACCGCCGACCGCGCGGCCGTCGACGACACGGGCCACCGCCCGGCCGAGCAGCCGATCCCCATCGGCATCTTTCGCCAGGAAGAGCGCCCCGAATACTGCGAGTCGTACCGCACGCGCGTGATGGAGCCGGCGGCGCGCAGCGCGGGCGCCGAACCACCGGCGCCCGAAGACGCGCTCGCGGCCACCGAGTGCGAGGAGCCCGAGTCATGATTCAGCGATTCGTCTTCTCGGGCAGCGGCGGTCAGGGTGTCATCACCGCCGCGGTGATCCTCGCGGAGGCCGCGCTCTTCGGCGAGGGTCTCAACGCCGTGCAGACGCAGGTCTACGGACCCGAGGCGCGCGGCGGCTCTGCGCGAAGCGACGTGATCATCGCCGACAACGAGATCTGGTTCCCGAAGGTGCTCGAGCCGAACGTGCTCGTCTGCCTCAGCCAGATGGCGTACGACCGATTCTCCGCGCTCGTGCGCCCCGGCGGCGTGATCGTCACCGATCCCTACTTCGTGCGCCGCTGGCAGAACGCGAACTCGCGAGAGATCGAGCTGCCGCTCCACGAAACTATCGTGGGGATCAACGACGACGCATCGGCCCGCGGGATCAACGTCTGCCTGCTCGGAGCGCTGAGCCGGCTCATCAGGGCGGTCTCGCTCGAATCGATTCGCGCGGCGGTGGAGAATCGTTTCGACGGCCGGGTCCGCGAGGCGAACCTGAAGGCGCTCGAAGCCGGGGCGACGCTCGTACACGAGAGCGTATCGACGTTTTGAGCCGGACCCCGCGGGAAATCGGGCGCGCATTGCAGTACCTTTGCAGGCATGAAACGTGCGCTCCTGCTCCTGCTGGTTTCCCTTTCGGCGGCGACGGCCTCGGCTGTCGAATCTCGCTGGTGAAAACCTGATTCATGTGATAGAGTAAGTAACGTAAGCGCTGGTGAGTTCCTCCGAATCAACACCCCCGCTTCCTTTGCCGGCGGCGCCGTCGTATCAGCCGTCACCACGGCGGTGTCGTCCGGCGTCATCAGGGTCACGCGCGAGCGGCGAGGCGCGGGTCCACCGATCCCGCGACGTCACTCCAGCCGATCGGAGGCGAGTGATCCGACGTCAGCGCGCAGGGCCTCTATGAGATCGCCCGGGCGACCGACGAGGAAGCCCTGCGCGTAGTCGCAGCCCACCTGCCGGATGAAGTCCAGCTGGCCGGGAGTCTCGACTCCCTCGATGACCGCCTCGAGCCGCATTCCGTGCGCGAGCTGCGTGAACCCGCTCACCAGCGACCGGGCCGACTCGGAGCGCTCGACGTTCTGGAGATAGGCTCGGTCGAGCTTCACCGAATCAACGCCGAACTCGCGCAGGTACCGGATGGACGAATGGCCCTCGCCGAAGTCGTCGAGGTAGAGGCGGAATCCGGCGCTCTGCAGATCGCGCAGCGTCGCCCGGGCGCGATCGAAGTTGCGGATCGCGGCGCTCTCGGTCACCTCGATCGCGATGCGGGCGGGATCGACACCGTTCCGCGCGACGGTCTCGGTCACCCGATGGACGAAGTCGTCCTGGATCAGGTTGTACGCCCCCGCGTTCACCGAGATGAAGAACGATTCGGAGTGTTGGGAGTCGAGCGTGTTGAGCTCGAGGCAGACCTGGTCGAGTACCCACAGGTCGAGTCGGGTGAGCATGCTCGAGTTCTCGAGGAACGGCAGAAACTCGCCGGGGCTGATCAGGCGGCCGTCGCGGGTCCACCTGACGAGCGCCTCAGCCCCCGCGATTCGGTTGTCCGCAAGCGCGAGGATGGGCTGGTAGACGACCGAAAGCTCTCCCTTGTCGATCGCCGAGGCGATGGAGCCCTGCATCGCGAGCCGCCGATGCGCGTTCTCGTTCATGCCCGGGTTGTGGAACCGGTACGTGTTCCGCCCCTGCCGCTTTGCCGTGTACATCGCCGCATCCGCGTCGCGCAGCAGATCGGCCGCGTCGCGGCCCGCCTCGGGGTAGATGGCGATCCCGATGCTTACCGACGGTCTGATCTTCTGGTGCTCGATCAGATATGGCTCACGGGCTGACGCGAGAATGCGGCGGGCGACCACCGAGGCGTACTCGGAGTCTTCGATCTGAGGGAGGACGATGACGAACTCGTCGCCGCCGAACCGCACGACGATGTCCTCGCTGCGCAGCTGGAACTCCAACCGCCGCGCGATCCATTTGAGCAGCTGATCCCCGGTGTCGTGACCGTAGCTGTCGTTGACGTCCTTGAAGTCATCGATGTCGAGGAAGAGCACCGCGGTGATCGAGTCATGGCGCTGCGCGTGGCGCAGCGTCTGCGCGAGCACATCGTTCAGGTAGGTCCGGTTCGGAAGGCCGGTCAGCGAGTCGTGCGTAGCGAGGTGGTGCAGTCGTTCTTCCGACTCCTTCCGTTCGCTGATGTCGTGACAGACGGCCACGTACGAGTCGATGTCACCGCCGGCTTCCGACCGCACCGCGCGGATGGAGAGCAGTTGGGGGTACTCCTCGCCGCTCTTGCGGCGGTTCCAGATCTCCCCCACCCAGACACCGGTGGACTCGAGCGTGTCCCAGAGCGCACGGTAGAACTCCTGACCGTGCCGCGACGACTTGAGCATGCGCGGGTTGCGTCCGACGAGCTCGGATGCAGGGTAGCCGGTAATCGTTTCGAGCGCCGGATTCACCCGGATGATCACGCCTTCGGCATCCGTCACGATGATACCTTCGGTGGTGTGCCGAAACACCGACTCGGCGACGACCGCCTCGCGCTCGGCGGCGTGTCGGCCCTTCGTCTCGTAGTCGAGCCGCACGAGCGCGCGCAGCTGCTGGAGGATGAGCTCGCGGAGATCGTCCGGTTCGGCCGATTGTGCGGCGCTCCGCTCGTCGGTCAGGCGGCGGGTCAGTCGGCGGCTCAGCGACCGGATCGGCCTCGCGATGTACCGCCCGGCGATTCGGCTCGACACCCAGATCACGAGCACGCCTATCAGCAGCGAGAACGCGACGATGTACACGTAGCGTGAGAGCAGGCTGTCCAGGCGCTCCATCCGGAACACGATTCCGGCTTCGGCGTCGAATCCCCGCAGCGGCGCAAACGCGACGAGGTCGCCTCCGGATAGCTCGCTGACCCGCTCATCGAGCGGCAGGGACCGGCCCGACGGCAGGTGCCGTTCCGCCACGTCGACAACGTCGTCCCATCCCGACGACGACCCGACGATCGTTCGGTTCGGTTTCACCACGAACGCGGCGTGGATGCTCTCCTGCTCATACCCGTTCAGCAGACTCTGAAGCGTCGTGGACGGCAGACGCTCGAGAAAGCCGCTTGCGTAATCGGTCGCGACGATGTACCAGTCCCACGGCGCGAAATAGGTGATGTACCCGTGCTTGTCCTGGGGGGCGGGCTCGCCGGGGTTCTGCCAGTAGTAACGGACAAACCCGCGTCCCTGCGCGATGATCCGCCGGATGATCGGAGTCTCCGACTGATCCTGCTCGGCGACGGACTGGAAGGGGTGATAGAGGACGTCACCGTTCGAGTCAACGACGAAGAAGTAGCCAGCCTCTCCGATTCGCTGCGCTTCGAAGAACCGGAACGCCTGGTCACGCGCGACCGACTCATCGGCGCCCGGCTCGCCGGTACCGGCCCGGAGCGCCGCGATCGTGGCGGCGGCCGCTTCGCCGCGCGCGCGCAGCGCACCCTGGTTCTCGAGCAGGATCGCGTCAGCGAGCGTGATGCCGAGCGTCTCCGCCGATTCGAGCGCCTCCTCATGAGCGTACGCCCGGATGGAGGCGGCGGTCATCAGTCCGTAGATCAGCCCGCCAGCCACGACGATAGCGCTTACCACGATCGCGTAGGCGATCGTGAGTTGTACGTGAAGCGGTGCACGGATGGTTCGGCGTGTGCGCGAACGGGCCGATAGCGTCAGATTTGGTACCCTCGGGCGAGGCGATTAACGACTAACTCTAAGGGCCGCCGGCATGAGGGTCAAGTGGCCTCTGTGGCAGGTTCCTCGGCGATGAGCAGGCTCTTCGGGTCGAGCATGAGGTGCAGATCCTCGGTAACGTACCGCTCGTGATCCTTGATGAGGCTCAGCTTGACCCGGCCGTCGCTCGGCTGAAGCGTTATGAGCACGTCGATCGATTCCAGGAAGGGCACAAGCAGCGCCGGAGCTCCGTTTTCGTCCACACGAGGATCGTCCCGATGGATGCTCGCGCTGAACCAGACCTCGATTCCCAGCTCGGACGCGAACTCACGGACGGCGACGAGCGTCTCCGGCTTGCCACGTTCGAAATCGTAGCCGTCGATTACGATCGCGTCGGCGGCGAACTGGCCGTCGGTTACCATGGAGCGCAGGCTGCGAATCAGCTGGGCAGCGGTCACGCCCTCCTGGCTGAAGTTCATGATGACCCGGTTCTTGATGATGTCGTCGTGGACCGTCATCGCGTCTTCGAGCTCGCGTTTCTTGGCGATCTCGCGAAAGATGTCTTCGTACCAGGAGACGATGTGGTCGGTGCGTCCCGAGAAGCTGACGTGGATCACGTGCTTGCCCTGAAACAGCTGATCGGTCGCGATGTGCACGAGGCAGGCCGTCTTGCCCGTCCCCTTGCGCGAGGCGATCACACCGATGTTGCCCGAGCCCACGCCGCCGTGGATGCTCTGCTCCAGAATGCGCAGCGGGCTGCGCTTGACCAGTTCTGCCTTTACCATCTTCTCAATCCCCCTACGCGCGAAGCGCCTCGGCCCGTCGCTCTTCCTGATAGTTCTTCGTCAGCTCTTCGGCAATGCTCTTCGGGACGCGACCGTACTTCTCGAACTCCATGCTGTATTCGGCCTTCCCCTGCGTGAGACTCCGCAACACCGTGGAGAAGCCGAACATCTCCGAAAGCGGGACCTCGGCCTCCACGACGCTGAACGCGCCGTCCTCGCTCGAGCTGTGGATGATACCCCGTCGCTGATTGATGCTCGCGAAAACGTTGCCCTGGAACTCGGTCGGGCCCTCGACGACGACCTTCATGATCGGCTCGAGAATCTCCGGTTTCGCTCTCTTGTACGCATCACGGAACGCCATGAGGCCCGCCGTCTGGAAGGCCATGTCCGACGAGTCGACCGGATGGTAACTTCCGTCGCTGAGGACAGCGCGGACCCCGACGATGGGGAAGCCCACCGTGGGCCCCTTCTCCATTGCGATTCGGATGCCCTTGTCGACGCTGGGAATGTACTCGTTCGGAATCGCCCCGCCGCGGATCTCGTCGGAGAACTCGTAGTCGCCCTCGTCGAGCGGCTCGATGTAGCCCTGCACGCGCCCGAACTGGCCCTGCCCGCCGGTCTGCTTCTTGTGCGTGTAGTTGAAGTCGGCACGCTGGGTGATCGTCTCGCGATAGGCGACCTGAGGTGCCCCGGTTTCGACCTCCGCCTTGTACTCGCGGCGCATACGCTCCACGTAGACGTCCAGATGCAGCTCACCCATCCCCTGAATGATGGTCTCCTGGCTCTCCGGATCGACGTAGGTCCGGAACGTCGGGTCTTCCTTGCTGAAACGGTTGAGCGCCTTCGCCATGTTGTCGGCGGCCTTCTTGTCCTTGGGCGTGACCGCGAGGCTGATGACCGCGTTGGGGACGTACATACTCGTCATCGAGTAGTTGAGGTCGGGGTGGCAGAAGGTGTCGCCGCTCGCGCAGTCGATCCCGAAGAGCGCCACGATGTCACCGGCGGTCGCCTCGGTGATGTCCTCCATGTGATTCGCGTGCATGCGAATCAGTCGGCCCACCTTGAACTTCTTCTGACTCCGGGTATTGAAGAGCTCGTCGCCCTTGCGGACCGTACCCTGGTAGATACGGATGTAGGTGAGCTGGCCGTAGTTGGTGTCCTCGAGCTTGAAGGCGAGCGCGACCGTCTTCGCGTCGTTGTCCGAGCGCAGCTCGACCGGCTCCTCGTCCCGGTCCAGGTCGAGCGCCGTATTGGTGACCTGCGGGGGCGACGGCAGGTAGCGGATTACCGCGTCCAGCAGCGTCTGCACTCCCTTGTTCTTGTACGCGCTGCCCACGAAGACGGGCGTGAAATCGCGCTGCAGCACTCCGGAGCGAACGGCCTCGTGGATCATCTCCTCGGTGACCTCGCCCTCCAGGTACGCCTCGGCGAGCTCGTCGCTGTACATGCTCACCGCGTCGATGAGCTCCTCGTGGTAGGCGTCCGCCTGGTCCCTCATGTCGGCGGGAATCTCCTCGTACCGGATCTGCTCGCCCGCCGCGCCGTCGAAGTAGACCGCCTTCATCGTCACCAGGTCGACGAGGCCCTCGAACTTGTCCTCGAGGCCGATGGGAAGCTGCATCATGACCGCATTGTGTCCCAGCTTCTCGCGGAGCTGGTCGCGGACCTTCAGCGGATTCGCACCGGTTCGATCGGCCTTGTTCACGAAGGCGACGAAGGGGACGTTGTAGCGGTTGAGCTGACGATCCACGGTGATGCTCTGGCTCTGCACGCCGCCGACCGAGCACAGGACCAGGACCGCGCCGTCGAGCACGCGCAGGCTGCGTTCGACCTCGATCGTGAAGTCGACGTGTCCCGGCGTGTCGATGATGTTGATCGGATTATCCTTCCACGCCACGTTCGTCGACGCGCTCGCGATCGTGATGCCGCGCTCGCGCTCGAGTTCCATTGAATCCATGGTCGCGCCCACGCCGTCCTTGCCGCGGACTTCGTGGATCGCGTGTATCTTTTCACAGTAGAAGAGAATGCGCTCGGTCAGCGTCGTCTTTCCGGAATCGATGTGTGCGCTGATCCCGATGTTGCGCATCTTGCTGATGTCTATGGCCATGGTCTATTCCTCTCTCGAATCTCACTGAGTCGGGTACGATGATGAAGGGGGATCGTTACGATTCGATTCGTCTTCCGGCTCGCGGTCCCTCGACCGCTCCTCGCCGGGCGCCAAATATAGCGTTCGCGCGATGTACAGGCAAGATGTGGGCCCCTTGTATAGCAAAAAGATACGGATAAAGGGGGTGCGACGGCGACGGTTCAGGCGGGAACGACGAGGATCTTGCGCGCGTCGAGCGCACGCCGCGCGAGCGCCTGCAGAGTACTCTCCACCTCGTCGAGACTCACCCGGTGCGTCACGAGGTCGCCCACGGATACCGCGCCGCTCGCGAGCAGCTCGACCGCCTGGATGCTGTTGCGCACGCTCGTGAACGACCCGTGGATGGACAACCCCTTGCGAAATACCGGGAAGGGCTCGAACTCGAGGCGGGCCGATGTGTCGGGCACGCCGAACCAGAGCACCTGTCCGCCCGGACGCGCGAGCGAGAGAGCGGCGGCCATCGCCTGAGGAACGCCGGTGGCGTCTGCGACGATGTCGTAGCGATCGGCCTCGAGCTCGCTCGCGTCGGCGACCGCCCTGCGAGACGAAGACGCGGCGAATTCCAGCCGCGTCCGCGACCGCTCGGCGACGTCGATCCTCGTGACCCCGCGCGCGAGGAGCGTGCGCGCGAGGAGCAGGCCGATCGGCCCCGCACCGATGATCGCCGCCGACGCCCCGGGCTCGACCGCGAGCTTCCCGACCCCGTGGAGCACGCACGACAGCGGCTCCACGAAGGAAGCTGCCTCGAAGTCGAGGTCGCCCACGGGAAACGCTGCGCTTTCGGGAACAACGACGAGCTCGGCCATCGCGCCGGGCAGCGTCACCCCGATCGCGCGCCAGTTCTCGCAGAAGTTCTGACGGTTGTTCAGGCAGGCGGCGCAGTTGTTGCAGGGCAGGTTCGGCTCCACGGCAACGCGGTCGCCGACCGAGATGCGAGAGACCCGCTCGCCCACCGCCTCTACGGTCCCGGCGAACTCGTGTCCGGGGACGACCGGATACGAGCCCATGTACGAGCCCTCGTAGATATGGAGGTCGGTTCCGCAGATCCCGCAGGCGGCGACCCGGATAAGGACCTCGTCCGGACCCGGAACCGGATCGGGTACCGGGCCGACGCGCGCGCTCCCCGGACCGTCGATCGTCAGCGCTCGCACGCGATCACCCGAGCGCGAACCGTTCGTAGTGGAGCCGCGCATCCGATACGCCCATGTCGCGGAGCGTGGGGATGAGCTTCTCCATCATGATCGGGGGGCCGCACACGAAGAACTGGGCCCGATCCACGTCGTCGACGTACTTCCGCACGATCGACTCGTCGACGAACCCGGTCTCGCCGTCCCACTCCTCGTTCGAGAGCACGTGCACGAGCGCGAAGTCATCCAGGTGCTCACCAGCCGCCTCGAGCTCGTCGGCGAACGCGATGTCCTCCCGGGTCTTGTTGCCCCAGATGAGCCGGACCTTGCGCTGCTCTCCGCGGGAGCGCAGCGCGCTGAGCTGACTGAGGAAGGGCGTGATCCCGATCCCGCCCGCGATGAAGACGAGACTGTCGCCGGGCGCGTTGTCGTAGCTGAACACGCCGTAGGGCGCCTCGATCAGCGCCCGCGTGCCGGGAGCGACCTCCGCGAGCGAGCGGCTGAAGTCTCCAATGCCCTTCGCGGAGATGCGCAGGTGCTCCTCGTCCGGGCCGGAAGAGATCGTGTAGGGGTGCGACTCGCTGTATCCGGACCCGCGGAACAGGTTTACGATCATGAACTGCCCGGGCGCGAAGGCGGGTACCGGTCCGTTGAAGCGGAGCGAGACGATATCGTACGACTCACGCCGCACGTCGGACACGGTGTAGGGATGGGCGCGCACCTGCAATCGCTTCACGATCCGACTCGCGACGACGAGTACGTAGAGCGCGAGCAGGACGATGAAGTAGATGCGGGTCACCGGCGACGAGTTCACCGTCGTGCCCAGCAGCAGCGCGTGGATGAATCCGAGCGGCAGAATCACGTAGCTCGCGTAGTGAACGCGCTTCCAGGTCTCGTACCGCCATCCCAGCGATTTCCACAGGATGGCTGCGCCCGCGACGACGATGAGCAGGACGAGCGCCCCGATTCCCAGGAGCTTCTGCCAGCCGAGCGTCAGGAAGCCGAGCGCGAGCTCGTAGGACGAGTAGAGCACGCCGTGCAGGAAGAGCAGCGCCAGCGCCGCGATGCCGGTCTTTCGATGAACCTGGATGAGCCGATCGAGCCCGAGGCTGCTTTCGAAGGCGCGAACCCGGGAGGCGAGAACGTACTGGAAGAAGAGGACGACGAACCCGAGAACCGCGAGCAACCGGCTCGCGTCGTAGAGAATCGTCGGCCACTGCACGGCGAGGTAGGAGACCCGTGCCCACTCGATCACGGGAATGGCAAGCAGTACCAGCGCCAGAAGGTAGAGCAGATTGCGCTTGGTCGTGTTCATCGGCAGGACCTCCGCGCACAGTATACACATCATGGGCGCGCGTGCCGATGATTTCCGATCGGGGCGAGAGTCGGTATCATGGGCGGCATGGCGAGGGGTGGCGAACAACCGGACAACGACGCACGAACGCTGCGCAGACGACTCACGACCGCCGTGGGCGAGGGGGCGAAAGCCGGGCTCAAGACCGCGCTCTGGCTGCTTTCGATCATGCTCCCCGTCTCGTTCGCGGTGCTCCTCCTCCGCTGGACCGGCGTTCTCGCGGCGCTCGGAGAGCTGCTCTCGCCGCTCTTCCGCGCGCTCGACCTGCCCGGCTCCTCCGCGCTGGTGTTTCTCTCCTCGCTGTTCATCAATCTCTACTCGGGGATCGCCGTCATGGGCGAGCTCGCGCTCTCGCTGCGCGAGGTGACGCTGCTCGCCATCATGGGGCTGATCGCTCACAACTTCCTCGTCGAGATCGCCGTCCTGGGAACCACCGGCAGCCCGCCTGCGCGCATGGTCGTGCTCCGGCTGCTCGCGGCGCTCGTCGCCGGATACGTACTGAGCCTGCTGGTGCCCGAGGAGCTCGCTCAGCGCTCGGCGGCGTTCGGAGCGCTCGCCCGCGAAGGCGCGGCGACCGCCGATCAGGGCTTCCTCGACGCGCTCGGCTCGTGGGCGGTCTCGAGCCTGCTGCTCGTCGTTCGGATCGCGCTTATCCTGCTCGCGCTCATGATCGGCGAGCGGCTGCTGCAGGAGCTGGGCGTGGTCAGGTGGCTCGGCAGGAGACTCGGCCCGCTGATGAAGGTCTTCGGTCTGCCGGAGGAGACGGCGTTCCTCTGGGTCGTTTCGAACACGCTCGGGCTCGCCTACGGTGCCGGGGTCCTGCGCCGCGAGGTCACCGAGGGCAACCTCTCGCGAAGCCACGGTGACCTGCTCAACCACCACATCGCGATCTCGCATTCGCTTCTGGAGGATACGCTGCTCTTCGTCGCGCTGGGGGTTCCGGCGGTCTGGGTCGTCGTCCCGCGACTCGTCCTCGCGATGGCCGCCGTCTGGGAGCGCCGCGCCGAGATCGCGCTCCGCCGGAGGGCGTAGACAACGGCTACTCGCCGGTATCGATGTGGGGACGCTCGATTCGACGGATCCCGCCGGCGTCGACGATGAGCCGGACCTTGTGCCATCGGTCGCCGTCGCCGGTGTCCGCTGAGATCAGCAGGTTGAGATGGTAGATCCGTCGCGTCTCCTCGAGCTCCACGCTCGAGTCCGACACGACCGGGACCTCTTCGCGCTGCCGTACGAGATACCGCAGCAGGTCCTGCACGTCGATGATATTGATATCGGCAAGACCGGTGATTCTGCGGTGGATCCTGTGCAGGCGTCGTTCGTTCAGGTAGAGCAGCTTCGTGTACTCGAGCGTCGTCTCCGGCCGCGACTCGGTGAGCGCCGATTCGAAGCCTCCGCGCGCGCGAGTCGCGACCAGATCGTCCTCGAGACGCGAGGAGCGGACGAACATCGTGCGCTCCTTGACGATACCCATCACCCGACGCGTCGTCTGATCCTTGAAGACCGTGCGGGTATCGTAGAAGAGCCGCCCGAGCGTCTGCTGGAACGCCGATCGGAACGCGTCCTTGATCCGGTCCTTGATCATGTACGCGCCCACGAGGATGAGGAAGAGCGTCGTGGACAGCGTCCCGAATCGGATCTGACCGATGAACGAAATCCCGGTCGCGATCGCCATGGCGAGGCCCGCGGCGAACGCGTAGAGCAGGTGCTCGACCCGCTTCGCCTGGTTGCCGCGATGGATCTCGAAGAAGAGCACCGACGACGCGTAGTGCTTGAGCATCTTGTAGCGATAGATGTACTCCTCGCGCCTCCTCGAGCCGGCACCGGCATCGACGACGCTGCGGTAGCCGCGCGAACGCCGATACTCCTGCTGAGCCGCGATAGCCTCGCGAAGCGGGTCGGTCGAAACGTCCGCCGAGCGAACCTTGCGGTGCGTGAGCAGCCGCACCAGATAGTTCTCGAGCGTCAGCGAGAGGTGCTCGTCCACGAGCCGCAGGTTCGTCCTCGCCCGACCCGTCAGCCGCTCGTCGTCGAGCCCCGATCGAAACCCCGCGAACCCTGCGTCGAGCCGGGACACCGTGTCGCAGAACTCGTCGATCTCCGCGTGGGTGATCACCTCCCGGTCGGTGATCAGTCCGACCACCGTATCTCGCAGCACGGTCTTGAGGACCGCGCCGAGCAGCCTCGCCTCGTAGTCGAGCCGGGCCGGGTCGACCGACGACGCGTCCTCGAGCATTCGGACGATGCGCGCGAGCGGCGAATCGCCCGAGTGCGGGTCGAGCAGCTCGTCGATGGGGATCGTCGGGGTATTGAACCGGACGTAGAGCTTCACGTCGTCGTAGAACTCGGTCGGGTCGAGGGTCTCCGGGCGGATGTTGAACGAGTAGGGCAGAAAGAAGACGAGCCGGATCCGAGTCTTCCGGCGGCGCGGATACTTCTCCTGGGTCGGATCGAGCAGATGCCGGAACTTCACCTCGATTGAGTAGCGGTCGCGACGGCGAACGCGGAAGTCGAGGGGCACCGGCTGCTCGGGGGACGTGGAATCGGGGTCGAGGAAGCCGGTATCGCTCATCGGTTCAGGATACGACGGACGCGTCAGACAGGCAAAGCGCCCTGCGGCAGGGGGAGGTGCATCATCGCGGTTTCCTGTATCGTAGACAACGAGAGGAGCGCTTCACATGCCCGTCACGAACTCGCGAAAGCCCGATTTCACCCAGCTCATCAAGGTCCTGCGCCACGAGGCCCCGGATCGGCCCACCATGTTCGAGTTCTACCTCAACGGACCGCTCTACGAGCGCCTCGCCGGCCGCCCGCAGCCCGCTGCGCCGGGCGCGATCGCGAGACGGCAACCGGTCGATTCGGCCTCTGCGGATGAGCGGCCCGAGCTCCTCGCCTACTACCGCGAGCTCGGGCGCTGGTACGCCGACGCCTTTCGGGCCGGCGGGTACGACTACGTCAACTTTGCGCCGGGGGTCGCGTTCCCCCGCTTCCGGTTCCGCGAAGGCGGCCACGAGAAGGCGAAGTCGCACTCGCTCAACGAGGGCAGCTTCATCGCGAGCCGGGACGATCTCGAACGGTTCGCCTGGCCGACAGCCGGCGAGATCGACCTCGCGATCGTCGACTCTCTCGTGAGCTCGGTCCCCGACGGGATGGGTGCGCTCGCCTTCACACCGGGCGGCGTGCTCGAGAACCTCGTCGACGTGATGGGATACGACAACCTCTGCTTCGCGCTCGTGGACGACCGGGAGCTCGTCGCGGCGGTGGCGCAGCGCATCGGTTCCGCGCTCGTGACCATCTACGAGGCGATCGCTCCGCACCCGAGGATCGGAGCGCTCATCGCGAACGACGACTGGGGCTTCAAGACGCAGACGATGATCTCACCCGCGGATCTGCGCGAGTTCGTCTTCCCGTACCACCGGCGGATGGCGGAGATCGCGCACGCCGCCGGCAAGCCGATCCTGCTCCACTCCTGCGGCCAGCTCGTGGAAGTGATGGACGACGTGATCGACGTCATGCGCTTCGACGCGAAGCACTCGTTCGAGGACGTCATCCTTCCGGTGGAGGACGTCTACGAGCGGTGGGGGGATCGGATCGCGATCCTGGGCGGGATCGATGTCGATATGCTCTGTTCGGCGAGCGAGGACGCGATCACCGCGCGCAGCCGCGCGATGATCGAGCGCACCGCCGACCGCGGCGGCTACGCGCTCGGGTCGGGCAACAGCATCCCCGAGTACGTGCCGCAGGAGGCGTACTTCGCGATGACGCGCGCGGCGCTCGAGTAAGAGCGGCCGCTGCTACCGCTCCCACAGGCGGCCGTAGCTGCCCACCGTCACGATCCCCGCCGCGCCGGAGAGCTCCTCCTGGCCGGCGGGCCCGTCCACGTAGCCTTCGATCAGCGCGTCGAGCTCGAGGTCGACGCCCTCGCACGTCCAGCGGCTGCCCCAGACCGGGAAGTCCCCGCCGCCGTACGGTTCGGCGCGCGCGACGGCGTCGGCGCCCGCCGCGAACCGCATCCGCGCCTCGCGCACCGGACCCTCGGCCGAGCGCACCGTTCCCAGCACGACGCGCGCGACGCCCGACTCTTCGGCGCGCAGCGACAGGTCGCTGCCCGGCAGCACGATCGTCTCGCTTTCGGGGAAGCGGTCGGCCATGAAGCGCTCGCCCGCCTCGCTCGCCACGTAGACGGTGACCGGGTCCGCGGTCGAACCGTGGATCACGATGAAGCAGTCGAACGAGCCGTGGGACGTCGAATGGATGCGCGCCCACTCGTACCGCCCCGGCAGGTGCGCGAACGGAGCGTAGAACTCGTGGAAGACACTCATGGAACCTCCGTATGGAGCCGCGCAGAGAGGTGTTCGCCCTCCTCGAAGCGGCGCGTGTCGTAGGCAACAAGCTGGCCGTGGTCGCTCGCGAGGTCGTAGAGCCACGCGAACCCGACGAACTCGCGGCCGCGTACGGTGACCGGAAACGACGGCGCGTCCGGTCGGCCCCCGCCCGCTGACGGCAACGAGCGGCCCGGGCCGTCGCCGGCCGTGACGCGGTCCGAGCCCGCCGCGTCGTCCCCGGCGAGCAGCCGCACCTGCTCCGGGCGCACGCCGATGCGTTTGCCGTCGACCTCCACGTACGCGATCTCGCCCACGAACCCGGCGACGAACTCGTCCACCGGCGCGCGATAGAGGTCGACCGGCGCACCGTACTGAATCAGGCGCCCCTGTCGCAGGACCGCGACGCGGTCGGAGATGGAGAGCGCCTCGCGCCGGCTGTGCGTGACGAAGAGTACGGTAATGCCGAGCTCCTTCTGCAGCCGCACGATCTCGCGACGCAGGTCCCGGCGCAGGACCTCGTCGATCGAGCTGAACGGCTCGTCGAGCATGAGGAGCACGGGGTCTACGGCGAGCGCCCGCGCGATCGCGACCCGCTGCCGCTCGCCGCCGGAGAGCGTGTCGACGCGTCGTCGCCCGTAGGCGGGGAGCTCCATGAGCTCGAGGAGCTCGTCGACCCGCCGATCGATCGCATCGGCATCCCACCTGCGGATCCGCAGCGCGTAGCCTATGTTCGCCGCCACGTCCATGTGCGGGAAGAGCGTGTAGTCCTGGAAGACGTAGCCGAACTTCCGTTCGGCCGGACGCAGCGCGGTGACGTCACGGTCATTGACGAGGATCCGCCCGTGGTCGGGCGCCTCGAACCCCGCGATCAACCGCAGCGTGGTCGTCTTGCCGCTGCCGCTCGGACCGAGGATCGAGACGAGCTCGCCCGACTCGACCGTGAGGTCGAGCTCCATGTCGAATTCGGGGTAGCCCTTGCCAAGGTTCTCAAGCCGTACCACCGGATACCTCCCGGGATCTGAGCGACGTCGCGTCGATGATGAGGAAGAGCACGAGGCAGATCGCGATATAGATGACGGCGAGCGCGAGCGCGAGGTCGAAGCTGCGGAAACCGATCAGCCGGTAGATCGCGACCGGGAAGGTCGCGATGTTGCCGCGCCCGGCCGAGAGCACGACGGTCAGATCGGCGAACGGCAGCGCGAGCGCGTAGGCGTAGCCGTTGAGAAGCGGCCGACGGAGCAGCGGGAGCTCGATATCGCGCAGCACCTCCCACCGGTTCGCGCCGAGCATCTCCGCCGCGCGCGCGGGTCCGACGCCGAGCTCCTCTACCCCCGTGCGCACGATGCGGAAGACGAGCGGGAAGGCGATGAAGAACTGCCCGGCGACGATGAGCGCGACCGGCGGGATGATCCCGTCCCACACGAAGCGCAGGCCGAGCCCCACGGTCACGAGCGACATACCGATGGGGATCTGGAGAAACGTCTCCCACGCCGTGTTGCGTCTGCCGCGCAGCGCGAGCGCGAGCGCGCCGGCGGCGAGGAAGGTGAGCGTGCCGCTCGCCGCGGCGATGCCGATGCTGCGCCAGATGACGCCGCCCACGGTGCTTCGCAGGATGCTCTCCACGTTACGGTCGGCTGCGCCCGGCACGAGCAGCTGCCGGAAGTTGTCGAAGCCGATCGATCCGCCGGTCTCGACGAAGGCGCGTGCGATCATCGTGAGGATGGGACCGAGCACGAAGACGACGGCGAGCACCAGGTAGGCGCTCATCGCAATGCGTGAGACGGGCCGCGCGCTCGAGAGACGCGGCAGATCGGCCTCGGACCCGACCCGTGCGACGCGACTTCGATTGATCAACCGCGTGCTGAACGCGATGAACGCGCCCGAGAGTACGAGCTGGATCAGCGAGTAGACCCCCGCGGAGACGAGGTCGAGGTCGATGAACATCTCCTGATAGATCGCAACTTCGAGCGTCGCAAACTGCACGCCGCCGAAGACGAGGATGATGCCGAAGCTGAGAAAGGTGTAGATGAAGATGAGGACGAAGCCGCTGATCACCGCCGGGGCGAGCAGCGGCACCGTCACCCGGAAGAAGAGCCCGGTCGGCCGCTCGCCCAGACTCTCGGCCGCCTCGCGGTAGCGCTTGTCGATCGACCTCCAAGCGGTCGCGATGACGCGGATCGCGAGCGAGAAGTCGTAGAAGACGTGCGCGAGCACGATGCCGCGGAAGTTGTAGACGAGATTGTAGTCGGTGCCCAGGATCGAGTTGAGCAGCCCGCTCTTCCCGTAGAAGCTGATCATGCACACGACGACGATGATGCTCGGCAGAACGAAGGGGATCAGCGAGAGCGAGTAGACGAAGCGCTTCCCCGGGAAATCGTAGTGCGACACCGCGTACGCTATGGGCAGCGCGACGAGCACGCCAATGAGCGCAGACAACGCCGCCTGACCGCTCGTGAACCCGACGATGCTCGCCGTGCGCGACGAGGAGAGTACGCGGCCCACACTCGCGAGCGCCTCGCCCGGACTCGTGCCGCGGAACGCCTCAACGTAGACGCTCGCGATCGGCACGAAGAAGAAGAGGAGAAAGAAGGCGAGGACGCTCGCGTAGAGCAGGCGCGTTCTCACTGCATCACTTCCCGCCACTCCTCGAGCCAGCGCTCGAAGTTCTCATCGACGCGGTCGACGGGAATGAACACCGATTCGGAGGCCTTCTCCACCTGCTCGAACGACTCGGGCAGGCCGATGTCCTGTGCCACCGGGTACATGAACTGGTTGAGCGGCAACTCGCGCTGGAACGCGTCGGTCATCAGGAAATCCATGAGGCGGCGAGCGTTGACCACGTTTGACGCGGCGGCCGTGATGCCCGCGACTTCGATCTGCAGGTAGCCCTGGTCGTCGATGATCAGGTTGCGGTAGCGGTCGGTGTCCTCGTACTCAATATGGTACGGCGGGCTCGACTCGTAGGAGAGCACGATTGGCGCCTCTCCCTGGGTGTAGAGCCCGTAGCCCTCCGACCAGCCGGAGGTGACCGTGAGGATGTTCGGCTCGAGCTCGCGCCAGTAGTCGAGGTACCCGTCCTCGCCGTGCACCGCGATCGTCAGCAGCAGGAAGTTGCGGCCGGGCGAGGAGGTGGCCGGGTTCATGAGGATGATCGACTCGCGCAGCCGCGGGTCGAGGAGCTCCTTCCACGTCGCAGGCGGGTCGGACAACCGTTCGCTGTCGTAGTTGAGGACGATGTGGCCCCAGTCGAAGGGGGTGAGCCGATAGTCCGGGTCGATGACGACGTCATCGCGCAGACGGTCGGCGCCGTCGGGACGGTACGCCTGAAAGAGATCGGCCTCGAGTGCGCGACCCACGTACGTGTTATCCAAACCGATTACGACGTCTGCCCCCGGGTTCGACCGCTCGAGCCAGACCTGGTTGTAGAGCCCGCCGGTGTCCTGGAAGCGCTCGAGCGTCGGTGTGAGGCCGTACTCCTGTTCGAAGTGCTCGACGATGACCGTCTCGAGCGACTGGGGAAAGGCGTCGTAGCTGTAGATCACGAGCTCGTCGCTCGGCTCTGGCTCGCCGGTACCTGTCGCGGAGAGCGGGGCGGCGAGCACGAGCGCGATCGCCGCCGCAAGGGCGAGCGTGAGCGTCAGCGGGGCCCGTCGGCGGCGGCGTGCGCCCCTCGCGGTCGCCTGCGATGAATCGAGATATCCAAATGTCATGGAGAAACCTCCCGAAAGGAATTTCGGGGCGATCGAGCGAACGAGATTGTTCTGTACGGAACGGTTCACGGTTCCCTCCGCCGGCATTACCCGGATCAGGTTCGCGGGTGTGATCTCAGCCTCTCTCAGGAGAAGCACCCCGATGCATCAAGGGTACGCCGGCGTCTGCCGCGGCGTCAAGCGTGTCGGGACGCGCGTAGCCCGGCCCCACAAACTGGCCCATGGGCCCGCCGTCGTGGTATGGTCGGCCCATGTCCGACACGAATCGATCGAACGTCATCTGGGTCTTCGGCGACCAGCACCGCGCGCAGGCGCTCGGCTACGAGGGCGACCCCAACGTCTTCACCCCGCACCTCGACCGGCTGGCGAACGAGTCGCTCCTGCCCTCCGGAATCGGCGGATGTCCGCTGTGCAGCCCGTACCGCGGCTCGCTGCTGACGAGCCGCTATCCCCACGACGCGGTGCCCGGGCACGAAGAGCCGCTGCCGGCGGACCTGCCGACGGTCGCGACCGCCTTCAACGACGCCGGCTACGACACCGCCTGGTTCGGCAAGTGGCACGTGGGAGGTATCAAGGAGGCCGAGGGCCGATCGGCGCTGCGCACGGTGCCGAAGGAGCTTCGCGGCGGCTTCCGCACGTGGCTCGGTTACGACAACAACAACAGCCAGTACGACTGCCCGATCCACGGCCACGAGGCGGACGGGACCGAGGTCGCGCACGAGAGGCTGCCGGGCTACGAGACCGACGCGCTCACCGATATGCTGATCGAACTCATCCGCCGGCACGGGAAGACGAAGGGAGGCGACGGGGATGGCACGACCGGCGACGGCGCGCCGTTCTTCGCCGGCCTGAGCGTCCAGCCGCCGCACGACCCGTACACCGCACCGCCCGAATTCATGGCGCAGCACAACGCGGGTTCGATCGAGTTCCGCGAGAACGTGCCTGCCGTCGCCTGGGTCCGCGAGATCGCCGCGCGCGAGCTCGCCGGCTACTACGCGATGGTCGAGAACCTGGACTGGAACGTCGGGCGCATCCGAGACGCGCTCGAGGACGCCGGGCTCACCGAGAACACGCACATCATCTTCTTCTCCGACCACGGCGAGATGCACGGCTCGCACGGCCAGTTCCGCAAGACGAACCCGTACGAGGAGGCGATCCGCGTGCCCATGATCGTCGGCGGGACGACGCCCTACTACGGGACGCTCCGCGGTCGAAGCGACCTGCTCTTCAACCACGTCGACCTCGCGCCGACCTCGCTGGGGCTCGCCGGGGTCCCGGTTCCCGACTGGATGGCCGGCACCGACTACTCGGGCGCGCGCCTTCCCGGTGGCCCCGCGCCCGACTACCCGGACTCCGCCTACATCCAGCTCGTGCATCCGACCGGCCACGGCAACAGCATAGACCGGCCGTGGCGCGGCGTGGTGACGCGCGACGGGTGGAAATACGTCTGCCTCGAGCACCAGCCGTGGCTCATGTTCGACCTGAACACCGACCCGTACGAGCAGGTCAATCTCGCGTACAACACGAAGTTCGCTTCAGAGCGGACGCGGCTCCACGACCGGCTCGCGGCGTGGGTGGAGGAGACCGGCGACTCGTTCGCGCTGCCGCGGCTGGAGTGAAAGGCCGGGCGGCGCGTGGGTGCCCTCGGCGCCCAGTGGGGCGGGAGTGCAGGCCGCGACCCACGGCGCGCCGCTCCGGGGCGACCCGCGGCCGCTACACCCGCAGCCGGCTCGCGGTCTTGCGGTAGGTGATCGTCTCCGCCTCGAAGTCGAGCTTGATCTGCCACTTCTGCATGGTGGTCGCGCCCACGATGAGCTCCTCCGAACAGCCGGGCAGGATGATGAACTCGTCGGTGAAGTTCTGCTCGGAATCGTCGAAGCGGAAGTTGAGCCGCACCGCGTGCGTCGCGGGCATCAGCTCGCCCTCGCGCGCGGTCTCGAAGATCCAGTTCTCCGGGTCGGGCAGCGGCTCCGGGGTGCCGATCGCCTCAGCGATGTCCGGCCGGATGAGCGAGTAACTCGCCCCCGAATCGAAGAGCGCGCGGCACCGCCGGCGACCGAGCGAACCGATCAACGTGACGTCCTGTTCGAGAATCACGGTGTCCTCCTGCCTGGGTATACAGGAGACCTTCAAGTGGCGCTTCACAACTCGATGATCGCACCGGGGCGTCCGGCGGTCAAGCGCGCTTGCCCCACCTCGCTTGCCCCGCCCCGGCAGGCCGGGTAGCATGGCTCCAAGTCAGAGGAGCACCATGAACCGACCGAACATCGTCTTCGCCTTCGCCGACGATTGGGGCCGCTACGCGAGCGCCTACGCCGCCCACGAGGGCGAGGGCAGCATCAACGAGCTGATCGACACGCCCAACTTCGACCGCGTCGCGCGCGAAGGCGTGCTCTTCACCAACGCCGTCGTCCCCGCGCCGAGCTGCACGCCGTGCCGCAGCTCCATCCTCGCCGGGCAGTACTTCTGGCAGACCGGCATGGGCGCGATCCTGCAGGGAGCGCGCTGGGACGAGTCGATCCCCACCTACCCGCTCGAGCTCGAGAAGGCCGGCTACCACATCGGCTACACGTACAAGGTCTGGTCGCCCGGCCGCACCGCCAACGCACCGTACGGTGCCGAGCGCACACGCTACGAGCCGGCCGGAAGCGACTTCAACCGGTTCAGCCACCGGGTGACCGAGTGGGCGGC
>CAZICD010000045.1:0-33493 GCA_964537725.1 uncultured Spirochaetaceae bacterium | reverse complement strand
GGCTCGTCGCCGGGCACCTCCAAGTGGGTGCGCCCTGCCGGGCGCACCAAAAAAAGGGCGCCGCTGGCGCCCTTCGCTTCTGCACGTCGACCCGACCGGTGTCCCTGCGGACCGCCGCGAGCCGTACGACAAGCCGTACGACAAGCCGTACGAAATCGCTACGACTTGAGGTTGTACTTCCTGCGGAACCGCTCGACCCGCCCGGTCGTATCCACGATCTGCTGCTTACCGGTGTAGAAAGGGTGCGAGGCGCTCGAGATTTCAACCTGGAACAGCGGATAGGTCTTTCCCTCGTACTCAACCGTCTCGTTGGTCTCTACCGTCGAACGAGTCAGGAAGAGCGTCCCCGAAGCAGCGTCCTTGAAGACGACCTCTCGGTAGTTGGGGTGGATATCCTTCTTCATCGTGTGCAACTCCCGTTCTCACAGTGGTTGCGCCGCCGCAGCGGCGCCGAGGCCTTTCGGCAAGGCCGGAAGATACCAAACCGGGCCGATTCTGTCAAACAGCGGCCCGGGGCGGCGATCATTCGACCGACGAGGTGTTCATCGAACGCAGGAAGGCGTCGTTCGTCTTCGTCTTGTGCATCCGATCGATCAGCAGTTCGATGATCTCCACGTCGTCCATGGGATTGATCACCTTCCGCAGGATCCACATCTTCTGCAGCTCTTCCTCGGTCAGCAGCAGATCCTCCCGGCGCGTCCCGGACTTCTTGATGTTTATCGCGGGGAACAGACGTCGATCGCTCAACCTGCGGTCCAGGTTGATCTCCATGTTGCCGGTGCCCTTGAACTCCTCGAAGATGACCTCGTCCATGCGGCTGCCGGTCTCGATGAGCGCGGTCGCCACGATCGTCAGGCTGCCGCCGTCCTCGATGTTCCGCGCGGCGCCGAAGAAGCGCTTGGGCTTGTGCAGCGCGTTGGAGTCGACACCGCCGGAGAGAATCTTTCCGGACGTGGGCACGGTCTGGTTGTAGGCTCGCGCGAGGCGCGTGATCGAGTCGAGCAGGATCACGACGTCCTTGCGGTGCTCGACGAGGCGTCGAGCCTTCTCGAGGACCATCTCCGCGACCTGAACGTGCCGGGTCGCCTGCTCGTCGAAGGTCGATGAGATGACCTCGGCGTCGACGTTGCGCTCCATGTCGGTCACCTCTTCCGGCCGCTCGTCGATGAGCAGCACGATGAGGTAGACCTCCGGCTGGTTCTCGGTGATCGCGTTCGCGATCTTCTGCAGGATGATCGTCTTTCCGGTACGCGGCGGCGACACGATCAGCCCGCGCTGGCCCTTTCCGATGGGCGAGAAGAGGTTGATCATCCGCGTCGCCGGGTCACCCGAGCGCGTTTCCATGTCGAGTCGCTCGTCCGGGTAGAGCGGCGTGAGGTTCTCGAAGGGGATGCGGGTCTGCGCGACGGACGGACTGTCGAAGTTGACGGTCTCCACGCGCAGCATCGCGAAGAAGCGCTCGCCTTCCTTGGGAGGGCGGATCTGCCCGTAGACGGTATCTCCGGTCTTCAGACCGAAGAGCCGGATCTGGCTGGGGGAGATGTAGATATCGTCCGGACCGGGCAGATACGAGTTCTGCGGGCTGCGGAGGAAGCCGTATCCGTCCGGCAGGATCTCGAGCGAGCCGTAGGCGTAGATGGTCCCGTTGCGCTCGGTATGCGCCTTCAGGATGGCGAAGATCACCTCCTGCTTCTTCAGCGCGATCAGGTTCTCCTGGCTGATCCCCAGTCGTGTCGCGATACCGCGCAGGTCGCGCATGTTCATGCGCGTGAGCTCGTTGATGGAAAGCGACTTGTCGTTCCCGTTCTTGCCGTGATCGCGGCCGACGTAGTCGTTGTGCTGCCGGGAGGAGCTCGCCTCGGGCGCTGAATCATCGCGCTTGTTGGAGCGGCTCGAGCGCTTCCGCTTCCCACCGGAACGCGAACGGCGCCCCTTCTCGTCGCCACCGGAGCCGTCTCCGGAGCCGCCGTTCGACCCGCCGTTGTCGTCCGGGCTCTTCCTGTCCGTGGTCTGGTCGCCCGCAGACGCGCTCTCGTCGGTGGCTCCGCCGTCCTGTCCGGACGCGTCGTCCTGCGGCGAGGCTTCGACGGCCTTCGCGGCGTCGGATTCGCTTTCGGACCCGTTCTGATCGGAATCCTTGATGAGCTCCACCCGGACGTTCTTCTTGCGGGCAACGATCTTGCGCCCGCCGCCGGAGGAACCGGATCCGCCGGAGTTCTTCTCCGCGTCGCCGTTCTGACCGTTCTGGCTGTTCTTCTCGTTCATGGTGTTCGCCGTTGGTTCGATGGGGGTATGGCTATCATCGGCATCCAGGCCAAGCGTAGGATGGTCTTCTGAGGATTTCACTCACTTCTCCGTCTCGATTCATCGGAATGATCTCGTGGTCGCCGACGATGGGCAACCACAGTTGGCGCGACCCGACCTGTGGACGTTGGAAGCCCAGATGCGGTTCGCTTCCAGCTGGATTGGATTCTTCGGGAGCCTTAGCAGGTAAGGCAAATATAGCCTGACCTTCCACGCCTGTCAACCCGACTCGAGGCGCCCCAGGATCAGCTGCAGCGCATCCACGACCGACGCGCGGCGGATCGCGGCGCGATCACCCTCGTACTGTTTCCGCGTCGCGCCGGTCCCGCCGTCCCGCGAGCACCAGCCCAACCATACCGTACCCACCGGCTTCTCCGGCGTGCCTCCGGACGGTCCGGCGACGCCCGAAATCGCGACCGCATGATCGGCGCCGCTGCGCTCGACGGCTCCTCGCGCCATTTCGACGACGGTCTGCTCGCTGACCGCGCCGTACGACGCGAGCGTCTCATCGCGGACCCCGAGCATCGACCGCTTTGCCTCGTTCGCGTACGTGACGTACGCGCCCCAGAAGACCTGCGAGCTGCCCGGGACAGCGGTGACCGCGGCCGCCACGAGGCCGCCCGTGCAGCTTTCGGCGGTCGCGATCGTCGCTTTGGAGGCTGAAGCCTTCCGGACTACCGATTCGGCCAGCTGCAACGCGTCGTCGTCCGGGACGGTCGATGCACTGCCCACCGGCTACGCGCCTCGAATCGATTCGCGAATCTGCTCGATGGGCGCCGAGAAGACGTCGACCTCGTCGGCATCCCGTATCATCTCGCACTTGCCCTCGAAGATGACCCCGTCCGCGACCCGGAACTGGGCCGTGCGCACGTTGCCGTAAATCCTGCCCGTCTCGAGGATCTCCAGCCTGTGGAGCGCCTCGATGTTTCCGTGCACGGTGCCGGCGACGATGATGTCCTGCGCCCGGATGTCGGCCCGGATCTCCGCGCCGTCCCGGACGAACAGATACCCCTCGGCGATAATCTTGCCTTCCAGCTTGCCGGAGATCTCCACGCTCTCGCGAAAGCGCAGCGTCCCCTTCAGTACGGTGTCAGCGCCCAGGCGGGTCCGGATTCGCGGGGCCTCGCCGGTGTCGGTCTTGCGGTTGTTTCGTGCCATTTACTTCGTCGTGTAGACCCAGACGCCGTCCCAGTCCGGCGGTGGCGGGTTCTTCGCGTAGTGCTTGCACCGCGCGAGGTAGACTTTCGAAGGTCCGTCTTCGGGGTCCAGCTTCAGCACCTGGCCGAAGACCCTGTACGCCTCCGCGAACTCCATCTGTTTGTAGAGATTCCGCCCCTTGCGGAACAGGTCCAGGATCTCACGTTTCTCATCCGTCACCATGGGCTCCCCCTACGACCGCGCTTCGCCGATCGTATCCGCGTTCGCCTTCAGGTTCTGCAGGTGCTTCTGATACTTGTCTTCCAGGTCGTCGAGCGTGATCTCGCCCTCGCGAATCTCGGCTCCCTTGCGCGTGAGCTCGGAGATCTCCTCCTCGAGCCCCTCGAGCGTCGCCAGCGTCTGACGCGCCTGCTTGCGAACGAGCTCGACGAAGGACGTCACAGAGTCGGCGTCGGAGGCGTCGACCGCGTCGGCCGCCGCGCTGAGACCCTCCATGGGTTCCTTCAGGTGCTCGGTGAAGTACACCAGGCTGTTGTTCAGCGATTCGATCAGCGCGATACGCCGTTCGCGTTGGACGACCTGCTCGCTCAGCTCGTGGTTCCGAAGGACCGCCTTGATGCGCGCGAGCACCTCCGAGAAGTTGAACGGCTTCGTGATATAGTCCTCGACGCCGAGCTCGAACCCCTCGATCTTGTCCTTCACGTCGTCCATGGCGGAAAACATGATGATGGGAACGCCGGCGTAATCGCGGTATTCCTCATCGCGTTTGAGGATCCGCGTGACTTCCCATCCCGAGAGCTTGGGCATGATGTTGTCCAGGACGATCAGGTCGGGATCGCTCTCGCGAACCGCGTCGAGCGCCTCTTCGCCGTCGGAAGCCTTTGCCACCTCGAACCCGAGCTTGGTCAGCATCACCTCGAAAAAATCGAGATTGATCTGTTCATCGTCTACGATCAGTATCTTCGCCATGTCCTCAAAGCCTCACTCCATTGTCTACGTCACTCGCTCCGCTGTCAACGCGAGCGGTGGCGAACGCGATCGATCGCCCGGACCACCGACGCCCCCGCGAGCCCCAGCGACGCCACTGCGACCATCACCCACGCGAACCAGTCGCCCCACGCGACGTAGAGCGTCCTTCCCTCGGTGTAGATCGGCACGTCGCCGATCAGATACCCCTCGACGAATGGAGGATAGAGGTCGGTGATCTTCCCGTTCGGGTCGATGATCGTCGTCATGCCGCCGTTGGTGCTGCGGACCAGGCTGCGCTGCGTCTCGGTCGCGCGGAAAACGGCCATCTGCATGTGTTGCATGCTCGCGGCGACGCTCTTCGACCAGAGATCGTTCGTGAGGTTCACGATGACCTCTGCTCCCCGGTTCACGAACTCGCGCGAGATGTAGCCGAAGGTGTCCTCGAAGCAGATGGGCGTGGAGAATCTCACCCCGTCGAGCTCGAAAACCGTGTACTCCTCGCCCTCGCCCCAGTGGTTGCTCCCGTTGGCCATGAGCATGTCGTAGAGCCAGGGGAACTGCCGGCGGTACGGAAAGTGTTCGGTGAACGGCACGAGGTGCGTCTTGCGGTACGGCTCGCCGAACTCGCCGCCGTCGTACACGATCACCGCGTTGTAGTCGACGCGTTCGAGCTCGCCGTCCTCGCCGCGCAGCAAACGCGCGCTGGAGTTGCCGATCACGTACGGCACCTCCTGCGTCTCCAGGTACTGCAGCAGCTGCTCGACGATGCCGAAGGAGTCGCGGTTCGTGCGGTAGCGGAAGTGGTAGTCGATGGGAGGAACGACGGAGGTCTCCGACCAGACCACGACGTCCACCGTGGGGTCTTCCGCGATCGCCTCAGCGCTCAGGCGCAGCGAGATGTCCAGCGATCGCTGGTACGCCGCCGGTCCGCCGACCCAGGGGTCGGAGTTCTGCTGGACGAGCGCCGTCCGCCACGTCGGTGCATCGCTGTAGTCGACCTTCGCCGCGAAGCCGTACACGAGCGACGCCGCGAACAGCGCAGCCCACACCAGAGGCGCCACCGGGTGCGCTGCGAAGAACTCCTTCGCCCGCTCCCAACCGTCCTTGAGCGCGTTGCCGAGATAGACGCTCGGGAAGGCGACGAGCAGACTCACTCCCCACACGCCGGTGACGCTGCTCAGGCGCACGAGCGGCAGGAAGAGGTACTGCGTGTAGCCGATGATCCCGTACGCGTATCCGAGGAAGAACTGCGTGCGGAAGTACTCGTAGGCGAGCCAGATCGCGAGCTGCAGCAGGTACCCGTGACGCGGAAGCAGCGTGTCCGCGAGCTTCAGCAGCGGAAAGAAGACGAGGAAATAAGTCGCGTAGATGAGCGGAACGGCGATGAGCGCGAGCGGGTGGAATCCGCTCAGCCAGTAGTTGTGGAGCGCGTACGTTGCCAGCCCGTAGAGGAAGCCGTAGAAGAAGACCTCGGCCCAGTTCGCGCGGTGCACGAGCACGAAGACGGGGATGAGCGAGATGTACGCGACGGGAAACCAACCCCACATGGACACGAGGCTGGGAAACGAGAGCGAGAAGAGTACCGCACCGAGCGCGACGAGCCCGAAATTGACCGCGAGGTTCTCGAGGAAGCCTCGTTGTCGCCACGCGACGAGAGTACGACTCTGTTCCAAGGATCTCTCCGCTCGGCCTAGCTGCGAAGCGGCCAGGCCGCGTCCTTCAATTCTTTGCCGGGACGGAACACGACAACGCCGTGATTCTGCACGCGCACCGTTTCACCCGTCTTCGGATTTCGGGCTCGCTCGCGCCCCTTGCGGGTGCGGACCTCGAATGTGCCGAAGCCGCGGAACTCTACCGTGCGGTCGGATGTCAACGCCGTCTTCACTTCCGCAAAGAAGTAGTCGATGATGGCGTGAATGTCCTTCTTGCTGACCTTGGTGTTCTCCGAGATTCGCTCTACGATCTCGGCCTTGGTAAGCTTGTTCCCGGCCACAGCAATCTCCTTCGGTGGTGGCGCGCGGCCCGGCTCCTACTGCATTGCGTTCAGCTTGCGCGTCAGTCGCGATTTGGTGCGAGCGGCGGTATTCTTGTGGTATACCCCTTTGCCGGTTGCGGAATCGATGAGCTGAGTGACCGACGAGAGCTGCGAGCTCGCGTCGTCCTTCTTCTTCGCATCTACCGCGTCGAGAAACTTTCTGATACTGGAGCGTACTTCGCTGCGAACCGCGCGGTTGCGCAGTCGGCGTCGCTCACTCTGTCGGTGACGTTTGGCTGCAGAGCCTTGACCTGCCAATGGAAATAGCCTCCGTTCTAGTAACTGGTGATAGCACCGTAAGTTATCAGATTACCATGGGGGTGTCAAGCTCGGTTGCATCGCGCTTTGGCTCCTTCCCACTCGACCCGCGAGCGACTACATTAGGGCGATGGGCATCGCGATCACCATGCTCTGCCTCGTTTCGGTGCTGCTCGTCTGGGACGTCCAGCTCAAAGTACTGCAGACGGTCAGCCGCCCCGCGGCTCGACGTTACCTCAACCATGCGGTCTCCGGGATGGCGCGACGCCTCCTTTCGATCGTCCGCACCTACGGCGGTCTGACCGTCGTGCGTGACCGGCGTCTTGTCACCGAGGTCCCCTCCCCGACGCTCGTGGTAGCAAACCATCAGAGCGTCGCGGACATCGTCGTGCTCCTCGACGCGCTGTCCGGCCACAGGATCCGGTTCGTCGCGAAGGCCGAGCTCGCGCACGGCTTCCCCGCGGTATCCGAGGTGCTGCGCATCCAGCGCCACGCCTTCGTCAACCGGACCGGCGACTTCCGTCGCGCCGCGCAGGAGATGCGGCGACTCGGCCGCGCGACCCGCGAGGGGATTTCGCCGGTGGTCTTTCCCGAAGGCACACGGTCCCGTACGGGAGAGGTCGGCACGTTCCACGCAGGAGCGGTGCGCTCGATCCTCGCGGCCTCCGAGAACGTCCCGATCACCGCCGTGGCGGTCGACGGAGGCTTCCGTTTCGTGTCGGTCGGCGATATCTTGAAGGGCCTGTCGTCGATGACGTATCGCGCACGCCTGGTCGCCGTGATCGAACACGACGGAACGAAATCGAGTATTCTTGACGCGCTCAGCCGCGCTCAGCAAGCCGTCACCGCGCAGATCGCGGCGTGGCGGTCGGACGACGACGAGGATCGAGGAACCTGATGAAAGAGCTACGAACGCTGCTCCCGTATCTGAAGAAGTACCGCTGGGCGTATATCTTCGGGATCCTCTGCCTCGCGGTCACCAGCGGGAGCCAGATCCTCATCCCGCAGTTCCTGCGTCTCGCGGTAGATCAGATCGCGAGCGGGACCTTCGATCTCCGCGACATCGGCACGCTCATGCTCGGCCTCGTGGGGGTGTCGGTTGCGATCGCCGGAGGACGGTTCGGCTGGCGCTACTTCATCCACGGCTCGTCGAGGCGGATCGAGGCCGAGCTCCGCTCGCGCCTGTTCGACAAGTTTCTCGAGCTGCAGCCCAGTTACTACAACCGGAGCCAGATCGGCGACCTGATGGCGCGGTCGACGAACGACATGAACGCGATCCGGATGGCCTCCGGGATGGCGCTCGTCGCGCTGTTCGACGGGCTGTTCATGACGGTCGCCATCCTCATCATTCTGTTCTCACAGCAGCCACAGATCGCGGCGATCGCGATCATCCCGCTGCCGTTCATCACGGCGATCACGCTCTTTCTGGGTCGATTCATCCGCGGGATGTTCAAGAGCGTGCAGGAGGGCTTCTCCGAGCTCAGCCGGCAGACGCAGGAGATCTTCTCCGGTGTCCGCGTCGTCAAGAGCTTCGTCAAGGAACGCTTCTTCCTGGGGCGCTTCCGCGACGCGAACGAACAGTACCAGAACAGAAACATGCGCCTCGTACGCGTGTGGGGGCTCTTCTTCCCCGTGGTCACCTTCCTCGCAGGACTGATGACGCTCATCCTGCTGCGCTTCGGCGGCGAGGCGGTCATCATGGGAGACCTCAGCCCGGGCGAGTTCGTCGCCACGCTGAGTTACCTGGAGATGCTGATCTGGCCCATGCTCGGGGCGGGGTTCACGGTCAACATGCTCCAGCGCGGCGCCGCGTCGCTGGGGCGGGTGAACGAGGTCCTCGCCGAGGAGCCGGAGATCACCAACCCGGAAGATCCGGTCACCGAGATGCCTTCCACGTCCATCGCCATCCGGAACCTGCGGTTCGCGTACGGTGACGGCGAGGAGGCGGCGCTCGACGGGATCGACCTGGAGGTTCCGGAGGGCTCGATCCTGGGCATTCTGGGTCGCACCGGGGCCGGCAAATCGACCCTCCTGAGGCTGCTGCCGCGGCTGCAGAACCCGCCCCGCGGCACCGTCTTCGTGGGCGGCGTGGATGTGCTCGACTACGACCTGGCCACCTTGCGAAGCGCGTTCGGAGCGGTACCCCAGGACACCTTTCTCTTCTCGGCGTCGCTGCGGGAGAACATTGCCTTCGGCGTCGAGGAGCCGGATGAGGAGTACATCCGTCACGTCGCCGAGGTGTCGACGATCTCGCGCGACATGAAGATCTTCCCGCAGGGCTGGGAAACGCAGGTGGGTGAGCGGGGCATCACGCTCTCCGGCGGCCAGAAGCAGCGCGTCGCGATCAGCCGCGCCCTCGCCAAGGATCCGCGCATCCTCGTCTTCGACGACGCGCTGTCGGCGGTCGATACCGAAACCGAGGAGCTCATCCTGAACAAGCTGCTGTCCGAGCGCGAGGGGCGCACGAGTATCATCGTCAGCCACCGGGTCAGCACCCTCGCCACCGCGGACCGCATCGCCGTGCTCGAAGGCGGGCGGCTCGTGCAGTACGGAACGCACGACGAACTGCTCGCGGAGGACGGCTTCTACCGCGAAATCGCGACGCTGCAGCAGCTCTCGCGTACCAAGACATCGCACCAGGAAGAGTAGATGGAAGACGAAAAAGTCATATCGGGCTACAACCCGGCGATCATGCGCCGCCTCCTCGGCTACGCGAAACCCTACTGGATCCTCGTGGTCGGCGCGCTCATCTCGCTCGCGATCGCGACGACCGGCGACCTCCTGCTTCCGGTCGTGATCCAGCGCGCGGTCGACAAGCACCTCGTCGCGCGCTACACGCGCATCCCGCGCGAGTTCATGGACCGCGAAGAGCTGCAGAACCTCGACGTCAGCGAGGCGATCGCCCTCGACGAGGCCACCTACGTGCAGGACGACGAGCTCGTCGCGCTCAGCGGTGTCGTGCGCTCGCGACTCGAAGACGAGGGGATCATCGAAGAGATCGGCTACTACCTCTTTCCCTACGACGAGGACGTCGTGGAGGCCTTCGGAGGGCGCTTCGAGGCGCTCGCGGTCGACTACGGTACCCACGACGGCGAAGCCTACGCGTCGATCGAGGCGGACTCGCTCGGCGAGCTCAGCGACGAGGCGAGACGAACCGTACGCGGCGCGGATATCGACGAGCTCCAGCGCACGACGCGTATCTTCCTCGTGCTGCTGGTCAGCGTGCTCGTGTTCACCTTCAGCCAGCGCTACCTCATGGCGCTTACCGGGCAGGGGGTCATGAAGGACCTGCGCTCCGAGCTGTTCAGCCACACCGTGCGTCAACGGCTCGGATACCTGTCGAACCATCCGGTCGGACGGCTCGTCACGCGGGTCACCAACGACATCGAGACCGTGAATCAGCTCTTCACCGAAGTGCTCATCAACCTGATCAGCAACTTCACGAAGATGATCGGGGCGATCATCACGATCATGCTGCTCAACTGGCGACTCGGTCTCGTGACGGTCGCCACGCTCCCGCCGGTTCTGCTGCTGACCATCTTCTTCCGCGGGAAGGCGCGCGAGGCGTTCCGACGCGTGCGCATGTGGGTATCGCGGGTCAACGCCTACCTGAGCGAGCACCTCTCGGGGATGTCGATCGTACAGCTGTTCGTCCGCGAGCGGCACGCGCGCGAAGGCTTCGAGGAGCGCAACGACGAGCTCAAGCGCGCGAACCTGGGCGAGATGTACGTCTTCGCGACCTTCCGTCCGCTCATCGACCTGTTCAGCTCCACCTCCATCGCCGTCGTGATCTACTTCGGGGCGAACTTCCTGCTCTCCGGGCTCGTGTCGCTGGGCGTGCTCATCGCCTTCGTCAACCTGATCCGCCGGTTCTACCAGCCGGTTATGCAGATATCCGAGCAGTTCACGATCGTGCAGAGCGCGATGGCGGGCAGCGAGCGCGTCTTCGAGATGCTCGACAACACCGATCGCGTCCCCGACGACGGCACGGTCGAAGCCGATGCACGGGGCCGCGTCGAGTTCGATCACGTCTGGTTCGCGTACAAGGAAGGTGAACCCGTCATCCGCGATCTCACGCTCGCGATCGAGCCGGGCGAAACCATCGCGGTCGTCGGCTACACCGGCGCGGGCAAGACGACGATCGCGAACCTGCTGACGCGGCTCTGGGATATCCAGGAGGGGAGCATCCGACTCGACGGTGTGGACCTGCGAGACTACACCCTCGACCGGCTGCGCACGCTCGTCCAGCCGATCCAGCAGGACGTCTTCCTCTTCAACGACACCATACGCGACAACATCGCGCTCGGCCTCCCGCTCAGCGACGAGCGCATCGAAGAGGTCGCGCGCATGGTCCAGGCCGACCGCTTCATCGACCGGCTGCCGGCGCGCTATAACACGCGTCTCACCGAAGGGGCGAGCAATATCTCCACCGGAGAGCGCCAGCTGCTCAGCTTCGCGCGCATCCTCGCGCACGACCCGCGCATCATCATCATGGACGAGGCGACGTCGAACATCGACACGGAGACCGAGCAGCTGATCCAGCGCGCCGTCGAGACGGTCATGGAAAACAGAACCGCGCTCGTGATCGCGCACCGGCTCTCGACGATCAGGAACGCCGACCGGATCGTCGTGCTCTCACAGGGCGAGCTCGTGGAGATGGGAAGCCACGACGAGCTCATCGCCGCCGAGGGGATCTACTTCAATCTGTACCGGTTGCAGTATCAGCAGTCCGAAGAATCGGCCTGAACAGAAACATCTTCCTGCACGACGATCTCGGTATCGGGTGCAGGCTCCCCGGGCGCTTCGTCGGGCCTGTCGTCGATGGTCCATCGCTGCGTCTTCGCATCCTGATAGACGCGTCCCGACGGGAAGGTGATCGCTCGACCGTCGCCCTCCATGCGGATGTTACCCGTGAGGACGTTCACCTCGGTAATCCGGAACGACGTTTCGTCGTAGCGCACCCGCGCGCCGACGTTCGGCAGCCCGCGTTTCTCCTGGCGGTAGAAATCGTACTCGTAGGCGAGGCAGCACAGCAGCCGCCCGCACGGGCCGGATATCTTCATGGAGTTGAGCGACAGCCCCTGGACCTTCGCCATCTTGATCGACACGGCCTTCAGCCGGTCGCTCACGCCGTTACAGCACAGGACCCGTCCGCAGACGCCCAGCCCCCCGGTGATCCTCGACTCGTCGCGCACGCCGATCTGACGCAGCTCGATCCGCAGGTTGAACTCGTGGACCAGGTCCTTCACCAGGTTTCTGAAATCGACCCGCGATTCGGCGGTGAAGAAGAAGACGAGTCTCGGCTCATCGAGCACGAAGTGCGCCATCACCAGCGTCATGGGCAGGCCGTGCTCATCGACGAGCTCCCGGCAGGCGAGCAGCGCGTCGTCGGCACGCCTGCGGTTCTCCTCGTAGCGGTCCAGATCCTCCTGCACCGCCACGCGGTGAAGCCCCACGACTTCGCCGTACTGGCTGCGGTTCTCGTCGCGCACCGGGCCGACTACGCGAGCGAGGTCGCGACCGTACCGGGTGGGAATGATGACGTGGTCGCCGCACGAGACGGTCATACCGTCTCCGACGCGGCACAGGTGAGTCTCGAGCGTGTGCAGCACCCTGACGAGCACCACGACCCCCGGACCACCGGTTACGGAAAATGAATGTACACATGGTGTGCCCACCATGACTGCCCCCTACTGGTTGAGATCGACCAGGAGACCGTTGATCTCGTCGATCCGCGCGAGAAGCTGCAGCTGCTCACGCTGGTTCGCGACCATCCCGGCGGCGAGCTGCTCGAGCTTGCCGTCGACGACCTTCACGAGCGCGTAGCGCTTGCGCCGAAGGATGTTCGAGCCGGACGTGCGCTCTTCGATGTCGAGCCCTCGCTCGACGACCGCGCTCAGGAAGCGCTTCACCGCCTCCTTGTAGGCCATGAGCGTCGCCGTGTCGCGCTCGCGTTTGAGTCGGTCTCCGGCTTCGAAGACCGCATCGAGCAGGACGGCGGACTCCTCCTCGACCGTATCGGGTCCGGTCGGCGCGGATGCGGCCGTCTCCTCGGCTCGTCCGAGCTCCGAGGAGAACGAACGGACCGACTGTGACGAACCCGCCCTGCGGGAATCCTTCTTGCGCTCGACGTCACGACGGTAACTGAAGAATCCGTCGCCGCTTATGCGTTCCACTCGGTATCGTTTCCCCGGGCGACCGCGACGCTCTGCCGCCGCGCCTCGTCTCCCCCGACCGCATCGGTAGGGAGGGCGCCCGGCTCGGTGGGGAGGGCGCCCGGCTCGGTGCCGGTCACCGCCTCGGACGACTCGCGCGTTCGCACGCTCTCGATCAGCAGTTCCTTCCGTCGCGCCGCGAGATCCCCCGGTTCGACGACGGTCTCCACCGAGCCGGTGATCCCGAAGCGACCGTTGAGCATCACCCCGTCCTCAGCGACCAGACGCGGCGCGGAGATCGTCCCGATGACGATGGACGACGAGAGCAGGACCACCTTCTCGTAGGCCAGGATCTCCCCGCGGAAGAGCCCGCCCACGACGACCGTGCCGGCCTGAATCGCACAGTCGGCGCGCCCGGCCTGGCCGATGATCACCCGCCCGTCGGTCTTCACCGAACCGGAGAAGTCGCCGTCGATCCGCAGCAGCCCGTTCAGCTCGAGGTGCCCCCGGAAGAACGTCCCCGGACCTACGATCGAGTTGATCAGGCTCTCTTCGCTGCCTCGCCTCGCCGCCATGGGCCTAGAACCTGTTGCGCGTTCGGCGGTTGAAGTCGGGCTTGGAAAGCTTGAGGAAGTATGCGGGGTCGATGTTCTCCGTGCCGATCCAGATCTGGAAGTCGAGGTGCGTTCCGGTGGACATCCCGGTATTGCCCATCGTCCCGATACGCTGCCCCTGGACGACGTCGTCACCCTCGTTCACGTCTACGCGCGTCATGTGTCCGTACTTCGTCTTGAAGCCGTAGTTATGGTCGATCTCGACGAAGCCGCCGTAGCCGCTCACGTTGTCGAATCCGGCGTCGGTCACGACACCGTTCGCCGCCGATACGATGGGGGTGCCGGGGTAGAACGCGATGTCGATTCCCTTGTGCATGTACCAGATGCCCTGAATCGGATGGATGTTCGGACCGAACTCCATCGTCACGTAGCCGTGACCGTTGATGACGGGCCAGTAGTTCGGGATATCGCTCAGCAGCTGCTTGTGCAGGTCGAGCACGTCGGAAATCTCGTTCAGCGGTCCCATCGACGAACGCAGCGACGCGACCACGCGCTCCAGGTCGAGGATTTCGCGCATCTCGCCCTCCCCGACCTCCTCGAGGTTGAGCATTGACGCGAGGTCACCGCCGGCGGACGGGGTCTCGGTTTCGCTCGCCGAATCGATGTCGAGCCGCTGAAGCGTGTTCGAAAGCGTGCCTTCGAACTCGTCCCACACCTGGAGGAACTCCCCCACTTCCTGGCGAACCTGCTCGAGGCTCGCCTCGCTCTCACGGAGCCGCGACCCGGTCTCGTCGGCGAGCCGCTCCGTCCCGGTGAACACGGTCGCGAGGTAGAAGAAGCCGGCTACCACCGCGACCACGAGCGTGGCGATGAACAGGAGCGCGAAGGTATTGAGCTGGAGGTTGAGTACCCGCTTCTCCGAATGCGGGATGAACATGATGGTGAATCGCTGCTTGCCCGATCGGGCCACCCGCCGGAGGAAGGAGCCGAGGCGGCGGAGCCCCGCGCGCAGACGCATGGATATGGGCTGCCGACGGGTGCGTGTCGTACCGCCCTTCGCTCCTGAACTGGAGTCCTGATTCACCTCGATCTCCTACCGGTTTGGAAAATCCCTGCCAGAGTATACCGCAAAAACGTAGCATGCTCGTAACTTTTTGTCAAATAGCAACTTCCCCGATCGTTTGTTGACGTGGGGACTCAGCAGTGATATGTTTTGCGCTGGCAACCGCATACCAATACTAGGATCATCGACACGGACGTACTATGAGATTATTCGATTCTCATGCCCACATCGGGCTTATTCATGAAGACCCGATTGAGCAGCTGATCGTGGTTCAGGAAGCAAAGCGGGAGAAAGTCGAAGGCATTCTCTCGATCTGCAATAACCTTCGCGATTTCTTTCAGGTCTACGAGAACCTGAAGACGGCGTCGCACGTCTATCACGCGATCGGTGTCTCACCGTCCGAGGTCACCAACCCCGGACGCGACTGGCGGGACAAGATCGAGGAAGGCGTCCAGCTCGACCGGGTCGTCGCGATCGGCGAGATCGGACTCGACTACTACCGCAAGTTCGGCGACAAGGACTCGCAGATCGAGCTGTTCATCGCGCAGCTCGAGATCGCCGACCGGCTCGGCAAGCCCGTCGTCATCCATAATCGTGACGCCGGCGGCGACGTGCTCGAGATTCTGCGCCAGAAGATTCCTCGTCGGGGCGGCGTCCTGCACTGCTACTCCGAAGACTGGGCCTACGCCGAGCAGGCGCTCGAGCTCGACCTCTACATCTCCTTCGCGGGAAACGTCACCTACCGCAACGCGCGCAACCTCCACGAGACCGCGCGCAACATGCCGATCGAACGGATGCTCATCGAGAGCGAGAGTCCCTTCATGGTCCCCTCCGCCTACCGCGGCAAGCGAAACAAGCCCGCCTACCTCGTCGAGAACCTGAAGTTCCTCGCGGAACTGCGCGAAATGGACGAGGAGGAGCTCTCCGAACAGCTCTTCGACAATTCGAGGCGCTTCTTCGGCATCGAGTAGACCGCCACGCCGGGCCCACGCACGGGGCGCGCCTCAGGGCCGGCAGTTGACTTCGGGGCCGTTCATCTGCTATGAATCTGCGGGTGAACGAGGCACCCGGCGAAACGCACACGGCGTCCGGTCCGTCGCTCGGCCATCACTGTGGCGTAGCGGGGATCTACAGCCGCTCGCCGATCAATATTCCCGAGAAGCTGTTCTTTCCGCTCTTCTCGCTGCAACACCGCGGCCAGGAGAGCGCGGGTATCGCGTACCGTAAGCAGGACCGAACGGTCGTCTACAAGGATCTGGGTATGGTTTCGAGCGTGCTCTCGAGGTACCTCGAGGACGAACGCCTGTCCACCACCGGCATCGGGCACGTACGCTACTCCACCCACGGCGGAAACAAGGTCGAGAACGTCCAGCCGTTGCACGTCGTCTGCAACAAGGGTGAGATCGCCCTCGCCCACAACGGCAACATCTCCAACACCCGCGCGCTGAAGGCGATGCTCTTCGACGAGGGCTCGATCTTTCAGACCACCTCCGATACCGAGATGCTGCTGCACCTCATCTCGCGCAGCCGCGCGGCGAGCTTCTACGACGCGCTGCTTGAGACGCTTCAGCTCGTCGAAGGCGCATTCAGCATGGTCCTGATGCACGACGACTCGCTCGTCGCGGTGCGCGACTCGTACGGCTTCCGCCCGCTCTACATCGGCTGGAAGGACGACATGACGATCGTCGCGAGCGAGACCTGCGCGCTCGACATCCTCAAGGTACCCGAGTATCGGAGCGTCGAGCCCGGCGAGATCGTCGTCATCGGTCCCGACGGCGAGCACAGCGACTACCTGCCGCGCCAGCCGCATCGTCGTCAGTGCGTCTTCGAGCTCATCTACTTCGCCCGGCCGGACTCGCACGTCTTCGACATCTCGGTCCACGAGGCGCGCAAGCGTATGGGCGCGGCGCTCGCCCACGCCGACGGAGATCCGGTCGGAGATATCGTGATACCGGTCCCGGACTCCGGCACGAGCGCTGCGCTCGGCTACGCCGAGGAGGCCGGGTTGCCCTTCGACTTCGGGTTGACGCGCAACCACTACGCCGGACGAAGCTTCATCATGCCCACGACCTCCGAGCGCGAGCTCGCGGTACGGATGAAGCTGCACCCGGTCCGCGAGGTGATCACGGGCAAGCGCGTGGTCCTCGTAGACGACTCGCTCGTCCGCGGCACTACCGCGCGCATTCTCGTCCGCCTGATGAAGGAGGCCGGCGCCTCCGAGGTGCATCTGCGGCTCTCGTCGCCGGAGATCAGATGGCCGTGCTTCTTCGGCATCGACATCCCCACGAGGTCCGAACTCATCTCGAACCACCTCACCCCGGAGGAGATCGCGCGCACGATCGATGCCGATTCGGTGCGCTTCCTCTCGCTCGACCTCCTGCGCCGGGCGGTCGATCCTCCCGACGACTTCTGCTACGCGTGCTTCAGCGGACGCTACCCCCTGGAGGTTCCGCTCACACCGGAGGAGCTCATGGCCGATTCGCGACGCGAGCCGGCGGGCGCCGCCGGACACGGAGACTCACGTTGAAACCCCGCTCGTACGAAGAGGCCGGCGTCAGCGTCGCCCGCGGCGACTCGTTCGCCGCCCGCCTCGCCCGCATCGACAGCCCGGCGGTGGGGGCGATCGGCGGATTTGCCGGCGGCCTGGAGATCGACCTCGCGCGCTACCGCCATCCGGTTCTCCTCTCCACCACCGACGGCGTGGGCACCAAGCTCCTCGTCGCGCGCGAGCTCGGCGCGTGGGACACGGTCGGAGTCGACCTGGTCGCCATGTGCGTGAACGACCTCGCCGTCTGCGGCGCCGATCCGGCCGTCTTCCTCGACTACATAGCCTGCGGACGCATCGACGAGGATGTCCTCTCGCAGGTGGCGACAGGGATCGTCACCGGGTGCGAACTCGCGGAGTGCACCCTCGCGGGGGGCGAGACCGCCGAGCTGCCCGACATGTACGGTCCCGACGACATAGATCTCGCCGGTTTCGCGACCGGTATCGCCGAGCGCGACGAGCAGCTCCCACGGCGCGACGCGATGATCGCCGGCGATCTCGTCGTAGGGCTCGCATCCTCCGGTATCCACTCCAACGGGCTCAGCCTCGCGAGAAAGGTTCTACCGGCTGACGACCGTGACGGCCGGCGCGAGCTGCTCACTCCCACGAGGATCTACGTCCGCGAGCTGCGCGCCGCGCGACCGCATATCAAGGGCGCGGCGCACATCACCGGTGGCGGGCTCGTCGCCAACCTCCAGCGCATCCTCCCCGACGGTCTGCAACCGGAGATCGGCTGGGACTGGGAATCGCCTCGGATCTTCAACCGCATCGCCGACGCCGGCCCCGTTGGGAGCCCGGAGATGCGTCGCGTCTTCAACATGGGCGTGGGCATCGCCATGGTCGTCTCGCCGGGCGAGCGCCCGGCGCTCGAGCGGGCGCTCGACGAACCGCTTATCACCCTCGGGAGCCTGGTCAATGGCTGACTTCATCGTACTCGCATCCGGATCGGGCAGCAACTTCGAGGCGATAACCCGCTCGCTGTCCGGCAGCAACCACCGTCTCCTCGCGCTCGTCACCGACAATCCGTCCGCGCACGCGCTCGTGCGCGCGGAGCGAATGGGCGTGCCGTCGATCGTCGTCAACTACGCCGCCGGGCGCCGACGAGCGGAGACCCGCCTCGCGCGGGTGCTCCAGTCGTACCAGCCCGACCTGGTCGTACTCGCCGGGTTCATGAAGGTGCTTCCCCCGCATATCGTCGCGGCCTACCCCGACCGGATCGTGAACATCCATCCTTCGCTGCTTCCCGATTATCCCGGGCTGCACGCCATCGAACGCTCGTACGCAGACGCCGGTGGCAAGATGGGTATCACGATTCACCTCGTTGACCGTGGCGTGGATACGGGTCCGGTCCTCGCGCGATTCGTCGCCGACCGGACCGGGTCTCCAACGCTCGAGGAGATGGAGCAGCGGGTCCACGAGCTCGAGCACCGCCATTACCCCGAGATCGTCGAGGAGCAACTGGACACGATCGAGCGCACGAAGGCGCGGCGTCGGGAGGCCGGATGAAGATCCTGGTCGTCGGCAACGGCGCGCGCGAGCACGCGCTCGTCTGGAAATTCGCGCGCAGCAACCGGATTTCCGGTCTGTTCGCCGCGCCGGGCAACGCCGGAACCGCCGGCCTCGGCGAGAACCTCCCCGACGTTTCTCCCTCGGACGTGGAGGCGGTGGTCCGGGCCGCCGCCGACCGACGCGTAGACGCGGTCTTCGTGGGGCCCGAGGCGCCGCTGGCGGCTGGTCTCGTCGACGCGCTCGTCGATGCCGACATCGGGGCGATCGGACCGCCGGCGAAGTCCGCCGAGCTCGAGTCGAGCAAGGCGACGAGCAAGGCGTTCATGGACGCCTACGGCATTCCCACCGCCGCCTTCCGAACCTTCACCGACGCCGACGAGCTCGAGCGCTACGTGAACGGAGCCGAGACGCGCCTCGTCGTCAAAAAGAGCGGGCTCGCGGGCGGCAAGGGAGTGGTCGAGAGCGAAGACCGCTCGCGCCTCGTCGAGGCGGGTCGCGGCTTCATAGACGAAGGCGACACGGTCGTCGTCGAGGAGCGCCTCACCGGCTTCGAGGTGTCGATCTTCGGGATCTCCGACGGCAACGATCACGTGCTCCTGCCCGCGGCCACGGATTACAAGAAGGCGGGCGTGGGAGGCTCCGGTCCGAATACCGGGGGCATGGGCTCGCTCTCGCCGGTGCCGTGGCTCACTCCGGACGACCTCGAGCGCATCCGCACGACGATCGTCGAGCCCACGTACGCCGGACTCCGCGACGCCGGACTCGCGTACCGGGGCGTGCTCTACTTCGGCATCATGGTCACCGAGGAAGGTCCCATGGTCCTCGAGTACAACGTGCGCTTCGGCGACCCGGAGACCCAGGTGGTTCTTCCGCTTCTGGAGAGCGACTTCGCCAACCTCTGCGACGCCGTCCTGCACGACACGATCGGCAGCTTCCCCGTGCGGACCTACGATCAGACGGCGCTCGGCGTCGTCGTCGCCGCGCCGGGCTATCCCTCCGACTACCCGCGCGACCTGCCGGTCAACGACCTGCCCGCTCCGTCCGAACACGAGGCGCTCGTCTTCCACGCGGCAACGGCGCTGCGCGACGGCCACGTACGTACCGGCGGAGGCAGGTGCTTCACGGTGGTGGGCCTCGGACCCGAGATCCTCACCGCGCGCAGCCGTGCGTACACGACGGCGAAGGACGTGGTCTTCCCCGGTTCGTGGTTCCGACCGGACATCGGGGGGAGAATCTTCGGGTAGGCGCGCCCCATCGACGCCGGACGACCCTCACACCGAGTCGAGCCAGCCCTGCTGGCGACGCACCTCGTAGAGTAGAACACCGCAGGCAACCGACACGTTCAACGAATCGGCGTGACCGTGCATGGGGATACGGACCAGACCGTCGGCCCGCTCGGCGACGAGCCGCGACACCCCACCGCCCTCGCTTCCCAGCACCAACGCGGTCCGGCCGGTAAGGCGAGTCGTATGCGCCGGCTCTCCCGCCATGTCCGCCGCGTACACCCAGAAGCCGGCGTCCTGCATCCGGCCGATAGCCGCCGCGAGGTTCGGCACGGTCACGATGCGTACGTGTGCCGCCGTACCCGCGCTCGACTGGACGGCGACCGCGGAGAGCGGGGCCGACCTGCGGCCCGGTACGACAACCGCATCCGCCGCGAACTGGTCGGCCGACCTGAGGATCGCCCCGTAGTTGTGAGGATCGGTGATGTGGTCGAGTACGAGCAGGAGACCCTGAGCGGCGTCGGAGGCGGCGAGGACCTCGTCGAGCGTGGCAGCCGCTGCACCGCGTCGCCCGGCGTCGAGCGCGCAGTCGCGCGCTTCCGGCGCTATCCGCCGCAACTCACCCCGGCTGACGTTGCGGACCGTGACTCCGTGGCGCCTCGCGCGTTCGACGATCGCTTCGATCCGGGTCGTCGAGCCCGCCACGTACAGGACCGCATCCTCGCCGGCCGTCGGCAGCGCCTCGAGCACCGCGCGGTGCGACGTGAGGTGCTCACTCCCTCCCGCTGCTGCCATACTGCTCCCGGTCGTCGATGATGCCGTCGAAGTCGCGGTCGCGCTCCCACATCGTGATATAGACGCCTCTGCGCAGATAGACCCACACGTCGATTTGCCGGTCGTAGTTCGTGTCGATCTCCTGCCGCTGGAGAACGCCGTTCTCGTAGAAGTAGAAGTCGTCCATCGCGCCGTCGCGGTTGAAGTCGATCGCTTCACGGAGCTTCCGGCCGTCGTCATCGACCATAACGGCGTAATCGAGTGTCCCGTCCTCGTTGCGGTCGAGCGTCAGCCAGCCCTCGCCGTAGTCGGCGGGGTCGAAGCTCTGCCACTCGCTGCGCTCACGCTCCTCGGGGAGCTCCTCGGAATCGAGGCCGATGGCCACGGCCGCGACGAGCACGATGAGGCTCACTGTCACGATGGTGCTGCGCACGTTCACACCACTAGTCTCGGCACGAGATGCGGGCCTCTGCACGCATTACTCCTCGCGGCCGCGTGACTCGGCGAGCTCGAGCGCTTCGAGCAGATCGTTGACGCGCTGGGCCAGGTCGCGCATCTCGTCGCCGCGGCGCAGCCGGATACGAACACCGGTCTCGCCGGCGAGCACGCGTCGGATGTCGGTGGACATACGGTAGACCGGTCCCCCGAGCCGATTGGCCGAACGGATCGCGGCTACGACCAGAACCGTCGCGATGATAGCGTTGTTCAGGAGCAGCGGAGGGAGAATCAGCGCCCAGCGCGTCGTCTGCGGCAGCGCTTCGGAGACGTACGACCTCCGTTCGATCGTTCGCTCGTCCACCTCGACGCTCTCGAGCTTCTGCTCCTGTCGATAGACGACGATGAACTCGCGGTAGAGGTTGTCTCCGGCGATATAGGTCGTCCAGTAGTACCCCGCGAAGCCGAGCGTCGAACCGACCACCGCGAGCACGATCACGAGCACGAACCGGTTGAGCAGGCGGGATTGGAGCGCAGATGCCAGCAGTCTTCGCCGTCTCCGCCTCCCCCGCCACGACATAGTTATCTCAAATCGGAAAGCGGCACGGGCTGCGGGGACGTGTTCTCCCCCTCGAGTTCGGCGAGCTCCTTCAGCAGCGACTTCTCCCGCGACGACAGCTTCTGCGGAACGGTCACCAGGATCCGGATGTACATGTCGCCGCGGCGACCGCTGTTCGCGTGCGGGATCCCCTCGTTGCGCAGCCGCAGGATCTTGTTGTTCTGCGTGCCCGCGGGAATCTTCACCTTCACCTTCTTGCCCTCGAGCGTGGGCACGTGCAGCTCCGTACCCAGCGACGCCTGCGTGTAGGTGATCGGGATCACGCAGTAGACGTCGTGTCCGTCGCGCTCGAAGTACTCGTGCGGACGCACACGAAGGACGACGTAGAGGTCACCGGGAGGACCTCCCTTCGGCCCCGAATCGCCCTGCTCGGGGATCCTGATTCGGCGTCCGTCGTCGACCCCCGGAGGAATCGTGACGTTGATCTTCTGATTCTTCTTCAGGAGCCCGTTGCCGCCGCACTTCGTGCACGGCTTCTCGACGATCGTCCCTTCCCCGCCGCACGTAGGACAGGTGCTCGCGATGGAGAAGAAGCCGGAGCTGCGTCGAACCTGGCCGGCGCCGCCGCAGGTCGGGCACGTCTTGCTGCTGCTTCCCGGCTCCGCGCCGCTGCCGGTGCATCGGTCGCAGGTGACTTCCTTCGGGTAGCTGACCTCGGCCTTCGTGCCGAAGGCGGCGTCTTCGAACGAGATCTCCAGGTCGTAGCGCAGGTCGCTTCCGCGCTGAACGCTCTCGCGGCGCCCGCCACGGCGGCGCCCGCCGCCGAAGAACTGCTCGAAGATGCCCCCGAAGTCACCGAATATGTCCTCGAAGTCGTGGAACGCGTGCGAGAAGTCCTGAGGACCGCCGCCACCGCCGCCCATGCCTTCTACGCCGGCGAAACCGAACTGGTCGTACGCCTGCCGCTTCTTCTCGTCGGCGAGGACCTCGTAGGCCTCCGTCGCCTCCTTGAACCGTTCCTCGGCGGCCTTGTCGCCGGGGTTCCGGTCCGGATGGTTCGCGACGGCCACCTTGCGGTACGCCTTCTTGATGTCGTCGATGCCGGCGCCGCGGTCGACGCCGAGCACCTCGTAGTAGTCGCGTTTCGCCACGATTAGCTCTTCGTGTCGTCCTCGTCAACGACCTCGTAGTCAACGTCCTCTGCGCCGGTCTCTCCCTGCTGCGAGCCACCATCGCCGCCCTGCTCGCCGGTCTCGCCACCGGCGGCCTGTTCGCCCTCGCCGGCCTGCTGCTCGGCCTGCTGCGACGAATAGATGCGTTCTGAGATCGGATGCATCGCCTGGTTGAGCGCCTCCATCTTCTCGCGGATCGCGTCCGCCTCGCCGCTCTCGATCGCCGACTTCAGCTCTCCGATCGCGGCCTCTGCGGTGCTCTTCTCGTCCGCGTTGATCTTCTCCTCGTTCTCGCGCAGCAGCTTCTCGGTGCCGTAGACGAGGCTGTCGGCCTCGTTCCGGACCTCGGCGGCCTCGCGGGTCTGCTTGTCGCTCTCCGCGTTGGCCTCGGCCTCCTTGACCATCCGGTCGATCTCATCCTCGGAGAGACCCGAAGAGCTCTCGATGCGGATCTTCTGCTCCTTGCCGGTGCCCAGATCCTTCGCCGAGACGTGCACGATTCCGTTCGCGTCGATGTCGAAGGCGACCTCGATCTGCGGAACGCCACGCGGAGCCGGCGGTATACCCACGAGGTCGAAACGGCCGAGCGTGCGGTTGTGCGCCGCCATCTCGCGCTCGCCCTGGAGGACGTGGATACTCACCGCGGTCTGGTTGTCGGCCGCCGTGCTGAAGATCTGGCTCTTGCGCGTGGGGATCGTCGTGTTCTTTTCGATCAGCTTCGTGAACACGCCGCCGAGCGTCTCGATGCCGAGCGAGAGCGGGGTGACGTCGAGCAGGAGAACGTCCTTCACGTCACCGCCGAGGATACCGCCCTGGATCGCCGCGCCGACCGCAACGACCTCGTCGGGATTCACCCCGCGGTGCGGCTCGCGCCCGAAGAGCTCGGTCACCAGGCGCTGAACGGCCGGAATGCGCGTGGACCCCCCGACGAGGATCACCTCGTCGATCTCCGATGCCGACATCCCTGCGTCCTTGATAGCCTGCTGGCAGGGCCCCTTGGTCTTCTCGACGAGCTCGGCGACCATCTGCTCGAACTTGCTCCGCGTGAGGCTGTACTGCAGATGCTTCGGCCCGCTGGAATCCGCCGTGATGAACGGCAGGTTGATGTCGGTCTGCTGGGTGCTCGAGAGCTCCTTCTTCGCCTTCTCGGACGCTTCCTTCAGGCGCTGCAACGCCATGCGGTCCTGCGCGAGGTCGATCCCGTAGTCGCCCTTGAAGCTCTCCACGAGCCAGTCGATGATCCGCTGGTCGAAGTTGTCACCGCCGAGGTGGGTGTCACCGTTGGTGCTCTTGACCTCGAATACGCCGTCGCCGAGCTCGAGAATCGAGATGTCGAACGTACCGCCACCGAGATCGTAGACGGCGATCTTCTCTTCCTTCTTCTCCTTGCCGAACCCGTAGGCGAGCGATGCCGCGGTGGGCTCGTTGACGATCCGCTTGACCTCGAGACCGGCGATCTTGCCGGCGTCCTTGGTGGCCTGACGCTGGGCGTCGTTGAAGTACGCGGGGACGGTGATGACCGCCTCGCTGACGGTTTCACCGAGGTAGTCTTCCGCGGTCTCCTTCATCTTCTGAAGAATCGCGGCGGAGATCTCCGGCGGCGAATAGACCTTCTCGCCGACCTTGACGCGGGCGAGTCCGTTCGCCTCGGAGATCTGATACGGGACCATCCCGATCTCTTCGGCGACCTCCTCGTACCGACGACCCATGAACCGCTTGATGGAGAAAATCGTGTTCTCCGGGTTCGTGACCATCTGATTCTTCGCCGGCTGCCCGACGAGTCGTTCGTCCTTGGCGGTGAATGCCACCATGGACGGTGTCGTGCGTTGTCCTTCCGCGTTCTGGATGACGACCGGCTCACCGCCCTCCATCACAGCCACGCAGGAGTTCGTTGTTCCGAGATCAATGCCGATGATCCTACCCATTTGGTACCCCTCTATTCTTCTCTACGCCAAAAGATCAGTGCTATGCGCCTTCCAGGCAAGCGCGCTCCCCGGAATCGGCTCAGCCTTCCGCCTGCGAATCGCCGTCCTCGTCCTCACCGCCTCCGACCGCCGCGACCGGCATGGCGACCTTGACCTTCGCCGGACGCAGCACGCGCTCGTTGAGGAGATATCCCTTCTGGAAATCCTCGAGAACGGTCGGATGTTCGATCTCCGACGAGTCTTCGGTCATCATCGCCTCGTGGCGCTGCGGATCGAACTCTTCACCCTCGCTGTCGAAGCGTCGCAGCTTCCACTTGCGCTCGAGCATGGACGTGAACTGCTTCTCGATCATCACGATACCGTCGTGGAACGACGAAAAGTCCTTCGATTCCTCGCCGGATTTTATGGCACGCTCGAAGTCGTCGATGATCGGCACGATGTCGAGGAGCAACTCGCGATTCGCGTACGACGCGAACTCCTCCTTCTCGCGCTGCATCCGCTTGCGGTAGTTGTCGAAGTCCGCCGATTTGCGCAGGAGCTGATCCTTCAGATCCGCCAACTCGCGTTCGAGCTGCCCTATCGTATCCTCGGGCGTTCCTCCACCCTCCGGTCCGGAGGCTGCGTCGGTCTCGACCTGCTGCGCCTCGCTGTTCGCGTCCGGACTCTCCTGCGCTGACGCCTGCTCCCCAGGCATCGCCGACTCGTCCCGAGCTTCTCCGTCGTTTGACATGCATTCCTCTGTGCGTGATTCGTTCGGTGAAAAATTACCCACGGCCCCTGGTAACGTCAAGCCGGACCGATAGATAGCGCGAAGTGAACGAATCCTCATTCAGGGAACACGCGACCCGGTCTGTTTTGTTACTTTTAGTGAGAATTGGACCCGTCCACGAGCGAGGACTCATGAGCATAGTAGCACTGCAGGACGTACACAAGATATACCCGCTCGGTCAAACCGAGGTCAGAGCCGTCAACGGCGTCTCGTTCGAGATCGAGCGCGGCGACTTCATATCGATCGCCGGTCCGTCCGGCTCGGGCAAGTCGACGATCCTGAACATGGTCGGCTGCATCGACACGCCCACCGAGGGGACCGTACTCATCGACGGCCAGGCAACCAGCGGGCTGTCCGACCGCGAGATCACGAGCCTGCGCCACCGGTTCATCGGGTTCATCTTCCAGAGCTTCAACCTGATCCCGGTGCTCGACGTCTACGAGAACGTCGAGTTCCCGCTCCTGCTCGGCAAGGAGACGGCACCGAAGGCCGAGCGAGCCGAGTACGTCGACTTCCTGATCGAGGAAGTCGGCCTCGCCGACTGGCGCGACCACCGGCCGAACGAGCTCTCCGGCGGTCAGCGCCAGCGCGTGGCGATCGCCCGGGCGCTCGTGACGAAGCCCCAGATCGTGCTCGCCGACGAGCCGACGGCGAACCTCGACTCGAAGACGGGCAACGCGATCATCGAGCTGATGAAGAAGATCAACCGCGACCTGGACACGACGTTCATCTTCAGCACGCACGACCCGACCATCGTCGACATCGCCGACCACGTGATCCGCCTGCAGGACGGCCTCGTGATCGAGAATCGGCGCACCGCGGCGGGCGGCGGAGAGGACGAATAATGCCCGTTCTAATGCGCATCGCGCTGCGCAACCTGATCGAGCACAAGGGCAAGACGCTCATCATCGGCATCCTCGTGGCGCTTGGCGTCGTCGTGCTCGTCGTGGGCAACTCGCTCATGGACACCGCCCGCGACGGCATCTCGCGCGCCTTCGTCGACAACTACACCGGCGACATCATGATCTCCGGGACCGCCGAAGGGCCCATCAGCCTCTTCGGCGTGCAGTCGGTAGGCGGCATCGACCCGACGCCCGTGCTTCCCGAGTACCCCGACGTCGTCGAGTTCGTCGACGGTCACCCGAACATCGAGCAATGGACGACGCAGATCACGGGCTTCGGACTGCTGCGGCCCGAGGACGAGCGCGTGGACGGATTCGAGAACAGCGTGCTCACCGTGCTCTTCGGTGCCGAGCCGCGCACGTACCACGAGCTGTTCGACAACGTCCGGATCGTGGAGGGCCGCTACCTCGAGCCGGGCGAGCAGGGACTCATGCTCAGCCTTGACCGCGTCGAGGAGCTCGAAGAGAACGCGATCGAGGCGCTCGAGGAGCAGGAGATCGAGGTCGACTCCTACCCCATCTCCGCGGGCGACGAGGTGCGGATCGTCGGGCTCACGAGCGACGGTCTGCCGAGCATCCGCGTCGTGCCGATCGTCGGCATCTACGAGATGACCGGCATCAGCGACGGGGTGGGCTTCGAGCTCGTGAGCTACGTCGACCCGCAGACGCTGCGCGCGATTCTCCGGCTCAACCTCGGCTCGAGCGCGCAGGTCGAGCTCGACGAGTCGCAGACCGAGCTGCTCGATCGGATCGCGGACGACGACCTCTTCGACTCCGACGACCTGTTCGCCGAGGATCCGCTCGAAGGAGCGGACGCCGGCACCGGCACGGCGGAGAGCGATGCGGATTTCTTCGACCTGGATGCGCTCGCGGACTCGCCGTCGGCCGCGCCCGCCGAACCCGCCCCGGTCGAGCAGGATCCTCCCGACCAGTCCGCCGGCGCAGACGGCGACGACCCCCGGCTCGCTTCGTCCACCTGGCACTATATCCTCGCGCGGGTCGAGCCGCCGAGGCGCATCGACGAGACCATCGACGAGCTCAACGCGTTCTTCGCCGACGCCGGCGTTGACGCGCAGGCCGGCAACTGGGAAGTCGCCGCCGGACCGTTCGCGACCACCGCCGACGTGATCCGCACGGTCTTCAACGTGGCCATCATCGTCATCGGGATCGTCGCGGTGATCATCATGATGAACACGCTCGTGATATCGGTGATGGAGCGTACGAGCGAGATAGGCACGATGCGTGCGCTCGGAGCGCAGAAGCGGTTCGTGTGGAAGATGTTCGCCTACGAGATCCTGGTCATCACCGTCGTCTTCGGTGCGATCGGAATCGGGATCGCGCTCGGCATCATCGGCATCCTCCATGTGATCGGTATACCCGCGACGAACACGTTTCTCACCGTGCTCTTCGCCGGTCCCGAGCTCAAGCCGGTAGCCTCGGCGATCAGCGTATTCGGTGGGCTCATCGTGGTATCGGTCATCGGACTCATCGCCCACGTCTACCCGGTAGCCGTCGCGCTTCGGATCCAGCCGATCAAGGCGATTCAGACGGAGTAGCGAATATGAAGAAGACCATCATGATCGCGCTTCGCAACCTCAACCGGCAGAAGCGCAGAACCTACCTGCTCGGCGGGGCGATCGCCTTCGGCGTCGCGATCGTAACGCTCATCAACGGTTTCGCGGGAAGCTTCGTGGAAAACGTGAGCGAGAACTTCTCGCAGCTGCTCGCCGGACACATCTTCGTTTCAGGCCGCGAGCGGCTGCCGGACGGCCGCGAGCGTCGGCTGATCCGCGACGACGGCGAGCTCGTGGACACGCTCGACGCGCTCGATCTGCCGGTCGTGACCTACACGAGGCGCAGCGAGTTCACCGGTGGCCTGCTCTTCCAGGGCGAGAGCGTGCGCCAGAGCGTGGTCGGGGCGGACTGGGAACGGGAAGAGTTCCTGCGCGAGCGGCTCGTGCTGCTCGAAGGGTCGTTCGAGAACATGCTCCGCCGAAATCGCGACGGCAGGCGCAACGGTATCATCCTCACCGAGGAGATCGCGAATCGACTGAACGTTCGGATCGACGACCGGGTAATCGTGCGGCTCGAAACGCTCGACGGACAGCAGAACGTGGGCGAGTTCTCGGTCGCGGCGATCAGCTACGACCCGGGGCTCTTCGGCTCGCTTTCGGCCTACGCGGATCTCGATTACGTGAATGAGCTCCTCGTCGTGCCGCCAGGCAGCTATCAGACGCTCGGCATCTTCCTCGAGAATCTGAACCAGATCGAACCGTCGGTGGACGAGTACTACGCCGCGCTCGACGAGCGGGTTCAGCTCTTCCCCAGGAACGAGGGTGGAGACGAGGAGGAGAACCCGGTTGCTCAGCTCTTCGAGGAGAGCGAGGACGAGGAGTGGGAAGGCACCCGGTACCGCGTCTACACGCTGAACGACATCCTCAGCGAGGTCGACCAGATCGTCGACCTGCTCAACCAGACAGCGCTCGTCATCCTCGTCGTGCTGTTCGTCATCATCATGGTGGGAATCACAAACACGTTCCGCATGATCATGTACGAGCGCGTCCGCGAGATCGGAACGATGCGCGCGCTCGGCATGCAGCAGAACCGGGTACTCGGAAGCTTCCTGCTCGAGGCGCTCTTCCTCGCGCTCGGCGGCGTTGTTGCCGGGCTCGCGGTCGCCGGACTCATCATGCTGATCCTCGGGCAGATCTACCTGGGGCTCGACTCGCCCATCTTCATCCTGCTCAAGAACGGCTACTTCACCTTCACCGTGCTGCCGTGGCAGGTGGCGCTCAACACCGGGGTCGTCGCGTCGTTGACGATCCTCGCGGCGTTCTTCCCGAGCCGGAAGGCCGCGCGTATGAAACCGGTCGACGCGCTTCGATCGGTATAGGCTCGGATGGAGAGGACGCACCAGGAGGGCATATGAAACGCCTGATACTACTTACCATGGGACTCGCCGTACTCGGCGCGCTCGCATTCGCTCAGACGCCCGACTTCGACGCCATGCTCGTCGAGCTCGACGAACGAACCACCTTCGGGGACGGCGACTTCAGCGCCGTCTACACGATCATCTCGGAGACCCCGGGCGAGGAGCGCGAGGTCACGCAGGCTCGCCTCTTCCGACGCGACGTCAACGATCAGTTCCTCATTCTCATCCTGCAGCCCGAGGTGCAGCGCGGACAGGGGTATCTCCAGGTCGATGAGAACGTCTGGTTCTACGACCCGGAGAGCCGCAAGTTCGAACGCACGACCATCCGCGAGAACATCCAGGGTTCGGACGCGCAGAACGCGGACCTCGACCAGAACAGCTTCAGCGAAGACTACGAGGTCGTGAACTCGGACGAGGGGACCCTGGGCAGCTTCGACGTGTGGATTCTCGACCTGGAGGCGACGAATTCGGACGTCGCCTACGACAAGGTGAGGCTCTGGGTCCGGAAGGACGTGACGCTCGTTCTCAAGCAGGAGGACTACAGCGTCAACGGCCGCCTGATGCGCACGAGTCGCTATCCGCGCTACGAGCGCGTGGGCGAGAAGCTCTTGCCCAAGCAGGTGCTGATCGTGGACGAGCTCAACGAGGGCGAGCGCACGCAGCTCACGATGAGCAACGCCACCACGCGCACGATCCCCGATTCGGTCTTCAGCAAGGCCTACCTGGAACGGGTAAACAACTGATGGCACGCGCGAGCCGCTGGTCGCTCTTCCTCGCGGCGCTGATTCTTCTCGCCGCCGCGCCCGTCCTCGCCCAGGACGGAACGACCGGGGACGGCGGGAGCGAGGCGAGCGACGGCGACACGGCCACCGGGGACGCCGCGGCCGAGGAGGAGGACGACTTCTTCGCGGACCCGTTCGCCGTCGACGACGACCCGAGCGACGACGATCCGGCCGCGGATCCCGACGACGACTCCGAGACCGCCGCGGACGACGGATCGGACGCCTCCTCGGGCGAGGACGGCTTCGCCGACGACGACTTCGACTCGCTCTTCGAAGACGAGGATATGATCGACACCGCCGACGAGTCGCAGATGGTCTCGAACCCGCAGGACGACCTGCTCGAGACCGAGGGCGTCGACTGGGGTGGCCGCATCCGCGGATCGCTCACCGCCGATTGGGGATGGGACGACGTCTGGACGTCGGACTTCGAGTTCGCCGACCCCACCTCGGATTCGCTCACCCCCACGCTCGGCGCCGACCTCACCTTCGACGCGCGTCCCGATCCCGAGTTCCGCGCGTTCGGCAAGCTCAAGATCGACACGACGGACGACGGCGGACTCGACTTCTCGCTCGACGCCACGGCGATCGATGCGGTCGGGCTGCCGGAGGGGTGGACATCGGAAGAAAACGAAGACGGGAACACGGAGATCCGCGACGGCAACGGAACGTTGATCACGACGATCGAAGGAGACGCCGCCGGCGAGGAGGCCGACGAAGAGCCCGAGCTCGGCAACGCACCGGGGCTCGACGTCTCGGTCTTCGAGCTGTTCAGCGACTTCACGTGGAACGACCGACTCTTCTTCCGGTTCGGCAAGCACACGATCCGGTGGGGCAAGGGCTACTTCTTCAGCCCCGCCGACGTCCTCAACCTCTCGGCGGTCGACGCCGAGGATCCGACCGCCGACCGCGAGGGCCCGGTGTCTCTGCGGACGATCTACCCTTTCGGGACGACCGGGAGCGCGTATCTCTACGCGATCACGAATACCGGCGCGGATGTTCTCGACGTCGCCGTCGCACCGAAGGTCGAGTTCGCGCTCGGCCCGGGCGAGCTGGGCATAGGCGCGTACTACCAGCGCTCGCTCGCCCCGCGGTTCGTGGTGCTGGGAACGGCGAGCTGGGGCGAGGTCGATTTCTTCGGGGAGGGCGTCGCGCTCTGGGGATCAGACCGGGTCTTCGTCCGACCGAGCCGCGATCAGTCGGCCGCCGACGCAGACCCGGACGATGGCCTGGAGCTCGTGCTCGACACCTACACCGTCGACCGCGGCGTCTTCTTTCAGGGCACCGCGGGCGCCCGTTACCTCAAGGAATGGGACGACGGGCCCAGCCTCGCGCTCATAGGCCAGTACTTCTTCAACGGGGAGGGCTACGAGGACACCCCCGGCCTCCTGCCGGCCGCCGCGCGGCTGCTGCTCAATCCGGGCGAAAACGGGCTCGCGATCGAGAACGAGGCCGATCAACCCGAGGGATACGAGCCCCCGCCCGATCTCGCGTTCGGCGACCTCGCCAACTGGGGCCGACACTACGCGGGCGCGACGGTGTCGCTCTCCAACCTCTTCCTGGACGACCTCGCGCTTTCCGCCTTCGGCCTCGTCAATCTCTCCGACTTCTCCGCCATCCTCACGCCGGCGATTACCTTCCGCTTTCTCGACCGCTTCTCGCTCGGTGTCTCGGGTCGATTCACGCTCGGGGGCGCCGACGACGAGTACACCGACCCCGCCGCCCTCTTCGGTGTCGGCGAGGCCGCTCCAACGTTCGGCATCACGCTGGACATCGCCATGCCCGGGGGGTCGTTCTGATGATCCATAGCACCAGATTCAGCCGCAGCGCGCGGAGCGCGCATCCACGACCGTCACGAATCCGGATCACGGCGCGATCGGCCGCGCTCCTCGCGCTGCTTGCAGCGCTGCTCGCGTCCTGCGGGTTGGGCTTGCCTGCCGATCTGCCTGCCCCGGACGGGGTTGCAGCGACGCAGGGCGAGATTGACCGCATCGACGTGACCTGGAACGATGTCCCCGGAACCAGCCGCTACTACCTCTATCGCTCGGGAACAGCCGAACCGTTCGTCACCGACGAAGGCCCCTACGGCCCCGTGCCCTACGCGACGACCAATCTCACGAGCTTCACCGATGCGACACCCGGGGCGCAGACATACTCGTATCGCGTCACCGCAGTACAGGAACGCACGGGCACGGAGTCCCCACCCAGCGACGTCGTCACCGGATTCAGCGTCGACGGTCCGATCGAGTGGCAAGGCGCGACGCGCGTGGGGACGTTCCTGACCGAGTCAACCACGTCCCGTCTTGCCGTCGACTACGCTGCCACGCCACCGGTCGTGTACCAGCTCAGCGTGGGTACGACTGCTGCCACCGGCGTTTCGGTTCGTCGCATCGAAGCCGACGGGAGCCTCACGCCGCTCGGTGGAGCCTTCGCAGAGGTCGATGGATCCCAGGCTCGCGTCGCGGATCTTGCGGCCCACGACGGCTTGCTCCGCGTGGCGCTCGTCGACACGTCATCGGGAGATCTCCAGATCTGGACGTACGCGTCCGGCTCAGAGGAGTTCGCTCTCACGACAACCCTCGCCACGCCCGCCGCCACGGCCCGTTCACCATCGGTCGCCTTTACCGCAGGGTCAAGCGGGGCGTTCTGGCTCGCCTACGTTGCAAGCGACGACCAGGTCTCCACCTTCCGTCTCGACGCAGCTGCGACTGAGGCGGCGCTCATCCGGAGCTGGAGCGCTACCGACGATTCGGGTCGGTTCGTCCCGCGGGTCGATCTTGCCGCCTCCGCAACGCAAGCCGTCGTCGCCTTCGAGGTCGAGGATCGGTCCGGTGACGCGCCCTACCCAACGGTCGAGCTTGCCGCAGCGACGATCACGAACGCCGCGACGAGCTGGAACGAAGCCCAGGACGCGTTCGACGAGACGCTGAGCGGCGAGATTACGACCTTCGACCTCACGGTCGACACGGATACCGGCGCCAATCACCTCATCGTCGCCGGCGGATCGGGTATCTACCTCGCCGACGCGAGCGGGCCGCCGGCCGCCGCCTTGGGCGCGGAGTTCGGTAGCACGCCCGCAGCGGCGCCGGACTCGATCGCGATCGCCGCGCACGCGGGCGTGATACGGCTCCTGTACCTCGACGATACGGATTCCGCCGCCGCAATCCGGTCGACAGACGACGCCGGAGCGACGTGGACGCTCACGAGCCCCGAGGGTTTCACCGCCGATGCCCAGCTGTTGTCGCTGCAGATAGAAACACCGGACGAGCGCATTTTCGCGAGCTGGATCAGCGATCCGGACGGAAACGGCCAGGGCGGCGCCTTCATCCGCGCGTACCAGTAAGCCCCAGCGCTGAGCGTGCGGAGGCGCCCCGACCCCCCACAGCCGCGTCCTCATGAAGGTGGCGGCCCCATGACGGCCGCCTCGCGGCCTTCATGAGGCTACTTCGCCGCGAGCTCGAGGATCAGCTCCA
>CAZICD010000044.1:15411-34573 GCA_964537725.1 uncultured Spirochaetaceae bacterium | reverse complement strand
GCACCTGATCAACGATCGACCCCAATATCTTCCCAGGTATGCACTTGCGTGAGTTGCGGCATCAAGGTTCGTGACAGTTTACACGGCTTGCGGAGCGCGCGCGTACCCATAGTATAGTGAGGCATGCGGCGCCGCTCGACGTCAGCGTTCCTGCTCGCCCTCCTCGTCGCGTGGTCGATCGTCGCCACGGGCGGGTGCGCACCGGTCTCGCAGGCCGAGCTCGTGCGTATGGAGGACCGGATCGAGTCACTGCTCGAACTCTCCACCTACGAGCACATCTACCGTGACCTCGTCTACTTCGGCGAGGAGCGCAGCTTCCTCTTCATCAAGACCGTCGATCGCGCGGTGCTCTTCTCGATCGACATCCGCGTACGCGCCGGGATCGATCTCGCGCAGGGCGTGACGGTGACCGCAGACCGCCGTGACCCCGAGCGCATCTACGTCCGCCTCCCGGAGGCGGAGATCCTCGCGGTCGACGCCGACGAGGCGTCGATCGAGGAGTACTTCATCCGCGAGCAGGGCGGGCGGGTTGGTCTCCTCGAGCTGAGCGACCAGCTCGACGAGGCGAAGGAGAAGGTCGCCGAGGATGCAGTCGAACGGGGCATCCTCGACCGGGCGGACGAGAACGCGCGGCGGCTGATCGCCGGGTTCCTGGAGCTGGCCGGCTTCACCGAGGTCGTCTTCGCCGCCGGCGATGCGGCTGAGGATGAGGAGCTGCGCGGATGATGCGGAGAAATCGGTGAAGCTGCGCACCAGACTGGAGCTGATCCTCGCGGCGGCGTTCCTCGTCGTGGCCGCGCTGGCGCTGTTCACGAACGTCTTCGGACGTCAGCTGATCCCGGGCCTGCCGATGATCCGTTTGCAGCGCGTCGAGCGGTTTGCGACCTCGTCGATCACGCTCGAATCGGTCCGCGACCTCTACGAGCTCACGACGGTGCGCTACGTCCATCGGGCCGTGTTTCCCTACGACTACCTGCCCTCGGGCGTATCGCTGAACGAGATACTGCGAAAACTGCGCGGATCCGACCGGACGGTGCGGGAGACGCTGAGCGAGGAGGAGTACCTCTACTTCCGCACGTGGAATCTCGCGAGCGAAATCGACCTGAGCACGACCGGAGGGACCTTCGATTTCGTCGTCGTGACGCTCATCATCACCGCAGGCTTCGACGTGGGCAGCGGCGGGGAAGAGATCGTGGTCGAGCAGTACACGGCACCCGACGGTGCCGCCGCCCGCCGAGCAACGGTCACGCTCCCCTCGCCACAGATCATCGAGGTAGCGGTCGAGGACATTGAGCGGGACGACTACCCATATCCCGACACCTCGCTCGGCGCCGAGGGGTGGCGGATGGTCGCCGACTACGTCCGCGAGCATTCGGTGCCGCAGCCGGTCGTCGATGAGATCCTCGAAACCGCGAAGCGCAACGGCGAAGAGTTCATCCGTGGCGTACTCGAGCAGGCCGGCTTCGCGGAGGTGCGTTTCACCGGCACTTGACGACCGGAGGGTACGGCAGTACGGTGAATTCAATCGGGCTTTACGGAGCGATATCCGATCAGTATACTCTGCATCGCGATAAGCCTATATAAAGGAAGGACTATATGACGGAGCACCTCACAACCGATGAGTTCAAAGCGCGAGTCTTCAACTGGGACGAGAACAGCGAGTGGAAGTACGAGGGCAGCCTGCCCGCGATCATCGACTTCTACGCCGACTGGTGCGGTCCCTGCAAGATGGTGGCTCCCATCCTCGAAGAGTTGAGCGAAGAATACGACGGTAAGCTTCACATCTATAAGGTGGATACGGACAAGGAACAGGAGCTCGCGATGGCGTTCGGCATCCAGAGCATCCCGTCGATCCTCTTTATCCCCATGGACGAGAAGCCCCAGATGGCCGCCGGCGCGCTTCCCAAGGAGACGCTGCAGCAGGTCATCAAGGACGTCCTCAAGGTCGAAGCCGCGTAAGGCCGCAGGTGAACGGGCGTGCGCGAGCGCGCCCATTCCCACCCCGCCTGCCCATTCCCCCGCGCCCGCCGCTTGAAGGTCGGGTACGCATCCCGTATAGTACCGTTGGATGGACGATCCGGACCCTCTGACATCTGACCAACCTCCATCGAAGGCACATCACCTCATGCTCTTGCGGAGCAATCGACTGCGATGACCGGCTCGTTCATCCTGCTCGGTGTGCTTCTCGTGCTGTCGGCGTTCTTCTCGGGAACCGAGACCGCGTTCACCTCGCTTCAGCCCGCACAGGTTCACGACATGAAGCGCGCGCACCCGCACCGCGGGCGCGTCGTCGACGCGTTGATGGCTCGACCCGCCCGACTGCTGACCACCGTGCTCATCGGCAACAACCTCGTAAACGTCGGCGCTTCGGCGGTGGCGACCGTGCTCACCATCACGCTCTTCGGCTCCGGCTACGAGTGGCTGACTACCGCCGTGCTCACCATGGTCCTGCTCATCTTCGGCGAGGTCACGCCCAAGCAACTCGCGATCGTCCACAACGAGTCCTGGGTCCTCCACACGTGTCGGCTGATCCGCGTGCTCGCCGTGATCTTCGCGCCGGTGATCTGGTTCGTGACCCGGATGAGCAACACGATCGCCCGCCTCGCCGGCGGCGACCGGAGAAGCGATCTCACCCCCCGCGGTCTGCTCAGCATGGTCGATCACGCGGAGACCGTGGGGGTTATCAAGGCCGATCAGGGCAAGATGGTACGCGGCGTCCTTCGCTTCCGCGACGTGACCGTGAGCGCCGTGATGACGCATCGGACACGCGTCTACAGCCTGGATAAGGCCCTGCGACTCACCGATGCCATTTCGCAGATCATCGACAGCGGATACTCCCGCATCCCCGTCTACGAGGACGACCCGGAACGCATCGTGGGCATCCTGCTGGTGCGCGACGCGATGAAGGAGTACGCGACCGGGGACGGGTCGCAGACGCTGCGCCAGCTCATGATGGAGCCTATCTACGTACCCGAGAACCGGAGCATCGACCAGATGCTCTCTCACTTCCGGCGCTCCAAGCTGAATATGGCGATCGTGCTCGACGAGTACGGGGGTCTCGCCGGAATCGTAACGGTCGAGGACATCGTGGAGGAGATCCTCGGCGAGATCTACGACGAGAACGAGCAGAAGGAACGCGAAAAGGTGACGCGTGAGGACCACAACACCTTCCTCATCATCGCCGACATCCCGCTCTACGTGCTCAACGACACGCTCGACATCGAACTGCCGCAGAGCCGGAACGTTCAGAGCCTCGGCGGCTACCTCGCCGACCTCGCCGGTCACATCCCGGCCCCGGGCGAGACCTTCGAGACACCTGCGGGCCGATTCGAGATCGTCACGACGTCCCGACGACACATCGTTTCGGTGCGCTTTCATCGGCGGGCTCGAGAGGACGAAACCGAGGACGCAGACGGTCCATCTTGAGACTGGTGCCGAAATTGTTGATACATCCCACGCGACCGTCGGGCAGCGCCATAGGTACCGGCGAGAGCGGTGGCGAGAATGGTATCAACAATTCTGGCACCAGACCCATCGGTCTTGATCTTGCCGGAGGAATTGGATACGTTTTCAACGATTTCCGCCCCGGTGTGTAACCATACCGAACCGTCGTGGTTTGTGTGGGTGGTAAGGGACCGGGCAGCTGCCGTTGGCATGCCTGCTCGCCGGCGACCGAAAGGTCGCGGGGTGCGCGAGTGCGTACCGGTCCGATCGGATCGACTTCGCACGGTCCGGGTCAAGGCTGCGTTGCAGAGGAGATCCGGGTCCGGCGGATTGGGTCGACGGATGCGGGCAAGCTTGAGTGCTCCACTGCGCTCCTCCAGTCCCGGGAGGATAGCAGATAGAATAGGGCGTCTCCTGCTTGTGGGACGTTCCGCACTTTCATTCTCACGTAACCCCCCAGGTTTTATTACCTCCTTTCCTGGGGGGTTCTTTTTTGTGGACTGGTGCCAGTATTGTTGATGGGCTCGCACGGCGTCCCCCTGCTCGCGTCGGCTGATCGCGGCGAGCTCAGGCGAGCAGATACCGAGGCACCGCCGCCTGACCGAGAGCCACCGACTTCGCCACCAGCTCTGTCTTTCGCGCGCGCACCGACGGCGGGTTTTCGTGCAGTCGAAGCCAGATCCTCCTGATCCACCACTGCGCCCCGGAGAGATGGGTGTAGAGGTGGCGGTGGCTGCACATGCGTTCGAGTAACCCCTCGACCCGCCGATCGCCGACTCCCGCGACATCGGCGTGGGTTTGCAGGCCGAGCACCTTCGCGTGCCCGGTGACGCGGTGCGGGGTGAGGAAGTTGTGCACCACCATGAAGATCGAGAAGCGCTCCATCTGCGCGTTCACCTCGCGCCCGTGGTGGATGGTCTCCCGCGCGTACTCGCCGAGGTTGGCGCGCAGCTGGCGGTCGACGTAGTTGAGCGCGAACAGCGGGTTGGCAGACGTTCGCGCCGCCTTCGAGCTGGTCGGTTTGTGAACGAGAGAGCCCTCGACGAGGCGGGCGGAGAGCGCATCGACTGCGCGGATCGCCTTCGGGTAGGCGGGGTGTTCGTCGCTTCGCAGCTCAAGCGGTTCGCTGCACGCGGCGCAGGCGCTGTCGATCGGCCGCTGCAGATCGGCGAGTAGCTGGCTCGTCTGCTCGCCCACCGTCGATGAGGGGCGCCACAGCGCATCGATACACTCGCGCTGCTGCTTCTGCTCATCGGTCATCGAGCCCTTGCGTCGAAACAGCGTATGCACCGCCGCGTAGATGAACTGACTCGCGCAGCCGGTGAGGTGGGTGATGTGGTTGGGGTGGTACTGGCTGCGGGTGAACGACTCGAACCCGTCGAAGCCGAGGTGCTCACCGACCTGCAACGAGGCGAGTGCTGCGTCCATGACCGCGAGCGCATTACGCGCGAGGCGACGACATCGGTTCTGGATCACCCGATGGGTCACCCCCGCTACCCGCCCGATCTGGCGAAGCCCCGAAGAGGTGGACAGCTGACCGAGCAGCCAGGGAAGGTCGTTGGTGTAGTGGGTCCAGTAGTGGATCGAGAAGGTCTGCGTCGAGCAGGTTCTGCCGCAGTCGCAGCAGCGGAAGCGCTGGATGCGTCCGCGTGCTCGGGTGTGAAAGGTCCCGAAGCGCACGTACCACTGGTAGCCGGCGGCCGACTCCGGGTGGTGGAACCGACAGGCGGGATTGGGGCAGAACTCGGGGCGGGTTGTTTCGGTCTGTACCATAGAAGGTCCTCCGCTTCCTCCTACGGGCAATACCTTCTCCGTGCTTCACTTCTCTCAACAATTCTGGCACCAGTATCTACGGTTTTGACCCCCCTTCGGCGCTTCGCTATTATGTCACCCCATGAAGTATCCCTTTGCCGAGATCGAGAAGCGCTGGCAGGCCTACTGGGAAGAGAACAAGACCTTCCGCGTTTCCGAAGACCCCTCGGTCCCTGCGGAGAAGCGCCGCTACATCCTCGACATGTTCCCCTATCCCTCGGCAGCGGGATTGCACGTCGGCCACCCGGAGGGCTATACCGCCACGGACATCTACTGCCGATACCTCCGCATGAACGGCTACACCGTGCTTCATCCGATGGGTTTCGACAGCTTTGGTCTGGCCGCCGAAACCTACGCGATCCAGACGGGCACGCACCCCCGAACGAAAACAGAAGAGAACATCGACCGGTTCCGCGAACAGATCAAGAGCCTGGGCTTCAGCTACGACTGGGACCGTGAGATCTCGACCCACCGCGTCGACTACTACAAGTGGACCCAGTGGATCTTCCTCAAGCTCTGGGAGAAGGGGCTCGCCTACGTCGACGAGGTACCGGTCTGGTACTGCGAGGCGCTCGGTACGGTCCTCGCCAACGAAGAGGTGCTGTCCACACCGGAAGGGCCCCGCAGTGAACGCGGCAACCATCCGGTCGTCCGCAGACCGATGCGCCAGTGGATGCTGAAGATCACCGAGTACGCCGATCGACTCCTCGAAGGACTGGAGACGCTCAACTGGCCCGAATCGATCAAGACGATGCAGCGAAACTGGATAGGTCGAAGCGAGGGTGCACAGGTCCGATTTCCTGTCGCCGACGGCGACGGGGAGATCGAGGTGTTCACCACCCGGCCGGACACGCTCTTCGGCGCAACCTACATGGTCCTCGCACCCGAGCATCCGCTGGTCGACGAGCTCACGAACGACCGGCAACGAGAGGCGGTACGCGAATACCGCGACCAGGCGCGGCTCAAGAGCGACCTCGAGCGAACCGAGCTCTCCAAGGAGAAGACGGGCGTGTTTACCGGTGGCTACGCGGTCAACCCGGTGAACGGCGAGAGGATTCCCGTCTGGATCTCCGACTACGTGCTCCTCTCCTACGGCACCGGAGCGATCATGGCTGTGCCCGGACACGACGAGCGCGATTTCGAGTTCGCGAAGGCGTTCGATCTGCCCATCGTCCGCGTCGTGGCTCCCGAGAATGATCCGCAAACGAAGGAGGAGCTCACCGAGGCGATGCCCGAGCCGGGGGTAGCGGTGAACTCGGGCCAGTTCGACGGGCTGAAGACGGCCGAGTTCAAGAAGCGCATCACCGAGTGGCTCGAAGAGCAGGGCGTGGGAGAGAAGGCGGTCAACTACAAGCTGCGCGACTGGATCTTCTCGCGCCAGCGCTACTGGGGCGAGCCGGTCCCGATGGTCGATTGCGGAGGGGAATACGTCCCGGTTCCCGAGAGCGAGCTTCCAGTGAGACTCCCGGAGGTCGAAAGCTATAAGCCCACCGGCACCGGCGAGAGCCCGCTCGCACAGGTCGAGGAGTGGGTCTCTACGGGTTGTCCCGATGGATCGGGAACGCCGGGACGTCGCGAGACGAACACGATGCCGCAGTGGGCCGGCAGCTGCTGGTACTACCTGCGCTTCCTCGACCCCGACAACGAGAACGAGCTCGCCGCGCGCGAGAAGATCGACTACTGGATGCCGGTTGACCTCTACGTGGGCGGCGCGGAGCACGCGGTGCTCCATCTGCTCTACGCCCGCTTTTGGCACAAGGTACTCTACGACATCGGCGTGGTGAACACCGACGAGCCGTTCACGCGCCTGGTCAACCAGGGAATGATCCTGGGCGAGGGCGGCGTGAAGATGTCCAAGAGCCTGGGCAACGTCCTCAATCCCGACGACATTGTGCGAGACTTCGGTGCCGACAGCATGCGCATGTACGAGATGTTCATGGGACCGCTGGAGGTCGCCAAGCCGTGGTCGACGAACGGACTGGCAGGCGTGCATCGCTTCCTGGACCGGGTTTACCGGCTGAGCGAGCGGGATCTCGTAGACGACGAGCCGCCGGAAGTGCTGCTCCGGCTGCTCCACAAGACGATCCGCAAGGTGACCGAAGACACGGGTACGCTCGCCTTCAACACGGCGATCGCTCAGATGATGATCTTCGTGAACGAGCTCTTCAAGGTGGAGACGCTCTACCGCACGCTCTGGGAGCCGTTCGTCCTGCTGCTCGCACCGTACGCGCCGCACCTGGGCGAAGAGCTATGGACCCGGCTCGGACACCAGCCGTCGGTGTCGCGGGTCAGCTGGCCGGAGTACGACCCGAATCTCACGGTGGATGAAGAGGTCGAAATCGTCCTGCAGATCAACGGCAAGGTGCGAAGCCGCATGCACGCACCGGCGGGAACCGACAAGGCTGAGCTCGAGCGGCTCGCGCTGGAGAACGAACGCATTCAGGAGTGGACCGACGGCAAGGAGATCGTGAAGGTGATCTCGGTGCCGGACAAGCTGGTCAACGTCGTCATCCGCTGAGCGCGCCGATCGGCCTGCAGCGGCCGCAGGCTCCGGCCTCACCGCGATGCTTCGCCCTGCCAGGCGCGCCCCTCCTCGTCAAGATCTACCAGCCATCGCCTCCCGTCCTCCGAGTAGAACACGCTTGTGCCCAGCGGGAGATCGGGCCATCGCCCGGCGCCTTCGACCGGCAGCTGAAACGGTGAGAACCCGTGCCACCTACCCGATGGCGCCGTCAGAGCGACCGGAAACGTCTCACGCTCTCGCACGTACGTCTCGCGCATCGCGCGGGCTCCTATCGCCGCAACCACCCGATCAACGTCGAGCGACCACGGGTCGTCGGGAAGCCGTTCCGCGCTTTCGGCGACGAGGCGCGCCACGGAGAACTCACGCAGGTCGACGCCGGCGGCGAGCAACCTCCGCACGACCTCGGTGGTGGCACCGGTAGCGAAGCCGAGGACGAGCTCCGGTCGGCCGAAGAACCAGTCACGAGCGTCGGACCCGCCACCTCCGGTCCAGACCGTCCCGGCGGTCGCAAGCCGCTCCCCCGACGAGAGCGCCGGCCCGGTCGTCTCCGAGGCCTGTCCGGCACCCCACCGCGGCGTCGCACGCACGGCAACCGGAAGCGTACGCGGCAAGTCGACGACGAGCGACGAACCGGCCTCGTGAAGACCCGGCACCACGCCGGCGCCGCCGGGGGCCTGCCAGTCGATCTCGAAACGTGCCGGGCCCCACGCGGCCTCCCATGCGGAGGGAGTGGTGAGCAACGTGAAGGTAACCGGAACAGTGAATGGAGGGTACCCGCACGAGAGAACCACGAGGGCCGGCAGCACGAAGTACGCATGTCGAAACTTCAACCTGCGCATGCCCGTACTACGCGCCAGTTCGCAGTCCTGCTTCACAACTCCCGTCGACGGGGCCGAAGACGACGCGGTGTGGCGAACAGACACCCGCGCCCATCGCTACAGGCGCCACGCCCGATCGGGATCGATACTGCGCAGCTGCTCGTGGTAGCGCGAGCGCACCCGCGCGAGCCACTCGACGAAGCGATCGCTCTGATAGTCCGGATAGGTCCATTCGAGCGGACGGTAGCGGCCGCGGCGGTAGAGCAGCGTGATCTCGGCGTAGAGCCCGTCGCGCAGCGGCACCCGATGCGCGCTCGCCTTCGTGGTCGCGAGCACGACGCGCGAGAGCGAGAGCAGTCCCGGATCCAGATTCACCCGCCGCGCTTCGGGAACGACCGCCGTCTCCGACTCGAGCGCGTTCGCCTCCTCCTTGAAACCGGCGAGATCCGCCGGATCGACGAGAGGGCCGACGCTGAACAACGCCCGCTCGAGCGAGCGGCCCATCTCGGCGTGATAGTAGTCCGAGAAGGTGAACGGGTGCGGCGCGAGCTCGTCGTCGATCGGACCGAATCGGGACGAGACGAGATCGCGGATCACGACCACGCCCGGCTCGGGCGCGAAGAGCGCGGCGACGAAGAGCTTGTGCGGCTGGAACGAGACCGGGCGACCCATGGATCTCCAAAACTGTTGCTACGGGGGGGAGTTTAGTCGATAATGGAGACCGATGGAAGGCGACCAGCCGTTCCGCGCGCGTGTTGCGCAGGCGATCGAGAATCGCCGATCGGCCATTGAGAGCGACGAACTACCTCGACTCAAGGAACTCTTTCGCGTGTTCCACACCTCGTTCCAGGGTCTGCACCAGCTGCTCATCCGCAAGGGCCTCGTCCAGCAGGATCCGTACAAGGACGAGCAGAAGATATCGGACATCACACCGCCGGAGGACGAACCCTACCTCGAGTCGGACCGCGACCAGGCGATCGGAATTCGCCTCGACGCGTACGACAACGTCCTCGAGTTCCTGAACAACTACTTCGAGTTCCGGCTCGACGCGCTCGGATTCAAAGAGCTCAAGAAGCTCTCCGAGCTCACCCGGTTCATCGCGTGGGATTCGCTGAGCTCGCAGTCGCCCAAACCGACGACGCGTGGTGTCGCCGACCTGGTGGGCCGGGCCCGCGGCGGCCACGACAGCTTCGCGAACAGCGTCATCTCCGACTCGCTCGATCAGCTCGCCCGCAACACGAAGGCGATCCTCGACCAGATCAAGGTTGTCCTCACCTTCAAGCGCGAGGAGTACAAGCAGTCGCTGCGCGAGCACGTGCTGCCGGCGCTCGAGAACCCCGAGCGGCTGGACCCCAACGACTCGGCCGCCCTCGACGAGGTGCGCTCGCAGCACAAGCAGCTGGGGCTCCCCGGGCCGTTCATTCCCGAGCTCGCGAGCGAAGTGCTCGCCGAGGAGTACGGCCCGCAGGCCGATCAGCGCCAGGCGGAAGTCCTCGAACGCCTCCAGTCCTCGTCGTCTCCGAAGAAGAAGGCTCGCCCAAAGGAATCGCTGCGCGACGCGCTGATCGCCGCGATCCGCGCCCTATCGGCGGCGAGCCGTCCGCTGGAGACCATCGGCGAGAATCTGCAGACGAACGCGGAAGCCGCCCGCAGCCAGAAGAAGGGCCTCGCGCAGGCGTTCCGGGACTGGATCGATCGACTGACCAACCGCAAGCCGACGAAGACGACCTACGAGGTGGAGTACACCGACGAGTCGACCGGAACCCGTCATACCGAGACGATCGTGCTGGACGACTTCCTCGAACGGATAGCCAAGAAGTCCCGGCTCTACGGCGCGTTCCTCGCGCGCAGCGGCGGCCCCTGGGCGAAGATCCAGAAGGCGACCGACGAGCAACTCTACCAGTACATCAACAAGGAGCTCGGCGAGTGCCACGTCGTGCACCGACGCGCCGGCGCGCTCGACGCGCACCTGAAGGCGAAGGCGGGACCGGCGGAGCGCAAGAAGATGAAGGGTGTGAAGATCGAGCTCTCGTCGGTACGCAACGCGATCGTGAAGGCGAACCAGCTCAAGCACGAGTACGTCGCGAAGAAGGAAGAGCACGAGCAGCTGCGTAAGCTCGGCATGGACGTGTAGGCGGGCCCGGGAGCACCGAACCCTATACCGCCCGATAGACCCCCAGCACCCGCAGATCCGCAACCGTCTCGTGCAGCCGCTCGAGCGCCTGCGAGAACGACTCCGACGAATCCGGCATCTCGAGATCGACGTAGAACATGTACTGCCACGGCTTGCCCGGTATAGGGCGACTCTCGAGCTTCTTCAGGTTCAGCGACGCGTTCGCCATGATCTCCATCGCGCGGAACAGCGCGCCCGGCTTGTCCGGCGTCGAGAACACGAGGCTCGCGAGATTCGCGTCGGCTTCGATCTCCCGCTCCTCGCGCGAGAGCACGACGAAGCGAGTGTAGTTGCGCGGGTTCGTCTCGATGCCTTCCTTGAGGATCTGCATCCCGTAGACCTCGGCCGCGCGCGCGTTCGCAATCGCAGCGTTTTCCGGTGAAGCTTCCTCGGCGATGTGCGCGACAGACCCGGCCGTATCGTAGAATGGCACGAGCTCCCACTCGTGGCTGCCGAGGAAATCGTCGCACTGCGCGAGCGCCTGAGGATGCGAGAAGACCCGTCTCACCGTTTCGATCGAGCTCCCCGGCAGACCGATGAGACTGTGCTCGACGCGCAGCTTGATCTCGCCGACGATCGTGAGATCGGCGTACTGCAGCAGCAGGTCGTAGTTCTCGTGGACGCTGCCGGCGAGGCTGTTCTCGATCGGCACGATACCGTATCGCGCGGCACCCTGGAGCACGGCCTCGAAGACATCGCGGAAGTGCCGGCTGGGAATCGAGGCGAAGTCGAGGTCGTGGAAGAACCGCAGGAGCGCCATCTCGCTGTACGCGCCCCGCTCGCCCTGGTAGGCGACCGGCACGGCGCCTTCCGGCGCTGCGGCCGCGGAGGGAGCGCGCTCGGACGTGGCGGCCTTCCCGACCACCGCCGGACGCCGCCGAGGGATACGCGTGAGCTCTTTGCCCACGACCGGCGAGAGCGCGTCGATGTCGCGCATCAGCTTCTCGAACTGCTCAGGGAAGACGGTCTGCGGTCCGTCCGACAGCGCGGCCTCGGGGTCGGGGTGCACCTCGACGATGAGCCCGTCGGCACCGGCGGCGACGGCCGCGAGCGCCACCGGCGGCACCTTGGCGCGGATGCCCGTTGCGTGGCTCGGGTCGACAAGGACGGGCAGATGGGTGAGTTTCTTGGCGACGGGGATAGAGGAGATGTCGAGCGAGTTGCGGGTGTAGGTTTCGAAGGTGCGGATGCCCCGCTCGCACAGGATCACGTCCTCGGTGCCGTGGGCGAGCAGATACTCGGCGGCCATGAGCCATTCTTCGATCGTCGCCGCCAGTCCTCGTTTGAGCATGACCGGCCTGCCGGTCGCGCCCACGGCCTTGAGCAGATCGAAGTTCTGCATGTTGCGCGCTCCGATCTGCATCAGGTCGACGTAATCGCAGAACATGTCGACGTACCGCGTCGCGATGATCTCGCTGACGACCGGCAGGTCGTACCGCTCACCGGCTGCCTTGAGAAGCTTCAGCCCGTCCTCGCCAAGCCCCTGAAACGAGTACGGGCTGGTGCGGGGCTTGAACGCCCCGCCTCGCAAGACGACCGCACCGCTCTCGCGCACGATCCGGGCGCTTTCGAAGATCTGCTCCTCGTTCTCCACGGCGCACGGCCCGGCCATCACCGCGATGCGCGGCCCGCCGATCTTGATGGGCCCCACGGTGACGACGGAATCGTCCTTCTTCAGCTCGCGGCTCGCGAGCTTGTACGGTTTCGAGATGGGTATGACGCGTTGGACGCCCGGCTTGATCTCCACCTCGCGCAGATCGATGGAGACCGATCCGACGGCGCCGAAGATCGTCTCCTCGTCGCCGACGATCTCGCGGACCTTGAATCCGCGTTCGGTGAGAAAGTTCCGCAGCCGTTCCTTGTCGTCGTCGCGAATCGAGCGCTCGAGGACTATGACCATGACCGCTATTCTACGCGATCGTGGGCGGGAATTGCGAGAGGATGTAGCGCTCGAAGTCGGCGACGAGCCGCGCGCGGTAACCGAGGATCTGATCGACGTAGCGCAGGGTGGAGGTGGGCGTCTGGCCGCGCACGACTCGGGTGAGCCCGGCGTTGTAGATCGCGAGCGCCTGCGCCTCGTCCTCTCCCTGGCTGAGGCAGAACTCGAGGTACTTCAGCCCGTGGAAGGCGTTGACCTCCGGGTTGAAGAAATCGTCCTCGGTGAGGTGCCGGAACGTCAGCGAATTGAGCTGAAAGAGCCCACGGTCGATCGAACGGGAGTTGTAGTTCACCGCGACCGGATGGAATCGGCTCTCGCCCCATACGAGGCTGAAGGCGAGCGTGAGCGAGATGTCGAGCCGGTCCGCGTAGTAGAGGATGGGCAGCGCGATCGATTCGGACCCGGCGAGATCGACGAAGTAATCGACCACGCGATCGCGCGTAACCTCCTCGCGGTAGAGCGCGAGCGCCGAGCGTGGTCCCTCGAGGAAGTTCTCGATGTTCGGGAAGACCCGCTGCCCCTCGTCGTCGGTCTCCACCACGACGAGCTCGGACTCGGCACGCGCGCGGCGATTGGCGCGGATGAGCACGGGGTCGGCCTCCGGGACGTACGGGTCGCCGGTGCTGCATCCGAGGAGCACGACACCGGCTATGAGCAACAGCAACTTCGTCGTTGGCGTCATCTTCAGCGATGGAATCTACCGAAGCAGGTACATGCCGATCAATACACCGCCCGGGTTACGATTGCCTGCCCCGAGAGGCTCGGAACAACAGTCAGCCGACCGCCCCCGCGTGCGAGCTCATGCACGTAGGCCGTGACGCCCTCGCAGCCGTAGAAGCCGAAGTCGTCGAATACGACAACGCCACCGGGGACCATGCGCGGCCAGACCCACTCGAAGCAGTCCTTCGCGCTCTGGTAGACGTCCACGTCGATGTGGCAGAGCGCGAACCGCAGATCGGCGATCTCCTCGCCGCGGTCCTCCGGGAAGACCCCGCTCAGCAGCTCGACGTGCGGCACCCCCGCGCGCGCGAGCAGCCGCTGGACCGCATCGACCGAGGTGTTGGCGTGCTCGCCGCCCTTGTAGTAGGTGTCGCGCGCGCCGGCCTTCACGACGCCCGCGAAGGTGTCGGCGAGGATGATGCGGCGACCCGCACCCCCACGAGCGTCACCCGGCGCCGCACCGGCCCCCCCGAGCGCCCGCGCGATGACGGTACCCGACCCGCCGCGCCAGCTGCCGATCTCCAGCACGTGGCCGTCGAGCGCGGGGCCGGCGGTCACGCGCGGACCGGACGCGGGGGCCGCTCCGACCGGTGCCGGGTCTGCCGCGGGCTCCGCGCGTCCCTCTTCGGCGACCACATCGCCCGGGTCCGGCCGCGCGCCGGCAATCTGGCGCGCGAGGTACCAGAGCGTCCAGAGCCGATAGACGTCCACCATCGTGTGCTCGCGCACGAGCTCGTAGACGTCGGCGAACTCGCGATCGACGTCCCAGGGCCGGTAGTTGGCCACCGGCTCCACGATCCCGTAGCCGGGCGGATACGATCGGCCCTTCTGCGCTCTCGTGTTCGTGCGTGACTGGTCTGACATGGAGCCCCTTCTTTCGCGGTCGGGATGCCGCTATAGTACGGGACAGGGAGCTCATGAGTAAACGACCCCACTGGAGCCCGCAGAGCTGGCAGCCTCGCGCCGCCCGACACCAGCCGACCTACGCGGACGAGGCCGCCTTCGGACGGGCACTCGACCGGCTCGCCGCGCTGCCGCCGGTCGTCTTCCCCGGCGAGATCGACCACCTGCGCGCGCAGATCGGCGCGGCGGCGGAGGGTCGGCAGTTCATCCTCCACGGCGGCGACTGCGTGGAGCGTTTCATCGACTGCAACCCGCAGACGATCACGAACAAGCTCAAGATCCTGCTCCAGATGAGCGTGGTCCTCTCGCACGCGGCACGCACGCCGGTGCTTCGCATCGGGCGGATCGCCGGGCAGTACTTCAAGCCTCGTTCGAGCGACACCGAGGAGATCGACGGCCGGACCGTCCCGTCGTACAAAGGGGACACGATCAACGGCTTTCCGCCGACCGAGCGCGAGCCGGACCCCAACCGGCTCGTCGAGGGCTATTTCCACGCGACCGCGACGCTCAACTACATCAGATCGATGATCGACGGCGGGTTCGCGGACCTGCACCACCCCTACTCGTGGAACCTCCACTCGATGGAGCGCACCGCCCAATGGGACGAGTACCGGTCGATCGTGGACAACGTGCTCGACGCGATCCACTTCATGGAGAGCTTCGGCGGGATCCGCGACGAGAGTCTGGGACGGGTCGATTTCTACACCTCGCACGAGGGGCTGCACCTCGGCTACGAGGCGGCCCTCGCCCGCCGCGGGGAGACCGAAGGCGCGAGCTGGTACGCCACGAGCGCGCATCTTCTCTGGATCGGCGAGCGCACGCGCGCGGTCGACGGCGCGCACGTCGAGTTCTTCCGCGGCATCGCGAACCCGATCGGCGTGAAGCTCTCGGCCGAAGCCGATCCGGCGGAGGTCGTCGATCTCACGCGCGTTCTCAACCCGGACAACGACGCGGGCCGATTGATGCTCATCACGCGCATGGGCGCCGATCGAGTCCGCGGAACGCTGCCGGAGCTGATCGAGGCGGTGGAGGGCTCGGGCAGACGCGTCGCGTGGGTATGCGATCCCATGCACGGCAATACCACGACCGCAGCGAACGGACGGAAGACCCGGCCGTTCGAATCGGTCCTCGCCGAGCTCGAAGCGGCCTTCGACGTGCACCGCAGCGCCGGCAGCAGGCTCGCCGGCGTCCACTTCGAGCTCACCGGCGAGGCGGTCACCGAGTGCACCGGCGGGGCGCTCGGGCTCGGCGAGCACGACCTGGAGACGAACTACGAAAGCTACTGCGACCCCCGGTTGAACTACGCGCAGAGCATGGAGATGGCCTTCCTCATCTCGAAGTTCCTCCGCAGCGAGCGGTAGGCCGATGCGCGCAGCGCGGTGACACGCGGCGGGCGCGACGGTGTTGCATCTCGTGGAGGGACCATGCTTCTGCGAATGCGAACCATCATTGCCGCGAGCGCCCTGGCGCTCGTCGTGCTCGCCGGCGGCTGCGAGATCGTGCTCCTCGACGACGAGCCGAGCCGCTCGCCGGACCCGCTCGACGACCCGGTCACAGATCCGGACCTGCTCGCCGTCGTCTCGCCGGCCGGAGAAACCGTCACCGCCGGTGACGCGCTCACCATCCGCTGGGAGGGTAGCGCGCAGCCGGACGAGATCGACATCGACCTCTACCTCGCCGGAACGCCGCACACGCGGATCGCCGGGTCGGTCTCCAACTCGGACCGGTACACCTGGACGATCCCCGCCGACTTCTCGGTGCACGCCGACGTGTTCGACGAGTACCAGATCGTCGTCAGCGGCTACGACCCCGACCAGGCGACCGGAGCGCTGCTGCTCGCCGCCTACTCCGCAGAGTTCGCCATTCTACCGGACGCGAGCGGGGGTCTGAGCGACGTCACCGTCAGCCAGAGACTCGTCGACGTGACGCTGACCGACAACGGTCAGGAGATCGACGGGGACACCGTCGACGTCTTCCTCAACGGCGTGGCGGTCGAGCTGGGTCACGTGCTCTCAGGCGGGACCGGCACGACGATCCCGCTCACGCTGCGGGCCGGCGAGAACGTGTTAGAGATCTACGCGGTGAACGAGGGGACCGCGCCGCCGAACACCGCGCTCCTCGAGATCAGCCACGTGGTAGACGGGCTCACGGCGCAGCAGTGGCGGCTGCAGGCGGGGGAGTTCGGTCGCCTCACGATTACCGCACCGTAGGTTCTTGCAGGCGGAGCCGAGCCGGGCTATCGTGACAGCGGTGGAACACTACGACGTCGTCATCGTCGGGGCCGGACCCGCCGGCCTCTTCGCCGGCGTTCATCTGGACGAATCGCTGCGGGTGCTCGTCGTCGAATCTCAGCGCTTTCCTCCGGTCAAACCGTGCGGCGAGATCCTCATCGGCCACGGGGACCGGATCCTCGCCGAGCTCGATCCGCCTCCATCGGTCTTCGCGACCCCGAACCGCGTCACCATGCGCTTCGTGGCGCGCGACACGGACGCGCCGACGACGAAGGTCGGAACCGCCCGCACGATCGACCGGAAGGCGCTCGCGTTCTGGCTCGACGACCTGCTCCCGGGGAGCGTAGAGGTAACCGAGGGCATCCGATTCGTGCGGGCCGACCCCCGCGACGACGCGCTCGCCGTGACGCTCCGCCGGGCCGACGGCGCGGTGGAGACGGTGGAGACCGGGATTCTCGTGGGAGCCGATGGCTGCCTCTCGCGCGTGCGGCGAGGCGCGTTCGCGAATCGGCCGGAGACGGTAGACACCGTCCAGCATCTCTACCGCGCCGCCCGTCCTCCGAGGCATGCCGATTTCATCTTCGACCGCGAGCTCGCCCGCGACTACTACGTGTGGGCCTTTCCGCGCGGCGACGACCGGGTGCTCGTCGGCTGCCCGCGCGACGGCGATCGTCACCTCGCCGTCATGGCGTGGGCGCGAAGCGAGTACCAGACCATCGGCGCCCCGCTGCTCGCCGAGCGGCACCCGATCGCGCGGATCCGCACGCTCGACGACGTCGAGCTCGGCAACGGTCGCGTTCTGCTCATCGGGGAAGCCGCGGGCCTCGTGAGCCCGGCATCGGGCGAGGGGCTCTCGCTCGCGTTCGCGAGCGGGCAGGCGGCGGCCCGCGCGATCGTGGCCGACGCGGATGACCCGGTACCCGCCTACCGCGAGGCGTGCAAGCCCTTCATCGACCTTCTGGCAAAGGAGCTCGAGCTCGCCGAGCGCATCCGCGCCCGCGGCTCCGCACCGACCGCCGGCCGCGAGGGATAGGCGTCCCGCGGGGGCGCCGGGGCGCCGGGGCGCCGATAGTCGGAGCGCCGTCGCCGGCGGCTACCTGGCCGCGGTTCCGGTCGCGGGCGTGGTTCGCACCTCGAAGTCGCGGAACTCGGCGCGTCCGAGCGCCCGGAGAGCGATCTCCACGCCCGCATCGATCCCGAACCACGCGCGGTAGCGCACGCGGTCGGTGCCGTCCACGGCGATCGTCACGTACTGCGACGCCGGCTCGTAGAGCACGTCGACGTCCATGAATCGATCGATCGGCTGCGGGATCGCCGCGTCGAGCACGCGCGCCATGTCCACGTCGTCGTCCGAACGGTAGAGCTGGACGAACGTCGTCTCGGTCCTGCGTTCCTGTGGGTCGCGGGTGAACCAGACGAGCAGGCTCGATCCCATCCCGTACCCGCGACGACGCTCCACGCCGTCGACGAAGAGGTGAAGTCCCACGCCGACCCAGCCGTCGTCGAGCGCGCGGACGCGGAACGAGTAGAGCACCGGCTGCTTCGACTGCTCGACCGGCATCGCGAGCTTCGCGAAGTACGCGTTCTCCTCGGTCTGCCTCGCCACCGGTCCACGGACGCTCCACGCTCCGGTGTCCGGCTCGGCGGCCGAGAAGCCGCTCGCGAGCTCGCGCGAGAGGCGTTCGCGCATGATGCGCACGAAGCCGTTGTCGAGGATCTCCTCGAGCACCCGCTCCTCGAGACGCTGCTGCTCGCGGCGCAGCGCCTCGTTCTCGGCGAGAAGGTCGGCGAGCTCCGCCTGCACGCGCGCAAGCCGCTCGGCCTGCTCGGCGGCTTCGATCGCCGCGCGGGCGTCGGCCTCGGTGGCGCGCGGGGTGGTGTCGCGGTCGGCCGGCGAGGCGTCGGCCGGCGAGGTGTCGGCGGGCGAGGCGTCGCTGCGTGGCGCCGGCTCGGCGGGGGACGCGTCGGCGGGCGTGCCGTCGCGTTCCTCCGGCTCCTCCCGCGGCACGCCCGGGTCGGCGGCGTCTCGGGTGCCGGGGAGCTCGCCGGCCGGCCGCGCGGCGAGACTCGTGGCCGGCAGTCCGCCGCGGACGCCGGTGCGAAGCGCTTCCTCCAGGTCGGCGAGACCGCTCGCGGCCTCTTCGAGCGCGGCCACGCGCGTATCGAGCGAACGAAGCTCGCTCGTCACCGCCTGCGCAGCGGCCTCGAGGTCGGCGGTGCGTACGTAGTCGCCCGGAAAGGTCCAGTCGGCGGGCGGGGCTTCGGAGCCGGCATCGCCGTCGCGCGTCGAACCCGCGGCTGCCTCCTCGTCGGTCGCGCCGGGCTCCGGCCCGAGCGTCGCGCGGTACGCCTCCACGAGCTCCTGGAGTCGGCCGACTTCGGAGGTCATCGTCTCCACGTCGCCGGCGAGCTCGCTGTTCCGCTCCCGCAGCTCTTCGATCTGCTCGCGCAGCGTCTTCCGCTCCTCGCGCAGCTCGTTGTTCTCCATCACGAGCCCGACGATGTCGCCGGCGAGCTGGTCGCGCTCGGCTATGAGCGACTCGACCTCCTCGCCGGTCAGGGGGGTGGTGGCGCCGGCGGCACCGTCGCCGTCGGCGG
>CAZICD010000044.1:4749-15311 GCA_964537725.1 uncultured Spirochaetaceae bacterium | reverse complement strand
ACCCGCGCCCGCGCCTACCTGGGTGCCCGGCGTCTCCTCGAGCCTCGCCTCGAGCGCGTTCCGCTCGGCCTCGAGCGCGTCGCGTTCGGCCTCGAGATTGGCGTTCTCGCTCGCGAGCGTGTCGCGCTCCTCGCGGTACGCGTCGCGCTGCGCCTCGATCCGGTCGATCGTCGCCTCGAGCTCCGCGCGTTGCGCGGCGAGCGCGGCCTCCATCGCTTCGTCGCTCTCGGCCGCGAGGATCTCGCGGAGCGCGCTCGCCCTCGCCTCGTTGATGGTCGCGCTGTCGGCGACGCGGATCTGCTCGGCGAGCTCGAGGTCTGCGTCTTCGCCCACGGCGAGCGTACCGCCGTAGACGCGATCGCCCACGAGCACGCCCTCGATCGCGATGCTCGAGGCGTCGGGGGCCGAAATGGTCGCGAAGTCGAGGATCGCGTCGGGCGGGAGGACGTTCTCGCTCTCCGGAACGATGCTCGTGACCGACCACGTGTCCGCGTCGGACGGCTCGATCAGGAACGAATAGGCGTCGTCGTCCACCCCGACGCCCCTGACGTAGAACGCGGCCGGACCGGCCTGGTGAATCGACGCGTCGGACAGATCGAGGTCGGCGAGCGAGAGCGTTCGGGTGAGCGAGTCGGCCGCCTGGGCGCCGGCCTCCGGGGCGATTACCGCCGTCGCGACGAGCGCGAAGACAAGCGCGAGTAGTCTCCTCATGCTCCTATTCTCGGTCGAATCTGAGCGTGATCTGAATGCGTCGGCGCGAGAGTCGTGCTATGCTGGAGCGATGACGATTGGAGTACCAAGGGAAATCAAACGGCACGAATACCGCGTCGGCATGACGCCGCACGACGTGCGCAGCTACGTCGGGCACGGCCACGAGGTGTTCGTTCAGACGCAGGCGGGCGTGGGTTCGGGTTACGAGAACGCCGAGTACGAGGCGGCGGGTGCGCGCATCGTCGAGTCGCCGGCGGAGGTCTTTGACGCCGCCGACCTGATCGTGAAGGTCAAGGAGCCGCTGCCCGAGGAGTTCGACCTCTTCCACGACGGCCAGATCCTCTACACCTACCTCCACCTCGCGGCGAACGTACCGCTCGCGCGCGCGCTCATAGACCGCGGCGTCGTCGCGATCGCCTACGAGACGATCGAGCTCCCGGACGGGAGCCTGCCGTGCCTCACGCCCATGAGCGAGATCGCCGGACGGCTCAGCGTTCAGGAGGGGGCGAAGTACCTGGAGAAGGAGTTCGGAGGCCGGGGAATCCTGCTCGGAGGGGTTCCCGGCGTGCCGCGGGGGGCGGTCGCGATCCTCGGCGGCGGCGTGGTGGGCACGAACGCGTGCAAGATCGCCACCGGTATCGGCGCGAACGTCACCATCCTCGACGTCAACGCCCGGCGGCTCGCCTACCTCGACGACATCTTCGGCAGCTCGATCACGACGCTCTACGCGACCGATGCGAACATCGACTACGTCCTCAGCGAGGCGGACATCGTGATCGGCGCGGTGCTCCTCGCCGGAGAATCGACCCCCAAGCTCGTCCGCCGCGACCATCTGAAGACGATGAAGCCCGGGGCCGTGCTCGTGGACGTCGCGATCGACCAGGGCGGGATCGCCGAGACCTCCAAGCCGACGACCCACGACGAGCCCATCTACATCGTCGACAACGTGGTGCACTACTGCGTAGCGAACATGCCCGGGGCGGTGGCGCGGTCGAGCACGATAGCGCTCACGAGCGTCACGCTCTCCTACGGGCTTCTCATCGCAGACATGGGGGTGAAGGCGGCGCTCGCCTCGAGCGAGGCGCTGCGAAACGGCCTGAACATCGCCGGCGGCGCCTGCGTCCACGAACGCGTGGCGCGAAGCTGCGGGCTGCCGTACACCGAGTACCGCGAATAGCCGATTGGATTCCGCGATCGTGAACAGTATCTTGGGGTGGATGATGCCCTCTCGAGCGCTCAGACGCGTGTTCGCCGTCCTGCTCGCGGTTCTCACCGCGACGGCCTGGGCGCAGAGCACCCCGGATACGTTCACGATCAACTTCCTGCCCACGGAGATCGGCTACAACCCGATCGTCTCGTACACGACCTCCGAGGCGCAGATCTACTCGGGGATCTACGAGGGGCTCGTAGGCTACGACCCGTTCAGCCTCGACCCCATCCCCGCCGTCGCCAACCGCTGGGAGGTCTCCGAGGACGGGCTGCGCTACCGGTTCACGATCCGCCCCGACGCGCGCTACTCGAACGGCGACCCGGTCCTCGCCTCGGACTTCGTGGAGACGTGGCTGATGCTGCTCGACCCGGACACGAACGCCGCCTACGCGTCGCTCATGGACATCGTCGCCGGCGCGCGCGCCTACCGCACCGGCGAGACCGACGATCCGCAGAGCGTCGGAGTGCGGGCGGTGAGCGAGCGCGTGCTCGAGGTCGAGCTCGAACAGCGCGCAACGCACTTCCTGCGCATCCTCTGCCACCACAGCTTCGTGCCCATCCACCCGGACCTCCGCGAGAGCCGCGACTTCGACGACCCCACGACCATTCCCGCGAACGGGCCGTACCTGGTGAGCGCGGCGAGCGACGAGGAGATCATCCTCACCGAGAATCCGGAGTACTGGGACCGGCGACGGATCGAGTACGAGGAGATCCGGATCGCCTTCAGCGACGACTACGAGGCGGTCACCGCGGCGTTCAACGACGGCGAGATCGACTGGGTGCGCGGCGGGATCGATCTGCAGGGGGTCGACCGGACCGACGACATCGTCATCAACCCGCTGTTCGCGACGACCTACTACCAGTTCTCCGCGGTAAACGAGCCGTTCGACGACCACCGCGTCCGCCGGGCGATGGCGCTCCTGTTGCCGTGGGACGAGATCCGCGACGACGAGATCTGGTACGTGCCCGCGACGAGTCTCGTCCCGGAGCTCCCCTCCTACCCGAAGGCCGAAGGCATCGTCGAGCAGAACACCGAGGAGGCGCTCGCGCTGCTCGAGGAGGCCGGTTACCCGAACGGCGAGGGAATGCCGCCCATCGTGCTCTCCATCCCCGCACCCATCGAGGGCGACCTGGTCGCGCAGCGCATGGAGGAGAGCTGGGAGGCGGCGCTCGAGGTCGAGGTGGAGGCCGATGTCATTCCCTACCCGCGCTACTTCTCGGTCGTCGAGGAAGAGACCTTCCAGGTGAGCACGGTGAGCTGGATCGGCGACTTCGCGGATCCGCTGACCTTCCTCGACATGTGGACGACCGGCAGCAACCTCAACAACTCGGGATTCTCGAACGCCCAGTACGACGGGCTGATCCGCAGCGCGATGGGCATGACCGGCGACGAGCGCTACGAGACGCTCAGCGAGGCGGAGGAGATCCTGCTCGCCGACGGCGTCGTGCTCCCGGTCAGCCACTCGCCTTCGATCAACCTGATCAACCTGCGGCTCGTCGACGGCTGGTACCCGAACCCGCTCGACATCCACCCGTTCAAGTACATGAGTCCCGCCTCCGGCGCGCCGCTCCCCAACGTCGCGAGCGCGACGGAGTAGCGCGGCGAACCATCGCGCCGCGCGTGGCCACACGGCGCTGGGCGCCGACTACTCCTGCTTGTCGGTGTCCCGACGAATCAGCCCGTCCACCCAGTGCTGCACCCGGCGCCGGAAGAGCACCCCCAGAGCGAAGAGCACGACCGCGAGGCCGAAGACGAAGACGCTGAGGAACCATCGCTCCTGCGCCGCGCTGTCGCCGATGATCGCGCTACCCAGGATACCGGGGAGCCGACCGGTCATCGTGACGAGCAGGAAGGCCGGAAAGCGCAGCGTGCTGATCCCGGCGACGTAGACGAGGACGTCCTTGGGGATCCCGGGTATGACGAAGAGCAGGAAGAAACCGGTGCGAGCGCGCGAGGAGGAGCTCACGCGGTCGAACTCGGCGACGCGCGCTGCGCCGAAGACGCCCTCCACGAAGGTGCGACCCAGCAGACGCGCCAGGAAGAAGTTGATCGCCGAGCCGATGGCGATGCCGACGAGCGAGTAAGCGAGCCCGCCCGCGACCCCAAAGAGGTAGCCCCCCGCGAGCTGTACCACATCGCCCGGGACGATGAAGATGACGACCTGGAAGACCTGAACCGCGATGTAGACCAGCGGCGCCCACGCGCCGAACTGCGTGATCCACTCCTGCGCATCGACCTGCGAGTCGAGGATCGCGGTCCAGCTCCCGCGCGTGTACCACGCGACGAAGAGCACACCAGCGATGAACAGCGGGAAGAGCATCCCAACGGCGATCTTGTAGGCGCGAGCGGCCTGCATGGACCGCAGCATAGCGACGCCGCCGGACGCAGGCAACCGCCTCGCCCGAATGGGTGATGGCGATCCGGCGCGCCTGGCGGCATCCTGAGGAGGAGGGAGCCACCATGCCGAAGATCGTCACGCTGACCATGAACCCGGCAATCGACACGAGCGCGCACTGCGACCGCGTGCAGCACGATCTGAAGCTGCGCCTCGAGCGCGTTCGACGCGACCCCGGCGGCGGCGGGATCAACGTCTCTCGCGCGGTCGCGTACCTCGGCGGCGAGTCGACGGCGGTCTACCCGGCCGGAGGCGTGGAGGGAGAGCTCCTGGAGAGCCTGCTCGCCACCGAGCAACTCGTGCGCGAGCCGGTCCGGGTCGCCGACGCGATCCGGGAGAACCTCACGGTCGTCGAGGACTCCACCGGAGAGCAGTACCGCTTCGGCATGCCCGGACCGCACCTGTCCCCCGGGGAAGCGGACACGGTAACCGATCGGCTCGCCGCGCTCGTCGAGCCGGACGCGCTCGTCGTCGCGAGCGGAAGCCTTCCACCGGGCGTACCGGACGACTTCTACGCCCGCGTCGCCCGGGTCGTCCGGGATGCCGGCGCGAGATACATCGTCGACACATCCGGAGACGCGCTCGCCGCCGCGGTCGAAGAAGGCGCCTGGCTCGTCAAGCCGAACCTGCACGAGCTCGCCTCGCTGCTCGGGCGGGAGAGCCTGGAGGAACCGCAGATCCGGGAGGCCGCGACGGCGTTCGTCTCGCGCGGGCAGGCGCGCCACGTCGTCGTCTCGCTCGGCTCAGGCGGAGCGTACCTCGTCAACGAGGACGGCGTCTCGAGACACGCCGCGCCCACCGTCTCGGTGAAGAGCCGCATCGGCGCGGGTGACAGCATGATCGGCGGCATCGTACACGCGCTCGCCGACGGGAAGCCCATCGACGAGGCGGTACGGTGGGGTGTCGCGGCCGGCGCCGCGGCGGTGATGACGCCCGGAACCGAGCTCTGCCGAGGCGAGGACGTCCGCCGGCTGCTCGCCGAGGTGGGCTGACGCGCGCCCGCCTTCAAAATCGGCGCCACTTGTAGTATATTGTGGCGGATGAAAAAAGCCTCCAAGTCCAAGACCTCAACCAAGTTCCAGGAAAAGGAACAGGTCGTCTACCCGCTGCAGGGCGTCGGACAGGTCCGGAAGATCTTCAAGCGTGACTTCAAGGGCGAAGAAACGCTCTACTACGAGATCTACCTGGAGGTCAGCGACATGACCGTCTTCGTCCCCGTGGACAAGGCGGAGGAGCTGGGCATCCGGGCCATCGTCCCCAAGAAGCAGGCCGACGCGGCGCTCTCGCTCATCGCCGAGGAGTTCGAGCCCGTGCCAGCGGACTGGAAGATGCGCTACCAGATGAACCTGGATCTGCTGAAGCAGGGCAGTATCCAGGACATCGCGACGGTCGTGCGCGCGCTCTACCACCGCAGCAAGGTGAAGGAACTGCCCATCCTCGAGCGCAAGCTCTTCGACAGCGCGCTGAAGCTGCTCGTCGACGAGGTTTCCTTCAGCCTCAACAAGAGCAAGAGCGACGTAGAGGAGCTCGTGTTCACCCGCCTCGAGAGCGAGCCCAAGAAGCCCGCGAAGAAATCGAGCGAGAAGGCCGCCGACAAGGACGAGAAGACCGAGAAGGCCGACGAGAAGTCGTAAGGCCATGCCCTCACGCGACTGGGGCGAGATCGTTCGCCTCCTCCGCGAGCACAACGACACGCATCCCCTCCCCTCGGTTTCTCAGATCGCGCGAGCGAGCCGCTCTGCGTTCCGTGTTCTCGTCTCCACGATGATCTCGCTCCGCACGAAGGACGAGGTCACCTGGGCCGCGAGCGATCGGCTCTTCGCGGAGGCCGACACGCCGGCAGCGCTGTGCGGCCTCTCGGAGTCGCGGATCGCGGAGCTCGTCTACCCGGCGGGGTTCTACCGCACGAAGGCCGCGAACATCCGCGCGGCGAGCCGCATCCTCGTCGACGAGCACGGTGGCGACGTTCCCTCCGACATCGACGCGCTCGTCGCGCTGCCCGGCGTTGGCCGCAAGACCGCCAACCTCGTGCTCGGCCAGGGGTTCGGCATCCCGTCGATCTGCGTGGACACGCACGTACACCGCATCGCGAACCGATGCGGCTGGGTGGAAACGAAGACGCCGGAGCAGACCGAGCTCGCGTTGATGGAGGTGCTGCCGCGCGAGCACTGGATCGAGATCAACGAGCTGCTCGTCGGGTACGGCCAGAGGACGTGCACGCCCACCTCGCCGAGGTGTTCGCTGTGCGTGATCGCGGCGCAGTGCGAGCGGCGGGGCGTCACGCGGAGCCGCTGAAGCCGGAAGCCGGCAGGCGCGTGCGATCGGTCGGTATTGTGACGAGATCGGCCAATAAGAAAGTTAATGTAATCTAAAACACAACAAATAGGGTTTTGCGATTTTACTTGCGCAATTCCCACATCAGTTGTATAGTGCTCCTGACAAATAGCAGTGCAGATAGATCTTCGGGTTTCCAGCCTACTTCCTACGCGGACTGGTGCACGCGAGACTCGGGTCAAGTCTGTGGCAGCATCAGGAGGATCGTATGAAGAGTGTCAAGGGCACCCAGACTGAGAAGAATCTGCTCGCAGCGTTTGCCGGCGAGAGCCAGGCGCGCAATCGGTATACCTTTTTCGCCAGCAAGGCCAAGAAGGAAGGCTACATCCAGATAGCAGAGATCTTCACCGAGACGGCGAACCAGGAGAAGGAGCACGCCAAGCGCTTCTGGAGCTACCTCGAGGGCGGAGACGTAGAGATCACCGCCATGTACCCCGCCGGCTTCGCCGACGACGAGGTTGGTTCGACGCTGGAGAACCTGAAGCACGGCGCCGCCGGCGAGCGGATGGAGTGGACGGAGCTCTACACCGGCTTCGCGAAGACCGCCCGCGACGAGGGTTTCCCGCAGATCGGCGCGCAGTTCGACGCGGTATGCATCGCCGAGAAGCAGCACGAGAAGCGCTACAACGCGCTCGCGAAGAATATTGAAGACGGCACCGTCTTCAAGCGGGACGCCGAAACCGTCTGGTCGTGCATCAACTGCGGCTACATCTTCGTCGGCGAAGAGCCGCCCAAGATGTGCCCGGCGTGCAAGCATCCGCAGGGCTACTACGAGCTGGTTCGCGAGAACTGGTAATCGAGCTCACGCACCATCACGGGCCCGCCTTCCGGCGGGTCCTTTTTTGTGCCCGGCCCTCCTGCGCCGCCCGATGCTCACGAACAACCCGAGCGCCCCGACGGCGAGCAGCGCGGCGACGACGAAGACCCACTCGTAGCCGTACGCGTCGGCGAGAACGCCCAGCAGGATGGAGGCGAGCGACAGCGGCGCGGTGATCACCGCGGCTATGGCTATGTAGAGCGACACCTCGTTCGCCCCGGCGAACTCGGCGGTCAGGTTGAACGCGGACACCGTCCGCGCGCTCCGGGCCGCGCCGTACGCGACGAACATCGCGAAGCCCATCCAGAGCCCTTCCATCCCGAGCGCGAGCGCCCCGGCGACCACGAGCGCGCTCGACGCGATGAGGAAGTTCGTCCGGTGGCCGCGCCGGTCGCCGAGTTGACCGTAGAGCTGGGTGAAGACGATCACCGCGGCGGCGGTTGTAATGGCGAAGAAGCCTACGTAGCGATCGGCGAGACCGAACCGGTCGAGCACGAAGACGGTGACGAAGGGGGCGCTCGATTCGGCGACGGTGAACAGCCCTCGCGCGATCACGAATCGGCGGAAGCGCGGGTTACCGCGCAGGATCTCGGCGAATCGCCGCAGGAAGACTCCGAACGGCGTCCGCTCCACCGGCGACTCCTGCGGCACCTCGACCATCGAGAGGAAGCAGATCCATGAGACGGCGAAGACGCCGAAGCCGATCAGCAGCAGCGACGCGTGCCCGGTCGGAAAGGGCAGGATCTCGAGTACCCAGGCGACGAAGGCGCCGGTCGCGAGCGTGAGCCCCTGCCCCACCGCGTCGCGAACGGCGAACATGCGCCCGCGCATGGACGAAGGGATCGCGCGCGCGACGATGTCGAACCAGACCGGCCCCACGAACCCGTTCGACAGGCCGAAAACGACCACCGCGGCGAGGATGACGGTGACGGTGAGGTCGGGAAGCGTGCTCCCGGCGAAGAAGAGCACCACGCCCGCGACGAGCCACGGCAATCTCTGTCCGAGCCCCGCAGTGAGCGAGTAGCGCTTGGTCGTACGCTTCCCGGTGACGAGCCAGGCGGTGAACAGCGGCCCGATCGTCGTACCGAGCGTGAGGAGCGCCGGGAGCATCCCGATCACCGCGTTGCTCGCTCCGAGGCGAACGAGGACGGCGGGTACGAGCGTGTGCACGCCCACGAGCGCGACACCGGCGCCGAAGAGCGCGCCGTCGGTCGCGATCATGGCGACGTTACGAACGAGGTGTTGCCGGCGGAAGGTCGCGAGGTCGTCGGTGTTCATGAGCCCTTCCGCCGGCTACCCGCGCAGCCTGATGAATTCGGGCTGCGCCTGCTGCATCGCGAAGGGGACGAGCCCGGACGCGATCGCCTCCACGTCGTCGGCGACGAGCCGCCCCACGTCGCGCAGCGCGCTCACGCCGGCGCGGTGCGAGGAGAGGACGGCGTGCTCGACGCGCCTGATCGGGTGGTCGGCCGGCAGCGGCTCCTCCGGGTACACGTCGATACCTGCCCGAAACCTGCCCGCGGCGAGCAGGTCGGTGAGCGCGTCGAAGTCCACGACGTGCGCGCGACTCATCAGCAGGAAGACCGCGTCCTGCGCGATGAGCTCGAGGCGCCGCCGGTCGAGGAAGGCGCGGTTCTCCGCCGACGGCACGGCGAGCACGTAGATGAATCGAGAGGTGGACAGGAGCGTCTCTGTGTCCACCGGCGTGACCCCGTGCTCGCGCAGGTACGCGTCGGTGAGCCACGGGTCGTAGACCTGGACCGGACAGCCGAAGGGCTCGAGCAGCGGGACGAGCGCCCGGGCGAGCCCGCCGAAGCCGATGAGCCCTACCTGCTTGCCGTAGTGCGTGAACGGCTCGCCGAGCGGCGTGGCGAAATCGGTATGGCTCCACTGCTCGCTCCCGTCGCGGAAGGCGCGGTCGGTCCAGCCGATCTGGCGCGCCGCGGCGAGCGCGAGGCCGAGCGCCATCTCGGCGACCGCAGGACCGAAGGCGGGAGCGCAGCTCTGGACCCGAATGCCGCGCGAGAAGCACGCCTCGTAGTCGAGTGAATCCGGAGAGGGGAAACCGCCGCCCACCTCCATGATCGCGCGCAGCTTCGGGAAGCGGCTCACGTCACCGTGACGCCAGGAGCCGGTCACGATGATTTCGACCTCGTCTCGGACGCGATCGATCTCGTCGGCGGGCGCCGGCTCGTCGCGAGCCCAAGCCACCCGCGCCGCCGCGCGGAGACGACCGAGGTCTTCGGGGCTGAACACCACGTCGGTACGCCGGAACGACGGGTCGAAGAGCAGGAGTGGTTGCATGCCGCATCGTAGAACGGGAGGCCACTGTGTCGCAATCGCCTTTTCGTCGGTAGTGGGAACTATTCCCGCAGGCCGATACAATCGGCCCGGGAGGAACGATGAAAACGATTCTCTGCTTCGGCGACTCGAATACGTGGGGAAGCGACCCGGTAGGTGGCGGCCGTCACGCGTACGAGGACCGCTGGCCCACCGTCCTGCAGCGCGAGATCGGCGACGGCTACCTCGTCATTCCGGAGGGTCTCAGCGGCCGGACGGCGAGTTTCGACGACCCGATCGAGGGCGACAAGAACGGCCGGCGACACCTGCCCATGCTCCTCGGGTCGCACGCGCCGCTCGACCTGGTGATCATCATGCTGGGCACGAACGACCTGAAGGCGCGCTTCGCGGCGCCGGCGGTCGACATCGCCGCGGGCGTGGGCGCGCTCGTGGACATCGTGCGCTCGAGCGGCGCGGGCCGCGACGGGAGCGCCCCGGAAGTCTTCGTGCTCGTGCCGGCCGTGACCGAGCGTCTCACGCGATTCGCCGAGATGTTCGCAGGCGGCGCGGAGAAGTCGCGCGAGCTACCGCGCGTCTTCGAGACTATGTGCGAGGAGCGTCGCGTGCCGTTCGCCAAGGTCAACGACGCGGTTCGCTCCAGTCCGGCCGACGGCATCCATCTGGAGGCCGACGCGCAGCGCGCGCTGGGCAGCTTCGTCGCCGAGCACGTTCGCGCGCTCGGCGTGTAGGGGGGGGTGCGTCGGCGCGGCCTACCGGCACGCGGCCAGGACGAGGCCGATGAGCTCCGGGTTCGC
>CAZICD010000044.1:2900-4649 GCA_964537725.1 uncultured Spirochaetaceae bacterium | reverse complement strand
TCGGCGCGGCCTACCGGCACGCGGCCAGGACGAGGCCGATGAGCTCCGGGTTCGCGCCGGCTCCGCCTCGCACGCCGAGCGGGTCGGGGTTCTGAACGATCACGAGCTCCTCGCCGGGGAAGACCGCGGCGTAGTGACCGCCTGCGCCCCACGAGTGGAACCCGTCGCGCGGGAGGTCGGGCCAGAGCCGGCCTTCGGAGTTGCTCCAGAAGCCCTGCCCGTAGACGTGGTCCTCGGGTTCGCAGTGCCGCACGATCGTCGGCGCCACGCGCGTCGACGCCCGCATCCATGCAGCCGGCACGACTTCGCGCCCGGCCCAGCTGCCCTCGTTGCACCAGAGCCACCCCGCGCGGGCGAGGTCGAGCGCGCTCGTGCGCACCCGCGTCCCGAACGCGAATACCTCCTGCTTCGCCGCCGGGTGGAGATCCATCGGCCCGCTCTCGTACTCCCACGCAGCCCCGATTGGCGCGGCGATCTTCTCCCGGACGAGCCGCATGAAGCCGTCCGAGCCCTCGGGATCGCCCACGTCGTAGAAGCCGTAGAGGCTCGCGACCGCGTGCGAGAGCACGTTCATGCCCCAGCTCTGGTAGTGGAAGACGGTTCCCGGATCTTCGCCGGGCTTCATGTAGCCGGAGGTATTGCTGATGAGGTGCCGGAAGGTGATCCGCGCGTCCTTCGCAAACGCGTGTCGCCCCGGCTTGGGTCCGGTGCCTTCGGGCACGTCGAGGAAGGCCGGCCAGTAGTCGGCGACCTCGGCATCCGCCGAGGGAAGCTTTCCCTCGGCGATCGCGATGCCGAGCACGTTCGAGAGCATCGATTTCCAGGTGGAGGCGGTAGCCAGCTTCTCGTCGCGGTCGATGGAGCGGTTCTGATCGATCACGAGCCTGCCGCCGCGGACGACCGCGAACCGGTACCCGTGATCGTCGCCGCGCCGGTCCGCCCGGTCGTCGAGCCACGCGGTGGCGCGGGCCAGTCGATCGGGATCGAGCCCCGCCTCGCGGGGCGAGACGCGTGACCATTCGGCGCCGGGGAATACGGTACTCATCGTGACTCGTATCGTAGCAGCGACGAACGGCCCTGTCACGCGGCGGGACTCCGCGGCGTCACCGAACGAAAGCGCATTTGGCAATCTGAAATGATCAGGTTATGCTGGAGCGGCATCACGGAGGACGCATGTCAGAATTGCACGACAAGACGATTCGGGGGCCGCAGCCGGTCGGGATCACGCTGACCGTCAACGGCGAGCGACGCGAGTTGAGCGTGGAGCCGCGCACGACGCTGCTCGACGCGTTGCGGCAGGATCTGAACCTGACCGGAACGAAGCGTGTATGCGACCGCGGAGCCTGCGGCGCGTGCACGGTCCTCCTCGACGGCGAGGCGGTCTACTCGTGTATGACGCTCGCGATCGCGTGCGAGGGCCGATCGGTCGAAACGATCGAGGGCCTGTCCGCCGACGGAGGGCTGCATCCGGTCCAGGAGGCGTTCATCGAGGAGGACGGCTACCAGTGCGGGTTCTGCACCCCGGGTCAGGTCATGGCGGCGAAGAGCCTGCTCGCGCGTAACCCGGAGCCGGACACGGAGGCGATCAGGCACGGGATGGCCGGCAACCTCTGCCGCTGCGGAGCGTACCAGAAGATCTTCCGCGCGGTAGACAACGCGGCGAAGCGCGTCCGCGCAGGGGGTGCGTGATGGCAAAGCTCGTCAGGACGAAGGTCGAGTTCGAGGGACAGATCCGCGAGGAAGAGGTCG
>CAZICD010000044.1:0-2800 GCA_964537725.1 uncultured Spirochaetaceae bacterium | reverse complement strand
AAGCTCGTCAGGACGAAGGTCGAGTTCGAGGGACAGATCCGCGAGGAAGAGGTCGTCGTCGAGAAGGACGACCTCGAACCGTGGCGCGCCGGGTCGCCCATGGTGCACGTGGGCGAACCGAAGCCGCGCACCGACGGGGTGGCACGGGTCACCGGCACCGCCGAGTACACGTACGACGTGCGTCTGCCGGGGATGCTGTGGGGCGTGATCAAGCGCTCGCCCCACCCGCACGCCCGCATCCGCTCGATCGACACGAGGGCCGCGCACGGGATACCCGGCGTGGTCGACATCACGACGTACGAGAACTGCGACGACATCCCCTGGTACGGCACGAGCAGGCTGCTCGACCGCACCGTGCGCTACCACGGCGACGAGGTCGCCTTCGTCGTCGCGGAGACGGAAGCCGCGGCGCGCGACGCGGCAGAAGCGATCACCGTCGACTACGAGGTATTGCACCATGTGGTCGACATTGAGGCCGCGGCGGAGCCCACCGCCCCGCAGATCCATCCCGGTGTCGAGCCGGGCAACAATCGCGCCGGCGAGCCTGCGCGCTACTCGCGCGGAGACGTGGCGGCCGGCGAGCGCGAGGCGGAGGTGACGGTCTCCGCGCGCTACCGGACACCGTCCGCGCTGCACAACTCGTTCGAGACGCACGGCAGCGTCGCGCGCTGGGAGACCGACGAGCTCACCGTGTGGGACAGCACGCAGAACATCTTCGGCGTCCGCGCCGAGCTCGCCGAGACGCTCGGGTTGTCGCTTTCGAAGGTGCGCGTGATCAGCCGTTACATGGGCGGCGGCTTCGGCAGCAAGAACGACCTGGGCAAGTACACCGTCCTCGCCGCCCTCGCCGCGAAGCGCACGGGCCGTCCGGTGCGCGCCATGCTCTCGCGCGAGGAGGAGCTCCTCGCCGCCGGGCACCGGCCGCCGGCGGTCGTCGACATCGAGCTGGGCGCGAAGCGCGACGGCACGCTCACGTTCATGCGCGCGCACTCGCTCTCCACGCCCGGCGCGTACGGCAGCGGGGGACCGCAGGTCTGCGGCCCGGTGCGCGAGTACTACCTCTGCGACAACGTGGAGACCGTCCAGGAGGCGGTCTACACGAACATGGGCCCGTCGGCGGCGTTCCGCGCGCCGGGCTACGTGGAGGGCACGTTCGCGCTCGAGTCCGCGATGGACGAGCTCGCCGTCGCGCTCGACATGGACCCGCTCGAGCTGCGGAGGAAGAACCATGCCGATCGCAACCAGCCGCGCGACATGGACTACTCGCAGAAGCACCTGCTCGACTCGTACCGCGAGGGGGCGAAGGCGATTCGGTGGGACGCGCGGCGCGGCACGACGGCGCGCGGCGGCGGCCAGGCGGCCACGCACGGAGGCGCCGCCACTCCCGGCGCGGGCCACGCCCGCCGCGTGCGCGGCATCGGCATGGCGACCCAGGGGTGGGGCGGTGGCGGCTCGCCGCCGTCCTACGCGATCGTCAGGCTCAACCCGGACGGCACCTTCGACGTCATGACCGGCACGCACGACCTGGGCACCGGCACGAAAACGGTGATGACCCAGGTCGCCGCGGAGGAGCTCGGCGTGCCGATGGAGCGCATCCACATCACGATCGGCGACACGCTCACCTGCCCGTACTCGCTGTTGAGCGCGGGCTCGCTCACGGTGCCGTCGGTCGGACCCACGGTGCGCGCCGCCGCGGCCGACGCAAAGCGGCAGATCGTCGAGATCGCCGCGGTGATGCTCGACGTCGACGAGGCGGAGCTCGTGGTCGCCGACGGAGCCATATCGGCCTCCTCCGACCCGTCCACGAAGGTAACGATGGACGAAGTAGCGACGAAGATCGGCAACTACATGGTGATCGGCAAGGGAGCCCGGGGGCCCAACCCGAGCGACGTCAGCGTGAACACCTTCGGCGCGCAATTCGCGGAGGTGGAGGTCGATCTGGATACCGGTGAGGTGCGCGTGCTGCGGATCGTGGCGGCGCACGAGTTCGGCCGGGTGCTCAACCCGCTCACGCTGAGCAGCCAGATCGAGGGCGGCGTCTTCCAGGGCGCCGGGCTCGCGACGATGGAGGAACGGATCATGGACCCGACTACCGGACGGTTCGTGAACGCGAACCTCAGCGAGTATCGGCTTCCCACCGCCGTCGACGTGCCGCAGGTGGATTCGATCTTCATCGGCCCGCCCGACGAACGCTCGAACAACACCGGCGCGAAGGGCGCGGGCGAGCCACCCATCATCCCGCCGGCGGCGGCGATCGCGAACGCGGTCTACGACGCGACCGGCGTGCGCATGAGAGATCTGCCGCTGACGCGAAAGCGCGTGCTCGCCGCGCTCGAGGAAGGAGGCACGAGATGAACAACTTTGCCTTTGCGACTCCCACGACCGTGGAGGAAGCGGTCGGACTCCTCGCGGAGAACGACGGCGCGCGCCTGATGGCGGGCGGCGTGGACCTCGTGCACGAGATGAAGCAGGGCATTCGGACGCCTTCGCTCGTCGTCCACCTCGCGCGGGTAGAAGGACTCGACCGGATCGACCTCGACGGGGGGCGCCTCGTCATAGGCGCGCTCGCGAAGGTTGGCGAGCTGGAAACGAACGAGCTCGTCGCCGGGCACGCTCCCCTCCTCGCGCAGGCGGCGCGCGAAGTCGCCACGCCGCAGCTCCGCGCGATGGGCACGGTGGCGGGGAACATCCTCCAGCGACCGCAGTGCTGGTACTACCGCGACGCCGACTCGTACTGCCTGCGCAAGGGCGGCGAGCACTGCCACGCCGTCGCCGGCGACAACCGCTACCACGCGATCCT
>CAZICD010000043.1:21601-35652 GCA_964537725.1 uncultured Spirochaetaceae bacterium | reverse complement strand
CAGCGCGAGCGTCACGCTGGCGGCGGCGAGAAACAGCGCTCCGGCGAACGCGTACGCGTACGCCATCCCGGCGCGCTCGGCGAGGAAGCCGGCGACGGTCGGCGCGACGAACCCGACGGCGTGCAACGAGTAGATGAGCCCCACCGACGACGCGAGGACGCGCGGGTCGGCGTAGTCGGACGCGGCGGTCAGGATCACGGGGCTGATCGGGCTCGTCGCTCCCACGAGCGCGACGAGCACGAGGAAGAGCCCGGGCCACGGCGCGAGGCCGATCGCAAACGTCGCGGCGAACGACACGAGAAGCGGCGCGAGCAGCGCCGACCGGGGGCCGAGCTTCGCGTACAGGAACCCCATCACCGGCTTCGCGGCGATGCCCATGCCGAAGTAGACGGCGAGCACGACGCCGATGACCGAGGTATCGAAGCCGAAGCGTCCCTTGGCGAGGAGCGGGATGAACCCGACCGCCGCCTTGGTAGCCATACCGCTGAGCGCGTAGACGACGGCGAGCAGCAGCACGTTCCGCTCGCGGAAAACCATCCGCATGATCGACACGCTGCTGCGCCAGAGCGAGAGGTCGCCGGCGTGGGGGCGTTCAGTCGGCTCGACCGAACGGTACCGCAGCGCCAGCGCCGGAACGATGAGCAGCATGGGCGCCGTGCACACCGCGATCGCGCCGCGCCATCCGAGGACTCCTGCGACGAGCCCGAGCACGATCGGCATCACGCTCGCCCCGATGTTCCCCATCATCCCGTGGACCGAGATCGCGTACGGCTTGATGGAGGGGAACCGCTCGGCGGTAAGCGCGGTGCCGCACGGGTGGTACACCGAGTTGCCCGCGCCCGCGACGAAGGCAAGCACGACGAGCACGCCCAGGCTCGCCACCGCGAGCATCGACACGTAGGCGAGCGAGGCGACGGCCATGCCGAGCAACAGCATCAGAAGCTTCCGGCCACTGTGGTCGCTCGCGAGCGAGACGGGGAAGACGAAGAGGAAGGTCGAGAGGCTGAACGCGCTGAGCACGAACCCGACCTGGGTCTCGCTGAGGCTGAGGTCCGCGACGATGAGCGCGAGCACGGGCACGAGCATGTTCGAGAACCCGTCGCTCATCGCGTGGGACGAGCCGATGAGCGCGAGATCCGCCGCGTCGCCGAGCCTGATGCGCCGCTTCACCCTCCGTTCAGCCATTCGGGAACAGGCTTTCCCGCGCGAGCGTGCCGTCGCCCACCCTGACCCTCGCGCCGCCGTGCTCGGCCGACAGCCGGATCGCGTCCCAGAGCTTGGCCATGCGCAGCCCCACCTCTGCGGGAGACGGGTTGGGCAGGTCGCCACGGCGGACGGCGAGAAACTGGTCCCAGACGCGAATCGATGTCGGCACCCCGACCGGAGCGAGCGCCGTCTCCGACTCGCGCTGCAGCTCGAGCCGTTCGCCCCAGATCCCCGTGCGGAGCGTCCCCTTCGTGCAGTAGAGGTCGACCGTCGAACCGATCGAGGGGATCGCCGCGCCGCAGGCGTTCATGGTCACGAGCGCGCCGGATGCCAGCCGACCGATAACGACTCCCACGACGTCGACGGGGCTGTCGTTGTTCTCGAGCCACGCGGCGACCTCGAGAAACTCCTCGCCCACGAGGTCGGTCACGGTGTTGAGCATATGCGCGCCGGTGTCGAACATGAACCCGCCGCCTGAAAGCGCGGGGTTCTGTTTCCAGTGCCCGGCGTACCGCGAGGCCCACCCCTCCCAGACGGTCGCGGAGACGGAGAGGATCCGGCCCACCTCGCCGGAGCGGAGGAGCCGCGCGGCCTCGCGCACCTGCGGCGACAGGCTCCCGTTGAAGGCGACGACGAGTACGCCGCCGGTACGGCGCTGCGTCTCGATCAGCGCGCGGGCCTCGTCGGCGGTGACGACCATCGGCTTCTCGAGCAGTACGTCGAGCCCCGCCTCGAGACACCGGATCGCCTGATCGGCGTGAAACGCGTGCGGCGTGACGATGATCGCCGCATCGAGCTCGTCGCCGTACGTCTCGAGGAGCGTCTGCAGATCGGGCTCGTTCGGCGGGGGCGTGAGGTCGTGCGACGCGAAGATCTCGCGCATCTCCTCGTACGCCGCGGGGGCGGGATCGGAGACCACGACGATCGTGTTCGTCTCCGGCTGCGCGAGCAGGTCACGGACGTGCCCGCGCGCCTTGCCTCCGCACCCGATCACGGCGACGTTCAATCGGCCTTCACTCATTCTGTCCTTCCTTCCTTCGCGCTCGCCCGCGCTTCGTCGGGCGGGAGATCGGCGCCGAACACCGGATTCGACCACGCGACCCGGCCGTCGGCGTCGACGCACTCGACACGGACGTAGAGCTCGTCGCCCTGCAGACGGTATCGCGCCGTCTCGAGCGGCGAGCCGTCCGGGTTCGAGAACGATCGCCCCACCGCCGGATACGGGATGAACCGGATGAAACGAACGGGGGAGCATTGGACACGAAGCTCGCCGTCCTCGACGCGCAGGTCGTGGATCTCCGGCCCCTGCGACGAGTAGGAGCGTCCTTCGACGAGCGCTCGCACGATCTCGCGCTGATCGAAGCGCTCGGCCTGAACGCCCACCCACCCGCCGAAGAACTCCGAGACGGCGGTGTCCATGGGCCCGCGGTGCGCGTCGTCGGCGGCGACGCCGAAGACCCGGCGGCCGCGCTGCAGCAGGTAGTCCCACCAGCTCAGCGCGTACCCGCTCGCCTCGGCCACCTCGCACTGGTGGTTGTAGATCTCGATCGCGAAGTAGCCGTCGAGGTGAAGGAGGTCTTCAAAGCGGTTTCGCGACCAGTCGGGGTGGTTCATGACGAGCGCGTTGCCGCGCCGGTGCATCTCGTCGATCATCGCCTGGACCGTCGCGAGGTTCCGGTACGCCGGCTTCGCGTGCGCCTCGTCGTGGTTGAACGGTCGGGCAGGACGGAGCGACGGGTCGAGCAGACCGTGCACGTGGTACTGCTGACCGGTCTCGCGTCGGCTCATCTCACAGGCCATCTCGTAGCCGGCGAGAACGAGAAAGTCGGGCCGGTCGTAGGCGTCCGCGTTGAAGTAGACCTCGTGGTCGCTCAGGCAGACGAAGTCGTACCCGCGCGCCCGGTAGGCACGGACCGCGTCCCCGGGCGCGTACGCGCCGTCGCTGCGGGTCGAGTGGAGATGGAGGTTTCCTCTGTACGTCCGTCGTTCGCGATCGAGCAAGACCATCGTGTACCCGCCTCAGAGCCGGGGCGCCGTGGGAAACGTTTGCGAAGCTCGAGCATCGTACTCCCGCCGTCGCCCCCTGTCAAATGGTCGGATGTCGGTGTCAGTCGATCGCTCACGCGAGCGCGATCACGACGAGGCCGAAGAGCAGGACGAGCGTGCCCACGACGCGCGTCGCGCTCACCCGTTCGTGAAGCAGGATGACGGCGAGGAACGCGCCAATGGGCAGGCTGACCTGCCGAAACGCAACGACGTAGGAGACGTTGGCCGCGAATCCGAGCGCGGCGAGGACGATTCCGTAGGCGACGACGATCCCGAGACCCGACACGATCGCCGCGCGCGCGGGGACGGCTCGAACCTCGCGCAGCGTGCCCCGAAGACCGCGCACGAGGAGGCTTGCGATCACGAGGTTCAGCGCCGTCGCGAGCGACTCGAGCATCGCGTAGAGGACCGGCGCCCGGAAACTGCCGATCTGCGGGTCGAGCACGGCCCGGAACTCGCGCAGCGCCGCGTCGTCCACCATCGAGTAGCCGCTCGTCCCGATGCCCGCGAGCACCGCGAAGGCGAACCAGCGCGCACCGAAGGAGCGCCAGGAGAACCCGCGGAACGTCGGCTGCGCGACGACGAAGACCCCCGCCGCTACGCCCGCCATCCCCGCAAGCGAGAGCGCGGGGATCGGCTCTCCCTGCCCGATGACCAGCGAGACCGCGGGCACGAGCATCACCGGCAGCGCGCGGGCGATCGGGTACGCGACCGACATGTCGCCGGTCCGGTAGGCGCCGGCGAGCCCGACGAAGTAGAGCATCTGGAAGAACCCGGCCGGGATCAGCCGGAGCCAGACCGAGGTCGGGGCCGCGACGAGCGTCGACCACCAGGCGACCGCGAACGGTACGAGCAGCAGGAACCCCGTGAAACTCGCGATCGCGAAGAAGGCCGCCATGGGCTTCGATCGCTTGCCCACGAAATTCCACGAGGCGTGGACGACCGCCGAAATGAGAACGAGAACGATCGCGGTAGCGGACACGTCACCTTCCTTGCCGGTTGGCCCGTATTCTGGAATCCGAGGTTGCGTATGGTAAACGTTTGCAATACAATCGTCAACACGGATGCCGAGGAGGGACCTGATGGAGATCGTAGTCCATCGCGGGGCGAATGATGTCGCCCCGGAGAATACCATGGCGTCGGCACAGGCGTGCATCGATCTGGGCGCCGACTACGTCGAGATCGACGTGTGGCGGAGCCTCGACGGCGTGCATTACGTCATGCACGACCCGAAGCTCGACCGGACGACGAACGGCAGCGGCCTCATCGCGCTGCGGACGTCGCGCTACATCGACCGGCTCGACGCCGGGTCGTGGTTCTCGCCCCGCTTCGCGAACACGCCGGTACCGCGGCTTTCGGACTTCCTCGACTGGGCGCGAGACCGGGTGAAGGTCTACCTGGACGTGAAGACCGGCAGCCTGCGCCGCATCGTGTCGATGGTACGCGAACGCGGTATGGAAGACCGTGTCTTCTTCTGGTTCTGGTCCGACCGGCGCGCCCGGAAGTTCCGCCGTATCGCGCCCGAGCTGCCGCTGAAGATGAACAGCCGGAACGCCGACGACGTGCACCGGCACAAGCACGAGTTCAATCACCAGATCGTCGAGCAGGGACCGAACGAGGCGACTCCGGAGGTCATGGCGGCGTGCCGCGAGCACGGCATCCGGATGATGGCTCACGTCTTCGGAGAGAAGGGCAAGCCGGAAGCCGAGCTGCACGCGCTCTATCGTCGCGTGGTCGAGCTGGGCTACGACATGGTCAACCTCGACCGCCCCGGACCGTTTGTCGATTTCTTGCGCAAGGAGGGACTGAGATGAGCGCGACACACCATACAACGGGAAAGCCTCCCCTACGCACACTCCTCGTCGGAGGCGGGCGCATCGGCGAGGTTCACGCACGGAATATGCTCACGCAGGTGGACGGAATGCGGCTCATCGGCGTCGTGGAGCCGAACCCGTCGCCATCGATGAAGGCGGTGGCGTCCGGCGCGGGGATCGAGATCGTCGAGCGCCCCGGTGAGCTCCTCGCGAGCGCGGACGCGGTGATCATCGCCCTGCCGACCGATCTCCACGAAGAGGTGCTGGCACAGGCGGCCGCGGCGGGCGCCCATGTATTGTGCGAGAAGCCGCTCGCGGCGGACCTGGCAAGCGCCCGGCGCATCGTCGAGACCGCGGAGAAGGCCGGGATCGTTCTACAGGTCGGGTTCAATCGGCGCTTTGACCACAACTACCGCGCGCTCCGCCGGGCAGTGACCGGCGGCTCGCTCGGTCGCGTCGAGCTCCTGCGCGTGACCTCCCGCGACCCGGGCCCGCCGGGGATCGACTACATCAGGGCGTCCGGCGGACTGTTCATGGACATGAGCATCCACGACTTCGACATGGCCAGGTTCCTGACCGGCGACGAGGTCGCGAGCGTCTTCGCGAACGGCGCGTGCCTCGTGGACGACGAGATCGGCCGCGCCGGCGACATCGACACGGCGATCGTGACGATGCGCTTCGCAATGGGCGGCCTGGGCGTCGTGGAGAACAGCCGCCGCGCGTCGTACGGGTACGACCAGCGCGCGGAGGTCCACGGCTCGAGCGGTACCGCCGAGAGCGCAAACGACACCGAGAGCCGCGTCCGGATCAGCGACGCGAACGGCGTCCACGAGGAGAAGCCGCTCCACTTCTTCCTCGAGCGCTACCGCGATTCGTTCATCTGCGAGCTCGAAAGCTTCGCGAACGCGGTCTCCACCGGCGAGCAGCCGGAGGTGACCGGGTGCGACGGCATCGAGGCGATGCGGATCGCGGAGGCGTGCAGGCGGTCGCTGGAGACCGGCACCGAAGTCGCTTTGAGCGACATTGATTGACAGGAGGCATCCCATGATTCTGCGACGCGACCAGGCGTTCCCCATCGGCTTCACATCGATAACCGAGCTCGACGGCGCACACCCGGAGATGATGCTCGACTTCGGCATCCTCGTGCTGGACGAGGGCGAGACCTTTCGCGACGCGAGTGCCGACCGCGAGCGGGCGTTTCTCCTGCTCGACGGAACGGTCGAGTTCGTCTTCGAGGGACGCGCGGTCGAGGCCGAGCGACAGTCGATGCTCGACGAGGGCCCGTGGGCGCTGCACGCCGCGGCCGGAGCGCAGATCGAGCTGCGCGCGAAGCGGCGGAGCGAGATCGTCGTCGAGCGGATCGACAACTTCGCACCGTTCGAGACGACGGTCTACAGCCCGGACAACGTCCGCAGCCAGCGGTTCGGCGAGGGGACGATGCAGGAGACATCGACGCGCACGGTCCGCACCATCTTCGACGCCGCGACCAACGAGGCGTCGGGCATGGTCCTCGGCGAGGTCATCAACCACCCGGGCAAGTGGTCGAGCTACCCGCCCCATTCGCACGCGCACCCGGAGATCTACCACTACCGGCTCTTCCCGGACAGGGGCTTCGGCTTCTCGCAGGCCGGCGACGAGGTCGTGCGCGTGACGAATCGGGACACGCTGCTCATCGAGGGCGGGATCCCGCACCCGCAGACCGCCGGTCCCGGCTACGCGATGTTCTACGTGTGGATGATCCCGCATCTGCCGGGCAACCGCTTCGGTCCCGACTCGCGTGAGTTCGACCCCACGCACGAGTGGGTGATGAAGGAGGGGCAGGGCTTCTGGCCCGATCGGCCCATGAGCAACAGCGAGGCAGGGGAGGATATATGAAGACGGTACGACTGACCATGGCGCAGGCGCTCGTCAGGTTTCTCGACAACCAGTACGTCGAGCGCGACGGCGAGCGGACGAAGTTCGTGCACGGCGTGTTCGCGGTCTTCGGCCACGGGAACGTCGTGGGACTCGGCGAGGCGCTCGTCGAGATGGACCACGGCCTCGAGGTCTATCAGGGCCACAACGAGCAGGGAATGGCGCACGCGGCGACCGCCTTCGCAAAGCAGAAGAACCGCTTGCAGATCTGCGCCGCGACGAGCTCGATCGGCCCGGGGGCGTTGAACATGGTGACCGCCGCGGCGACCGCGACGGTGAACCGGATCCCCGTCCTGCTGCTGCCTGGCGACACCTTCGCGTGCCGGCAGCCCGACCCCGTGCTCCAGCAGGTGGAGCACCGGACGAATCCGAACCTCACCGCGAACGACGCGTTCAAGGCGGTCTCCGCCTACTGGGACCGCGTCTCGCGCCCCGACCAGTTGATGACGGCCGCCCGCAACGCGATGCGCACGCTGACCGACCCGGCGGAGACCGGCGCGGTCACGCTCAGCCTGCCGCAGGACGTGCAGGGCGAGGCGTACGACTACCCGGAGAGCTTCTTCGCCGAGCAGACGTGGCACATCGACCGGCAGCCGCCCGCCGAGCGCGCGCTCGCGCAGGTCGCCGACGCGATCGCCGCGGCGAAGAAGCCGCTCGTGATCGCCGGCGGCGGGGTGCGCTACTCGGACGCCGGCCAAGCGCTCGAGTCGTTCTGCGAGCAGACCGGCATCCCCTTCGCCGAAACCCAGGCGGGCAAGGGCACCGTCGCGTGGGACCATCGGCTCAATCTGGGCGGGATCGGCGTGACCGGCGGGCTCGCCGCGAACCGGATCGCCGCGCACACAGACCTCGTCATCGCCGTGGGAACGCGGCTGGGGGACTTCACCACCGCCTCGAAATCGGCCTTCGCCAACCCCGAGGCCGGGATCGTGTCGATCAACGTCAACGCCTTCGACGCGCACAAGATGGCGGCCGAGCCCATGCTCTGCGACGCGCGGCTGGGGCTCGAGGCGCTGCGCACGAAGCTCGCGGCGACGAGCTACCGATCGAGCTACGGCGACGAGCTCGCGTCGGCGCAGGCCGAGTGGCGGGCCGAAGTCGATCGGCTCTACGGCGGCGGCGACCCGAAGCCCTTCGGCGCGGCGAGCGGGAACGCCGGGCCGCTGCTCGAGACGCGGGTGCTGGGGCTGCTCAACGAGGAGCTGCTCCCGCAGGACGCCGTGGTCGTCGGCTCGTCGGGGAGCCTGCCCGGCGACATGCAGCGGCTCTGGCGGACCCGACGGCAGCACGGCTACCACATGGAGTACGGCTTCTCGTGCATGGGCTACGAGATCTCCGGCGCCTTCGGCGCGCGGCTCGCGCAGCCCGACCGCGAGGTGATCGCGATGACCGGCGACGGCAGCTACATCATGCTCCACTCCGAGCTCGTGACCGCGATCCGCGAGGGCGTACGATTCATCGTCGTCGTCTTCGACAATACCGGGTACCAGTGCATCGACAACCTGCAGACCTCGCAGGGCATCTCGAGCTATGCGACCTACTTCCGCACGCGCGAGGCGGGCGGCAGGCTCACCGGCCCCACGCCCGTCTTCGACTTCGCCGCGAACGCGAAGGCGTACGGCGCGGCGGTCTGGTCGGTGCACACCGAGGACGAGCTGCGGTCGGCGGTCGCCGGCGCGCTCGAAGCCGACGGACCCGCGGTGATCGACGTGAAGGTCGCCGACAAGTCGATGACCGGCGGCTACGAGTCGTGGTGGCGCGTGGGCGTGCCCGAGGTCTCCTCGCGCGAGGAGGTCGTGCGGGCGCACGCGGAGATGCAGGACCAGATCGAGAAGGCGCGGCCGTACTGAGGCGGGCCACGCCGGCGCGCGATCGCCACGCTGCGGGCCACGCCGGCCCGCCGGCCCCCGGCGCCGGTTCGACCCCCGGCGCGCTGCGCCGCAAGGAGCAACCATGATCAGAGTAGCGAACGCCCCGTGCTCGTGGGGCGTCCTGGAGTTCGGCCTGGAGGGTGAGACGGCGGACTACCGCACCGTGCTCGCCGAGATGAAGGAGACCGGCTACGAGGGAACCGAGCTCGGCGACTGGGGCTTCATGCCCACCGACCCGGCGAAGCTGCGCGCGGAGCTCGATTCGTACGGGCTCGAGATGCTCGGCGCGTTCGTACCGGTCGCGCTGAGCGACCGGGGCGCGCACGCCGCCGGCGTCGAGACCGGCGTGAAGACCGCGCGGCTGCTCGCCGACGCCGGCTACCCGGACGCGAAGATCGTGCTCGCCGACGACAACGGCACCGTTGCCGCCCGGGTGGAGAACTCCGGTCGGGTGCACCGCGGCCTGGGGCTCGACGCCGACGGGTGGCGCACGCTGCGCGAAGGCGCCGAACGCTTCGCGAAGACCGTTCGCGACGAGACCGGGCTGCGAACTGCCTTCCACCACCACTGCGCCGGCTTCGTCGAGACGCCGGGAGAGGTGGAGAAGCTGCTCGCGTCCACCGGCGACGACGCGCTCGGGCTGGTGCTCGATATGGGGCACTACCTCTTCGCCGGCGGCTACCCCGAAGCGGCGATCGGGCTCTTCTGGGACCGCATCATCCACGTCCACTACAAGGACTGCTCGGCTGAGATCGCGGCGCAGTCGCGCGAGAACGGCTGGGACTACTTCGAGTCGGTGCGGCGCGGGGTGTTCTGCGAGCTGGGCCGCGGCGCGGTAGACTTCGCAGCGATCACCAACGAGCTGCGCGCGCGGCGCTACGACGGGTGGATCGTCGTCGAGCAGGACGTCCTGCCCGGCCTCGGCAGCCCGAAGGAGTGCGCGAAGCGCAACCGCGCCTACCTCGCGTCGCTCGGGCTGTAGGCCGCACCGGCGCCGCCGCGGCGCCACGGCCACGGTCGGCGCCGCGCTGCACGCGCCCGGCGGGAGCCATCCGCGCGCCCGCCGCCTCAGGAGGTTTCCTCGTGAAGACACCAGCAGATTGGGTTGACCCGCTCATCGACACCGCCAACCGCCGATTCTTCTTCTTCAGCTCGGCGTGCCGTCCGTTCGGCATGGTCAACCTCAGCCCGGATACGATCCAGAACGGCGCCTGGGGCAGCGGATACCGCTACGACGAGCCCTACGTTCTCTGGTTCAGCCACGTCCACGCGTGGCAGCTCGCCGGGATCCCGGTCCTGCCGACGAGCGGCGAGCTCCGCGGCCACCTGGGCTCGGACGCCTACCGGTCGCGCTTCTCGCACGACGACGAAGTCGTACGGCCCGGCTACCACGCCGTCACGCTCGCCGACTACGACATCCGCGCCGAGCTCACGGCGACCGACCGGGTCGGCTTCCACCGCTACACCTTCGGCCGCCCGGGCGAGAGCCACGTCGTTCTGGACCTGGGCGCGGAGATCGGGCCGTCTGCGATGTCCGACTTCAGCGTCGAGCGAACCGGGGACGCGGAGATCGCCGGCTACGTCGAGAACGCTCCCACGCGCCGCCGACCGAAGGCGACGCGCATCTTCTTCGTGCTCCAGGCCGATCGGCCCTTCGACGGGCTGGACGCGTGGGGTTCGCCGCGCGGGACCGGAGCACCGGAGGGCGCGGCGGACTCCAGGGGTGCGGAGCCTGTGCGCCCGACGGCGTCCGTCATCCGCGACGTGGACGCGCACGCGGCGTCCGGCGGCGTCGCGCTGCGCTACGCCCCCGCGGGGGGCGACGTGCTGCGGCTCAAGGTCGCGATCTCGTACTGCAGCGTCGAAGGCGCGCGCCGCAACCTGGAGGCCGAGCTCCCGCACTGGGACTTCGACCGCGTCCGCGGCGAGGCGACCGACGTCTGGAACGAGTGGCTCGGCCGGATCGAGGTCGAGGGCGGGACCGACGCGCGGACGACGAAGTTCTACACCGATCTCTACCACGCGCTCCTCGGTCGCAGGCGCGTGACCGACGTGGACGGGTCGTACAGCGACATGACCGGCCCCGAGCAGGTCGTCCGCCGCGTGCCGCTCGACGGGGACGGACGCCCCGGCTACGAGCACCACAACAGCGACGCCTTCTGGGGCGCGCAGTGGAACATCAACCTCCTCTGGTCGATCGCGTACCCGGACGTCGTGAGCAGCTTCTGCAACACCTTCCTCGACATCTACCGCAACGGCGGTCTGATCCCGCGCGGCCCGTCCGGGGGCAACTACACCTTCGTAATGACCTCGCCCAGCTCGACGCACCTCTTCGTGTCGGCGTACCAGAAGGGCATCCGGGGCTTCGACGTCGATCTCGCGTACGAAGGGCTCGTGAAGAACCACGGTCCCGGCGGGCTCATGAGCAAGGCCGGCTACGAGCACGGGACGTGCGCCGGGGGAGGCGTGGAGTACTACATCGAGCGCGGGTACGTACCCCAGGGGATCGAGGCCGATGCCTTCCACCTGCAGGGCGCCGCGCAGACGCTCGAGTACGCCTTCTGCGACTGGTCGCTCTCCGAGCTCGCCGCCGCTCTCGGCCGTGACGAGGACGCCGCGCGCCTCCGCGAGCGGGCGGCGAACTATCGAAACATCTGGAATCCGGAGACCGGATTCATGCAGCCGCGCACGATGGACGGCGACTGGCTCGAGCCGTTCGACCCGATGTCACCGGACGGCTGGGTCGAGGGCAACGGCTGGCACTACCTCTGGCACGTCCCGCACGACGTCGCCGGACTGATCGACCTGATGGGAGGCCGCGACGAGTTCGTCCGCCGACTCGACGAGGCGTTCCGACTCGCGGAGCCCGGAAACTTCACCGTCCCGCCCGGCAACGACAAGCACCACGCGAACTACCTCGAGTACGGCAACCAGCCGTCGCTCTACATCGCGCACCTCTTCGCGTACGCCGGCGCGCCCTGGCTGACGCAGAAGTGGGTTCGTCGGGTAGTGGACAAGGCGAAGAGCGACATCACGCCATACGGAGGCTACAGCGGCGACGAAGACCAGGGCGAGATGGGCGCGCTCAACGCGCTCATGGCGATTGGTCTGTTCAACGTGACCGGCGGGTGCAACCGCGAACCGTACTACGAGCTCACCGCGCCGGTGTTCGACCGGGTGACGATCCACCTCGACCCCCGATACGCGAGCGGCGACGACTTCGTCATCGAGACCGTCGGCAACGGCGAGGAGAACGTCTACATCCAGGGGGGAACGCTCGACGGCGAACCGCTCGAAAAGGCGTGGTTTCCCCACGCCCGGCTCGCCGCCGGCGGGAAGCTCAGATTGACGGTGGGCGCCGAACCGAACGAGGATTGGGCGAGCCGGCCGGAGGATGCGCCGCCGTCGATGAGCGACGGCTGATCCGGCCGCGGCGGCCGCGGCGCCGCTACTCCGCGACGAGCGAGCGCGCCCACGCCTCGGCGCGCCCGCGCTCGCCCTCGGTGATCGGGCCCTCGGTGCCTCCCACGAAGAAGCCGGCGGGAGCAGCGGCCGGCTCTCCGCCCTTCTTTTCGAGCTGCTTCGCAATCGGCTCGGCCGCGTACCCGAAGAGCTTCACCAGGAAGGAGAGGAAGCCGTTGTCCACCGCGGCAACGTCCACGCGCGTGTCGAACGCGGCGACGCGGACGCGCTGCAGCGCATCGGGCGCGAGCCCCTTGATGAACTGCTTCGTGGCCGGCGTCGCGGTGAACTTGCGCGTCGGCGACCCGACGACGAGCAGATCGACGCCCTCGAGGTCCGATCGGCCTACCTCCCCCACGCGTTTCGCCTGCACCTCACCGGACGAGGCGAGCACGCCGGCGATCGCCTGCGCGAGTTCCTCGGTATTGCCGAAGACCGAATCGTAGATGACGAGTGTCTTCATAACGGACATACTACACCCTGCCGGCGACGAGGACGAGAGCCCGAACCGGGCACCGCCGCCGATCGGTGCGATGGAGGCCGCGGCACGGGCGCTGTGTCCGCCGCCCGGCGCTTGCCCAGCGGGCCGCAGCTGAGTACGCTTGCGGCATGGATACGACACGAGACTACATGATCTGGCTCGCGGACGCGGAGTTCGCCGGGCCGTCGCTGAACGGGCCTTCGCTCGTGGAGACGCTGCGGTCGCTTTCCGCCGCGGAAGCCGCCTCGACGGACACGTACGAGGGCTACACCGCCTGGGGCGTCGCGCTGCACGTGCTCTTCTTCAAGTACAAGATCGGCGCTCAGCTCGGGGCGAAGCTCCCCGCGTACGACCACGACGAGAACGGGTGGCCGTCGCTCCCGGACGAGACGAGCGAGGCCAACTACAAGGCGATGATCGACGAGTTGGAGGCGTTCCACCGCCCCACGGTGGAGGCGTTCAGGGCCGCGAGCGCGGAGAAGCTCGAGGAACGATTCGCGCCCATGAAGACGTCGCTGGGAAACGCGTTCGCGTGGCTGGTGGCGCACGACGCGAACCACAACGCGCAGATCCGGAACATGGGGCTCGCCTCGCTGAAGGAGTCATAGGCCGCACGGCGCCGGCCGGCGGCCGTGTCACCCGCGGCCGCCCCGCTCAGAACGAGAAGATCAACCCGGCCGACACGTGCGAGTACCGCGTGTTGGTCGCGTCGCGAAAGAGAACCTTGTACTTGTACTGCGCATACGCCCCAAGATTGCTGACCAGCGGCACCGTCACCCCACCGAGCGCCCCGACGTGCGTCGACACGTCTCCGCCCCAGGCCGTGAGCCCCGGGGCCACGCCGAAGTAGGGCGACCAGCCCGACAGCGGAATCATGAACTTGAACGAGAGCGCGTTGTCGGTGGCGTACGTGTCGCCGCTACGGTAGATCTCGGACGACGGCGAGAGGTGGAGCGTGCTCAGGATGGGGATGTTCACGTGGAAGCCCCAGGCGAACGCCGGGTCGCGACCGCCGTCGACCGCAGGCGGCGGGACGACGAAGCCGGCGCCGACCCCCAGCGCGGCCGAACCGGTCTGCGCGAACGCGCCGGTCGACGCGGCGATCGCGAGCAGGACCAACAGAACCAGAATGCGTCTCATGCCGCACAGCATAGCGCGCCGACGATCCGACCGCAATCGCGGTGGTCCCGGGACGACGTACGGCCGTGCTGCGCCTGCCCTGCGCAGCCCGCGCACTCCTATCCGGCGCGGCGCGGT
>CAZICD010000043.1:0-21501 GCA_964537725.1 uncultured Spirochaetaceae bacterium | reverse complement strand
TCCATGCCACCTCCTCGACGACGGAACTCGACCTCGATTGTTGACAGCAACCATCATATCAGAGAGACTGGGAAATGCCCGCACCAACCGTCACCTACGATCGTGAATCGCGTTGCATCTCGTCATCCTCGTACGAGTTTTCGCTCGGTCCGCGCGGGGAGTTGGTCGGACTCCGGGTGGGTCCGGACAACGGTAACCGCCATGAGATGCTCGACCCCGCGGCCTCCACCGACCTCTGGCGGATCAGGTACGCCGACGGGCAGGTCGCGTTCTCGGGCAACCTCCCGGAACCGGAGGTCACGTGGGACGATACCTCGTCCACGCTGAATCTGGCCTACGAGAGCGACGACCTCGCCGTGGAGGTGCGACTCGCCTGCGGCGCAACGTCGGTTGCTCTGTCGGCACGCGTAGGAAACAGATCGGCCCGGATCGTGAAGTACGTATTCCTCCCGCACGCGCTTCGTTTCTCGACGAAGGGGCTGCGACGGTTTCTCTTCCCGAAGACGTACGGCGTCAACCTGGGGCCGGGCTTCTTCGCACGGGCGAAGCGAGTCGAGACCGGCTACCCGGGTCCCATGGATTTCATGCACCTTGAGACTGATGACGCCACGCTCTCGTTCCGGGGCGAGCAGAACATCGCGCGGCGCGATCCCTTCAGCAACGCGGACCCCTTCCTCGTTCCGGCCCGCCTCGCGGTCGGCGGGCTGCGACCGGCGTCTGCGTCTCTGGGTGAGCTCTCGCACGGGCACCACGTCTGGCTCGAGCGCGGTGACGAGATCGTGACCCCGACCTACCGGATCACGGTGGAACAGGACCTGGTGTCGGCCCTCGACGACTACGCGCACGCGAACGGCATCTCACGGACGCTCGAGGAGAAGATGCCGGCCTCGTGGAAGGATTTCGCGAGGAGCATCGTGGCGCACTGCGAGGTCTATTCCGCCGAAGACGCGCGTCGACTCGCTCGCGACGTTCCGCGGAACGCGACCGTTCACTACTCGAGCTACCTGCCGAACGGCTTTGACCGCTACTATCCGGTTCACCTGCCACCTCATCCCTCGTTCGGTACGGAAGAGGACTTCGCGGACGCGATGCGCTCGACGCGCGAGGCCGACCGGCGCACGCTGCTCTACACGAACTACACGTGGTGGTGCACCGACAGCCCCATGCTCGCCGAACACGGGAGGCAGGGCCTGCAGCTTCGCGAGGACGGCTCTCCCATCCTCGAGTATTACTACGAGCAGACCGGATTCACCGCGAGCATGTGGAGCCCGGTGCACCGTGACTTCATGATGCGCGAGATCGAGCGCCTCACCGAGATGGGGTGTGACATGGTCCTCATCGACCAGCTCTCGGCACGACCGTTCAAACCGCCCTTCCTCACCGAGGACGCGTTCTGGGACTTCAACGAGGCGTGCCCGCGGCCGTACGGCGCTCCGCAGGGTCTCGCCGACGCCGCGAAGGCGGTGTCGAAGATCGTGCCGCTTTCGACGGAGGTATGGGACAACGGTCCGGTCGACTACCTCGCGAACTGGGTATCGCAGTTCTGCGGCTACCACGTCGAGGGGCTCCGAGTCGAAGCGGGACTCGGAGTCGCGCGCCCGGCATCCTCCGAAGAGGCGGTCCGGCTCGACGACGCGGCTCCCACGATGTTCACTACGACAACCGGCCTGACAGGCGGCGCCCCGAGAGCGCGTGGCGTGCTCGAACGGTTGCGCACCTCGGCATCTCCGTCCGTGCAGCGAGACCTCTCCTTCTATCCGCTCACCCACCACGTGCTCCACGACAAGGCGGCGTTCACGTGGCACGACCTCGCGGTCGAGCGCTCGGCGAGCGACTCCCGGATGCTCGCGATCACGATGCTGCTCGGTTTCCAGATCACCTATCACGCGGGCTCGCGAGGGGAGCCCGCTGCCGGAAGGTGGCGCCGATTCGCCGAGCGCCCCGGCCGTCCACCCCGCTGGCCCGACGAGGAGACGAGCGCGTGGCTCGCGACGCTGACGCTCATCGCCGAGACGTTCCCGCTCGTCGCCGAACCGCTTCGCGACTACGCCGAGGTGGAACCCGACCGTCACGCCGTCGTCTACGGCGACGTGCACATACTCGCGAACCTCAGCACGGAGCCCTGGGTAGTTGACGCGAACGTCACCATTGCACCGGACGGGTTTCTGCTGGAACGAGTCGCGCCTGCCGCCGGAAGCGACCCCGCGGTCGTGACGGCGGCGTGTGGGGTCGTCGCCGACGGAGATGCATTGCGCTGGGTCTGGGACGTGGAGTAGGCCGAAGAATCAGATCGCGAAGTCGACCGTGGCCCCCGGCTCTGCGAGGCGCTCACACCCCCGCAGGCGGATCGTGACCGTCGCCTCGTTGGCGTCGTCCGAGTGTACGCTCACGACTGAGTCGTCGATTCGGATGTGCAGCCGGCTGCCGCGGTAGGTCACGCTGAATCGAAGCGTTCCCCAACTCGCCGGAATCGCCGGGTCGAGCTCGACCGCCCCGTCGCGAACGCGGAAGCCCGCAAACCCCTGGACGATCGCCATCCACACTCCGCCGCACGCCGCGGTGTGGATACCGCCCAGGAAGGATCCGCCGCTGACGATCTTCCTGCTCTTGCTGTAGAGATCGATCGTCGCGGCCTCGTGAAAGTACCGCTCCGCCTCCCTGTGAAGCCCCGCACGGTGCGCGATGATCGCGTGCACCGACGGGCTGAGCGACGAGCCGTGTTCGGTGCGAGGCTCGTAGTAGACGTAGTTCGCACGAAGGGTCTCGCCGGGAAAGCCGTCGAGAAGCGTCAGCAACTGCAGCACATCGGCCTGCTTGATCACCTGCGTCCGTACGGCGATTCCGTTCGGCCACCCCCAGTACTCTCCCGGGTCGATCAGCCGCTCACGCAATCGGTCCGGAGTGATGTCCTCCAGCTCGAAGTACCCGTCGAACTGCTCGATCAGCTGCGATTCGGGGTCCGGCTGCGGCACATAGAGCCTGTCAGCGTGGTCGCGCCACGCGTCCACCTCGGCATCTTCGAGGCCGATGCGAGAGGCGAGCGCGGCCAAGCGCCCGGACTCGCGGCGAGAGAGTTGCTCGTGGATCCACACCGCCTTCTCGAGAGCGTACCTGGTGAGGTGCATCGTGTAGGCGTTGTTGTCCACGTTCTCGTGATACTCGTCGGGACCGATCAGCCGCAACAGCTCGTAGCGGCCACGGTCGCTGCGGTACACGCATCGTGAAACGAGAAAACGCGCGACCTCGAACGCGATCTCCGCACCGGCGTGAACGACGAAGTCCCAGTCGCCGGTAGCCTCGTAGTACTGCCAGACAGCATAGACGATGTCGGGCGCGATGTGGATCTGCCAGCAATTGAAGTGGTTTCTGATCGGCCGGCCGGTCAGGACGTCGGTGAAGAAGATATCCGGGAAGAGCTCGTCTCCGGTCTTGCCGCTCGTCCACGCGTAGAACGCGCCCTGGTAGCCCAGCGCTGCTGCCTTGCGCCGCGCGCCCGGGAGCGTATCGAGCCTGTACTCGAGGATGCTTCGCGCGAGATCCGGCCGCGTATAGACGAACATGGGGAGATTGAACGTCTCCTGATCCCAGAACGCGGCGCCCTGATACACCTGGCTCGACAATCCGCGCGCACCTACCGGCAGACGCGCGTGGGTGGGAGTGTGAATCAGATTGTGGAAGACGTTGAAGCGTGCGAGCGTCTGAGCCTCGAGGTCGTCGGAGATGCCGATGTCGCTCGCGCGCCACATCTCGTCCCAGTGCCGCCGGTGGCGCTCGAAGAGCTCGGCGTATACGGTGTCAGCCTGACCGCCGGCTGTCGCGGCACGGACAGCACCGAGGGCCTCGCCTCGAGGATCCTCCACGTCGTTGCTGTGATAGATCGCCGCGACGATCGCGAGCGATACCGTTTCGCCGGCCCGCAGGTCGTAGGCGAAGCGACGGACCACCGTGGTCCCATCCTCCTCAACGTCTACGGAGACCGGGGTGGCCCCGGAGGCGACGCAGTCCTGCGCGACCACGACCCGCGTTCCCGTCTCGACGGTGCGGGACTCGGTGCCGACGATCCCATCTTCCCGGAACGTTGCGGTCTCGGCGAAGTGATCGCCGGTGAGGCTCCAGACCCTCCCGTCCACTCCGGCGCGCACCACGGGGCGGACATCCTCAATAGCCTCAATCTCGTAGAGCAGTGCGACCAGATGTACGTTATCGTAGCTCGCGAACTTCCGCTCCCGCACCGTGATTTCCGGTGCGCCGGCGCTCGCCCAAGTCGTGTTCCGGCTGAACACGCCCGTACGCACATCGATGCGACGCTCGTAGTCGACGTGGTGTCCATCGAAGAGCGAGAGCGGACGATCGTGCAGGCTCAGCTGCACGAAGAGCGGATTCGGCACGTTGCAGAGCTCGGACATCGAGCCGTCGGCAGCACGGTCCCAGGTGTCCGTGACGATGCACGCGACGTACTGCTCAGCGGACCACTCGGCCGGCGTACCGCGGTACCCGAGATACCCGTTGCCGATCATGAAGTTGCTGCCGGTCGTAACGACCTGGTCTGGGTCGAAGCGTCGTTCGTACACCTCCCAGCCTGTGTCGGTCAGGACGTTGTCGGTCAGATACACGTCGGATTCCCGCCTAGAATTTGGTCGCGCCTGCGGTGAGCCCGGACACGACACGCTCCTGGAAGACGATGTAGAGGACGACAGGCACAAGCATCACGAGGAAGAGCGACGCGAAGAGCCCCGGGAAGTTGAAATCAAACGCGGACGTGAAGAACCGGATCGACATCTGGACGGTTCGGTTCTGCGGCGATCCGGTAAGCAGGAACGCGTAGTAGAACTCGTTCCACGTTCGAATGAACACCAAAACGATTACCGTGGCGAATGCCGGTATGGATATGGGCAGAACGATCTTGCCGAGCGTCGTGAAGTACCCCGCACCGTCGATCTGCGCTGCGCTCTCGAGGTCCTTTGGAATGTTGAGGAAGAAGCCCCGGTAAACGACAAAGGTGATCGGGAAGAAGAGCGACGAGTACGTGAGGATGAGCCCCGTCTTCGTGTCTGAGAGGCCGAGCGTTCGAATGAGAATGACGATGGGGACGGTCAGCGCAGTCAGCGGAACGAAAATCCCCAACGTGAAGATCGCCGTGACCGCGCGATTACCGGGAAAGTCGAACCGAGCCGTTGGATAGGCCGCGAGGATCGCGACGGCCATCGTAAGCGCAGTCGATGTGCTGCTCACGATGATCGTGTTGAGAAAGGATATGTGCAGGTTCGCCATGGAGAACGCGTCACGATAGCCCTGGAAGTTCCACGGATTGGGCAACGTGAGCGACTCGTTGACGATCTGCGCGTTCGTCTTGAACGAGCTCAGGATCAACCAGACGAGAGGGAGTACGGTGAAGATCGTCGTAAGCGTGAGCACGGCGATGCGGGCAACCGTCTTCACGATGGCGTCGAACTCGACGTTCGACCGTTTGGCGGCGAGGTCGCTCATAGGTCCCCCTCGTTCATCCGAAACGATCTGTGAATCACGAGTAGCGTCGCGAACCCGAACAGCAGCGTGAAAAGACCGATCGTGTTTGAATACCCATACTGTGGCAGGCGATACATACGGTAGACGTACATAGGGAGCGTCATCGTCTGATTCGCCGGTCCGCCTTCGGTCATGAGGTAGACGTATTCGAAACCGACGAGGCTGATAGAGACAGCGAGCACCATACATGTGCCGATGATCTTGCGCAGCAGCGGGAAGGTGATGTAGCGATCCTTCTGTCCGGGGGTGGCTCCATCGATATCAGCAGCCTCGTAGAGCTCTCCTGGTATCGATGTAATCTCCGCCATGGTGATGATCAGATAGAAGCCGATGTTGAAGAACCAGCTCAGGATGACCGCGAAGAGCGCGGTGTCGCTCTGGGCGAGCCAGTTCGCGGTGAACTGCTCGAGCCCGACGAACTCCAGCAGCGCATTCAGGGCACCGAAGCGCTGATTGTAGACGCTGCGGTACATCATCGACCACGCCGCAATTGAGATGACATTCGGGAGGAAGAAGAACGTCCTGAATAGCTTCCATCCGGTGAAGTTCTTGGAGAGCGTCACGGCAATGTATACGCCCAGCGGCACGTGCAGCAGCGTCGCGACGCCTACCCAGATCGCGGTATTACGGACGGAAATGAGGAAGGCTCCGTCCTGGAACATGCGGACGTAGTTGCCTATTCCGTTCCACTCCAGCTGGCGCAGGTCCCAGATCGTGAAGCTGCTCCAGCCCAGCGTGATGAGCGGGTAGACGAAGAAGAGGCTGAAGAGAATCGCTGCGGGTACGAGCGAAATCGTGATGCTGCGCGCGAGCGCGCGGTGTTTCATGCGTGCCATCGTGCTCCCTGGATGTCCGCCGTAAGGATGGGGAGGCGCCCGACGACGTCGGGCGCCTCCCTGTTTGCGCTGAAGGCTCTGCCTACTGACGCAGGTAGCTGTCGATACGGTCGTCGAGCGCCTGCAGGAACTCGTCGGTCGTGATCGAGCCGTCTATATGCGCCGGCCAGAAGTTCACGAACTCGTCGAACATCGCCTGCGGGAAGGCGAGCTGCAGGTGCGGGAACGTGTTCTCCGCCTGAGCGGCCTTCTCGTTGATCGACACGAGGAGCGGATCGATCTGCTCGGCCTCTTCCTCGGTGAGGTCGACCGGTACGGTCCCACCTCGGGTGACGAGCAGCATCTGGTTGATCATCTGCTCGCGGCTCGTGGCCAGCTTGAGGTAGGCAACGGCGCCTTCGGCCGTCGCTTCGGTATCGGCTCCCGATGCGAACGCGGCTTCTCCGAAGATGGAGATGATGCCGTTTCCCGGGGAGATCTCGTATTCGACGTCATCGTACAAGCCCTCGATCGTCTCGGCGCCGATACCCTTGATGTTGTTGATCATCCAGGGGCCGTTCGCGATCATCGCGGCCTGACCCTGGAGGAAGAGCGTAGCAGCCTCCGCGTACGGCGCTGCCGTCGTTCCTTCCTGCGTGTAGCCGGCCTGGACGTACTCGCGCAACAGCTCGGCTCCCGCGATCGCGGGTTCGGTGTCGCTCCAGCGCATCTCGTAGTCCATGGTCGTCAGCCACTCTTCGCCGCCCGGCTGCGTACCGACCATGTTGACCATCATGAGACCGGCGATCCACGCCTGCGACATCGCGAAGGGGATGACGCCCGACTGCTTGAGCTGTTCGCTCGCGTCGAAGAACTCGTCCCACGTCGTAGGGAACTCGTCCACGCCGGCCTCGTCGAAGAGGCGCGTGTTGTAGTAGATGCCCACGTTGTCACGCGAGTACGGAAGCGCGTAGAGCTCTCCGTCATCGGTGTAGTAGTAGTCGAACGCGTTCGGATGGAAGCTGTCACCCCACTCGGGGTCGGCGTCCAGGTACTGGGTGAGCTCGAGCATGAGCCCGGTGTCGCGCAGGTCCTGCATCAGGCCGACGTTGCCGGTCGTGATGTCGGGTACGTCGCCGGCCGCCGCCCTCGCCATCACGCGGTCCTCATGGGCCGCGTCGCCCGGGATCTCGATGACGTTCAGCTCGTACTGACCCTCGTACTGCGTCTCGAACTCTTCGATCAGGATCTCGCCCCACGGGCGCAGCGGGTTGGTGCCGACCCAGAACGTGGTCATCTCGAGCTCGACGGGGCCCTCCGCATCGCCTTCCTGCTGACCGTTGGCGAAGGCCGCCCCGGCCGCGAGCAGGACGATCAGGGCGACGCCGAGCGCGCGTATCGTAGCTTTGCCGAATTGCTTATCCATAGGTCCTCCTTCGTGTAAGCGTTTACATGATCAGCCGAAAATGCCGGGCTGTCAAGGAAAAGTTGCTGCCGGCCGGCTACGGTCGCTGCGCAGGGGCGCTCGGGGCGGCGTGCAGCTCGATCAAAGCTGCCTGAAACGGGTCGAGATCGAGCGTGAGGGTGCATGCGTGCCCCGGTTTCGCCTCGATCGCAACGGTTCGTTCCGCCACGTGATCGTACGCCGCCGACGGGGCCCCGAAGAGCGCGTGGTCGGTCAGCGAGACGGTCACCCGACGAGCATCCGGACTGAAGTTGATCACGGGCAGGAGCATCTGCCCCGGCCCGCTGCGCACCGAGCAGAATACGTGCGGATCGTCTGCGGTAACACCGTCGAACGACTCGGACCCGCGGCTCAGGGCGGGTTGCTCCGCCTTCAGCCGCAGGAGACGACGGTAGAACGCCTCGGAACCGTCCTCCGCGCCGGTGAATACCATGACGCCGCCCTCGAGGAAGCAGCAGAGCGCAAAGAACGCGCGCGAGGCGCCCTCGCCGAAGGCCTCGCGGCGATACTGCCCGAGCCGCCCCCACTCGTGCGAGTCGTGGGAATCGACGTGGTGAATCGTTCGGGTGCCATCCGGGAGCACGAGCCGTCGGTCGGCGAGCCACGGGCCCAGATCGGCCCCGACGATCCGCTCGGAGACGTGCGCGAACGTGTAGGCGTATCCTCGCGGAGAGATCGGGTGCACGAGCGCGCTGTAGATCCACTGGATGTCGTAGTCGTAGATGAGGTCGTAGGCCCGCAGGAACGCCGCGATCGTCGTCTCCGTGTAGAGCACGACGTCCGGCCGGATCGCTTCCAGCGCGGGCCGCATCCGTTCGGAAAGCTCACGCGAGCCGAACATGGCCGCGCTCGCCCTGTAGGGGAGACCCGTCGCCCAGTTGGGGAAGAGATTCCAGGTCAGCGCGTCCACGCGGAACCCGTCGACGTCGAAGTCGCGGAGATAGTGCTCGAAAACCTCGGTAATATAGGCGCGCCAGCCCTGGTTGGCGTGATCGAACGACCAGGTGTAGGTCGCGGCCGGCTCGCCCTCATCGGTACGGACGAACCAGTCGGGATGCGCGTCGCGGAGGGGGTGCCGATCGGGCGTCTGCGAAGCGGCAAGCCACGTGTCGTGATGGGCGCTTCCACCCTCACGGGCCAGCTCGCGGTCCATCACGCCGTGCACGATCACGTCCAGCAGCACGCGCATGCCCAGCTCGTGGGCACGCCGCACGACCGTCCGAAGGCCCGCGGCCGACCCGTACTGCACGTCGACGTCGTAGTAGTCGACGACCGCGTAGGAAGGGAACGGCATCGCCGGCATCAGCTCGACGGTCGAGAATCCGAGGTCGCGGATTCTCGGCAGATCGGCCGCCACGTCGTCGAGCGAACGGTACCTGCTCCGTCGCACGACTCCCGGAGCAAGCTGCTGCTCGCCCACGAATACCTCGTAGACGCGGACGTCACGCGCCCACTCGGCGCTCTCGGGTGCCGTGATCCCGACAGAACGCAGCCACTCGTGATACGACACGAGCGCCGGCCGCCACCGCGACCGGTGGACCTCGATGTACTGCGTCCCCCACTCGACGACGTGGGCGTTCGTGAAGCGATCCGCAACGAGCACGAGGTGGCGAGTCTGCACGCCGTAGTCGGTTCGCCGGACGCGCAGCATGACCGGCTCAACTTCATCGTGACACCACGCGAGAAGCGACACCGGGAGGTCATCTGCCACGATGCCGAGCACGCCCGGTTCCCAGCCGACGTCGAACGGCGTTCCGATCGTTCGGTCCCAGTCCTCCCCGAGCGGCAACTCGCTCGCCGTGTGCCCGGTGCGAGTCGGGTAGCCGGGTGCCTCGACGCGGACGGACGCGTTGCGGGCGGACAGCGCCTCCGGAGGCAGGCGCAGCGTGACGTCGCGAAGGAGCGCCTCATCCTGACCGGCGTACCGTATCGCGAGGCGCCGTTCGATGCGAGCGCTTCCGGCGGCGAGCGTGAAGCGCTCGTCGATCTGCCAGTCACCGTCGGTGGTACGCAGGACCAGCGTTGCTGTCTCGAGCCCTTCGTCGGACCGGCGTTCGACGCGTGCATCGAGGAGCGTGGCATGCGCACCGACCGCGTCGGTATCGACGAGCGAGCGCCATTGGCTGCGGCCCCGCGTCGCCGTCGTCCGGCCGTCCACGGTCAGAACGACCGACGCCTGATTCCCACCGCCGTCGAGCAGCGGCGAGCCGTCCCGCGCATCGTGGAGCGAGCGCCACCGCCCGGTGCGCGGACAGAACCGCACCTCCACTTCTCCGTTCGAGAACGAGAGGGTCGATTCGGTCGAATGATACGCGATAGAATGCATAGGTGCTCCGGTCGTCGTGTCCGCCGGGCACGACCGTTGGATTAATGGCATGAAAGCCTTTTCATGACAAGGGAGCAGCATGCGGGTAACCATCGAGGAAGTCGCGAAGTCAGCCGGAGTTTCTATCGCGACGGTCAGCCGCGCACTGCGGGGTCTACCGAACGTCGTTCCCTCGACGCGCGATCGAGTGCTGCAGGTGGCCCGCGAACTGAACTACACGGTCGACGCTCACGCGTCGAGGCTCGCGTCCGGGCGGAGCATGACCGTAGGCCTCGTCGTCCCGCTGACCGGACAGTGGTTCTACAACAAGGTGGCGACCACGATTGAGGCGATCCTGATGGAGGAAGGCTACGACGTCCTGCGCTACACCGTCGACAGCATCGAGCACGAGAGCCACGTGTTCAACCGCCTCGTCAGCGGTCGCCGTGCCGACGGGGTCGTGTTCATCACGGTGGCCGTCGACGACCGCAGCCTGAAGCTGCTCGAGGAAGCGCAACAGCCCGTCGTGACAATCGAGAGCGAGACCGGGATCTTCCCGGCGGTGAGCTGCAACAACTACGAGGCGGCACGCATGGTCACGCAACACCTGTGTAACCTCGGACACCGGCGAATCGCGCTGATCTCCGGCCTCAAGGACGACCCCATGCACTTCGGCCCCCCGGGCGAGCGTCGCCGGGGCTACATTGACGTCCTCACCGAGCACGGCATCCCCGTACGACCGGAGCTCGAAGTACCGGGCAACTACTCGCTCGCCGGCGGCGCGGAGGCGATGGGCCGCCTCCTTTCCATCAAGGATCCACCAACAGCTGTCTTCGCTTTCTCGGACGAGATGGCGACCGGGGCGCTGAAGACGATCGAGGAGGTCGGCCTGCACGCGCCGACGGATGTCTCGGTCGTTGGCTTCGACGACCACGATTTCTCGGAGTACCTGCACCTCACGACGGTGCGTCAGCCGCTCGAGTCGATGGGCGAGAACGCGGCATCCATGCTTCTGCGCCTGATTCACGGCGAAACCGACGTTCCGCTGAAGACGCTACTCGACACGCAGCTCGTCGTCCGGTCGACGACGGGCCGCGCGCCGACCGCGTAGCGCCGGGTGACCAGGCCACGACAAGCGCCTACCCTGCCCCCGCCCTTCTGCCTCAGTCGAAGTGAAACCCGCCGTTCATATCCACGATCTCGCCGGTGATGAAGCCGGACTTCTCGCTCGCGAGGAAGAGCACCGCGTGCGCGAACTCTTCGGGCTCGCAGAAGCGGCCCACCGGGATCCTCGCCTCCACCTCCGCGCGCTGCTCGGCGGTGAGCTGCTCGGTGACCATGGGCGTGCGCACGTACGCGGGCGCGATTCCGTTGACGGTGATGCCGTCGCGGGTTGTCTCCGCGGCGATGGAGAAGGTGAGCCCCACGATCGCCGCCTTCGACACGGAGTAGGCGGTGCCGGCGGTGAGCCCGCCGCTCTTCGCGGCGTACGAGGCGGTGTTGATGATTCGGCCCCACTTCGCCGCACGCATCGCCGGCAGCGCCTCGCGCGTGAGGTAGAACGCGCCGTTGAGGTTGATCGCCATGACGCGGTTCCACTCTTCGGGCGTCGTATCGAGCGCCTTGTTGTTCGACAGAATGCCGGCATTGTTGCAGAGGATGTCGATGGCGCCCACCTCCGACTCGATTGCCCGGAATCCGTCGTGCACGGCGTCCGGATCGCTGATGTCGAAGGCGAAGGCGGTGACCAGGCCCTCGGCCGCAGCGACGATCGGCTCGAGCCCCGCCTCGTTGATGTCCACGGCGGCGACCCGAATGCCCTCGGCGACGAAGGCGTCGACGACCGCGCGCCCCATCGTACCCGCGGCGCCCGTTACGATGACCCGATGATCGGTTGATTCCATGCGCCATCGTGCACCGGATCGCGCGGCCGGGGCAAGGCGGCCGCGCCGCGCCGGCCGACGCGCCGGCCGACCGCTTTGACACCGGCGACCGCGACAGGCATGCTCGTAGAGCGGCAAGGAGCGCACGAGGTATGGCACACGAAACGATGCAGGCGGCGGTGCTGCACGGCCCGGGCGACCTGCGGCTGGAAACCGTCGACCGGCCGGACCCGGGACCCGACGAGGCGCTGGTGTCCGTGCTTGCGAACGGGATCTGCGGCTCCGACATCCATTTCTACCGCGAGGGCCGTCTGGGACCGTTCGTGGTCGACCGGCCGTACATCCCGGGCCACGAGGCGTGCGGCCGCGTCGTCACCGCGCCGTCGAGCGGCTCGGACCTGCGCGAGGGCGACCGGGTCGCGATCGAGCCGGGCATACCGTGCCGGCGCTGCCGGTTCTGCAGGACCGGTCGGTACAACCTCTGCAGAAGCGTCCGCTTCCTCTCGGCCCCGCCGGAGAACGGAACCTTCGCCGAGTACGCCGCTCTGCCGGGCGACTTCCTCCACCGGATCCCGGACGACATGAGCGACGAGGAGGCGGCGTTCGCCGAGCCGCTCTCGGTCGCGATTCAGGCGTGCAACCGTGCCGGTCTCCACCCGGCGCACAGCTTCGTCGTCCTCGGAGCCGGGCCCATCGGGCTCATCACGGCCCTCACGGCGAGCGCGTACGGCGCCGGGCCCGGTCTCATCGTCGACCTGAACGCGCAGCGGCTCGAGCTCGCGCGCTCGCTCGGCAAAGCGGCGACCGTCGACGCGCGCTCCGCCGACGTCGCGCGGTCGATCCTCGATGCAACGCAGGGGATGGGCGCCGACGTGGTGTTCGACTGCACCGGGTCCTCGAAGGCTTCCGCGCTCGCCCCCGACCTCGCCGCTCCCGCCGGGGTCGTCGTGATCGTCGGCTGGCCCGAGGTCGCGCGACCCGAGTTCCCGCTCGAGACGGTGCTCGAGAAGGAACTCGACATCCGCGGGGTGAACCGGTACTGTAATACGTTCCCAACGGCGATCCGGCTGATGAGCGAGGGACGCGTGGACCTGCGGCCGCTCGTCTCGCATCGGTACGACTTCTCCTCGGTGACGGAGGCCTTCGCGTTCGCGAGCTCCTCACCGTCGGAGACGATGAAGGTCATGGTCGGGCCCGCGGGCAGCTCGGACTGACTCAGGACGCATGAAGGAGTTGCAATGATCAACGGGATCCTCGGCACGACGGACAAGGGCACCATCTCGCGCCACATCTACGGCCACTTCTCAGAGCACCTTGGACGGTGCATCTACGAGGGCATCTGGGTCGGCGAAGACTCGGAGATCCCGAATACCGAGGGCTACCGCACCGACGTCCTCGACGCGCTGCGCGAGCTGCGCATCCCGGTGCTCCGCTGGCCGGGCGGCTGTTTCGCCGACGAGTACCATTGGAAGGACGGCGTGGGCCCGCGCGGGACTCGGCCCACGATGATCAACACGCACTGGGGCGGCGTCACGGAGAACAACCACTTCGGCACGCACGAATTCCTCCGGCTCTGCGAGCTCCTGGAGACCGAGCCGTACGTCTGCGGCAACGTGGGAAGCGGCACCGTGCAGGAAATGGCCGAGTGGGTCGAGTACATGACCTTCTCGGGCCGATCGCCCATGGCCGACTGGCGGAGGGAGAACGGTCGCGACGATCCGTGGCGCCTGAAGTACTTCGGCGTGGGCAACGAGAACTGGGGGTGCGGCGGCAACATGACCGTCGAGCGCTACGTGGACGAGTACCGGCGCTACGAAACCTACTGCCGTAACTTCGGCGACGATCCGCTCTACAAGATCGCCTGCGGCCCCAACTCGTTCGACTTCCACTGGACCGACGTCATGATGCGCGAGATCGCGAAGATCGACCGGCGCGAACGACCGCGCCACATGCACGGCCTCGCGCTGCACTTCTACACCAACCTCTGGAACGAGGACGGCTCGCGCAAGCCGGCGACGGGATTCGGCGCGAAGGACTACTACGCCGCGCTCGCCGAGACGCTGCGAATGGAGGAGCTCATCCGCGTCCACGGCGCGATCATGGATCGCTACGATCCGGGCAAGCGCGTCGGCCTCATCATCGACGAGTGGGGCACGTGGCACCGCGTGGAGGAGGGCACGAACCCCGGCTTCCTCTACCAGCAGAACACGGTGCGCGACGCGATGGTCGCCGCGATCAACCTCAACCTCTTCAACCGCAACAGCGACCGCGTGAAGATGGCAAACATCGCGCAGCTCGTGAACGTTCTCCAGTCGGTCATCCTGACCGACGGTGGGAAGATGCTTCGCACGCCCACCTACCACGTCTTCGAGATGTTCGCCGGTCACCAGGACGCCGAGCTGCTGGACCTGCAGATCGAAGAGAAGCGGATTCATGCCGATGGACGCACGCTGCCGGCGATCTCGAGCTCCGCATCGCGGGCGAACGACGGTTCGATCCTCGTCACCCTCGCGAACCTCTCGGGCGACGCCGCCGAGACGGTGCGGATCTTCGCCCCGGACGCCGGGGACGTCGTCGGGGCACGAGGGCTCGCCGGCGACGCGCTCGACGCGCACAACACCTTCGACGCCCCGGACGCGGTTTCGCCGGCTCCCATCGACGGCGCGGCCCGCGACGGGGACTGGGTCGTCGTGCCCATGGCGCCGGCGAGCGTCGCGTCGGTGAAGCTCAGCGGCGGCCGGTAGGGGCGCCGGTCACCCGGTCCAGGCGATCGCCGAGTCCAGATCGTCCGGAAAGACCGGCTGCGTGAACGCGTAGCAGCCGGTCGTGTCGGCGACGCGGGCGCGCACGTAGCGCTCGCCGCCGCCGAACCGGTACGACGCCGCGAGCCCACGCTCGCTCGCGAGCAGCGCGCCGTCCGCCCCCACGAACTCGATCACCGCGTGCTCGTTCGACCACGACGCGACCTCTATTTCGATCGCATCGCGCGTTACCCGGTAGCTGTCCAGCTCGACCCCGGTCGAAGCGTAGAAATGACCCGCCTCGAAGGCCGCGCGCAGCGACGCGCGCGAGTTGTCCTCCGCCCGGATCACGACCCACCCCAGCCCGCCGGTCATCAGGTGCGTGGGCAGCCGCCCGGCTCCCTCGGCGCTGCGGTGCCAGTGCGCGTCGTCGGTCGCCACGCCGTAGATCCGTCGCCCGGCGGTCAACACACGGTCCCAGATCTCCTCGGGGCACGACCTGCCGAATCCGGGGTAGCTGTTGCAGTCCGGCGAGGCGTTGAAGACCTCGAAGTGGTTCGCGCCCTCGATCTGCAGCAGCGTCTCGTGGTCCCACGCCCAGTTCCAGCACGGGTGGCAGAGCACCGGCACGCCGCCGGCGGTTCTGATCCTGTCGACGCCGTCCTGGAGGATCTCTCGCGGAGCGGAGCCCGCCTGGCCGCCGGCCGGTGCGACGGCTTGGTCGACGTCCACCGCGAGCACGTGGCAGCTCTTCTCGCCGGTGTACTCGCACGACGGTATTCCGGGCACGTCGTCGTCGATTGCTTCGCCGTACTCGGCGAGCGCGGTGAGCCTGTTGTGGTCGGAGATGGAAACGAAGTCCATGCCCACCGAACGGTAGAAACGGGCGACCTCTGAGGGCGACGAGTTGCCGTCCGAGTTGGTCGAGTGACAGTGGAAGTTGCCTTTGTACCAGCGCATAGCCCGGCATACTACCACGATCGGTCCGCGTGCTACACTCCTGTCGTGGGCGCAATCATCGTCGGAACGTCGGGCTACTCGTACGACGACTGGGTGGGCCCGGTCTACCCGCCGGGCACGTCGCGCCACGACTTCCTCGAGCACTACGCGCGCCGGTTCCGCATGACCGAGCTCAACTTCACCTACTACCGGCAGCCCGAACCGTCGTCGTTGCGGTCCATCGCCGCGAAGACACCGCCCGGCTTCCTGTTCACGGTGAAGGCGCACCGCAGCCTCACGCACGACCGGGGCGCCGACTGGCACCGCGAAGCGGACCGATTCGCGAGCGCGGTCTCAGCGCTCGAGGCGGTCCCGTCCACGGCGCCCGGCGGCTCGCACGGCCACGAGAACAGACTCGCCGGCGTGCTCCTGCAGTTCCCCTTCAGCTTCCACTACGAGGCGGAGAACCGGCGGTACCTCGCCTCGGTGACCGACGCGCTCGCCCACTGCAGACTCTTCGTCGAGTTCCGCAACGCCGAATGGGACCAGGAGTCGGTCTGGCGCGAGATGGAGCGCCGCGGGCTCGGCCTCGTCGTACCCGATCTTCCGGCTCTGAACGGACTTCCGCGCACACCTGCTCGCCTCACCGCGCCGTGGGGGTACGTGCGATTCCACGGCAGAAACGCCGCACAGTGGTGGAGCGGCACGAACGTCAGCCGCTACGACTACCTCTATCGCGAGGACGAGCTGCAGAGCTGGGTAGGCCCGGTCACGTCGATGGCGGGGGAGGCCGAGGCGGTGATCGTGGCGTTCAACAATCACTTCGCCGGGCAGGCGGTCGAGAACGCGCAACAGTTCGCGTCGATGGTCTCGGCCGCGTAGGCGCCCGCCTCGGTCGGCCGGTACCGGACACGCTTCCCCCGCCCCCTCAAGTGCGGTAGAGTGCCCTATGCGACTTGGAGCCCCCCTGCAGTCATCGTTCGAATCCCCGGAAGCCTGGATCGCCGCCGTGCGCGCAAAGGGCTACCGCTCGGCCTATTCGCCGCTTCCGCTCGACGCGTCGGCGGCGCAGCGGACCGAGTATCGCCAGGCCGCCGAAGAAGCGGACATCGTGATCGCCGAAGTCGGCGCGTGGTCGAACCCCTTGTCGCGAGACCGGGAGACCGCGAACGCGGCCTTCGCGAAGATGGTCGACGCGCTCAGGCTCGCCGACGATCTGGGCGCGCGCTGTTCGGTGAATATCGCCGGCTCCAGAGGCGAGAAGTGGGACGGCCCCGACGCGGGAGACCTCACCGAACAGACGTTCTCCGCGATCGTGGAGATGTGCCGGAAGGTCATCGACGAGGCCTCGCCGCAGACCGCGCATCTGAGCCTCGAGCCGATGCCCTGGATGTACCCCGAGTCGGCGGAGAGCTACGCGAGGCTGCTCACGCAGGTCGACCACCCGCGCTTCGGCGTCCACTACGACCCGGTGAACCTCATCAACAGCCCGCCGAAGTACTTTGCATCGGCGAGCGAGGTGGACCACTTCGTCGACCTGCTCGGCCCGCAGATCGTGAGCGTCCACGTGAAGGACATCGTCCTCGGAGATCAGCTCACCACGCACCTCGACGAGTGCATCCCCGGCACCGGCGGCTTCGACATCGCCCACCTCTTGGAGCGGCTCGACGGGCTCGAGCCCGACCTGCCGGTCATGCTCGAGCACCTGAAGACCGAGGCCGAGTACGACCAGGCCGCCGCGCACGTGCGGTCGGTCGCCGATCGGCTGGGTGTGAAGCTGTAGCAGACGGTTCGGCAGCCGGCGCGGGGCGCGCCGGCTACACGATCAGATGTCGCACTGACCGGCCATGCAGGCGAGCTCCTGCGCGGCGTTGGTAAGATCGGTCTCCTCGTAGCGGTAGATCTTGGAGAAGTCGACGTGCGGGAACGCCTTCACGCGCCGCTCGTACTCTTCTTCGGTGATCTCCTCGTACGGCATCTGCTGGTAGTTCGCGTCGGACGACGGCAGGAACGCCATCCCGCCAATCTCGTCCTGGTGCTCCCACACCCACCCCATGATCGTAAGGATCTCGTCGGGCTTGTACGTGATCGTCACGCTCGGGTTGTGCTCGGTGTAGGAGCGCTTGTTCTGCAGCCAGTAGTCGCACTGGTCGAGCGCGCTGCGCTCGCCGCGAACGACCGCACCATCGGGTGCCTTCATGGGGAAGTGAACGACCCACGTCGTCGCATTGTCCCGCGTCTGGCCGTTCTCGGGATCCATGGGAACGCCCTCGTCGCGCAGCACGCGGTAGACCGGCGAGTGCGCGCTCACCCGGACGTTGCGCACGTAGTGCTTCGACCAGCGGGCGTGGAGTCCGGAGGAGCAGTTCAGCAGCTGGCTCGAGTTGCCGCTGGGCTTCACCGCGGTAGTCGCGACCGACTGCGGGATGCCCAGCTTCTCGGCGTAGCGCCGGTTCGTCTCGATCACAGCGTCGCGAAGGCGCCGCTGGTTCGCCTCGTCCTGGGCGGCCGTGCTGTCGAGCTGGCCGTTGAGGTCGACGCCGAGCAGGCGCTCTTCGGCGCAGTTCTCGCGCCAGATGGGACGCAAACCGGGGAAATCGACCGCCATGCTCTGGATCGTGCCGATGATCGTCGCGACCTCGACCTTCTCCTTGAGCGTCTCGTAGGTGTCGTCGCTGCGCGCGACCGCGCTCGAGAGGTTGCAGAACTGATACGGCCGCAGCACGATCTCCCCGCACGGGTTCGTGCCGAACTGTGCGGGCTTCCGCCTCGAGGGCTTCTGCGCGAGCGCCGCACGGCGGTTGAAGATGCCCGGCTCGCCGGCCCCGGAGGCGACCATGTCGAGCACGAAGCGCGACACTTCCTCCTGATTGATCTCGCGGTCGGGCCAGACCGCCGAATTGTTCGCGTTCCAGCGCTGGCTGTTGTGGATCCAGAAATCGCCGTCCTTCGCGTGGCGCATCTCCTGATCGTCGTAGTCGAAGAGGCTGATCATCGCGGTCCTGCGCACGCCCCCGGAGACCGCGGCGCCGCCCACGGCGCACATGATGTCGTGCGCGTCGAGGGTCGTCATGAAGCTGCCCTGTCGGGCGAGAATTCGTTCGCGGGCGAAGCGGAGCATGTTACGCAGCGGCTCCGGGCCGGAGGCGCGTCCGCCCTTCACGCGCAACGGCGAGCCGGCGGGCCGGATCTCGCTGAGGTCGAACTCGATATCCTCGCCGGCGAACCAGGTCTCCAGTCCTATCCGAAGGGCATTCGCCCAGCCGTCGGAGGTGTCGGGCACGACGTAGGTCTCGCGCCTGACCCCGGTCTGCCGCCTGATGCGCGGCAGCTGCTCCACGTACTGACGCTCGACGCTGAAGCCCACGCCGCATCCGCTCATCGAGATGATGAGCGCCTCGACGAACGCGTCGATGCTGTCGGCCGGGAGGTACGAGCAGTTGTAGATCGCGACGTTGTTCCGGCGGGCCGGTTCGCCGGCCATCGCGAGCAGACGCATGGAGGGCATCGCCTCCATGTTCAGGATCGCCTTGCGGATGCGGTCGTAGTCGCTCGCCGGGAGGCGGTCTTCGGAGAGCTCACGCAGATAGTCGACGGCACGATCGACGGTCTCGAGCCACGTCTCGCGCCGCCCGAGGTCGTAGTTGAAGCGCGAGTACTTGTCGTAGAACTGGAACTGCTGAATGGGAGTGGGGAAGTAGGCGTCGGCCTCCGCGAAGGAGCTCTGGACCTCGGCCGGGACGGGTCGCTCGCGACGGAGGCGCGAGTGCTCGGCGCGATAGAGGATGTAGGCCTTCGCCGCGGCGTACTCTCCGTTCGCCTGCAGAACGAGCTCGACGACGTCCTGGATGTTCTCGACGGTGGGATCCGGGTACTGCGCGGAGACGACGTTGACCACCTGGTTCGTGATCTCGTCCGCGCTCACCGACGGCGGGCTGTCGATCGCGGTGAAGCACTTCTCCACCGCCTGGCGAATCCGCTCGGGCTCGAAATCGACGACGCGGCCGTCGCGCTTCGTGATGGTCGAAGGCAGCACGGCGGCCGGTTCGTCGTCGTGTCGGTTGCCGCGAAACGTGACGGGCTGCAGCGTGATCGTGTGTTCGCTCATAGTTCCTCTCCCTGGTCGCAAGAAAGGAGTGTACACCAGCTGTGGGGGCCCTGACAAGCGAATTGCGCTAGATGTGGTGGATTTTCGGGGTCCGATCGTCGACGCGCTCTGCGAAAGAACGCAGCATATGTTAAGCGGTTCGGGGCCGCAGCGCGGCGGAGGCCTACCGGCCGTTGCTGAGCATCAGCTCGTCGTTCTCCAGCTCCGCCTGCCTGATCTCGTGGAACTTGTCGACGAGCTTCTCCACGGTGAGCGTGCGCTTCTCGTCGCCGTCCACGTCCAGAATGATCTCCCCGCGGTCCATCATGAGCAGCCGGTTTCCGTACTTGATGGCCTGGCTCATGTTGTGCGTGATCATCATGCTCGTGAGCCCGTACTCGCCGATGAAGCGCGAGGTGAGATCGAGCACGATCTGGGCGTTCTTCGGGTCGAGCGCGGCGGTGTGCTCGTCGAGCAGGACGAGCTGCGGCTCGGAGAGAACCATCATCAGGAGCGTCAGCGCCTGACGCTGTCCGCCGGAGAGCAGCCCCACGTTGTTGTCCATCCGTTGCTCGAGGCCCATCTCGAGATCCTTGAGCTTCTCGCGGAAGAAACTCCGCATCTTCGCGTTGAGGCTGATCCGCAGGCCCTTCATGCCCTTGCGGTAGCAGATCATCATGTTGTCCGCGACCATCATGTTGGACGCGGTCCCCAGGAGCGGGTCCTGGAAGATCCGGCCGATGTACTTCGCGCGTTCGTACTCCGGGTGCTTCGTGACGTCCACGTCGTTGACGAAGATCCTCCCGGCTGACACGGGCATCGTACCCGAGACCAGGTTGAACAGCGTCGTCTTGCCGGCACCGTTGCTCCCGATGATCGTGATGAAATCGCCCTCGCGGACGGTGAGGTCGACCTGGCGAATCGCCACGTTCTCGTTCGGCGTTCCGGGGTGAAAGACCTTGCTGACGTTCTCCAGCCTGATCATGGGCGTTCCTCCGACGACGGTACCCCCGGTGCGTCGGGCGGGATGGGCTGGTTCGGGTTGTGGTCGAGGTCGAGATCGATCGACTTCGCGCGCTTCTGCTTGCGCAGCTGCGTGATGATCAGCGACACGATGATGAGGATACCGGTGATGAGCTTCAGGTCGTTCGGCGTGAGGTTGACGTAGTAGCCGTAGTATCGGCCCAGGTACATGATGCCGCGGAAGGCGATCGACCCAAGGATCACGCGAAGCGTCAGCACGCCGATTCGATTCGACCGGAGGATGAACTCGCCGATCATGACCGACGCGAGCCCGGCGATGATGATGCCCTGCCCCAGGTTGACGTCGGCGAAGCCCTGGTACTGCGCGACGAAGGCGCCGGAGAGCGCGACGAGGCCGTTCGAAAGGCCCACGCCGATGAGCTTCAGCGCCTCGGGATTGACGCCCTGCGTGATGACCATCTGCTCGTTGTTGCCCATCGCCCCGAGCGTGAGCCCGAGGTCGGTGCGGAAGAAGAGGTCGAGCAGGACCTTCGCGACGAGCGAGAAGGCAACGAAGAACACCAGCAGCGCCCATTCCTCCGGGATGAAGCCGAACCACTCGGTGAAGACCGAGAGGACCGTCGTCTGGCGCAGGAGCGGCAGGTTCGGCCGATTGCCGAGTACCCGGATATTGATCGAATAGAGCATCGTCATCGTGAGGATGCCCGCGAGCAGGTTGGGCACGTGCAGCTTGTTGTGGATGGTCGCGGTGATCAT
>CAZICD010000042.1:0-36088 GCA_964537725.1 uncultured Spirochaetaceae bacterium | reverse complement strand
GATGGAGGTGGCGGGAGTCGAACCCGCGTCCTACGAACCCGGATGCCGGATACTACAGGCTTAGTTCCATCTTGAGTTTCCGATCGGATAAGGAAAGGAACGTCCCACCCGACCGTAGCCCGACCTGTGTGTCATCCGTCGGCGGCCGAGCAACCGACGGACCAAGCCCTGGTTTTGTGTCAAGCAACCCGGTTCTCAGAACTGCGCCCCGGGCGCCCGTCGCCGCTTACGCGGCGATTGTTCGCATATAGCTACTTACGCAGCCATTGCGAAATCTGCTGATGTATCTTCGGCAGATGTTTAATGCCAGTTTTGTGAGGTAGCGCTCAACCTGCATCCTTGCATCGCCACTGGCTCGCAGTCGAATCCGGTACACCCCCGTAGCGATAGGGTAAGATACGAAAACGCCGGGTCACGGTCAAACCGGCAGGCGGCGCCGGCTGCCGGAGTACCGCCCGGTGCGGGCGTTCCGGGGGGCCGCTACCGTTCGCGCAGCAGCGCGTCGTGGATCCGTCCGTTCGTGCCCATCGCGCTCGGCGCGAGCAGGGGGCGTCCTTCCAGGTCGGTGAAGCGCCCACCGGCCTCCTCGAGGATCACCGGCAGCGGTGCGATGTCCCACGGGCTCACGATCGGGTCGATCATCGCATCGAGCCGCCCGGTCGCGACGAGGAGATACCCGTAGGCGTCGCCCCACGTGCGCGCGAGGGCGCTCGCCTCGTCGACCCGCGCCGCGAGCTTCGGTTCGCGACGGTGGAAATCCGCGAAGTCGGACGTGGTAACGCGCGCACCGCCGAGCGTGTCGTGCCCGGAGACCGATGCAACGCGTTCGCGCCCGTCGCCGGCGTCCCACAGCGCGCCACCTCCGCGCGCGGCGGATACGGTCTCCGCGAGCGGCGGGACGTGGATCACGCCCGCGACCACGCGCGCCGTGTCGAGCTCGCCGCCTTCGTAGCGGCCCTCAACGGCGGCGACGAGCACCCCGTACAGGGGCGCGCCGGCGACGAACGACTTCGTCCCGTCGATCGGGTCGATCACCCAGGTGCGCCCGCCGCGTCCGGCGTCGACGCCGAACTCCTCGCCGAGGATGTCGTCGTCCTGCCACGACTCGCGGATCCTCCGGCGGACGAGGAGCTCGGCCTCGCGGTCGGCTCGGGTGACCGGCGTGTCGTCGCTCTTGCTCTCCACGTCGAACTCGCCACGGAAGTACCGCAGCGTCAGCTGGCCGGCCTCGCGCGCCACCGCGACGGCGAAGGCGCGCAGCTCTTCGGCGGTGGCACCCATCAGGAGCGTTCCCTCATCTCGCGCTGAGCCTCGCGCGTCTGATCGCGCTTCTTGATCGCCTGGCGCTTGTCGTACTCGCGCTTTCCCTTGCCGAGGCCGAGCTCGACCTTGACGAGCCCGCCCTTGAAGTAGAGCTGCAGCGGTACGAGCGTGAATCCGCGCTCGTCGACGCGTCGCTTGAGGCGGCGAATCTCCTGCTTGTGCACGAGCAGCTTGCGGTCACGATCCGGATCGTGGTTGAAGATGCTCGCCTGGTCGTAGGGCGAGATGCGAAGCCCGGAGATCCAGAGCTCGCCGTCGCGAATCCTCGCGTACGAATCCCCGAACGAGATCTTCCCGGCGCGCAGCGACTTGACCTCGCTTCCGGCGAGCTCGATGCCGCACTCGAACTTCTCGTCGATCGCGTAGTCGTAGAAGGCGCGGCGGTTTCGGGCTATCGTCTTCGTTCCCTCGGCCATCACTGCAATCTAATGAACTATTCGCGCGTCGGTGAGACGACGAGCCGGAATCCGGTGAACGGCGAGCACCACGCGGGATCGAGAGCGCCGCGGTCGCCGGCCTGGAAGGTGATTCGGTCGGTCGCCCATCCTCCGCCGCGCACGACGCGTGCGGCGGCCGGCCGCGACGGCGCATCGGCGTACACGAACCCGTAGGCGGCGAAGGGGTCGGCGGTCCACTCCCACACGTTGCCCAGGAGCGCCTCGACCGGGCCGGCATCGCCCGCGCTCCCGACCGGCGCCGGCCCCCGGACGTCGGGCCCGGCGAACACGCCCTCCGAATCCCCGGAGACGCGCAGCGCGAAGGCCCACTCGGCTTCGGTGGGAAGCCGCGCCTCGAACCCAGACGGCAGGAGCCCGGTATACCAGCGGGCGAACGCTTCGGCGGCGTACGCCGAGACCCCGGTCACCGGGAGCGCGGGGTTCGCGCGCATGGCCGCGAGGTCGGCGAGGTAGCCCGCGTCGACGAGGCCTTCGGCGACGAGCTCCTGCCGGTTGTCGGCGCGCCACTGCGGGTTCGCGTCGACGAAGGCGGCGTAGGCCGACCAGGATATCTCTTCTGTGCCGATCGCGTACGCCCCGATCGTCGTACGGTAGGGGATGTCGCCGCCTCGGGCGGCCCGGTCTTCGCCACCGAGGACCACCTCACCGCCGGGCAGCTCCAGGAAGTCGAGGCCAAGCGCGTAACCGCGAACGTTCCCCGCCGCGGCGATGCCTCCCTCGAGGGCGAGCGACGCGAGCTCGCGCGCGCGCGCGGTGGCGTCCTCGACCCAGGCGGTCTGCGCGAGGCGCGCCTCGCGCTCGGCGGCGAGGATGTTCGCCACCTGAAGCGGCAGCAGCTCGCCGCGGTCGGTCGCGCGCGCGAGGCGCTGCACCGTCGCCGCGATCCCCGCGGGTACCGCTGCAGGCCCGGTGCCGGAGAAGCCGAGCGATGCGGCCGCGAGATCGTTGAGCTGCGCCTCCGATGCGGTGTGGGCGAGCGCGTCGGATACGAAGCCGTCCCACGCGGTACGAGCGGCCGGGACGACCTGCCCGTCCGCCCGCGCGCCGGCAGCGAGGTCGGCGGCGAGCGCCCGGGCCACCGGCGGGAACTGATACTGTCCGCTCGCCTCGCCGGTCAGCCCCCAGTCGGAAAACTCCACGAGCGCACGGTCGACGAGCGTCTGCGGGTCAGCGCCTGAGAGCGTCACGGAAAGCTCCATGCGCCGCGGCGCGAGCCACGACCCGAACAGCCGACCGCGCACGTCGACCGACTCGCGGTGCGTCGTGAAGCCGGGCCGACGCACCTCTACCTCCCGTGTGCCCGACGCGACGAAAAAGGTGCCCGGTGCGGTACCCACGCGCGCGCCGTCGACGACGACCGAGGCGCGCGGCGGAGAGCTCACGATCGTGACGAGCGAACCGTGATGTCTGATGCCGGGAAAGACGAGGACGAAGAAGAGCACGACGAGCAACAGCACGCCCCAGACGATCGGCACGTAGACCGTCGGATCGACCCCGAGTACGGGCTTCAGCCTGACCTCGATGTCCTCGGGGCGGGGTTGTTCCTCGTTGCTCATTGCGCGGATTATAGGTACGCCCTGCTCGGGTTGTCAACGCGACGAGGGGCGTGCTATTTTGCCATTCACGATGGATACGACGTGGGCTCACCGTCTCACTACTCTCACCGAGCGTTTCCTGACCTGGCGCAAACGTCGCCGCGTCCGCAAGAAGATCAAGCAGCAGAAGAAACACGTCGTGGTCGACTGGCTGGAAGCCTTCCTCTGGGCCGCCGGGGTGGTGCTGCTTATCAACCAGTACGCGCTGCAGGCCTACCGCATTCCGTCGGGCTCGATGATGAACACGCTTCTGCTCGGCGACCGCATCTTCGTCAACAAGCTCGTCTACGGGCCGGAGCTCCTTCCCGGCGTGGCCAAGTTGCCTGGCTTCGCCGAGCCGGAACGCGGCGAGGTCATCATCTTCGAGAACCCCAGCTATATCTCGCGCGGCACCGCCTTCGACATCGTCCAGCGGATCCTCTACATGGTGACGCTCTCCATCGTCGACATAGACCGCGACGAGTCGGGTCAGCCGCGCGCGCACTTTCTGATCAAGCGAGCGGTCGGCGTGGGCGGCGACCGGTTCCGGACGCGGGAGGGAGAGCTCGAGATCAGGCCACCCGGTGAGGCCGACTGGATCGCCGAGCGCGAGTTCGCGCCGTCGGTGGGGCTCGACTACGAGATCAGGCGTCTCGTCCCCGACGAGCGCTACGCCGATTACCCGGCCGCCGGCGTGGCCACCGCGCGCAACGAGCTGGGCCTGGAACCGGACGCCGATGCCGAGCAGGCGCTTTCGTCGGTGCGGCAGGCCGGCGCCGTGGACCCCTTCGCGCTCGACCTCCATCGAACCCGCTTCCTCCTCAAGGCGAATCCCCACGACGAGCGGACCGCAGCCCGCGACGCCTACTACCGGCTCGGGTGGTACGTCCCGCAGAACCGCGTCCTCCCGGTGGGCGACAATCGCGACAACTCGCGGGACGGTCGATACTTCGGCGCCGTCGACACCGGGGACGTCCTCGGCCGGGCGATGGTCAAGTACTGGCCGATCAACCGAATCGGGGCAATCCGGTAGATGCTTCCCCGCTCCTCGCAGCGATACCAGACCTACCGCGACACCGACTCGATCGGCCGCAGAATCCGGGGGTTCGTCCTCTTCCTCGTGCTCCTGTTCGTCGTCTACGAAGGAGTGACGACGCTCCTCGTCGCGACCGTCGAACAGGGATCCGTTGCGATGGAACCGACGCTCGAGGTCGGCGACCGGCTCTTCACGCTCCCACCGGCCTACGGTCCGCGGATGGCGCTCTTCGGCTGGACGCTTCCCGGGCTGAGCAACCCCGCCCGCGGTGACCTCGTCACCGTGCGTCCCGGCTACGCACCCGATCAGAGCTTCCTCGCGCGCCTGGCCGATCCGTTCTACCGTTTCGTGACGCTCGCGAACCGACGAACGGGAGAGCAGACCGATTGGGACTCGGTCCTCCAGATCAAGCGCGTCGTGGGCCTTCCCGGCGACACGATTCGCCTCGAACGGTTCATCGCCTACGTGCGCCCGGAGGGCGGCGCCGAGTTCGTGAGCGAGTTCGCGCTCTCCCGGCGCGAGTACGAACTGGTGACCGACGAGCGTCCGGCCGACTGGCAGCCGCTCGATCCCTTCGGTCCGGCCGGCGAGACCATCACGCTCGGCGACGACGAGTACTTCCTGATTTCGGACAACCGCAGCTCGGCGATCGATTCGCGCCACTGGGGAGCCGTGGACGCGCAGTCCATCCTGGCGAAGGTCTCGGTCCGATTCTGGCCGCTCTCGCGGTTCGGCCGGCCGTGAGGCCGCTCGGCCTCTACCTCCACGTTCCCTTCTGCAGCACCCGCTGCGGCTACTGTGCCTTCCATACCACCGCGCGCTGGCGCCACGACGCGCTCGACCGCATCACCGACGCGATGCTCGCGGACCTGGACGCGGCGCGCGGATTCGCCGCGGGAGCCACAACGGTCTACGTGGGCGGCGGTACCCCCACCGTGCTTCCGGCCGGGCGGCTCGCCGAGCTCGTGCGCGCGGCGCGCTCGGGCGGGTCGCCGATGGAGGTCACCGTGGAGGCGAACCCGGAGTCGGCCACGGCCGACACCCTCGACGCGCTGGCCGAAGCCGGAGCGACGCGGCTCAGCGTGGGCGTCCAGACGCTCGAGGCTTCCGCCGCCGACGCGCTCGGGCGCAGGCTCACCTCGACGGCGGAGCTCGAGACGATCCGGCGACGCTGGCCGGGGTCGCTCGGCGCCGATCTCATCCACGGCGCCCCCGCGTCGTCCACGCGCGGGATGCTCGACGCGATCGATGCGCTCGTCGACCTCGGGGTCGATCACCTGTCGGTCTACACGCTGTCGGTGGAGGAGGGGACCCCGCTCGCGCGTTCGGTCGCGCGCGGCGCCGTGCGGATGCCTGCCGACGACGCGGAGTGGTCGAGGATCGTCGACGCGATCGAGCGTCGCGGACTTCGCCGCTACGAGGTTTCGAACTTTGCGTTGCCAGGCCGCGAGTGCCGCCACAACGAGGGCTACTGGCGCGGAGCCGACTACCTGGGAATCGGGCCCTCGGCTGTCTCCACCCTCGACGAAGCGGCCGTCGACGCGCTGATGCGCGGCGAGCCACCGCCCGCGGTCCCACCAGCAGACGCGCCCGACCGGTTCGCCCGCCACGCGGTGCGACTCACGCAGCCGGCCGACCACGCGCGCTTCCTCGCGCGTCGCCACCCGCTCGACGCCGAGCGCGAGGAGCTCGGCCCCCGGGAGCGCCTCGTCGAGTACGTGATGCTCGGCCTTCGGACGGCAGGCGGCATAGGGCTCGGACCGCTGCGCGCGATTCGCGGCGGCGGCCACGAAGCGCGCCTCGCAGCCGAGCTCGCCCGCGCCGAGGCGGAGGGACTCCTCGTGCTCGACGACGACCGGGCGTATCCGACGGGCAGGGGAATGGACCTTCTCGACCGCCTGCTCGGGCGTCTGGTGCCCGCGCTGCTCGCCGATCTCGAATCGGCCCAATATTGACACCGCCCCCCCACGGTGGTACCGTTTTCGACACATGTCAGGACATAGTAAATGGGCGACGATTCGCCACAAGAAGGGCGCGGCCGACGCCAAGCGCGGAAAGCTCTTCACGAAGCTGATCAAGGAGATCACCGTCTCGGCCCGCATGGGCGGCGGCGATGAGGACGCGAACCCCAGGCTTCGCACGGCCGTTCTCAAGGCGCGCGACGCCAATATGCCCAAGGACAACATCGACCGGGCGATCAAGAAGGGAACCGGCGAGCTCGAGGGCGTCGACTACACCGAGATCACCTACGAGGGCTACGGGCCCGGCGGCGTCGCCATCATGGTCGACTGTCTCACCGACAACCGCAACCGCACCGCGGCGGACATCCGCAGCATCTTCAGCAAGCACGGCGGGAACCTGGGTGAGAACGGCTGCGTCTCGTACCTCTTCGCGCGCAAGGGCATCCTCGCCTACGACGCGGAACGGTACGACGAGGACGAGATCTTCGAGACCGCGCTGGAGGCCGGCGCATCCGACGTGTCGACCGAAGGCGGCACGACGGAAGTGACCTGCGAACCCGAGGACTTCGAATCGGTCCTGAACGCCATGCAGCAGGCCGGGTACGAGCACGAGAACGCCGACATCATGCAGATCCCCGAAGCGCGCGTCTCGCTCGACAACGAGGGCACCCGGAAGGCGCTGCGCCTCATCGAGCTCCTCGAGGACAACGACGACGTACAGGACGTTTCGACGAACATCGACATCCCGGACGATTTCGAACCGGAAGAATGACGCGCGTCGTTGGGATCGACCCCGGGCTCGCCTCGACCGGATGGGGCCTCGTCGACCTGGACGGGTCCCGCTACCGGTACGTGCGGCACGGGGTGATCACCACCCCGGCGAAGACCGACATCGGCATGCGGCTGCGCGCCATCTTCCACGAACTGCAGGCGGTCATCGCCGAGTATCATCCCGACGAAGCGGGGGTGGAGGCGCTCTACTTCGCGCGAAACGCAACGAGCGCGATCCCGGTCGCTCAGGCGAGGGGAGTCGTCTACCTCGCGTTCTCGCTCGCCGACGTCCCCACCTTCGAGTACCCGCCGCAGGCAATCAAGCAGAGCATCGTGGGCGCCGGGCGCGCGGATAAGCAGCAGGTCCAGGAGCTCGTCCGCGTCCTGCTCGGCCTCGACGAAGTCCCCCGACCCGACCACAGCGCCGACGCGCTCGCCGCGGCGATCTGTCATCTCGCCCATCGACCGCTGCAGGAGCGACTCGCCGATGTTTAACAGTCTCACCGGAACGATCACCGGACGCGGCCCGAACCTGCTCCACCTCTCCACCGGCGGGGTGGAGTGGGAGCTCGAGGTGTCCGGGTTCACGCTTCGCCGTCTCGCCTCGAGCGAAAGCCGCGACGAGGTGCGCGTGTTCACCTACCTCTACCATCGCGAGGACCAGATGCGGCTCTACGGCTTCGCCACCGTCGACGAGCGACGCGTCTTCCTCGAGCTCACGCGCGTGAGCGGGATCGGCCCGCGCGCGGCCGTCAGGCTCCTCTCCGCGACGAGCCCGGGCGAACTGATCCGGATGCTCGAAGCCGAGGACGTCGACGGGCTTGTCCGGCTGCCCGGGCTCGGGCGCAAGACCGCGCAGAAGGTGATCCTCACGCTGCGCGGCAAGCTCGTCGCCGAGGAGGGGGAGGCGGTGTCTTCGCACGCCGAGCTCGTCGACGGGCTCGTGGAGATGGGGTTCGACAGGGCGAGGGTGGCGTCGGTCGTCTCGCAGCTCGCCACCGAGCTCGCCGACGCGTCGCCGGTTGAACGGGAAAAGGAGATCTTCCGCCTCGCCATTGTCAGACTCTCGGGCGAGTAAGGTATACTACCAGCGATGAGCCTGCTGCACGGCGAAGCGTCCCCCGAAGAACGGGAGGACGGTTATCCCGACACCGACGACCACGTTGAGACGAAGCTGCGGCCGCAGCGGCTGGAGGACTTCCAGGGCCAGGCCGAGCTCAAGCGCAACCTGGGCGTCTTCGTCCAGGCCGCCCGCGAGCGCGAAGAGGCGCTCGACCACGTCTTCCTCAGCGGGCCCCCGGGTCTCGGCAAGACGACGCTCGCGAGCATCCTCGCGCACGAGATGGGAAGCGAGTTCAAGGTCACCTCCGCCCCCGCGCTCGAGAAGCCCAAGGACCTCGCCGGCATACTCACGACGATCGGCGAAGGATCGGTCTTTCTGATCGACGAGATCCACCGGCTCAAGCCCGCTATCGAGGAGATGCTCTACATCGCGATGGAGGACTACGAGCTCGACTGGGTGATCGGGCAGGGCCCCGCCGCGCGGACGATCCGGATTCCCATCCCCCCGTTCACGCTCGTGGGCGCCACCACCAAGGCCGGCCTCGTCGCCGCGCCGCTCTACAGCCGCTTCGGGATCACCGTGAGGATCAACTACTACTCGCTCGCAGACCTGAGCGACGTGATCCGGCGCAGCGCGGCGATCCTCGAGATGCGGGTGGACGACGAATCGATCGAGCTGCTCGCCCGCTGCGCGCGGGGTACGCCCCGGGTGGCGAACCGGATCCTCCGCCGCATGCGCGACTTCGCGCAGGTCCTCGGAGACGGTCGCGTCACGACGAAGATCGTCGAAGAGGGCATGCAACGCCTGCGCATCGATCCCGAGGGACTCGAGGAGCACGACCGCGCGATCCTTCGCACGGTCATCACGACCTACGGCGGCGGACCGGTCGGCGCCGAGACGCTCGCGATCAGCGTGGGCGAGGCGATCGATACGCTCGAGGATTTCTACGAACCGTACCTGATCCAGCGAGGCTACCTCAAACGCACGCCCCGGGGACGCGTCGCGACCCCGCGCGCCTACGAACACCTGGGACTCGAGCTGCCACATGAAGACAACGGACTTCTCTTTTGAGCTTCCCGACGAGCTGATCGCTCAGCACCCGAGCGACCGGCGGGGCGAGTCGCGCCTGATGGTCGTCGACCGGGCGAGCGGTGCGATCTTGCACCGGATGGTCGCCGATCTGCCGGAGATCCTCTCGCCGCAGACGGTGATGGTCTTCAACGACAGCCGCGTGCGCAAGGCGCGCCTCTACGGACGGATCGTCGGGAACGACGGCGGGAAGCCGCGCGAGTTCCTCCTCGTGCGCGAGCTTCCGACCGCTGCCCCTGCCACGGCCGCGGCAGGCGGCCCCGGCGCGCGTGCGCGCGCACGCTGGGAGGCGATGACGAAGCGCCCGTCGAAGCTGCGCGAGGGCACAGCGGTCGCCTTCCCCGGTGGCCGTACGGCACGGGTGGTCGGCCACCGCGAGATGTTCGTGCACCTCGAGTTCGACGAGCCGCTCGAGGAGGAGTACTTCTCCGAGCACGGTCACGTGCCGCTTCCGCCGTACATCGACCGGGACGACGAGGCCGAAGACGAGGAGCGCTACCAGACCGTCTACGCGCGCGAGCCAGGCTCGGTCGCCGCGCCAACCGCGGGCCTGCACTTCACGCCGGGCCTGCTCGAACGCCTCGAGGCGGCCGGCGTGGAGATGGAGTGGGTGCGGCTGCACGTAGGAATCGGGACTTTCCTCCCGGTTCGGGTGGAAGACCTGGACGAGCACCGCATGCACGAAGAGCAGTGCATCCTCTCGCCGCAGACCGCCTTCAGGCTGAACGAAGCGCGAGCCGCCGGGAGCCGCCTGCTCGCGGTGGGAACAACGTCGGTGCGCACGCTCGAGAGCGCGTGGAACCCGCAATCGGCCCGGCTCGAACCGTTCTCGGGCGAAACCGACCTCTTCATCCGTCCGGGCCACCGCTTCGGCGCGGTGGACGCGCTGTTCACGAACTTCCACACGCCGCGCTCGACGCTGCTCATGCTCGTGAGCGCCTTCGCCACGCGCGAGCTCATTCTGCGCGCCTACGAGGAGGCGGTGCGCGAACGATACCGGTTCTTCTCGTACGGAGACGCGATGCTGATCGTGTAGGCGAGCGGGCGCAGGTCCGGCGACGGAACGCGACGGCGTGGACGCGCCGACGGCCACGACGGCCGGCCGCCTTCAGTAGGTCGACTCGTTCATCGCCTCGAATTCGGCGCGTACGCGCTCGAGGCGCTCCTGGTGGCGGTCGATGATCGCCCCGTAGTCGAGCTCGTCGTGCTCGATTCGCCAGCTCTGGTCCTCCCACGCCTGGATCTCCTCCAGGTTGAGCCACGGAAAGTTGGCGGCCTGGGCGCTCCAGTGCAGCGCCTCCTGCCAGTAGTAGCGCGCGAGCGAGAAGAGGCTCTCGGCGCGCAGGAGGCTCTCCAGATTGTCCTCGCGCCACGGCTGGTTGTAGAAGTACGCGTCGAGCTTGACGTACTCCTGCGCCCAGCCGAGGTACTGGTCGACGAGGTGGAGGTTGAGGTGCATCCAGAAGAGGGTGCGGTAGTACTCCCACTCGCGCGGCGTCTCTATTTCAGCGAGCGCGTAGAGCGGGTTCGCGAAGTCGGCGTCGAGCGCCCGCTCGAGCCACGCGATGTTCGCCGCGTAGTCCTCCGGGTACATGTACAGTTGCTGGTGGTTGAGCTCGTAGAGCTGTTCCTTGTAGATCAGACGGTACGCCTGCGCCTCGACGGCGGTGACCGCGACGAGCGCGGCCAGCGCGAAGATGCGGACGGATCGGCTCATGTCTACAGTATCGACGTCTCTTCGAGCGTGCGCCAGATTTTTCCGGCTATCTCGGCCTCGCCGGCGGTCGCGTCGATCACCTCCACGGTGGTCGCCTCCCGAGCGCGGCCGAGGATTTCGAGGTAGCGAGCGCGTACGCGCTCCTGGTACTCGAGGCGCTCGTAGATCTCGCGGCTTGGACGGCTCGCGAGCCGTTGCTCTCCGACGTCCACCGGCACGTCGAGGAACAGCACCAGCTCGGGGTCGTCGAAGGCGTCGTTCAGCCGCGCGACGAGCGACTCGTCGGCGTCGATCCCCTGGTAGGCGAGCGAGCTGTACTTGTAGCGGTCGCAGACGACGATCTCGCCCCGCTCGAGGTGTTCGCGGATCCCGCCGGGCGAGGTGAGGTGATCGCACCGGTCGGTGGCGAAGACGTGCGCGACCGTCTCCGGCGACACCGCGAGCTCACCGGACAGGATGCGCCGCGCGACGAGGCCGATGGGCCGCTCGGTCGGCTCGCTCGTGAGCCACGCCGAGCGGCCGGTTGCGCGCAACCGCTCGGCGAGCAGGCGCATCTGCGTCGTCGTCCCCGAGCCATCGATTCCCTCAATTACAACGAATCCCTTCAACGGGCCCGATCTGCCGTTCACGAAACCGCCTTTTTCCGGAGCATCTGCTGTGGTACACTATAGACAGGAGAGGTGACGATCAAGGTGGTAAGGTTTCTTTGAAAAGGCCCATAGTGCGCCTGGCCGTCCGCATCACGGCGGTCGTCCTCCTGCTCTCGGCGGTCATTCTGATCCTCGGTCCCGTGCGGAGCGAGTTGGAGCGCCGATTCGAACAGATCAGGGAAGATGCCGTAGAGCAGCTCGAGGACGTTCTCGGCCGGCAGGTCTCCTACGAGAGCATCTCACCGTCGATCCTGCGCTACCTCAGCGTCAATGATCTCACCGTGCACGGCACCGCGGGCGAACCCGCCGACCTGCTGAACGTCGAGCGTGTCCGCATTTACTACAGGCCCGTCCGGTTCCTGCAGGGTCGCTACGCCGAGGCGTTCTCGGAGATCCGCATCGAGAACACGGCGATTACGGTGGATACGCGGCTCGACACCGACCTCACCGCGCTCGTGGCCGACCTCCTCGGCCAGCAGGAGGCCGCGGCGCGTGACCGCGCGCACGACGAGGGCGGCGAGCAGGGCGCCGATGCGATCCCGCGGGCGACCCTCGCCGACATTCTTCCGGACGACATCGTCGTAAGCGGCCGTAACATCGAATTGCGCCTGCGCTCGTCGCTCGGCCTGCTGGAGATGGAACGGTTGTTCTTCGCGACGACGCTCGCCGACGAGACGGTCGACGTTCGCTGGCAGGGTGACGTGCGTCTCTCCGAAACGCCCGAGAGCATGCCCGTCTCGAACGTGACCGGCCGCGTCGAGGCATCCGGAACGGTCAACATCGCCTCCGGAGAGACCCTGCTCGAGCTGTCGTTGCCGGTTCTGCGCAGCGACGTCGCCACCGTGCGCGGGCAGGTGCTGCAGGTCCGATTCTCCGACGGCGTCCTCGAGGCCCGCAACGTCCAGAACCGGGACCCTATCGATATCTACGTACGCTACATCGACGAGTCGGGCGAGCTCTACGCGCGGCTGCTCGCCGACGGGTACCGGCTCAGCGATCTCGTGACGCTCGCCGGGGAGTACGACCTGCTGAACGAGTACCTCGCGCTTCGGCTGCGCGGGCAGGCGAGCGCGACGGTTACGCCCGAATCGCTCTCCTACGGCGGCTCGCTGCTCACCCGCCTCGAGGGTTTCGACGAGGTGCCCGACGGCGATCTGACGCTGAGATTCGACGGAGACACGAGCGGCGTCGACATCGACGAGCTGAGGTACGACACCGCGCTCGGCTCGGCGACCTACAGCGGTGCCCTCCTGCTCGCACCGCTGCGCCCGAGCGGTGCGCTCACCGTGCGAAACCTGACCTACGGCGGCATCGAACCGCTGAGCCTCGACGCAGAGCTGCGTTCGTCGGGCGACACGATCCGCGTAACCACCGGCGCGTTCCGCTACGGCGGATCGCGCATCCGCAGCGTAGCCGGCGGCGTGACCCTCGGGGCGACTCCCACCGCCGAGCTCACCGTAGAGATCGGCACGCAGGGCGAGTCGCGCCTGGAAGTCGAGACGGTGCACTCCGGCGACGGTTCGCTCGCTACCGCGCGCGTGGACGCGCGGCAGGTCGAGCCGGAGCGCCTCATCGCGCTGCAGCGCGCGGCGTTCCCCGCCCTCGAGCTGCCCGACCTCTCGATCCTTCCCGATGGAATGGTCGTGGATACGCGTCTCGACGTCGATCTGACCGACGGCGTCTTCGTGGACGTGCCGCTGTTCTACGCGTACGACTCGGCCCGGCGTTCGGACCACGTCTCGTTCTCGCTCGAATACGACGACGGCGCGGTGGACGTGCGGGACCTGACCGCGAGCTACGACGGCTACGACGGTCGTGGCGATTTCACCGCGACGATCGAGCCGGGCGGGGTGGTTCGCTTCTCGAGCGACGTGGTCGTAGAGGGCATCCCCTACGAGTTCACCGGCCGCCTCGAACCGGACAACAGCCTCGAGATCAGCGGGCTCTACGACGTTGACGCGCGATTCTACTTCGGTGAACGCGAGGAGATCGTCTTCCGCGCGAGCGGCGACATACCCCTGCCGGTGAATCCAACGGAGGCCGGAGCCGACGAGGGGCGACTCGCCTTCGCGGGCAACGGCTATTTCTTCTCGCCCGAAGACTGGAACGTCACCGTCGACCGGCTCGTCGCCTCGGGCATCCCCTACGGACCGGTGCCGGAGGCGGCGGTTTCGCTCTCCGGTACGTTCTCACCGTCGGGGGCGCGGCTGTCGAGCGTCGGCTACGAGGACCCGTACTCCGCGCTCGCCGGCAGCGGCGCGCTCACCTGGGACCTCGACGCGCTCGCCGGTTCCGCGGAGGTCTCGCTCGCGGGGGCGGCCGACGACGATGGACGCGCCGAATCGTACGACATCACGGCCTCCTACGCCGACGGCGAGCTCAGCGCGGAGGCTACCGCAACGCTCGTGCCTCTGCTGCGGCTCGGCGTCGAGACGCTGCGCGGCTCGCTGTCCGGGTCGGTCGGCGTCGAGGGCCCGCTCGACGCGCCGACGATCAGGGTGGACGCCGAGCTCGTCGACGGAAAGTTCAACAACGACGCGGTCGAGCTCGCCGCGAGCGCCGAGCTGGGCCCGGGGGGCATCACGGTCGCCGACGCGTCGGCGCGCTACGTACGCACGCGCGCGCGCAACCTCAGCGGCGAGCTCTCGCTCGAGGACGGCTCGCTCGCCCTCTCAGGTGTCCTCGAGCAACGTTCTGCTGAGAACGGCACCGTCGCCGTGAGCGTGGAGGCATCGGGCGCGTTCGACGGGGTAGCCGAGCTCGCGGACGTCGTCACCGCGGATTTCGCCGGATCACTCGTGCTCGGCGGGCTGCCGGTGCGCTCCGACCTGCCGTCGCAGTGGAGCTTTGACGTGACCCGCAGCGACCGCACGACGACCGCCTCCGGCGGTCCGCAGGACGCCATCTCGCTCACCCTCGACGCGGCCGGTGGGTTCGACGCGGCCATCGGCGCGCCGCTGCCGGTTCACTTCGACGCGGTCGGATTCCTCGAAGGCGGTACGATCGAAGCCGACCTCACCGACGTCTGGGCAGACTTCGCGCGCCTGTGGGTACTCGTCGAGTCACCCGGCTTCGCGTTCACCGGCGGCACCGCGACCGGCAGCGTGCGGATCGTCGGCCCTCTGAACGACCCGGACTTCTACGGCACGCTCGTCGCCGAGCAGGTCACCGCCGGAGTCGACGCGGTGCCCGACGTCCTCGGTCCGGTACGCAGCTTCATCGTCTTCGACGAGAAGGTGTTCTCGGTACGCGAGGCAACCGTCCCCGCCGGCGACGCGCGGGCACGGGTGGGCATGGAGGCGGTCCTCGACCGGTGGGTCCCGCAGGAGTACCGCGTCTCCATCGTCACGGTGGAGGGAAGTCCCGTCCGTGTCGCCGGCGACTTCGGCGGTGTCGCGGTGGACGGTACGGCGGCGGGGACGCTCGTGGTCTCCGGCGACACCGGCATCACGAGGCTCTCGGGCGACCTGACCGCCTCCTCCACGAACATCACGCTGTCCGAGGCGACCGACCAGGAGCTGATCGGAGAGGAGAGTGACCTGGGCGTCGACCTCACCGTCCGGACAGGCAGGGGCGTTCAGTTCCTCTGGCCGACCGACACATTTCCCATCCTTCGCGGTTTCGCCGACGTCGGCGAGTCGATCCGCATCACCTACGAAAGCGCGTCGACGAGCTTCACGGTCAACGGCGGCGTGGACATCCAGGGCGGGGAAGTCTTCTACTTCGACCGCAGCTTCTACATTCGCGAGGGGCGCATCACCTTCGACGAGGACGAGCAGGAGTTCGATCCGCTGCTCTCGGTCAACGCGGAGATCCGTGAGGTCGCCGACGAGGGACCGGTGGAGATCTACCTCGTCGCAGACGAGCGTCCGCTCTCAGAGTTCACGCCGCAGTGGCGCAGCGACCCGCCGCTCTCGGAAGCCGCGATTCTCGCGCTCCTCGGCGGAAACGTCTTCGTCAGCGACAGCGGCCAGCCGATCGACCTCTCGGATGCGGTGCTGCTGACCAGCGACGTCGTGAGTCAGTTCGGCATCATCCAGGGCTTCGAGAGCACGGTCCGGGAGACCCTGCAGCTCGACCTGTTCAGCATCCGGACACAGCTCTTCCAGAACCTGCTTCGCGGGGTCATCGACCAGGACGAGGAGTACCCCCTTGACACGAGCGTCCCCTCTCTTGGACAGTACCTCGACAATACGACGCTCTTTATGGGGAAATACCTGGGGACGGACCTCTTCCTCGAGTTGCTCGTCCAGCTGCGCTCGACGGAATCTTCCGCGCTCGAGACCCGGAGCCTCGCGGGAATCGAGATCGAGTCGGAGCTCGGCCTCGAGTGGCAGACACCGTTCTTCCTGCTCGAATGGACGTTCTTCCCGCGCGATCCGAGCAGTCTGTTCCTCACCGACAACACGATCAGCTTCTCCTGGGATTATTCGTACTAGCGGGTATACTCAGGTGACAGGAGACTTCATGCGACGCACTCTGCCAGCCCTGCTCATCCTCATGATCTTCGCCGTGCCGATTTCGGCCCAGGACGGCGAGTGGTACGTCGGACAGACGATCCGCGACATTCGGTTCGTCGGCCTCTCGTCGGTCTCGCAGAGCGAACTCGATCCCATCGTCGAGCCGTACATCGGCCAGCCGTTCACCGACACCGGGTTCCTCGAGCTTCAGCGTCGACTCTACGCGCTCGACTTCTTCCAGAGCATCATCCCCGAAGCCGTCCGCCCGGAGACCGGCGACGGTGTCATCGTCCAGTTCACCGTCGAGGAGCGGCCGACGATCGACGAGATCCGTTTCGTCGGCAACCGACGTATCCGCACCGCCGACCTGCTGAGCGAAATCGTCCTCACCGAGGGCGACATGCTCACGCTCGCCAAGAGACGCGTCGACGAGCAGGCGATCCTCGATCTCTACCTCGAGCGTGGCTACCCCGACGTCGAGATCTCGAGCCGGGTCGAGGAGGAAGAAGACGGCGTACAGACGCGCACCGTGGTCGTCTTCACGATCAACGAGGGTCGTCGGGTAACGGTCCGCGAAATCAACTTCTCGGGCAACGATTTCGCCTCCGCGTCGACGCTGCGCGGACAGATGGAGACCAAGGCGCAGAGTATCTTCAACTCCGGCGTCTTCCAGGACCGCGTCCTCGAAGAGGACCGCATCCGGATCCAGCAGTACTACCGCGAGCGCGGGTACATCGACGCGGAGGTGACCGAGATCGCGCAGGAGACGCAGCGCGACGAGGAGGAGGAGCGGACCTACCTGGTCCTCACCGTTTACGTAGAAGAGGGGAATCAGTACACCTTCGGCGGCATCGACTTCGAGGGCAACACGATCTTCTCCGACGAGGAGCTCGATGAGCTCGTCCGCGTGCGCGAGGACGCGGTCCTCGACGCTATCCGGCTCGAGGAGGGTCTCGGGCAGGTCCAGGACCGTTACTACCAGAACGGCTACATCTTCAACGCGTTCAACGTCACCGAAGACCGCGACGAACAGGCGCTCACGATCTCCTACACGATGCAGATCACCGAGCAGCCACGCGCGCACATCGAGAACATCATCATCCGCGGCAACGACAAGACCGCCGACGACGTGATCCTTCGCGAGATCCCGCTCGAGGTCGGCGACGTGTTCAGTGTGGCGCGAATCCGTGAGGGCGTCCAGAACCTGAACAACCTGCAGTACTTCTCCGCGGTCAACCCGGAAACACCGCAGGGCAGCGTGGAAGGACTCATGGACCTCGTGATCAACGTGGAGGAGGCGCAGACCGCCGACATCACCTTCGGCGTCTCCTTCGGCGGCGGCTCGGAGTTCCCCATCTCCGCTCAGGTGGGATGGAACGACCGCAACTTCCGCGGCCAGGGCCAGACGGTCGGGTTCCAGACGCAGATCTCGCCGTTCGAACAGCTTCTGACGCTCAACTTCCTCGAGCGCTGGTTCGCGGGCGAGCGCTGGTCGGTCGGCGCCGAGCTGAGCGTCAACCGCTCGGTGCGCCGGGGCGTGCAGCAGGACATCCTCGCCCCCGTCTTCGACGCCGACGATCCCAACGCGGTCCCCGACCCGTACGAGGGCGTCTACGTCTTCGGATCGGACCCACCGGAAGGAAGCGCGTACGACGGCTACGCAGCGGGTGATATCTTCCCCGCGCCCGTCACCACCGAGCTCATCGAGGAGTACGACCTCGTCACCGACTACGAGTACGCGCTGGCGAACGAAGAGACGATCCCCGAAGAGTACCTGATGGACTACACCGAGTGGTCGATCGGAATCGGGGGCAATACCGGCTACCGGTTCCGCACGACGCTCGGCACGCTCACGCTGTCGACGAACCTGCGCTCCTCGCTGAACTACGTGGGCTACGATCCGGACCGTGTCCGGCCGTTCAGCGCCGACCTGCGCGCGAATCTCGACGACTGGCAGCTCGTGAACAAGTGGGGCATCACCTCCACGCTCGACCGTCGTCGCGGGCTGATCCTCAGCCCGTCCTCCGGGTACGTGCTCAGCCAGGGCGTCACGTTCGCCGGCGGGTTCCTGTTCGGCGACCGACACTACATCCAGACCGACTCGCGTGCCGAAGGCTACCTCACACTCTGGGACGTCCCGGTCTTCGAGGCCTGGAACTACAAGACCGTGCTCGCCGCGCACAGCGACATCTCGTTCATACTGCCCACCCTCTGGGTCCGCGGGGCCGATTCGCGATGGCCGGATCCGGTCGCCGGAGGAGATCTCCTCGCGACGAACCAGATGTTCATCGCCCGTGGCTGGGACCCCGTCACCGGCGGCGAGGCGTTGTGGAACAACTGGATCGAGCTGCGCACCCCGATCGCCGAGCAGGTCGTCTGGGCAGACGCGTTCTTCGACGCCGTGCGCATCTGGGACGACACCGAACAGATCGGGCAGAACGACTTCCGCGCCGGTCTCGGCGAGATGCTCTTCGGCTTCGGGGCTGGATTCCGCTTCACGATCCCGCAGTTTCCCATCCGCCTCTACCTCGCCAAGCGCTTCCGGATCACCGACGCCGGCGTCGCATGGCAGCAGGGCGACCTGTTCAACTTCAACGACAGCCCCACCGGTGGACTCGACTTCGTCTTCTCCATCGGCGCCGACCTCTTCTAAGGAGTACGAGGATGAAGCACCCCCGCCGTATTCGACGCGCCCCGGCGCTCCTGCTCGGTCTGTTCCTGATCCTCTCCGCCGGCAGCGCGGCAGCAGAACAACTGACCACCGTCGCCGTCTTCGACCTCCAGCAGGTGCTGCTGAGCTTCTACCAGGACTCATCCGCGGTCCGCGAGTACCGTCAGGCCGAGCAGGAGTACCGCGAGGACCTGCTTCGCGCCGAGGACACGCTCAGCGACTACCAGCGTCGCCGCGCGGACGCGATCGACCGCGGCAACAGCCGCACGGCGCAGCGGCTTCGTGAGGACATTCAGGCGTTGCAGGAGGACATCCTCGCGTTGCAGGAGCGATGGTTCACCCGCCAGGAGGAGCTTCAGAACGAGCTCGCCGGCGAGGAGTTCTACAATCAGCTCTACGAGACCGCGGAGTTCGTCGCGCAGGACAACGGCTACACGATGGTCGTCGACGCCGACGCGCTCGGGCTCGCGCTCTTCTGGTACAGCCCGGAAATAGACATCACCGACGCGATCACCCAGGAGCTCCTCGCCAGGTTCCGCTGATGCCCGACACGACGCCGATGATGCGGCAGTACGCCCGCATCAAGGACGAGCACCGGGACGCGATCCTGTTCTTCCGCCTCGGCGACTTCTACGAGATGTTCCGGGGCGACGCCGTGGAGGCCTCGCGCCTGCTCGGTCTCACGCTGACGAGCCGTCAGGACGTTCCCATGTGCGGGGTGCCCTACCACGCGGCGAAGGGGTACATCGCCCGGCTCATCCGCGCCGGGCGCAAAGTGGCGATCTGCGAGCAGGTCAAGCAGCCCGACGGGAAGGGGCTCGCCGACCGCGAGGTCGTCCAGATCGTCACGCCGGGAACCGTCACCGAGGAGGACTACCTCGAAGCGACGGCGAACAACTACCTCGTTTCGGTGGGGGCGAACGGTACGAGCATCTCGATCGCCTACATGGACCTCTCCACCGGCGAGTTCGGTGTATCGGCGGCCCCCGTGGCCGAGGCAGGGGTCCACCTGCGACGCGAGCTGGCTCGGCTGCAGCCGCAGGAGGCGCTCGTTCAGCAGTCGCTGCTCGGCACCGACGCCGTCGCGCGCGCGCTCGAGGAACGCGGCGAGATGCTCGTCAATCGCTTTCCCGACTGGAACTTCGACCTCCGGAGCGCGCACGAGCGGGTGTGCCGGCTACTCGGCGTGATGAACCTCAAGGCGTTCGGACTCGACGAGGACGCGCCGGAACCGCTCGCCGCGGGGATCCTCCTCGATTACGTGAGCGACACCGCGCGCAGCGTTCTCTCGCACGTCCGCGACCTGCGCGTGGGTGAGAGCCGAAGCTGCGTCGGGCTCGACGAGAGCACGATCCGCAATCTCGAGCTCGTCGCGAATCTCCACGACAACTCGCGCCGCTACACGCTGCTCGAGACGGTGACCGAGACGCGCACCGCCATGGGCGCGCGCCTGCTTCGCCGCTGGCTGCTCGCGCCGCTTCGCGACCCGGATGAAATCCGCGCGCGTCAGGAGCAGGTGACGCTGCTCTACCGCAACCAGCGCGAGCTCGGCCGGCTGCGCGAAGAGCTCGCTTCGGTGCTCGACCTCGAGCGGCTCGCCGGTCGCGTCGCGATGGAGCGGGCGCACGCGAAGGACCTCGTGGCGGTCCGCGACTCGCTCGACCACGCGCTGCGCCTCGTGGAGATCCTCGACGCCGGGCCGCTCGCGCGGCTCGACTACTGCCGCAGCTTCGACGAGGCCGGGCGCGCGGCGTGCGCGACGCTCCGCGACGAGCTCGCCCGCGCGCTCGTCGACGAGCCGTCCACGCTGCTCACCGAAGGCCGGATGATCCGGTCGGGCTACAGCGACGAGCTCGACGAGCTGCACGGGCTGCGCGACAATTCGCGCGGGGTCCTCGAGGAGTACGTCGCCTCCGAACGCGAGACGAGCGGCATCGCGAGCCTCAAGGTCCGCTATAACAAGATCATCGGGCACTACCTGGAGGTCACGAAGGCGAACGCCGACCGTGTGCCCGAGCACTTCATCCGCCGGCAGAGTCTTTCAAACGCCGAGCGCTTCACCACCGAACGCCTCTCCGAGCTCGAGGGTGCGCTCAACGACGCCGCCGAGCGGATCGTCGAGCTCGAGCGCGAGCTCTTCCTCGAGCTGCGGAGCCACGTCGCCGATTCGCTCGCGCACCTGCTCGACCTGAGCGCGCACCTCTCGCGCCTCGACGTGCTGCAATCGCTCGCGCAGACCGCGACGGTCCGCGGCTACGTGGCGCCCCGGATCACGACCGACGAACGCCTGTCCATAACCGCAGGACGCCATCCGGTGGTGGAGGCGCACCTGCCCGCGGGATCCTTCGTGCCCAACGGGCTCGAGCTCGACACCGCCGACCGGTTCTTCGCGCTCATCACCGGCCCGAACATGGCGGGCAAGAGCACGTACCTCAGGCAGACGGCGTTGACCGTGCTGCTCGCGCAGATCGGCTCGTACGTGCCGGCCGACGATGCGGAACTAGGGATCGTAGACCGGATCTTCTGCCGGGTCGGGGCGAGCGACAATCTCGCGCGAGGCGAATCGACCTTCCTCGTCGAGATGAACGAGGCCGCCTTCATCCTCCGTACGGCGACGAGCGCGAGCCTCGTGATCATGGACGAGATCGGTCGCGGGACGAGCACCAACGACGGCATGGCGATCGCCCAGGCGGTGACCGAGTACCTCGTGCACTCCGTGCGACCACGCACGCTGTTCGCCACACACTTTCACGAGCTCACCGCGGTCGACGCGCCGGGGATCGTCAACCTCTCGCTCTCGGTCGCCGACGAGAACGGGCAGGTCGTCTTCCTCAAACGCGTGCAGCAGGGCCCCTCCAACAACTCCTACGGGATCCACGTCGCGCAGCTCGCCGGCGTGCCGCTGCCGGTGATCCGTCGCGCGCAGGAAGTGCTCGAGGCGATTCTCTCGCGAGAGGAGCCCGATCGAGCCCGCCTGCCGCGCCCGACCTTCGACGAGCCGGAGGGACAGGTCGATCTCTTCGACCCCGGGGAGCTCATCCTCCAGGAGCTCGCCGGGATCGATCTGGACGAGATGCGTCCGGTGGACGCCATCGCGCGCCTCGCGCGCTGGCAGGAGGAGCTGCGCCGCCGGTAGGGTGGGGACGTCCGGGAGGCGCCCGATCGCCGCCAGCCTACAGGCCGACGGTTGCCACCATGAGCGCCACGAATACACCCATCGCGATGAATCCCGCGATCGCCGATGCCCGGAGCCTCCAGAACGCGAGCTGACCGATGAGCATGAGCACCCAGGTGACCGCGTAGACGAGCGCGAGCGGCGCGGTCGGCACGCCGGCGACGAGCGGGACCCCCACGACCCGTCCGAGCAGCGCGACGAGCGCGGTGATCGCGAAGGCGACGACGAACCAGCCCAGATAGTTCACGAGCGGGATCCCCAGATAGCGGCCGCCCTTCGGCCACCTCCAGAAGTCCCACGAGACCATCATGGGGTCCAGGTAGACGTCCCACGCGGTGAAGGCCGCGGCGGCCACGACCCACTGCAGGAGCGGGGTGCCGGGGGCCACGAGCGCTCCCACCGCCCACGCCGGCGGCATCATCATCAGCCACGCGAGCGGGATGAGAACCGGGACGTGCGCGACCTGCGGCTGCAGGACGTCGGTGTAGTGGTAGTCGCCGAAGGGAACGCCCACGCGCGACCCGATCGCCTCGCTTGCCCAGCCGAGCACCGGCACGACCACGACGACCAGCACGACCCAGAGGCCGAAGCTCGTGGCGAGCGCCGCGATCACCGCGGCGACCTGCGCGAAAACGCCGGCGGCAATACCCACGTGCTCGGCGCCCTCGCCGGCGACCCAGCGGACGACCGGGACGCTGATCATCACGAGGATCCACACACCGGTGAGCACGCCGGCGAGGCTCAGAGGCTGGAAGACCGATACGAGTTCACTGAGCATGGCTATACCTTTCCGAGGATCTGGGTTCTGGCGAACGCCGCGAGGAACGGACCGATGGGTACCGTGGTCATGATGGCGATCGTTTCTGCGAACGACGCCTCCTCGTCGAGGAAGCGGAACATCCGTGCGATGGGATTCCGGCGGAACATGGACGTGAACGCCGGCTCGCTGAGCTCGCCCCGCCTGTACATGATCTGCAGCAGCGTCGTGTCGAGCGCGGCGAAGCGCCGCGGCGTGCGGGGCAGGTCGAAGGGGTGCCCGCGTCGCTCGAGCGACGATACGATCGCGCTCGTGTCGTGCTGCGTTCGACGGAAGGCGTAACCGGTGCTCGCCTTGACGAGCCCTCCGCGGGTGCCGATCGCAAGCGTTCGCTTCCCCTCGCGCCGGTCGACCGGCTCGTCGGTCATGGGTATCACACCCTGCTCACGCTCGACGACACGGTACCCCTCCACCGCGAGCACATCGGCGAGGTACGCCTCGATCGCGCGGGTGTACTCCTCCGTTTCGAGGAGCTCCGCTGAGAAGAGCGTGTACTCCACGAGCGCACGCCGTTCGGAGAACGGAAGCACGTAGACGAAGCGCATCTCGTCGTGCTGCGGGGTGCGGAAGTCGAAGAGCGTGGCGAGATCGGTCTCGAAGACCGGGCGGTCGGTTTCGATCGTCCAGCCCACGAAGTGCTGCTTGAGGTAGTGGTGTTGCCCGGCGCGCTCCTCGCTTCGCCGCTCGTACTCCTCGGGCTCGAAGCGGCTGTCGAAGGCCCATCGTCCGCGCGCGGTGCGCGTTTCGGTCTCCACCTCCACGAGCTCCCCCGCGTCCTCGATCGTGAGGACACGCCCCCGTTCGAACTCCACGTTCTCGCGGGCCTCCAGCACGTCGAGGACCGCCTCGTAGAAGTCCGCGCCGCGTACCATGGAGTAGCGGTACTCGCCCAGGTCAAAGTCGTTGATCCAGCCGTCGGTGGCGAAGCGCAGGCGTGGCCACCGATGCGCCGCGATCGGGTCGAACCGCTCGTCCTCGCGACTCCAGTAGCACCACGTGCGATCGTTCTCCCCCTTGGTCTCGGGGTCGACGATGAGAATCGAGGCATCCGGATATGGACCGGTCACGAGCGCGTAGGCCAGACTGAGCCCCGCCATCCCGCCTCCGGCCATGATGAAATCGTAGTGATCCATGCGTGCACCCCGGCGCGCGCGGCTGCCCGCGCGACTCTGAAAGTAGCACCGCCGCGAACGATGGTAAACAGAAACGAAGCACGGCGTGCGTTTCCCGCGTGGGTCGGTCATGAACCTGCTCGATGTCGTGTGGCCGCCCTCCTGTCTCGTGTGCGGGAAGCCCATCGATCATGACGGATCTCCCGCGCGAGACCCGCTGCGCCGCCTCGCCGTCTGTCCCGACTGCCGTGAGGCGAGCAGGCCGCCGGCGCCGCGTCACCGCTGTCCGATCTGCAGCATACCGCTGCCGCGCCACATCGAACGCTGCGAGCGCTGCCGACGCGAGGAGTTCGCGTTCCGGCGCGCGATAGCGCTGCACCGCTACGACGGCACCCCTGCAGACATCGTGCGCGCCTACAAGTTCGGACGTCACCGGTCGCTCGCGCGGCTCATCGGCGCAGCCCTCGCCCCGGTGATCGGAGCTCACAGCACGAAGGACGCGGTCATCGTGCCGGTACCGTCGCGGCGACGGTCGGTGCGCGTGCGCGGGTTTGCGGCGGCGGATCTGATCGCGCGCGAGGCCGGCCGACGCGCCGGGCGCCCGGTGCGAGCGCTGCTCGGTCTGAACGCGAACAGCGCGCAGAAGACACTCGCCTACGCCGCCCGGCGCGACAACGCGCGGCGAGCGGTCTCGTCCCGCAGCCGGTCGCGGGTGCCCGAGCCCGTCGTCCTCGTGGACGACGTACTCACCACCGGCACCACCGCCGACGCGTGCGCGCGCGTGCTGATCGAGCTCGGGGCGCCCGATGTGCTCGTCGTGACCTTTGCGATCGAGTACTGACGGCTTTCCCTCATCGGTGGACTCTTCGTATCCTACCGGTATGTCCGAACAGGGGTTCCTCGACGCGCTCGTCTTCCGCAGGGTGCAGTACCGCTATCGAAAGCGGGTCTTTCAGTTCGATCTCTCGCAATCGCTCTTTTCCAGCGCCGGCGTCGACAACGGCACGAACCTCCTGCTCGCGATGATCGCCGAGGAGCTCGAGCCGGACGACTACGCGAGGGTCGTCGATCTGGGCAGCGGTACGGGCACGCTCGGAATTCCGCTCGCGGGTACCGCCAACGCCGACCTGGTCGCGATCGACCGCGATGCCCGGGCGGTCGCCTTCACCGAGCGGAACGCCCGCACGAACGGCATCGAGCGTATTCAGGCGCTCAACGCGCTGACGCTCGCCGACGACGCGGCGGAAGAGCGGGAGCTCGTCGTCTCGAATCTGCCCGCGAAGGCCGGAGAGCCCGTCATTCGGATGCTCGTCACCCAGCTCGCCAGGCGCGCGACGGCGGCCGGCGGGACCGCCGCCGTGGTGATCGTCAAGCCGCTCGCGAAGCTGCTCGCGACGATTCTCGACGATCTCCGCGCTTCCATCGTCGCCGAACGCAGAACCGCGAATCACGCGGCGGCGATATTCACGTGCTCCGTCGCGCCGGAGGAGCCCGAGTCGGACCAGAGCGACCTCGACCTCCCGGCGAGCTTTCTGAGAACGACCGCGACGTTTCAGGGGCCGAAGAAGCGCTACGAGATGCGCACGGCGTACAACCTGCCGGAGTTCGACGGGTTGAGCTACCGGACCGCGCTCGCCTTCGACCTTCTGACCGAGCACAAGCCGGGCGGACGCGCGCTGCTCTACGGATGCGGCCAGGGGCATGTCGCGGTCGGGCTGGGGCAGCGCGGCGGACAGCGCCTCGAGCTCGCGCTCGCCGACCGCGATCTCCTGGCGTTGCGAGTCGCCGGCGCAAACCTCGCGAGCAACGGAATCACCGCGGCAGACGCGATCTCGGTGGCTACCCCGGGCGTGCTGGCCTCCAGATTCGAGCCCGGCTCGTTCGCGTGGGTGGTCGTCGACGACGATCCTGCCGCGGGCTCGCGCTGGAACGAGGAGATCGCCTCGCTCGCCGATCTGCTCGACGACGCGGGCAGATTGCTCGTGATATCGCGCAGCACGACGGTGAGTCGGCTCCAGCGCCTCGCCGGCAGGCGTTTGCGCCAGGTCTCCGAACGACGGATGCACGGTTTTCGCGCTTCTCTCCTGGCCCCCAGACGTTGACACCGGCAACCCGGTTTTGGTACTGTTAGTCAAGTTCGTCTTCCCGATGAAGAGTCGGCCACCGACTCTTTTTTTATGTTCGGGTAGGAGGGGACGTGTCGGACACCACGGGCGCACTGCACGAGCAGCTTGAAGAGATCGTTCAGGGCGTCGGGTTCAGGATCGTCGAATTGAGCACCAGCGTGGTCAAGGGACGCACGCACGTGAATCTGGTCATCTACCGACCGGAGGGCGTGAGCATCGACGATGTTGCGGAAGTCCACAAGACGGTGCTCCCCCGAATCGAGCTGCTCCTGGACGATCGGGACGTTGCCCTGCAGGTGGCGAGTCCTGGCATCGACCGCACCTTCAAGGACAACGTTGAATTCGCGGTCTTTGCCGGCAAGGGCGCACGGGTGCTCTCGCAGGAGCGCGGCGACTGGGTCGCGGGCATAATCGGAGAGGTGTCCGATCGTGACGTGGAACTCGAGACACCGGAGGGCGTCGTGAAGATCGCCTTCTCGGACGTCCAGAAGGCCAAACTGGACTATACACAGGAGGTCAGGTAAGACCGATGTCAAGCGAATTGAGCGATGCCATCCGGCTCCTCGTTCAGGACAACGGGATCAGCGAGGATCTCGTTCGTCGTACAGTTGAGGAATTCCTTCTCGCGGCGTACAAGAAGAAGTACGGCACCGCGGACAACGCGGTCGTGCGTTTCAGCGAGGACGGCGCCGACGTCACACTCTATGCTCAGCGGAAGATCGTGGAGGACGTCTACGATCCGGTGAGCGAGGTAGCGCTCGACGAGGCGCTCGCCTACAACGAAGATTGCGAGATCGGTGACGAGCTCCTCATCGAGATCAACCCGAACGAGTTCGACCGCGTGGCCGTCCAGAGCGCCAAGCAGAAGGCGCGCCAGACGCTGCGCGAGATCAAGAAGGACACCCTCTACAGCGAGTTCAAGGACAAGGTCGGTGAGATGATCATCGGCTATTACCAGCGCGAGCGCAACGGGAACATCTTCGTGGACCTGGGCAAGACCGAGGGCATCATGCCCAAGCGCTATCAGAGCCCGCGGGAGGTCTACCGACCGAACGACCGCATCAAGGCGATGATCTACGAGGTCAACAAGAACCCGAACGGCCTGCAGATCGTCCTGACGCGTACCCACACCGAGTTCGTGAAGCGCATCTTCGAGCTCGAAGTCCCCGAGGTCTACGACAAGACCGTGGAGGTCTTCAAGATCGTCCGCGAGCCGGGCTACCGCACGAAGATCGCCGTCTACTCCAATCGCGATGACGTCGACCCGGTCGGCGCGTGCGTGGGGCTGCGCGGAGTCCGCATCCAGGGAATCGTCCGCGAGCTCGAGGGCGAGAAGATCGACGTCCTGAAGTACGACAACGACCCGCGCGAGTTCCTCCGCAACGCGTTGTCTCCGGCGGAGGTGAGTCACGTCGTGATCCTCGACGAGGCGAAGCGACAGGCGCTCGCGGTCGTGCCTGAGGGACAGCTCTCGCTCGCGATCGGCAAGCAGGGCCTCAACGTGCGCCTGGCAAATCGCCTGGCCGACTGGAGTATCGACGTCAAGACGCAGGCGCAGTTCGCGGAGATGGACCTCACCGCGGAGACCAAGCGTGCGGTCAGCGCGCTGTTCGGCGAGCTGCCCGAGGAAGCGGACGAGATCACGCGCATCTCCGAGCTGCCGGATATCCCGCCGCACATCGTGCAGATGCTCGAGAACGCGGGCTATGAATACATTGAAGATCTCGTTAACCTGAGCGATGACGAGCTGACGGCGATCGAAACGCTCTCCGGCGACGACGTGTCCACGTTGCGGCGCATCATCGCAGAGAACGTCGAGATCATCGAGACCGAGGACGAAGCGGCCGGCGAGTACGAGGAAGAGTACGAGGACGAGGAGTACTCTGAAGAGTACGCTGAAGAGTACGACGAGTCCGAAGAGCCGGCCGAGACCGAGGCCGCCGAAGGCGCCGAAGGCGCCGAGGAAACGGAAGCTCAGGCGCCCCTCGAAGCGGACGAGGAAGCCGGCGACGAAGAGGCGCTGCCGGAGGGCGCGGCAGTCGTCGCGGCCGAGGATGAAGAGGACGAGACGGACGAAGAAGCCGAAGGCGACGAGGAAGAGGAGGAGATCACGCTGATCTCCGAACTGCCCGGCATCAACGAACGCGTCGTCGGAATCCTGAACGGGGCGGGTATCGACGACATTCTCGACCTGCTCGAAATGCCGGAGAAGAAGCTGCGACAGCTCGAGGGCATCACCGAAGAGGATGTCGCGGCGATCCAGGAGATCATCTCCGACAATGTTGAAATTATCGAAGAGGATGAGGATAATACCGAGGCTGATTGAGGCGCCTTGGAAGCCAAAGGAGCTGTATGGCAGAGGACCAGGATAAGCAGAAACCAAAGACGACTCTGATCAAACATCGCAAGGACGAGGCCGAGGCCCAGGGCGGGGACGACGCGGACCGCAAGAAGGTGCGGGTCGTGGTGCGCCGCAAGGCCAAGCCGAAGGCGAAGAAGCCGACCGCGGAGAAGAAGCCGGGCACCGGTGAACCGGCGTCGGAACGGACAGAGTCCAGCGAGTACAAGCCGTCTGTGGTGCGCAAGGCCGACGAGGTTCCACCGTCCGTACGCGAGCAGGCGAGGCAGAAGCCTCAGCAGAAGGCTCAGCAGAAGGCTCGACCTGAATCGCAGGCTGGTGACCGGAAAGAAGAGTCCGCCGGTTCGGCTACGGCCGAAACACGGACCACGGCCACAGAATCCGCCAGCGCCGCTCCGAAGGCTGCCGAACCGGCCGTCCAAAAGAAGACCGAAGCCGGGTCCGCTCCCGGACCGGCGGCGCAGGGCAAAAAGGCCGCGCCGGAGGCGAAGAAGCCCTCCGCCGAAGGCCAGAAGCGCAACCGCTTCACCGTCTCGAACTACAAGGAGCCGCCGCCGTCGGTCCGTGAATCGGTCCGCTCCGGCCGCGGCACCGGTCAGCCCGGCGCCAAGCCCCCCCGTACCGCCGGCCCGCGCGGCGCGCGCCCCGGGGCTCCACGACCTGGCGGTCGACCCGGCGGACCACCGCGGCCATTCCGCGGCCCGCGACCGGGCGGCGGTCCGCCACCGGCGGACGACAAGAAGCCGGCAGGCAAGAAGTTCTACAAGTCCAAGAAGCGTGACTATCAGCGTCGGGACAAGCACCAGGAGAAGGAGATTCACTTCAAGCAGAAGAAGTCTGCTCCTCGTGCGAACCCGATTCCGAAGGAAATCGACATCATGGAGGTCATCACGGTGAGCGAGCTCGCTCGCAAGATGAACCTCAAGGCGTCGGACCTGATCGGAAAGCTCATGGGTATGGGCATGATGGTCACGATCAACCAGCAGATCGACGCGGAAACGGCGACGCTGCTCGCCGACGAGTACGGCTGCAAGGTCAACATCGTCTCGCTCTACGACGAAACGATCATCGAGACCGACGCGGACAAGGACGAGGATCTCGTCTCGCGTCCGCCCGTCGTGACGATCATGGGTCACGTCGACCATGGAAAGACCAAGCTGCTCGACACGATCCGCTCGGCGGACGTGGTTGCCGGTGAGTTCGGCGGGATCACCCAGCACATCGGTGCCTACCAGGTGAGCGTACGCGAGGACCAGGTCATCACCTTCCTCGACACCCCGGGCCACGAGGCGTTCGGCCTCATGCGGGCCCGAGGCGCGCAGGTCACCGACATCGTCGTGCTCGTCGTCGCGGCGAACGACGGTGTCATGCCGCAGACGCGCGAGGCGATCGACCACGCGCGGGCGGCAAAGGTGCCCATCATCGTGGCGGTCAACAAGATCGACCTCCCGGACGCCAATCCGGACCGCGTGAAACAGCAGCTCTCCGATCTGGACCTGATGCCCGAGGAGTGGGGCGGAAGCACGCTCTTCGCCGACATTTCGGCGCTCAAGGGCGAGGGCATCGAAGAGTTGCTCGAATCGATCGTGCTGCAGTCGGAGATTCTCGAGCTCAAGGCGAATCGCGATCGCGACGCCGAGGGAACGATCATCGAAAGCCGGATCGACCCGGGACGCGGAACCGTATCCACGGTGCTCATCCAGCGCGGGACGCTGCGCGTGGGCGACAGCTTCGTCGCAGGCGTCTACCCCGGCAAGGTCCGCAGCATGTTCAACGACCGCGGCGAGCGCGTCACGGAAGCTGGGCCGGCCATGCCGGTCGAGATTCTCGGCTTCACCGGGATCCCGCAGGCCGGCGATCCGTTCCAGGTCACCGAGAACGAGAAGGTCGCGCGCCAGGTCGGCGACAAGCGGCAGGAGCTGAAGAAGGTCGAGGAAGCGCGGAACGTCAAGAAGGTCACGCTCGACAACCTCTACGACAGCATCCAGGAGGGTGAGGTCGACGAGCTGCGTGTGGTCATCAAGGGCGACGTCCACGGATCGGTTGAAGCCATTCAGGCGAGTCTGGAGAAGCTGTCGACGAAGGAGATCCGTCTCTCGGTCATTCGGGCCGCAGCCGGCGCGATCAACGACGACGACGTGCGCCTCGCCGCGGCGAGCGACGCGATCATCGTCGGCTTCCACGTACGGCCGACCCCCACCGCGCAGCAAGCCGCTGAGCAGGAAAAGGTCGAAATCCGGAAGTACAACATCATCTACGACGTCGTGGACGACATCCGCAACGCGATGGAAGGCATGCTCGCTCCCGACTACGAAGAGAAGACGATCGGGCAGGTCGAGGTGCGCGACACGTTCAAGGTGCCGAAGATCGGTCTGATCGCCGGCTGTTACGTCACCAGCGGCGTAGTGCGCCGCAACGCGAGCGTTCACATCGTCCGCGACGGCGTGCAGATCTATACCGGAAAGGTCGAGAGCCTCAAGCGCTTCAAGGACGACGCGCGGGAAGTCGAATCCGGCTATGAGTGTGGTATCGGCATCGAGAACTACAACGACGTCAAGGTCGGCGATCAGTTCGAGGTGTTCGAGATGGAAGCGATCGCCAAGACGCTCGGAGAACCCAATGGCTAACGTACGTCTGAAACGCGTCGAAAGTCTGTTGCGAGAGGAGATCAGCTCGCTGATCCTGCGAAACGAGATCAAGGATCCCCGGGTGGATTCGATGGTTTCGATCAGCGGGATCGAGGTATCGAAGGACCTCGAGCACGCCAAGGTGCGTGTCTCGGGGTTCAAGTCTCGCGGCGAGCTCGAGTCCGCGGTGGACGGTCTGAACAACGCGGCGGGGTTCATCCAGGGGCGCATCGGACGGAAGCTCAAGCTGAAGGCGACGCCCCATCTCGCGTTTGCCGCGGATCACAGCATCAATGAGGGCTTCAAGGTCAACCGGACGATCGACGAAACCATCGGCCACGTCTCGCAGGGGTGATTCCATAGCCGACCGTAGCCCGATAGGGGTGGTGTTTCTCGACAAGGAAGCCGGAACCACGTCGTTCGCGGCGCTGTCCGCGCTGAAGCGCGCCGCCGGCACGCGGAAGGTCGGCCACACCGGTACCCTCGACCCCTTCGCCACCGGCATGCTCATCGCCCTCGTCGGCAGCGCCACGCGTACCGCGCGCTACTTCAACGGATTGTCCAAGCGCTACGAGGCGACCTTCGCCTTCGGGAACGAAACCGACACCGACGACCTCACCGGCGAGACGACCGCCGAAGCGCCGCGCCCGTCGCTCGACGCGGTAGCCGCAGCGCTCGATGCGTTCCGGGGCGAGATCGAGCAGCTGCCGCCCAGCTATTCGGCGGTGCACGTCGAAGGGCGCCGCGCGCACGAGCTCGCGCGCGCCGGGCAGACGCCGGAGCTCTCGACGCGCCGGGTGACCGTCGAACGGCTCGAGACCGGGCAGGCCATCGAGGGCGAGGGCGGACTCGCGTCGCTCGACGTGCGGATCGTGTGCTCGGCGGGGACCTACATCCGCTCGATCGCGCGTGACCTCGGTCGCGCCGTCGGCAGCGCGGCGCACGTCACCGCTCTTCGGCGGACTGCGGTCGGTCCGTTCGACCTCGAGCGCGCCGTCACGCCGGCCGCCCTCGCGCTGCCGCGCGACCTGCACGACCTCGCGGCTGTCCTGCCCGCGATCGACGGGCTGGATCGTCTCGAGGTCACCGCGGAGCTCGCGCGAGCGGCATCGCTCGGGCATCGGCTGCGACGCGACCAGCTCGGACTCGAGGACCACGGCCCCGCGTCGCGACTCGTGCTGACCTTCGAGGGGCGCGCGATCGCGATCATCGGTGTGGACGGGCACGACGTCGGGTACGACATGGTGATCCCGGGCGGAGGTCCGGATTGACCGAGATCGCGTGGGAGAACCTCGACGGCGAGTACGCGGGACGACCGGCGGCGCTCACCGTCGGCGTGTTCGACGGACTGCACACCGGCCACCGCGAGCTCATCTCGCGGGTCGTCGATACCGGGTGGCTTTCGGTGGTCGTGACGTTCCAGCGCCATCCTACCGAGGTGCTTCTTCACGACACGATTCCCGGCTTCATCATGAGCCTGGGTCAGAAACGACAGGCGCTCCGCGAAATGGGGGTGGACCTGAGCGTGCTCGTCGATTTCAACGAGCGATTCCGCCTGATGCCGGGGGTGGAGTTTCTGCGCGCGCTCGCGGAGAGCTTCGATCTGCGCAGACTCGTCGTGGGCCACGATTTCCGGTGCGGCTACCGCCTCGATACCGACGTCGAAGCGATCGAGGCCTTCTTCCACGCGACGAAGACCGACGTCGTGGAGGTCGGTCCGGTTGCGCACGGCGAGGGCGCCGTTTCGAGTACGCGCATCAGGAGTCTGATCCTCGAAGGCGAGCTCGCCGCGGCGGCCGCGTTGCTCGGCCGGCCGTACGCGCTCGACGTGGTCGACGAGCAGGTGGAGATCGACGCCGACCGCGCGTACGTCGTCAAGGGGCCCGGCGGGCTCCTGCCCGGGAGCCGACAGCTCGTGCCCCCGCCGGGACGGTACGAAGTCGAGCTCGTGAGCACGGCCGACGACGCGGCCGGCCGGGATCCGACGCCGGCGGGCCCCGAACCGCGGCCGGATCGCCGCGTGACGCTCGAAATCGGCGAAAATTCTCTCAGCTGGCCTCTGGTAGCCCGGGAGACTATTCATTATATTGTCATCAAAGATCGTAGGTTAACGAGTAAGGAGTAGATTGCATGCCCTTGACCAAGGAGCGCAAGAGCGAGATTGTCGGCCAGTACGGCGGGAATTCGAAGGACACCGGACGAACGGAGGTCCAGATCGCTCTGCTTACCGAACGGATCACCGAACTCACAGAGCACTTCAAGACTCACAAGAAGGACCATAACTCGCGACGAGGACTCCTGAAGCTGGTCGGACAGCGCAGACGGCTGCTCGACTACCTTGCGAAGAAGGATCTCGAAGGGTACCGGTCGCTGATCAAGCAGCTCGGAATTCGCAAGTAGCTGGCGCCCCTCCGGCACACGGCGGGCGTCATGCGTCCGCATCGAGTGGAAGCCACGCTCACCTCGCAAGCTGCGAGAACACAAGAAGGTAATCGAATGCATCGTGTAAGTCTCACTATCAACGGCACCGAACTGGTCCTCGAGACCGGCAGGATGGCGAAGCAGGCCAACGGGGCCGTGTTCGCCACTTTCGGAGGCGGCGCCGTGCTCGCGACCGCGACGTGTGGCTCCGAGCCGGTCGTCGGCCTCGACTACGTGCCCCTGCAGGTCGAGTACAACGAGAAGTACTACGCCGCGGGCAAGATCCCCGGCGGGTTCCTCAAGCGCGAGGGCCGACCCAAGGACCGCGAGATTCTCGTCTGCCGGCTGATCGACCGTCCCCTGCGCCCGCTCTTTCACAAGGCTTTCGGCCGGGACATCCAGGTCGTCCCGACGGTCGTGGGGACGGACAATATCAACGTCCCGGATGTGCTCGCGATGAACGCGGCCAGCGCGGCGGTGACCGTTAGCGACATCCCCTTTGAAGGACCTATTGGCGCGGTTCGCGTCGGTTACGTGGACAATGAGCTCGTCATCAACCCGACGTACGAGCAGCTCGAGCGTTCCGACCTCGACATCGTCGTCGCCGGCACCAAGGACGGCATCACGATGGTCGAAGGCGGCGCCGAGCAGGTCAGCGAGGATCTGCTGATCGAGGCGATCGAAAAGGCACGCCCCACGATCGTCGAGCTGTGCCGCATCCAGGTCGAGCTTCGTGCCGCCGCGGGCAAGGAGAAGCTTCCGCTGCCCGAGGCCCCGGCGGAGTTCCCGCCCGCCTCCGACATCCGCGCGTTCGCCTATCCGAAGCTCGAGGAAGCGTGCTTCGTCAAGGGCAAGATGAACCGCGGAGCGGCCATCAAGGCGGTGAAGAGCGAGGCGAAGGAGAAGTTCGCCGACGCGATCGCGGCGGCGGCCGAACAGACCGGCGTGGACGCATCCAAGGCGGTATCCGCGCTCTTCGAGGATATGGAGCAGGAGATCGTCCGGAAGTCGATCCTCGGGAAGAAGGTCCGCACCGACGGACGCGGCCCCGAAGATATCCGCCCGATCAGCTGCGAAGTGCCGGTACTCGAACGGACGCACGGCTCTGCGCTCTTCACGCGCGGCGAGACGCAGGCGCTCGCGGTGGTCACGCTCGGCACGCAGCGCGACGAACAGATCATCGACAACATCGAGCAGGACGGACGCGAGAACTTCCTGCTGCACTACAACTTTCCCCCGTTCTCCGTCGGCGAGACCGGCCGGATGGGCACCGGACGCCGCGAAATCGGTCACGGTCACCTCGCGCATCGCTCGCTCGAGGCTGTGCTCCCGGAACACGCCTCGTTCCCGTACACGCTTCGCGTGGTGAGCGAGATTCTCGAGAGCAACGGCTCCTCGTCCATGGCGACCGTCTGCGGCGGCACCCTGAGCCTCATGGACGCGGGCGTTCCCATCAAGAAGCCGGTCGCCGGCATCGCGATGGGGCTCGTCACCGACGGCCAGGACTACGTCGTCCTCTCGGACATCCTCGGCGAAGAGGACCATCTCGGCGACATGGACTTCAAGGTCGCCGGCACCGATGAAGGCATCACCGCCTTCCAGATGGACATCAAGATCCAGAACATCGATCCGGAAGTCATGCGCAACGCGCTCGATCAGGCGCGTCGCGGTCGGATGCACATCCTCGACATCATGGACAAGGCGATCGAGACGCCTCGCTCGGAGCTCAGCCGCTACGCACCGCGCATCGTGAGCTTCCACGTCGACCCCGAGAAGATCGGAACGCTGATCGGCCCGGGCGGCAAGACGATCAAGAGCATCTCCGAGAAGCACGACGTCACGATCAACATCGAGAACGACGGGTCGGTCACCGTCTACTGCAAGGATGCCGATGCGGCCGAGGCCGCGAAGGCGAGCCTGCTCCAGCTCCTCGAGGAGCCCGAGGTCGGGCGCACCTACGACGGCACGGTCCGGCGACTCGTCGACTTCGGTGCCTTCGTCGAGTACCTGCCCGGGCGCGAGGGCCTCGTGCACATCTCCAAGATGGCACCCTACCGCGTGGAAAAGGTCACCGACATCCTGCAGATGAATCAGGAAGTCCCCGTCCGAATCATCGAGATCGACAAGATGGGCCGGGTGAACCTGAGCCTCATCTACGACGAGGCAGAGGGCGGGCGCGACCAGAACCGCGAAGGCGGCGGTGGAGAGCGCAGGGGCGGCGGCGATCGCCCGCGCGGAGGCCGCGGCGGCCGCGATCACGACCGGGGCGACCGCCCGAACCGGAGCCGGGACGGCGAATGATCCGGGTTCCGGCGCTGTACCCGGAGGGCCGTTGCCCGCACTACGCCACTGAATCGGCGGCGGGCGCCGACCTGCGGGCAGCGCTCGACGAACCTTTGACACTCGGCCCCGGCGAACGCGGGGCCGTTCCCACCGGCGTCCGCCTCGCGATTCCAGACGGGTACGAGGGGCAGATTCGCCCGCGGTCGGGTCTCGCGATCCGACACGGGGTGACGGTGCTGAACGCACCGGGCACCATCGACTCGGACTACCGCGGCGAGATCCGCGTCCTGCTCCTCAACGTCTCCGACGCACCGTACACGATCTCCGACGGCGATAGGATCGCTCAGCTCGTGATTGCGCCGGTCGTACGGGCCGATTTCGTCGCGAACGACGGC
>CAZICD010000041.1:0-37002 GCA_964537725.1 uncultured Spirochaetaceae bacterium | reverse complement strand
CTAAGGGAGAGGTCTGCAAAACCTCCATTCACCGGTTCGAATCCGGTCGGCGCCTCTACGACTGAGTGAATCCGCTCGGGCAGTTTCGTGAAAGCGAAACTGCATGCTCGAGCGCAGAGCGCGAGAGCGCGCCTCTCTGCCCTCCATGGAGGGCCCACTTGCCACCCCATACACGACCGCGTATCCTGTCGGCATGGTAGCCGCCTGACGCTTGGAGGCGACGGCAGGCGGGGAGGGGTTGCGACGTGTTCGCGGCTGACCGGTCCGATACCAATCGAATCATTCTCTTCGTAACGGGTTTGACCGTTCTGGCCTGGGCAGGCTTTGCTCAGGAGGCGCACGCGCCCGACCTCGCGACACTCGGTACGTCCACGCTCGATCTGACCCTGACACCGAGCGCAGGAGTCCCGCTCGGAGCCGACGGCGACCTGTACGGCATCGGCGGCAGCGCCGAACTGCGCGGCCGGATGCGCCTCGACGCACTGCCTGCGCTCTACCCCTTCGTCGAGGCCGGCTACGGCTACACGCCCGTGCACGCGGAAACGAGCCTTCACGTGGTGTACGGCGGCGCCGGACTCGCCGGCCGGTACGACGTGACTCCGCGGTTCGGCGCCGTGGCGTCGATCGCCACTGGCTACGCCCAGGCCTTCCTGATGCCGACGATCTTCACCGCGGAGACCGAGACCGGCGGAAGCGGATACGCCGATGTTGCTGCCGGAATCAGCTACACGGTCTCGCCGCTCTTCAGCCTCGGTGGCGATCTCTCGTACCGAAACACCTTCGGCCTCTTGCAGTCGGTAGAAGCCGGCTTGTTCGTTACCGCACATCTGCCGAATCGTTCCCGATCGGCGGTCGACATCGTCGGTTCGGATCTACCCACGATCTACCCCTCGCTCGCGCCCTACTACGCCGGGGCTCCCCCCGGCGTCGTCCGCGTGCGGAACGTCGAGCGGTTTGCCGTGCGGGACGTATCGATCTCGTTCAGCTTGCCGCAAGCGCTCAGCGAGCGGGCGACCGTAAGGTACGCCGACTCCATCGGGCCCGGAGAAGAAGCGCTCCTGCCGATACCGCTGCTTCTCAGCGATACCGCCATCGCAACGGAAGAATCGCAGACCGTCGGCGGGGATCTCTCGATCTCCTACTCGCTCTACGGCGAGAAGCGGTCGGTAACGGCGGACGTGCCGGCGATCGTCACAGGCGGGAACGCGATCGTGTGGGACGACGATCGCAAGGCGGCGGCGTTCGTTGCTCATCGAAGTCCCACGGTGATGAACCTTGCATCGAACGTGCTCTCGCAAACGAACGATTCGCGGTTCGGGGCAGCACACGCCAATCTACGCGCGTCCATGGCGATCTACGCCGCGCTCGTCGATCACGGTATCGCCTACGTTAAGGATCCGGTCACGCCGTACAACAAGGCGACGCGGGAGCAGCTTCTTGAGGACTATATCCGATTCCCCTCTCAGACGCTGGCCAACAGGGCGGGCGACTGCGACGATCTCGCGGTGCTCTTCTGCTCGCTCCTCGAGTCCGCGGGCATGCAAACCGCGCTCGTGACGATTCCGGGGCACCTGTACGCGGCGGTCGCCCTCGACCTGTCCATTGCCGAGGCCGAACGGGTCTTTGCCGACGCGAATGATCTCATCGAGATCGACGGCGAGGCGTGGCTGCCCGTAGAGGTGACCGAGCTCGACGGCGATTTCCTCCGGGCGTGGAGCACCGGCGCGGCACAGTGGCGACGCTTCCACCCGCAGGGACAGGCCGAGCTGATCCCGGTACACGTGGCATGGAACCGCTATCCGCCCGTCGCCGAGCCGCCGGCGATCCGCGAGCGTTCGATGTTCCCGATCCCGCAGGTCACGAGCTCGTTCGAGCGGGACATGGAACGCTTCACGCTCCGGTCGCTCGAACCGCGGATCGAGTCGTACCGCGAGCGGCTCGAGAGGGATCCGGATAACCGGGCGCTTCGCAACCGGCTCGCGGTGCTCTACGCACGGTATGGCTTTCTCACTCAGGCGGAGCGCGAGCTCGAGCGCTCGCTGGCTGCAGGACGCCACGTTCCCTCCCTGGTGAACCTCGGCAACGTCCAGTACCTGGCCGAGCGCTACGAGGCGGCCGCTTCCTCCTACACCCTGGTCCTCGCCGCTGACGCCGACAACGCCGTGGCCCTGCTCGGGCTTTCCCGCGCCCAGTACGCGCTCGGAAAAGTAGAAGACTCGTCGGACTACTTCATACGCCTCGAGCGCGTTGACCCCGAGCTCGCCGCAGATTTCTCCTACCTCGCGACGTCCGAGCAGTCCGGAGAGCGTGCCGCCTCGGCGCAGGACCAGCTCGGAAGGATGGTATGGTCCGATGTCGAGTAGGCAGTACGTCTGGAAGGCTTTGGTCGTGATCTCCGCGCTCACGGTGTCGTCGTGCGTGAATCCGTTGCGCGACACGATCGAGGATATCGTCGCCGCGACCGAGCAGATTGCACGGGAAGGGGTTATCTACGTGAGCGCCCTCTCGGGAGAAGACGCGAATCCGGGGCTCCCCCAGTCGCCGAAAAAGACGATCAACGCGGCCATCGACTTCCTCGCCGACAACGACCTCACCGCCGACGTGCGCGTCGCTGAGGGAACCTACACGCTACCGGACGGCGAGAGCATCGTCGTGCCGGAGGGAATCTCGCTGTACGGCGGGTATCGGGACGGGACCTGGGTCCGCGACTTTGAGTCCTACCCGACGGTCGTGGAGAAAGACCCGGACACCGGCGCCGCGGTGAGTCTGCGGTTCGAAGCCGGGGTGACCCGCGACACCGTCGTCGACGGCTTCGTGCTCAACAGCGGCCCCGCGCTCACGGTGATCGTGGTCGCCATCCTCGACGCTTCGCCGACACTGAGCAACTGTACGATCGATGGTACCGGCGCGATCGACGAGAGCACCGGCATCGCCATCGACAACGGCGACCCGCATATCTCGTACAACTTGGTGTACGGTGGTGCCGGGTCGGTCGCATCCGACGGCATCCGGATCACCGGCGGGTCCGAGCCGATCGTCCTGCGAAATGCCATCGCCGCCGGAACGCGCTCGAACACGGTCGCGAACGGCGTACAGGTCGTAAACTCCTCTCCGCTGATCCAGGGCAACTACGTCATCTACGCCTCGGGCGACGGTGGAAGCCGTACGGTCGGCATGCGTCTTCGAGGCGGCACTCCGCAGGTCTACGGGAACACGATCGAAGGCGGCGGCGGAAGCGACTGGTCGATCGGTGTGGTCGTCTCCGACGGCGCGGCCGCGCGCATCGTCTCGAACGCGATACACGGAGGCTGGAGCACCGGTTCAACCGGTTCCCGCGGCGTGGAAAGCTCGAGCAGCGCGTCGCTGGTCATCCGCAACAACACCATAAGCGCCGGCACGAACGACACCGATTCCATAGCCATCGCCGACTTCTCCGGCGGCGCGATCATCGACAGCAACATCCTCTTCTCGCAGGCCCCCGGCGGAGAACGACGAGGCATCTACCTCGATGATGCCGCGAGCACCCCGGCGGCCGTGCGCAACAACGCGTTCTTCGATCTCGCGAGCTACCTCGTCTACCAGGACGGCACCGGTGGGTATCTCGCGTCCTCGGACATCGAAGAGATGGAGAGTTATCTGCAGGGGGAGGGCGCGACGGCGAGCGACAACGTCTCCTCGACGAACCATCTCGTCGACACAACCGACGAGGCGCACCTCTCCGACGGGTGGAGTCTGTCCGCGACCGCGCCGCCATCGCTCACGCAGGGCGGATACCCCGCGTCCGCGGAGCCGTTCACCTACGACCGGCTCGACGTTCCTCGAACCGATCCGTGGTCCATCGGCGCGTACGAGATCGATTGAGGGCCGCCGCTGCTACCAGATGCCGCCTGGCGACGACGCGGGGACCGTGCACGCAGCGGCGCCTTCATGCTACCCTCCCCGCATGGCCACCGCACATCGAGGAACCGCCCGTACCGACCGACGTCCGAACGTCATCTGGATCATCGCCGACCAGCTGCGCGCGCAGAGCTTCGGCTACCGAGGCGATCCGAACGTGCGGACGCCGAACATCGACAACCTCGCCCGCCGGGGCGTCCGGTTCGACAACGCGGTCGCGGGAGCACCGTGGTGCTCGCCGTTTCGGGCCGCGTTGCTGACGAGCACCTACCCGCATCAGAACGGCGTCACCCGCACCCCTTCTCCGCTCGACCCGGCGCTCCCCACGATCGCCGCCCCGTTCCGCGAGGCCGGGTATCACACGGCGTGGATCGGCAAGTGGCACGTCGACGGGTCGAACAGCAGCGATCACTACATCCCCGTCGAGCGGCGCGGCGGCTTCGACTACTGGCTCGGCTACGAGAACAACAACGCCCAGGAGGAAGGGTACGTCTACGGAGGGTACTCCGATGCTCCGGAGGCACCGTCCCAGCAGCCGCACCGGCTGGGCGGGTACGAAACCGACGCGCTCACCGACCTCTTCCTCGACCACATCGCCGAGCACGCGGGCCGAAGCGCACGCGGGCAGCAGGGCGCGCCCGGTGAACAGGCGGCGCCCGCGGAAGGCGCGGGCGGCGACGACTACCGGCCGTTCTTCGCGGCTCTGAGCGTCCAGCCGCCGCACAGCCCGTACGTGGGGCCCGGGGTCGCATCCACCACCGCGGGCGGGCGCGCGACACGCGGGCCCGCCTGGCCGCCGCGCACGCCCTCCGAAATCGAGCTGCGGCCGAACGTGCCGCACGTCGAGCGGATCCGCGAGGAGGCGCGGCTCGACATCGCAGGGTACAGCGCGATGATCGAGAACCTCGACTGGAACGTGGGCCGACTCCTCTCGGCGCTCCGGGAGCTCGACCTCGACCGGGAGACGTGGGTCGTCTTCTTCGGCGACCACGGCGACATGCTCGGCTCGCACGGCCAGTGGGAGAAGTCGAGCCCGTGGGAGGAGTCGATCCGCATTCCCTTCGTCGTGTCCCGGGTCGAGGGGCACCAGGTGATGCCGACGGGTGTCTCGGACGCGCTGGTGAACCACATCGACATTGGGCCAACGTCGCTCGGGCTCTGCGGCATCGAGTCGCCGGAGTGGGCGCAGGGGTACGACTACTCGGCGCACTGCCTGAAGGATCGCGACGTCGACGCACGGCACGAGCCGCAATCGGCATACCTCCAGCAGATCCCGCGCAAGTACCACAGGCATACGGTCAACCGCGCGTGGCGCGGCGTCGTAACGCGCGACGGCTGGAAGTACGTCTGCACACCGAACAACGACTGGCTCCTTCACAACCTCAACGAGGATCCGTACGAGCAGGCGAACCTCTGCTACGACACCGTCTACCAGCACGATAAGGAGCGCTGCCACGCCGAGCTCGCCCGACTCGTACGCGAGACGGGGGACGAGTTCGAGCTGCCGGACATCTCGGTCGAGGTCACCGCGCCGACGTCGTAAGGCTCAGCGATACGGCACCGGCGGCCCGGGGAGGCGCCGGCGGAAGCACTTACATTTCCGACCGAAAACGTGTACATTATTTGCGTGGTCGGGCTCATCGAGCCCGACTGCTCGAGTATCAGTCGTCTCACCGATCACTTTGTGTTCTGCGCTTCTGACTGGTATCAATCTACCAGTGCCTTGCGCCCAGGCGCGCGCACAGAGGATCAATCATGACAGCAACTCGTTTCTCGCATCTCGACCTTCGTGAGTCGACGCTTTCCGCGGTCGGTCAGGCAGGATACACCGAACCGACCGAAATACAGCGGCTGGCGATTCCCTATCTGCTCGACGGCCGCGACCTCGTCGCCACCGCACAGACGGGTACCGGCAAGACCGCGGCCTTCGTCCTGCCACTCGTCGAGCGCATCCGGCCGTCACGACAGAAGGGTCGCGCCGCCGCACCCACCGCGCTCATCCTGACGCCCACGCGCGAGCTGGCGGTCCAGATCGTCGAGAGCGTGGGAACCTACGGCTCCGGTTCGGGCCTTTCGTGCGTAGCCATCTTCGGCGGAGCCTCGCGAAACCGCCAGATCGATCAGCTGCGATCCCGGCCCGACATCGTCGTCGCGACACCCGGACGGCTGCTCGACCTGATCGGCGAGAACTACATGGACCTGGGCTCGGTCGAATACCTGGTGCTCGACGAGGCCGACCGCATGCTCGACATGGGGTTCATCCCGGCCGTGCGGCGGATCGTCGGTATGACCCCTTCGGATCGGCAGACCGCGCTCTTCTCGGCGACGATGCCCGGGCCGATCCGGCAGCTCGCCGATGAGTTCCTCCGCGACCCGGAGCACGTCGCCGCCGAGTCGGGAGAGCTCCGGGTAGAGAAGATCGATCAGTCGGTGATGTACATCGATCAGGGAGATAAGCTCACGTTCCTGCCCGACCTCATCCGCGACCGGGGAATGTTCCGCGTGCTGGTCTTCACCCGCACGAAGCATCGCGCCCGGAAGGTCGCGAAGGTGCTCGTTCGCGAGGGTATCGACGCCGACTCAATCCACGGAGACAAGGGGCAGTCGGCACGCCAGCGCGCGCTCGCCGACTTCCAGAGCGGGAAGGTGCACGTGCTCGTCGCCACCGACGTGGCGAGCCGGGGCATCGACGTGGACGACATCACGCACGTGATCAACTTCGAGATCCCCAACGAACCCGAGACGTACGTCCACCGGATAGGCCGAACCGCTCGCGCGGGGGCTGCCGGGTGCGCGATCTCGCTTTGCGACGAGTCGGAGATGGTCTACGTGCGCGACATCGAGCACCTGATGGACGCCGAGCTCGTGCTCGACCGGGACCATCCGTTCCACGTCGAGCGGCGCAAACCGACGCCGAAGGGCGGCAACCGAACGAGCGCCCGGCAGGAGCCGGCCCCGGCCCGAACGAACTCGCAGCGAAACACTCGCAATTCGAGCGGTCGGCCGCAGAGCCGATCGAGCCGCAGCCGGTCGGGCCGCAATCGCTCGAGCCGCGGCCGGCGCTGATCACGGTTACCACGGGAGGTAATCCATGACGAATACCACTTCCACGTCGCCTCAGACATCCAGGCCGACCTGGTTCCACGAGCTGGGGGGCTTCCAGCGGCGCAGCTGGACGCGGGGCATCCTCCAGATCGCGGACAGCGTTCTGCCGTATCTCGCGATCATGGTGCTCATGTTCGTGTCGGTCCTGCAGGGCTGGCCGTACTGGACGACGCTCGCGATCTCGCTGCCGGCCGCGCTCTTTCTCGTCCGCAGCTTCATGATCTTCCACGACTGCACCCACGGCTCGTTCTTCCCCTCGAACCGGGCGAATCGGATCACCGGCTTCATCACGGGGGTACTCACGTTCACCTCGTTCGAGCCGTGGCGACGCTCGCACCTGAAGCACCACGCGACCAACGGTCAGCTCGACCACCGCGGCTTCGGTGACGTCACGACGATGACGTTCGAGGAGTACCGCGACGCCTCGCGGTGGCAGCGCTTCCTCTACCGGGCCTACCGGAATCCGCTCGTGATGTTCTTCGTCGGTTCGTTCTACACCTTCGTCGTCATCAACCGATTCATCGGACTGCGCGGGACAGCCGCGGAACGGCGCAGCGTGCTGGCGACCAACGCCGCGCTCGTCGCGATCGCGACGACGCTCTCGCTGTTGTTCGGCTTCTCCACCTACGTGGCGGTGCAGTTGCCGGTCATCTTCATCGCCGGCGTGATGGGCATCTGGCTCTTCTACGTGCAGCATCAGTTCGACCCGGGCTACTGGGAGCACGACGACGAGTGGGATCAGATCGACGCCGCTCTGCAGGGCGCCTCGTACTACCGGCTGCCGGCGGTTCTGCGTTGGTTCACCGGCAACATCGGCGTGCATCACGTTCATCATCTGAAGCCGCGGATTCCCAGCTATCGGCTCTACTCCGCCTATCGCACGGTGTCCGAGACCCACGTCGAGCAGCCGCTGACGTTCTGGAAGAGTCTGGGCGCGGTCAGGTACAACCTCTGGAGCGAGGTCCGCAAACGCTTCATGAGCTTTCGCGAAGCGCATCGGATCCTGCGTACCGAGGCTGCGGGCGCAGCCTGAACGGGGGACTGGCGCCCGGCGCCACGCCTGTGTATATTGTTCCTGCTCGTAGATTCTGCGTTCAGTGCAGCGGCCCGGCAGTTGCGTCGCTCTGTCGGGCCGACCATTTTGCGAGCCGACCCTCGTAGTCGAGCCCGTCCTCACGATAGAGCGAGTACCAGTGGAGCGCGCTCATCATGATCGCGTGGACGTGGAAATCGGGACGCACGAGCTCCACGACCTCCTCTACCGGCACGAGGAGCGCATCGAGCCGCTCGTTCTCGTCCAGCGCCTGCTCCCGGTCGAGACGGACCCCGCTCGCGAGGTAGGTATACGCGGTGTTCGACATGAACGCAGGGTTCGGGTTGACGCGGCCTATGAGCACAAGCGACTCGGCGGTGTAGCCGGTCTCCTCCTCGAGCTCCCGCAGCGCCGCGGCCTCCGGCGACTCGCCGTCGTCGACGAGCCCACCGGGGAACTCGACGGTCACCGATCGGCTCCCCTGCCGGTACTGCCTCGCCATCGCGAAACAGCTCACGCCGTCCTCGCGCTCGACGGGTGCGATCACGTTGCACCAGTCCGGCGAGTCTACGAGGACGTAGTCGTTCTCCTTGCCGTCGCTCGCGCGTCGTCGCGACCGAAACACCTCGAAGATGTGCGCGTCGAGCAGCGACGTGCGGTCGATCTCTCGCCAGATCAGGTGATCGTGGTTCTCTGCGTGCATCGTGCCGACCTTACCCCAGACGACCGGGCGTGTCACCCGCGCACGGCGAGGTTGACAGATCGATGCGCGGAACCAAAGATTACAGCAATGTACGAACGAATCCGGCGGCTCCTGCGAGCGCTCGCCACAGACCTCCACGAACGAGAGGAGGCGATCCGACTCGGCCTGCTCGCCGCCGTGGCGGGAGAAAGCCTCTTTCTGCTCGGTCCGCCGGGCACCGGCAAGAGCCTCATCGCGCGTCGCCTGCAGCAGGCGTTTCGCAACGCGACCGCGTTCTCCTACCTCATGGGCCGGTTCAGCACGCCGGACGAGGTGTTCGGACCGCTCTCCATCCGCGCGCTGCGCGAGGACGACCGGTACGAGCGAAACACGACGAGCTATCTGCCCGACGCGGACGTGGTCTTCCTCGATGAGATCTGGAAGGCGAGCCCGCCCATCCAGAACGCGCTTCTCACCGCGCTCAACGAACGTCGGTATCGAAACGGCACCGAGGAGATCCGCATCCCGCTCAAGGTCTTCATCGGAGCGTCCAACGAGCTGCCGGGAGACGCCGACGAGGCGGCCGCGTTCTGGGACCGCTTCCTCATCCGCCTCGTCGTGGGCCCGGTCGAGGACGCCGATTCCTTCGCCCGACTGCTCGACGAAACCGCCGACCCGTATCGCGAGGTGGTGGATGCCGAGCTGCGCCTCACCGACGAGGAGTACGACCGGCTGCGTGCCGCAGAGTCGTCGGTGGTGATCCCCCCGCCGATCGCCGGGCTGATCGCCGCGATCCGGGCGTCGCTCGCCCGACCGGACGACGGCGGCCAGCCCGTGTACGTCTCCGATCGTCGGTGGAAGAAGATCGCAGGCCTGCTTCGCACGAGCGCCGTACTCCACGGACGCGAACGCGTCGAGGCGATCGACTGCGCGATCATCCGGTCGTGCGCGTGGTCGACGCTGGCCGAACGGCCACGCGTTGAGGAGGTCGTCGCGCACGAGCTCGCCGAGCGCGCCGGACGTGGCAACGCAGCCGAGCGCTTCGCGTCGCAGCTCAACGAGCTGCGCGCGAAGCACCGAAGGTTGAGCGCGCAGCTGGTCGACGAAGAGCGACCGCGTCCGGTGGTCTACCGCGACGAGTACTTCCGGCTCCACCCGGGTGAGTCTGCGGCACAGGCCACCACCGCCGAAGCGAAGCAGGAGCTGCTGCTCGTATGGCACGGCGACGTCGAGGAGGCGCGGCGGCACGGAGAGGCCGACGTTGATCTGTTCGTGTACGACGAAGGCGGCAACCTCGTCGGATCGCAGCGCTCACGGGTGCGGTTCACCGACGAGTGGGGTCTGGACGTGGACGGGGAAGCGTACGAGATAGAGACCGCGGTGGAGCGGGTCACGACCGAGGAGGAGCGCGCACTCGACGGTGAGGAGCGCGCTTCGCTCGAGGCCGAGGCTCACGAGCTGGTGTCGCGAATCGACGAGGACCTGGACGCGCTGCTCGGCGAACAGGCTTCGCTCGAGGACGCGGCCCGGGAACACCTCTTCGTTCCGGCCGCAGACGCACAGGTCGTACTCGAATCGATCCGACTCACCGCGCGGCGGTTGAGCGAGACGAGGGTGCTCGCCCTCGAGTTCACGAGCGACCTCTCGGGAGCGTAGGTGCACATCTGCCGGTACTATCACGATGACGACCACCTTCCGGACGAGATCAGGGCGACGCTGGAGGACCGTCTCTACACCGTCTTCGCCGAGGGCAGCCGCCCGGAAGGCACGGGCCGGGCTCCCGAACCGGTTACCCGGACGCTCGATCGGCTCACCGCCACCGTGACCTTCACGCACCTCACACGCGGCAACGACCGCCTCAGCGAGCGGCTGTCGCACGAGGCCGTGCACTGGGTCGGCGAGCGCTGGAGCGAGCTCGAGCACCGCGACCCGTTCGCAGACGAGGAACGCGCGCTCGACGACGCGGGAGCCGATCTCGACCGGCTCGCGCGGCTCGCCGCCGAACACCGACCGCATCTGGCGGCCTTCGCGCGCCGGGCGGCTTCAGAGGCGCCGCCTACGACCGCGGGGGCGGGGCGGGTCGAACGGGCGCGTACCGCGCTCGACCGCGAGGCGCGATTCGACCTGATCCGGAGCCGCTGGCGCGAGCGACTCGAGGACGAACGGAGCAACCATCGCGCCCGGCTGCTGGGCCGGGCGCTGGGGTCGTTCATCCGCGAGCTGGAGGAGATCGTGCCGCGGCTCGCGCGCGAACAGCGTGTCGTGCGCGACATCTTCGGAAACGAGGACGCGCTCTGGGATCTCGGCCGCCACGAGTGGGAGGAGCTTCCAGTCGACGGTCTGGAGCAGGCCGCCGCCATGCTCGACGATCATCCGGAGCTCGATCGGCTCGCGACCATCCTGGGCAGGAGTCGCTCGGTGACCGAGCGCAGGACGCGGATCACCACCGAGCGCCGGGTCCGCCTCAGACCGGTCGGCATCGGAAAGAGCGAGGTGACCGGTATCCACCACGGCGATGACCTGACGAGCCTCGTGGCGAGCGAGGTAGGCCTCCTCGCGCAGCCGGAGACCGAGGAGCTGTTCTACGCCAAGCTCGCGCATCGGCAACTCCTCGTCCTCGACTACAACCGGCAGCGGATCGTGGAGGACGTGGAGGAACACCCGGTGTCCATCTCCGAGGAGGTCCCGATCGAGCGGGGGCCGGCGATCGTCTGCGTCGATACGTCGGGGTCGATGCTCGGTCTGCCCGAGCGCGTCGCGAAGGCCACCGTACTCGCGCTCGCACGGCGGATGCGCGAGGAGCGGCGCCGGCTGGAGGTGATCGCGTTTTCAAGCGACGTGCGTTCGTTCACGCTGGACCACGACCGGACAAACCTGGCCGATCTCGCCCGCTTCCTCGAGGGCGGTTTCCACGGGGGGACCGATCTCCGCAAGGCGCTCGCGGTCGCGATCGAGACGCTCGAGCGGGAGGAGTACCGGCACGCGGACGTGCTCGTCGTCTCGGACTTCCGCGTTCCCAAGATAGCCGACCGCTTCCTCGAGCGCATCAGTCGCCAGCACCATCGCGGAACGCTCTTCCACAGCCTGACCATCGCCGCGAAACCGGTCATCGACCCCCTGCATATCTTCGACAACGCATGGCTTTTCGGCACCGAATCGGGCAGAATAGCGCCTGAGTCGCTCAAGACAATCCGGTAGGAGCAGGCATGGCACAGGCGAAATCGGGCTTTCGACCCTATCTGACAACGACGTTTCTCATCGGTCTGGGCTTCTTCACGATGGGCCTCATGGACCCGCTGTACGACGCGTACGTGCCGGTCTTCCTGCGCGACTTCCTGGACCGGAACTCGCTCGTGGGCGTGATCATGACGCTCGACAACATCTTCGCGCTCTTCCTCATCCCCGTCATCTCGCACATGTCGGACAATACGAGGACGCGAATCGGGCGTCGCATGCCGTACATCCTCGTGACGCTCCCGCTTTCGGCGGTCTTCTTCGGAGCGATCCCCTTCGCCGCCGGAACGACGCTCGTCGTGCTCGTCGTCGTGCTCTTTCTGCTCAACTCCGCGAAGCAGGCGGCGCGGGGGCCGGTCGTCGCGCTGATGCCGGACACGATACCGGGCGCGTACCGCTCCGAGGCGAACGGCGTGATCAACACGATGGGCGGCATCGCGGCGATCGTGGGCACGGTGATTCTCGCGCCCATGATCGACATCTCGGTTGTGCTTCCCGTGATCGGCGATACGCGACGCAAGCTCCCCTTCCTCATAGCGGCGCTCCTCGTCGTGATCGCGACGGTACTCCTGTTCACCTTCGTGAAGGAGAAATCGCGCGCTCACGAGGAACGCGACGAGAAGGAGCCGCTGCTGAAGTCGCTGAGGCTCGTCATGGGCGCACAGGACCGCAGCGCGCTCTGGGTCCTGCTGGGCATCTTCTTCTGGTTCCTCGGCTACCAGGGCCTGCTGCCCTTCGTCACGCTCTACACGATCAACGAGCTCGGAACGACCGAAGGCGTCGCCGGGCTCTCGGTGGGGATGGTTGCAGTCGCGTACGCGATCTTCGCGATCCCCTCCGGGTTCGTCGCCCACCGCATCGGGCGCCGCCGTCTGATACGGATCTCGCTCATCGTCGTCGCCTCGCTCACGGTACTCATCTTCTTCCACCTGCCGCTGGTCAACGCGCTCGGGCTCTCGTCCGGCGTGGCGCTGGCGACCTTCTGGGTGGGACTCTTCCTCTTCGGGGTCTTCTGGGGGTCGATCATCACGAACAGCTTCCCCATGCTGTGGCAGATGGCGACCTTCGCCAACATGGGTATCTACACCGGGCTCTACTACTTCTTCAGCCAGGGAGCGGCGATCATCGCGCCGCCCATCACGGGGACGATCATAGACATCGCAGGGTACCGCGCCATCTTCCTCTACTGCGCGGCGTGCCTCCTGATCGCGTTCGTCTTCATGGGCTTCGTCACCGGCGGCGAGCCGGGACACGAGCCGGCTGGAGCCGAAGAGGCCTCAGCTTGATCGCGTGCACCGGGTGGGAGATATTGTAGCTATGACCAAGCGACTCGGCCCCATCATCGACGAGATCATCGACTCGTACTACGAGATCGGCGGCATCAACCACATCGACGGCCCCAAGCTGCCGGCCAGGTCGGCGATGACCCAGATCATCGAGGACCTGGAGGCGATCATCTTCCCGGGCTACCACGAGGAAGAGCCGTCGCGCGTGGAACACCTCAAGTTCACCGTCGCCGAGCGCGTGAGCCGAGTGGCGCGCAGCCTCACCGAAGAGATTCAGAAGTGTCTCTGCTTCCAGATCGGCGTGGACAGCAGCCACCGCTGCTCGCACGAGACGCCCGACCGGGCCGTGGAGGGCTGCCGGGACAAGGCTGAAACGATCACGACCGAGTTCATCGAACTGATACCCGAGCTGCGCCGCAAGTTGCGTCTCGACGTGGAGGCGGCGATGCGCGGCGACCCCGCCGCCCAGAGCCGCGAAGAGGTCATCCTCGCCTACCCCGGCATCGAGGCGGTGCTCGTCTACCGGCTCGCGCACGTGCTCTGGGAGCGCGACGTACCGCTGCTGCCCAGGATGATGACCGAATGGGCGCACGGTCGGACCGGCATCGACATCCATCCGGGGGCGACGATCGGCGATTACTTCTTCATCGACCACGCGACCGGCGTCGTGATCGGCGAGACGACGATCATCGGCAACCGCGTGAAGATCTACCAGGGCGTGACGATCGGCGCGCTGAGCGTGAAGAAGGAAGAGGCGAACAAGAAACGCCATCCGACGATCGAGGACGACGTGACGATCTACGCCGGGGCGACGATCCTGGGCGGAGAGACGACGATCGGGCACGGGTCGGTGATCGGCGGAAACGTGTGGATCACCTCGAGCGTGCCGCCGCAGACCAGGGTCTTCTACAAGGCCGACGACTTCGTCTCTACGCGTGCCCGCGAGGCGCGGGCGGTGTAGGCTGGTCGCCGCGGCGCACGCCTACCGTGCGTGCGCCTATTGTGCGCGCGCTGCGCGAACCGCCGTCGTGTAGTCGACGAAGATCATCGAGTCGGCAAAGCCGTCGATTCCGATCACCCATCCCAGGAACTTCTCGGCCTCTTCCCGAACGGCAAACGGACCCAGACGCAGGCGGAAGTAGAGCGTCCCGCCGATCTCCTTCGTGAGGATGCGGCTGCCCAACTGGTGCTCGCGGAGCGTCTGCTGAGCCATCTCGACGGTGTCGCGGTTGGGCGACGAGATCACCTGTACCCAGTACGCGCGGTCGGCGAGCTCGTCGTCGGGCGGCGCCGGTTCGGCGGACGGTCGGGCGGTCGGCGCGGCCTGACGCGCGGCGGTCTCCACCGGCTGCGGCTCGCCGGCCCGCTCGACCGGTTCGGCGGCCGTCGACTCCGGGGCCGCCGGCTCGGGGGGCGCCTCCGTGGTCGGCTCGGTCGCACGGTCATCGGGCGACGGCTCGTCGGCCGGCGCTGGGCGCTCGCGGTCGGCGTCCTCCCGCATCGCGGTCTCGTCGGGCCGGGGGGTCTCGGTGACGAAGCCCTCGCCTGTCCCGGCCGGCTGATCCTGATCCTCGGCCACGCCGTAGGTCACGATGAACTCGTCGTCATCGTCCGGGCGCTCGGCCTCGGGCTCGAGTCCGGGCATCTCTTCGTCGCCGCGCAGGTAGTCGAGCGGCTCCCACTCGAGTCCGCCGTCGGCCTCGGTGAGTTGGTCCGGCTCGGCGTCACCGCGCGGATAGAAGAGCCAGATGCCCACGCCGACGATGGCGGCGAGAATGATCGTGACGCTTACTATGATGAGAAGAACTCTTCGTTGCTCCACTGCTCCACCCGTCAGGGCAACGGGAGCAGCCGCGCAATCTGCCGGCGGAGTTTCTCCCGGTCGCCGTCGTTCTCTACACTATGAATGTCGGCATCCGGGGTGGAATATTGAGGGGCAACGTCGCGCTGCGACCGGAGGCGTTTGACGACCTGGACGAGCGAGGCGCCGTCGCGCGCGCGCGCCCGGCGCCAGATCGTGAAGAAGGGGGCGGTCACGTAGAGCACGGTGTCGCAGAGCGGGTGGAGGCGCATGCGGAAGAGGATCGCGGCGTTGATTACCACGCCCACGGGAGAAGCGCCGCCGGCCGCGTCGCGAGCGTCACCGACCCCGCCGCCACCTTCGCCGCCCCCGCGAATCCCACGGACGCGCTCGGCCGTCATCTCCACCATGCGCGGGTGAACGATCGACTCGAGCCGTCGCAACGCGGCGTCGTCGGAGAACACGACGTCGGCGAGCACGCGACGATCGACCCCACCCTCCTCATCGAGAACCGCTTCGCCGAACGCCTCGACCACCCGATCGCGCTCGGCGAGGAGTGCCTCGTGGCCCAGCCGGTCGACCTCGATCTGGACGTAGCCGTGCTCTTCGAGAATCTCGCCGACGGTGCTCTTGCCGGCACAGTACTTGCCGGTGACGCCGACGACGATCAATGCATCTCTCCCCAGCTCGAGCCGGTCTCCACCGAGACCTTGAGCGGGATGGAGAGCTCGACCGCGTCCGCCATCACCTCGCCCACGAGCGCGCCCGCCTCCTCGACCTCGTTCTCCGGACACTCGAGGATAAGCTCGTCGTGTACCTGCAGAAGCATCCGACTCTCGAGCGACCGCTCGCGCAGCGCTCCGGCCAGGTCGATCATCGCCTTCTTCATGATGTCCGCCGCGCTGCCCTGGATGGGGGTGTTCACCGCGACGCGCTCGGAAGCCATCTTCACCGTCCGGTTGCGGTTCGAGATATTCGCGAGGTAGCGGCGGCGTCCCAGGATGGTCTCCACGTAGCCGTGCTCCTCAGCGCGGGCGACCGTCTCGTCTATGAAGCTCTTGATGCGCGAGTACGTCGTGAAGTACGCCTCGATGAAGCTGTCCGCCTCGCGGCGCGGGATCTGCAGGTCGCGGGCGAGCCGGAAGGCGCTCATCCCGTACATGACGCCGAAGTTGATCGTCTTCGCGATCCGGCGCTGCGCCGCGGTGACCTCGTCGGGCTCGACGCCGAATATGAGCGATCCAGTGTGCCGGTGCACGTCCACCCCTTCGGCGAACGCCTTCTTCAGCCCCGGATCGTCCGAGAGATGCGCGAGCACGACGAGCTCGATCTGAGAGTAGTCGGCGCTCACGAAGCGCCACCCCTCGCGCGGCACGAACGCGCTTCTGATCCGGCGTCCCTCCTCGTCGCGGATGGGGATGTTCTGCAGGTTCGGGTCGGTGGAGCTGATGCGTCCGGTCGCCGTGCCGTTGATGTTGAAGTGCGTGTGGATGCGTCCGGTGTCCGGCTTCACCATCTCCGGAAGCGAATCGACGTACGTGCTCTTGAGCTTCGACAGCGTGCGGTTGCGAAGCACGAGCGCGGGCACCGGGTCCTCTCGCGCAAGGTCCTGCAGGACGCTCACGTCGGTCGAATAGCCGGTCTTCGTCTTCTTGCCGGGCGTGAGCTTGCGCTCCTCGAAGAGCACCTGCTGCAGCTGCTTCGTGGAGCCGATGTTGAACTCGTGCCCGACGAGCGAGTAGATCTCCTGCTCTATGTCGGCGAGCTCGGCCTCGAGCTCGACGCTGTAGCGGGCGAGCTCCCCGGTGTCGAGGCGGATACCCTCGAGCTCCATCTCCGCGAGGATGGGAAGCAGCGGCATCTCGATCTCGCGGAAGAGCTTCGCCATGCCGCGCTCGTCGAGGAGCGGTTCGAGCGCGCGGTAGAGGCGCAGCGTGATATCGGCGTCCTCGGCGGCGTACGACGTCGCCCGCTCGAGCGGGACGAGATCGAAGGTGTTCTCCGGCTCGCCACGCGCGGCCTTGGGGACGACGTCGGCGTAGTGGAGCGTGCCGTAGCCCAGGTAGTCCTCGGCGAGCGCGTCCATCCCCAGCCGGTTCGATTCGGTATCGAGCAGCCAGGCGGCGATCATCGTGTCGAACCACGGGTTCGCGATCCGAACCCCCCAACGCGCCATGACCTTGTAGTCGTACTTGAGGTTCTGACCAACCACGCGGACCGCCGGATCCTCCAGCAGCGCGCCGATGCGCGAGCGGCACTCGTCGACCGGGAGCACCGGGCCGTCCGGACCGTGCAGCGCGACGTAGCACGCCTTCCCGCGCTCGGCGGAGAGCGAGAACCCGACCGGCCGGGCCTCCAGCGCGTCGAGCGAGGTGGTCTCGCAGTCGAAGGCGACCAGCCCCGCGGCCCGCGCCGTCTCGCACCACCGCTCGAGCGCCTCGAGCGTATCCACGAGCTCGTACTCGCCCGGTTCGGCGTCTACGGGGTCGCGCTCCCGGGTCGCGAGCGCCGGACGCTCCACGGTGTTCGCCGCCGTCGGCCCGGCCGCCGCGTCGCCTGCACCCGCACCGGTCGCGCCCGCGGCGTCCGCCTTTCTCGTCGCCTCGCGCGCCTGCTCGTCGGTCGCCCCCGACGGGTCGAGCGTCGCCGTCGCGTCGTCGAGCCAGCTCTCCATCTCGCGGGAGGCGACGAGCGCCGCCCGCTGCATCCTCGGGTCGTCCTCGGGCAGGTCTACCGACTCGCTGCCGGTCATCTCCTTCACCAGCGATCGCATCCCCTCGGCGGCGAAGTACGGGGCCGCAGCCTCCCGGTCGAGCTCGCCGAGGCGAAGGTCGTCGATGCCGCGCTCGAGCGGCACATCGGTCTCAAGCCGCACCAGGTCCCGGCTCAGAAAGGCGAGGTCGCGCCCGTCTGCCAGCTTCTGCCGCTGGCTCTTGCTCGAAATCTCGTCGAGGTGGTCGTAGATTTCGTCGAGCGTCGGGTAGTCGCCAAGCAGCTTCGCGGCGGTCTTCGCGCCGATGCCCTTCACCCCCGGTACGTTGTCCGAGCTGTCGCCCACGAGCGCGAGGTAGTCGAGGATCTGCTCGGGAGTGACGCCCCACGTCTCCACCACGCCGTCGCGGTCCATCTCCGTGAACCCGCCGCCGGTCTCCGGCTTGAGGACCGTGACCGGACCGTCGACGAGCTGGAGCAGGTCCTTGTCGCCGCTCACGACGAAGCAGGAACGCCCCTCGTCCTTCGCCCGCAGCGCGAGCGTCGCCATCACGTCGTCGGCCTCGTACCCGTCCACGCGCACCATGGGCACGCCGAGCTTCCCGAGGATCTCCTCGATCACCGGGATCTCGTTCTTCAGGTCCTCCGGCGTCTTCTCGCGCGTCGCCTTGTACTCCTCGTACTTCTCGTGACGAAAGGTCGGGGTCCTCGAGTCGAGCACGACCGCGAAGTGCGAGGGAGAGCGGTCGTCGAGCAGCAGCAGGAGCGAGCGGAAGAAGCCGAAGACCGCGCTCGCGTTGCGGCCCTTCGGGTTGAAGAGCGGATTCCGAATGAAGGCGAAGTAGCTCCGGTACACCAGGCTGTACCCGTCGAGCAGGTAGAGGGCGTCACTCATGCGCCTATTGTACTTCGCAGAACCTGGCTGGTAAAAGCGGCGCGACCACCGTCCGCGGTGCGCGACGGAGAGGAGCTTGCGAATACCGGCTGAGCGGTGTCACTCCCCGGCAGGGGAATCGGCCTGGACGCCGTAGATCGCCCGCGCGAGCAGACTCGTGGACTGCGCCTTGTTCAGGAACGCCTCCGCACCGGCGGCGCGCATGTCCCCGGCGATCTCCGCGTCGTCGTACATGGACAGGCCGATGACGCGCACATCGGGAAGAAGCGCCTTGATTCGACGCGTCGCCTCCACACCGTCCATCTCCGGGAGCGCGACGTCCATGAGCACGACATCGGGGCGCAGTCGTCCGGCGAGCTCGACCGCTTCGCGCCCGGTCGAGGCTTCGCCGCACACGCGCACGCCGGGCTGGTCCGCGAGCAGGGTCACCAGGCCTTCGCGCATGACGCGGTGATCGTCGACGACGAGCAGCGTGATCTCCGCGCGGGCGTCGGGAGCTCCAGGGTCATCCGATGCCTGTTCGGACCCGGCGGAGTCCGGTGACGGCGCCCCGCTCGCCTCGGCGACCCGCCGTGGTACGGTCAACGTGAACCGCGCGCCGTCTCCCGGCCGGCTCACGAGCTCGAAGCTGCCTTCCATGGACCGCGCGCGCTCGCGCAGGCTGAGCAACCCGAGTCCGGAGCCTGCCGCCGACGGCTCGAGGACCGCCGGATCGAACCCGGCACCCTCGTCGCTGACGACCAGACGCATCTCGTCGTCCGCTCCGCTGAGGGCGACCCACGCCTCGTCCACGTCCGCGTGCTTGGCGACGTTGAACAGCAGCTCCTGGGCCGCGCGGAAGAGGAAGACCTTCACCGACTGATCGCCCAGCTCCGTGTCGCCGTCCCGGCTGAGGCGGACCCGCAGCCCGAACTCCTCGCGAACCCGTCGGGCGAGCCACTCGAGCGCGGTGGCGAGGTCCGAGTGATTGAGCACCGCCGGACTGAGCTCGTGCGACAGGCGGCGCGTCTTCTCGATCGCCTCCCCGAGGAGGGCCTCCACGCGCTCAACCGGTGGATCGGGCCGCCGTCGGCGCAGCCCCTGCAGGTGGAGCTGGGCACCGGCGAGCATCTGCTGCAGATCCTCGTGCAGGAGCGCGGCGAACCGCTTGTGCTCGCGCTCCTCGGTCTCGATGAGCTGAACTGCCAGCGATCGCAGCTGCGTCGCCTGCGCCTCCGCCACGGCGGTCCGCGCGGCGACCTGCCGCTCGAGCGTCCGGTTCAGCGCGTGCAACTCCTCTTCGGCACGCTTGCGTTCGGTGATCTCCTGCGCGACGAGGTTGAGCCCGGAGACGGTGCCGTCCGCGTCGAACAGCGGGATCCAGCTCTCGAGCCACGTACGCTCCACCCCCGGCTGCGCCGGGGTCGTGCCGGAGAGCTCGAAGTTCAGGATCGGCTCGCCGGTCTCGATGACCCGTCGCAGACCCGGCTCGGCTCCGTCGGCAATGCCCGGCAGCACCTCTCCCACGGTCCGGCCGATGTGCCCGGAGACCGAAACGCCGTTGATCTCGGCGAGCCGTTCGTTGATCCGCACGAACCGCAGGTCGGTGTCGAGCACGCACAACCCGACCGGCGCGTTCTCGTAGGTGGCTTCGAGCTCGGCGAGGTGGCTTTCCGTCTCGCGCCGACTCCGCTCGAGCGCCGCTTCGGCTTCCTTTCTCGCGCTGATGTCGACGAAGGCGCCTACGGCGCCGTACGGCTCGCCCTGCTCATCGCGCAACGGCACCGCATTCCCGAAGAGCGTCCTCGTGCTTCCGTCCTGGTACACGAGGTCGAACTCGTAGTCGCGCACCTCTTCTCCGCGCGCCGCGGCCCGCTGCACGGGGAGCTGCTCCGGGGGCACCTCTTCGCCGTGGCGGAAGACCCGGAACGTGTCGGGATGCTCGTCCGGCGCAGCGGACTTCGAGAGATTCGTCCCCGGGGGCACGTGCAGTATCTCACGCGTGGTCCGATTCCCCGTCATCGACCGGCACTCCCGATCGCGGCTCAGAAAGACGAAGGCCGGCACGGTGTCCATGAGCGTTTCCAGCTCGTTCAGGCGGGTCCGGCCGCGGGCCTCGCTCTCCATGAGGTCGCGCTCGCGTCGTCGTTCCTCGGTGACGTCTGCGGAGACACCGAGCACGTGTCGGACCGTGCCCGCGTCGTCGAGCACCGGCACGTAGCGCACCGAGTGGACGACCCCGCCGAGGTCGGACGGTAGCCTGACCTCGAGCCGCTGGGGCTCGCCGGTCGCGAAGACCCGCTCGAGCGCGGGCAGGTACTGGCGGTGGATCTCCTCCGGGATGACGTCCTCGTCCTTCAGTCCCACGACGTCATCCGGTTCGGCGCCCAGCATGCGCAAGGCCTCGGCGTTGAGGTACTGGAGGCGGCGCTCGCTGTCGTAGATGTTGAATACGCCGGGGAAGCTATCCACGGCAACACGAAAGAGCCGCTCGCCTTCCTCGAAGAGCGCTCGATATTCGTCTCTGGCTGGCTCATCCATGTCGACCGGGCCCTTCGCCGGGCGGCTCTCCCCGCGCGGCAGTGTATATCAAGGTACCCGGCGGAGGCGATCTCTGCAAAGGGGTCAGCTCACTGCGGGAGAATCTCCTCGAACTCCTCCACGCTCGCGCCCGTGCGGCAGAGCTCGATGATCCGGCGTCCGAGCGGGTTGAGCTCGGGCGTGTCGAACTGTTCCAGCTCGGCGAGGAAGAACTCGCGCAGGATCTGCGCGCCCTGATCGTAGCCGTCGGGACCGACCTCCAGTTGCTCGTCGACGCGCAGGATCCCCCTCGGGATCTCCTGCCCGTTCACGCGAAGCGACTGGGGGCTGTATCCGAGCAGCGCGCATCTCGAGTCGACGAGCTGGCCGGGGCGGAACCTGAGGTTCCCGCGACGCGCCATCCACTCGCGGGCGATCCACTCGGGCATGAAGCCGACCTTGTACGCGCCGATGTGCTGATTCGGGATGAGCACGTAGCGGGTGCCCGGGGTGCTCTCGATCAGCTCGAGCAGGAGATTCGCGTGACGGACCTTCGTACCGGTAGCGAACGGCCAGTACGATCCGACGCCCTCGCTCGTCAGGCCCTCGGCGGTGACGATGCTCGGGTTGGCGTGGCCCCGCGGCGCTACGAGGCGCCAGAGCCAGGCGAGCGCCGGCGGAAGGACGTGCAGCATCCCGATGATTCCGTAATTGGGTGTCTCGCGCGTGCACGGTGGCGTGCGTACGCCGAAGCTCCGCACATCGACCTGGACCGTCCCGTCAACGGTGTTCTCGACGAAGTGGCGCGGCATGATCACGCGCGGGTTCGGGCACGGCTTGTCCGGCGCGTCCATGATGTGCTCCCAGAGCAGGATCGTGGAGTGCGGCTTGCCGTCTATGTTGAGGAATATCAGCGGCTCGGGCGGAGCGATGCACAGCTTCTCCAGAAACGGTTCGGTACCGTATTCGGTGAGATGGTCGACGCGCAGGAACCATCCGGCCTCGGCGTCGCGGATGACGAGTCGGCGCGAGTCCTCCTGGAAGCTCGGATGGGCGAGCGCCATGTCGTCGGTGATGGGATGGAGCTCGCACGTATCGAGGAGCTCGAGGTAGAGACGCTCGCCGGTGACGGTATCCTCGCCGAGGCGCAGCCGTCCGTCCGGCTCGCGATGCATCGCCTGCGTCATCTCGCTCTTGCCGCCGCCGCTCGCGCCCTCGTGCATGATGACGAACTCGTTGTCGTACGGCGTGATGAGACGGACCGCCGAGCTGTGGAGCGTCGTCCATCCCTCCTGCTCGCCTATGTTGAGCAGGATGCCGTACACGCCCTTCTTCGCGCTGGGCCCCGGATAGAGGTTGTAGCTGAAGAGCTCGTGCATGCCCGGCAACCGGTTGTGGATGACGACCTGCCTGCCGTCAAAGTGCGTGTGCCGGAACGGGGGCGCGAGATAGATCACCGCCTGCGGGGTGAAGTCCGAGGGAAGCTCGGCGGCGGGGATGAACCCCTGCAGATCGGCGAGCCCCGCGACGAAGAAACCGGCGTTCGCCGGCGCCACGAGCAGCGTCGGACAGCCGGCACCCTCATCGCCCGAGTGGAACGGCAGGACGATGAGCTTCTCCTGCGACGCGAACCAGGCGAAGGTCTCGTCCCGCACCGAGTCGAAGGAGCTCCCGAATCGGTCGGCGAAGCGGCGCTTGTCGCTCGGCCGGTCGTCGGCGATCACCATCGCGTCGGGGTCGCGACGGCGCATGTACGGCTCTACGTAGTTGACCGCCGCACCGTTCTTGCACTTCGCGACGGTCACCTCCACGACGCGACCGCGGCCCGGCACCTCGTAGGCGACCTCGACCAGATCGGCCTCGGGCTCGAAGAAGGTGAGCTCGAGCAGGTGACTTCGACTCTCCGGGAGGATGACCTCCACCTGGTCGAAGACGGCGCGAAGCTCCGCCGGTACGTTGAATGCCGATACGTCCGTTGTCATCATAGCCTCTCCATCGAGTACAGGCGCATATTTATGCGGCTTTTCTGCAATTTATACGATTCGGAGACGCGTGGGAAGGGGTCCGGCACGAGGAACGGCGAATCGTTCGCAGCGGAAGCGAGGCGGCCGCGGGCGGCCGTTCAGGCGGTGACGTCGACTACGGCGGGTCGGCCGGCGGGGGGCACGTCGGGGCCGACGAAGGAAGGACGGCGGGCGCGGAGCACCTTGAGCGACGATATCTCGCGTCGCATCGCCTCGAGCTGGTGGCGCAGGGTCGCCTGATTGTGCTCGGTCATGCGAAGCACATCGTCCCGAGTCTTCGCGAGTGCCTGGCGCAGCGCCGGGATCTCGTCCGCGCCTGCCGGGTCGTGGGCCCGGTAGAGCGTCTCGAGCGGTTCGATCGTCCGCTCGAAGGAAGAGATCTCCTTCACGATCGACGCCTCGAGCTCGACGTGGAACTCGAGCTCCTCGGCGGGATCGCCGTCGGCGCCGCGCGCTTCGAGGACCTGGAGGTAGTGTCGGAAGCGGTCGCGCTGGCGAACGAGGGCCTCGCGGTAGCGGCGGAGGATCCGCACGCGTTCGTTGAACTCGTCGGGGGAAGGTCGGCTCATACGCGCCTACCCGGCGATGTTCACGCCGTTGGACGTGCGTCCCTCGACGTTGGTGGTCGAGGCGATCTGCGCCCACGCCGAGCGCAACTCGCTCATCATGGAACGAACGCTCTTCAGCGGCGCGGCGTCCTTGTGGAGGTTGGCCTCCATGAGCTGCTCGTTGAAGAAGCGGTAGAGACCGAAGAGCTTCGGCGCGATGTCGCCGCCCTTGTCGAAGTCGAGCGACGCCATGAGCTCGGTGATGATGTCCTGAGCCTTGAGCACGGCGTTGTTGACCAGGTCGAGTTGCTTGGTCCCCGACTCGAGGTGTCCGATTGCGGCATCGATGTTGCGGATCGCACCGTCGTAGAGCATGAGGATCATCTTGCCGCCGCTCGCCGTGCGTACGGACGTTTCCTTGTACGCGCTGACTGAATTGGCTCGTATGGACATACTTCCTCCACTTCTCCTATCGGCAGCCAGAGGCTGCGGGTTGAATTCTACCGCGCGTGATCGAGCAACGTCGAGACCGGTACGACGTCGTAGCCCTGTTCGAGCAGCCCGTTGATCAGCAGGTCGAGCCGCTGGAAGAGGTAATCGTCGCGGCCGCCGCGGGCCTCTTCCGAGATGCCGACCTGCATCGACACGATGGAGCCCGGTTGCTTCTGCTCGAGGATTCGCTCCACGAGCCGGGCCGATGGCCGATACAGGCGGCTCAACCCTTCGTCGGTCCGGCGCGGAACCCAGTCGAGACTGTCGACATCGCGCCCCACGTAGATGTAGTTCGCCTCGTAGCCGGCCTCGATGATCTCGTCGCTCACGAAGTAGTACGGCGCGTGCCACAGCAGCGAAAGCTCACGCCCGGTGGCCGCAAAGTACTCGTCCTCGTTGCGCGCGAGGCCCTCCTGGATGAACTCCGGCGTGATCCGGTAGCGCCGATCGGACATATCGAAATGCGCGAAGAACAGCGATCCGACCTCGTGCCCCGCACCGGCGATCTCGGCGAGCGCCGCGGGGTGGCGCCGGATGAACTGTCCGTTCACGAAGAACGTCGCTGTCACATCGTATGAGGCGAGCGTGTTCAGGATCTCCGTCAGCCCTTCCACGCTGTCGATCGCGTTGAACACGAACGACACCTCGCGTCGCCTGATGCGCGACCCGTGCGTGAAGTAGGCGAAGTCGACCGGCTCCTCCTCGTCCGGGAACGGCTCGTAGGTCCGTTCCGGCGGAGGGAAGAGGAGACTGGTACCCACGCCCTGCGCACGACGAACCATCACAATAGAACGATAGCTCCCCGAGCTCAGGGATTCAAGGAATACGCGGAATCGTTCGCCGGCGACCCGCTTGCGCGCGTCCGGCGCACGATCGGACGCGACCCACCGGCCTTCGGCGAGCTCGAACGTCTCGTCGCCGGCCGCCGCCACGACCGTGCCGTCGTCGGCAAACCCGTGGTCGTCCGCCTGCGCGAGCGTGAGCACGTCGCGCGCGCCGCTCGTCGCGGTGACGATGTCGATCGTCGTCCGTCCGCCGACGAGCAGCCGCTCGTCGTCCAGCCACGCAGCGTGAACCGGCCGGTCGAGCGACACCCGGCGAGCCTGTCGCCAGTTCGCCGGATCGCGGAAGACGACCCCATCGGCCCCCACGAGGGCGATCACCGCCTCGTCCGGCGAGAGCCGGAGCTCCTGCACGCCGGCGTCGTCGACGCGCTCGAATACGGGCTCGTCGGTGACGGCGGCGGCGTTCAGCCGAAAGACCGTGGAGCGCGACTCGCCCTGCTCGATGCTACCGGCGAGCACGACGATCCGGCCGAGCCTCGACCAGACGATCTGGCGAATCCGCGTGTTGCGCGGAAGAAAAAGCGACGGGAGTCCCACGATGCGATTGTCGCCGGAGAAGTCCTCCGGATCGAGGTAGAGCAGGAAGAGATTGCGTCCGCCCTTGTTCAGCAGCGCCTGCTCGCCGTGCGGCCCGACACGAAAGCTGTCGAAGTTCGGGTCGAAGGGAAACGGCAGCTTCCCCACGATCGTCCCGATCTGCAGAAGCCCGGAGTAGAGCGACCGCGTGAAGAACTCGGGGCCGAGGATCTCGTAGACGAGGGTTCCCGACACGTAGTAGAGCGAGCTGTCGGCCGACCAGAGCACGCTCGCGAGCGTCCCGGGGCCGAGCTCGCGGAACGATTCGCCGAGAAGCCGGCCGCGTTCGAACTGGTCGATCGAGTAGTAGTAGAGGTTTCCGGCTCGCGCGTAGACGAAGAACCGGGAATCTGGCGACCATCGCGCCGGAGCGCGTTCGGTGGAGAGCTCGACGTCGCGCGCGATCGTCGTACGCGAGCTGCCGTCGGTCGCGAGCAGGACGAGCTCTCCGTAGGCGGCGCTCGTGGGCTCCACCACGACCAGATAACGCCCGTCCGGCGAGGCGGTCACCGGAAACACCTTGCCGTTGCCTACGGGGGCGCCGCGGGCAAAGCTTTCGAATCCGTCCACCGCCTCGAAGACGCCGGTATCGGCGTCGGCGCGGAAGACCCCGAACCGGTTCTGGATCTGGACCGAATCGAGCGCGGGCAGATACGTGAGAATCTCGGGGAAGTAGGTCAGCTGTTCGATGGGGGCGTTCTCGAGCACATCGCCGCCGGCGACGCCTCGACCGCTCGCCGTCGCACTGACCTGCGAGAGGTCGGCTCGGAAGAGCGTTCGGTACGAACCGAACCCGGGAGCCTCGGACGAGGCGGCGAAGAGCAGCCGTTCGTCGGAGGAGAGATCGAGCCCGGCGAACGAGACTTCGGCGGACACCGCAACCGCGACCAGGAACAACGTTGTGCAGACGAACAGTCGTCTCAAGACACCTCTCTCCTCTCTTCAGTTTCGGCAGGAGCCGCCAACCTATAGAGATATTATGTCGTTTCCGTGAGCTCTCACGCCCGTGCGGCAGGCTGATCGTCGATGAAGTGCTGCAGATCGACCTCGAGCGACTGCAGCTGTTGCTCGATGACCTCGAGCCTGCGCAGCGAATACTCCTGCACGGTCTGCTCCATGCGCTCGAACGGCGTGTCGAGGAGCCTTCGGAACTCGTAGCTCTCCGCCCGGCGCCTGCCGCAATAGGGGCAGTACGCGAAATCCGGAGCTATGTAACGGTGGCAGTGCTGGCAGGTCGTGAGCTCGCGCACACCTTCACTATACGCCCGATCAACGCCGCGGTGCAAATGATTCTTCGCCCTCATCCTCACCCATCCGGGTTATGCGTACGCGCGCCTGCAATTCGTATCCTGAGCACAGGAGGACGACATGAAGAACGTTGTTGCATTGTTTTCAGACGCATCTGACGCCGAGAAGGCGATCAAGAAGCTCGAGGAGGCGGGGATCGACCCCAATCGGGCGTCCATTCACAGCCGCCAGACGATCGAGTCCTCCACAAGCGTGCGCGCCATGCCCTCGGCCAACACCGGACTCGCCGGCGGCGTGAGCGCCCCCGGGACCCCAGCGGGCGGCGGCGGCTCCGGCGCCGCGTTCGTGAACGACGACACGATCGAGAGCTACCTCATGAACATCGGCGTCGACGGAGAGGAGGTCTCCTTCTTCCAGCACGGGATCAAGGAAGGCGGCAACATCGTGCTCGTCGCGGTGGAGGACAGCGAGGCCGATGCGGCGCGCACCGCGCTGGTGGCGGCCGGCGGACGCGTCCCCCAGGTCGAGTAGCGGTACGCCGCCGCGGCTGATGCTCCGGCCGGGGCGCCGGCCGCGAGGCCGCGGCCGTCTTGGCGGCACCCCTTCTTTCGCGCGATACTCACCGCATGACCAGGCTGCTCTACTACGAGACCCCGGAGCTCTACGAGTTCGAGGCGACGATCGCCGAGCATCGTACCCATAAGGGGCGACCGGAGATTCGACTGGATCGGACCGCCTTCTATCCGGAAGGAGGCGGCCAGCCCGCCGACCGGGGCGAGATCGCCGGCGTCGGCGTCGTGCACGTCCGTAAGGAGGACGGCGAGGTCTACCACACGCTGGAGGCCGAGCTCGACCGGGACGCGGGGTCGGTCGTTACGGCGCGGGTCGACGCGCAGCACCGACGCGACTATCGCCAGCAACACACCGGACAGCACGTGCTTTCGGCCGCGCTCGTGCGCGTCGGGGGCTACGCGACGGTCAGCGTGCACCAGGGAAGCGACGTGACGACGATCGAGGTCGACGCGGAGGAGATACCCCCCGCCGATCTGGTGGCGGTGGAGCGTCTGGCGAACGAAGCGATCGAGGCGGACCTGCCGGTCAACGACGAATGGGTCTCCGAGGAGGAGATCGACCGCTTTCCGCTGCGCCGACCGCCGAAGGTCTCGGGCAGGATCCGGGTCGTTCAGGTGGGCGACCTCGACTGCGTCGCGTGCGGCGGCGTCCACGCGGCGCGCACCGGCGAAATCCGGCTCGTGCACGCCGTGGGTGTGGAGACGATCCGCGGGCACGCCCGGATCGCGTGGAAGATCGGCGACCGGGCGCTCGCGCACTACCGTCAGACCAGCGACATCGCGAACCGACTGGGCTCCATGCTCAGCGCGCAACCGCACGAGCTCGTGGAACGCGTGGAGAAGCAGGAGGCCAGAATTCGGGACGCCGACCTTGAGAACCGCCGCCTGCGCGAGCGTCTCCACGAGCTCGTCGCGAGGAGCCTGCTGACCGACGCCGAGCCGGCGCACGGCAGACGCGTCGTCACCGCGGAGTTCGACGACGAGCCGCGGGACTTCCTGCGCGGGGTCGCCGAGCGGCTCGTATCCACGACCGGCGTAGCCGCCTGCCTCGTCAATCGGGACGACGAGCGCCTGCACTGGAGCATCGGCCTCGCGCCGGGTAGCGGCCTCGCCTTCGACGCGATGCGCGACGAGCTTCTTCCGTTGATCGAGGGCAAGGGCGGCGGCAAACCGCCCATCTGGCAGGGCATCGGCACGAGGCCCGGCGGCGCGCAGGCGTTCCTCGCTGCGTTCAAGGAGCTCGCCGAGCGCAGCGCCGGGTAGGCCGAGCGGCCGCACCCAGCGCGCGATCCGCGCCCGGGCCGCACCTACTGAAGACGCGCTTCGCGCTTACTGAAGACGCGCTTCGCGCTTACTTCGGCAGCTGAGCTTCAAAGAAGCTCTGCTGCAAGTTCCGCGAGCTCGCTGCGCTCGGACTTGTCCAGGGTGACGTGGCCGAAGATCTTCTGACCCTTGAACGCCTCCACGAGGAAGCTCAGCCCGTTCGAGCTCGCGTCCAGATAGGGACTGTCGATCTGGTACGGGTCGCCGGTGAGGACGACCTTGCTCGCCTCCCCGGCGCGGCTGACGATCGTCTTGACCTCGTGCGGCGAGAGATTCTGCGCTTCGTCGATGATGATGAACTGGCCGGGCAGCGATCGGCCCCGGATATAGCTGAGCGCCTCGAGCTCGATGACCTTGTTGTTGATGAGCTGCTCGGCGCTCTTGATGTTCTGCCGCTTGTAGACGCTGAGGATGTACTCGAGATTGTCGAAGAGCGGCTGCATCCAGTGCGAGAGCTTCTCGTTCTTCTGGCCCGGCAGGTAGCCGATGTCCTTGCCCATGGGGATGACGGGTCGGCTGACGAGCACACGGCTGTACGTGCGGTCTTCCAGCGTCATCTTGATTCCGGCTGCGATCGCGAGGAGCGTCTTTCCCGTTCCCGCCTTGCCAACCATCGTCACGAGGTTGACCGACTCGTCCATCAGCAGGTCGAGCGCCATGCGCTGCTGGTCGTTGAGCGGCCGCACGCCGGCGACCGACGGCATCCGGTGGTCGACGTATTCGAGGAGCCCCGACTCGTCGTCGTAGCGGCTGAGGACCGACTCGTCGTGCACCCGATCGTGCAGAATCAGATAGTGGTTGGGCGGATAGGTGTCAGACCATTCGAGGCGCTTTTTCGACTGCAGCTCCGCGACCGTATCGGCGGTCGCGTCGAGCTCCGTGAACCCGGCGTAGAGCTTGTCGATGTTGACCTTCTGCTTCTCGTAGTCGACGGCCTTGATGCCGAGCGCGGTCGCCTTCACGCGCGCGTTGATGTCCTTGGAGACGAAGAAGACCGTCTGGCCCTGCTGCGCGAGGTCGTAGGCGGTGAGGATGATCTTGTTGTCCGCCTTGTCGCTCAGCATGTCCATGGGAAGCTCGGTCTCGTGCGCCATGACGACGCGCAGAACCGAGCCGTTCTCCATCTTCACCCCCTCGCTGAGATTCCCCTTCCGCCCCAGCGCGTCGAGGAAACGGATCGCGTGCCGCGCGTTGCGCCCGCGCTCGTCGCTGTAGGTCTTGAGCTTGTCGAGCTCCTCGAGCACCCACAGCGGAACGACGACCTCGTTGTCCCGGAAGCTCAGCACGCAGTCCGGCTTGTGGATGAACACATTGGTGTCGATGACGAACGTCTTCATGGAAGGTCCCCTCACCTGCGCGCAGTATAACGCACCGCGCTGTCCGGGTCAGCCGCGCGTGCAGACCGCCAGGCGACGCGAGGAACCGAATCCGCTTGATCGACGCCGTAACGCGGCGTAGATTCTCATGCGATGATCACCGCTGAGACGATTCGGGGCCTGGCCGACAAGCTCTACGACGACACGGTCCGGGTCCGGCGGACGATCCACCGCGCGCCCGAGCTCTCGTTCGACGAGGAACGGACGGCCGCCTTCGTCGCGGCCGAGCTCCACGCCGCCGGCATCTCCTGCGAGACAGGGGTCGGCGGCCACGGGGTGATCGCGACGATCGAGGGACGGGCGACCGCGTCCGGACAGGCTGCACCGGTGGTCGCGCTTCGCGCGGATATGGACGCGCTTCCCATCCGCGAGGAGACCGACCACGACTTCCGATCGACCGTTGACGGGGTGATGCACGCGTGCGGTCACGACGGACACACGGCCTCGCTCCTGACGGCCGGCCGTATCCTCGCGCGACTGCGCGACTCGCTCCCGGGAACCGTGCGCCTCATCTTCCAGCCGGCCGAGGAGCGCGCCCCCGGTGGTGCGCAGGCGCTGATCGCGGACGGCGTTCTCGAGGCTCCCCGGGTGGGTTCGGTCTTCGGCCAGCACGTCAATCCGGAGCTTCCCGCCGGGACCGTCGGCTTCAATCCGGGCCTCTTCATGGCGAGCACCGACGACGTTCTCATCACCGTACGAGGCCGGGGCGGTCACGCGGCGAAACCTCACGACGCGGTGGACCCGGTCGCGATTGCGTCTCAGCTCGTTGTCACGCTCCAGCAGGTCGTCAGCCGCTCGGCGAACCCGGTCACCCCGAGCGTCCTGACCTTCGGCCGGTTCGTCGCCGAGGGCGCGATCAACGTCATCCCCGACACCGCGGAGCTCGCCGGGACCTTCCGAACCGTCGACGAGCGCTGGCGTGGGCAGGCCCTCGCGCAAATCGAGGCGGTCACGCGCGACCTCGTCGCGTCTCTGGGCGGGACCGCGGAGGTGGAGATCCTCCGCGGGTACCCACCGGTCGTGAACGACGCGGCAACCACCGCGATCGGCCGGGATCGCGCGGTGCAGTACCTGGGCGAGGATCGCGTCGTGGACCTGCCGCCGGCGATGTGGGCGGAGGACTTCGCCTACTACGCGAAGGAGCGCCCCGCGTGCTTCTACAACCTGGGGATCCGCAACGACGAGCGCGGCATCGTTCACCCGGTGCACTCGTCGCGGTTCGACCTGGACGAAGAGGCGCTCCGCGTGGGCAGCGGCCTCATGGCATGGATCGCCGTCGGCGCGCTCGAACGCGAGGCGTGAGCGCGAAGCGGCTCGAGTTGATTCGCGGCCGTGTATTGCATATCCTAGCTGTTCCATGGCTCAACCCTCCGGAACCCCCCTGATCATCCAGAGCGACGCAAGCCTCCTCGCCGACGTTCACGACCCCGGCTTCGAGGAGGCGCGGGCGGAGCTCTCCGCGTTCGCGGAGCTCGAGAAGAGCCCCGAGCACATGCACACCTACCGCCTGACACCGCTGTCGCTCTGGAACGCGGCGTCTGCGGGCCTCGCGGCAGACGCGATTCTGGAGACGCTCGACGCGTACGGCAGGTTTCCGGTCCCCGATAACGTTCGCTTCTTCATCGAGGACACCATCTCGCGGTACGGCAAGATCCGACTGCTGGAAACGGACAAGGACCGGCAGCTCTTCCTCGACGTGCCCGACCCGGCGATCCGTCAGGAGCTCATGACGAACAAGCGCGTGAGCAAGTATCTGACCCCGTGGGATCAGGACGAACTCGCCGGTTTCCTCGTCGAGCTCTACGACCGCGGCACGATCAAGCAGGAGCTGATCCACGTCGGCTATCCGGTCAAGGACGAGGCGCCGCTCGTCGAAGGCGATGCGCTGAGCGTTCCCCTGCGCGAGACGAGCTCGAGCGGGAGCCCGTTCTCGGTGCGCGACTACCAGGTCGAAGCGGCTCGCGCGTTCTACGGAACCGGCAGGCCGGGCACCGGATTCGGGACGGTCGTCCTTCCGTGCGGCGCGGGCAAGACGATCGTCGGCATGAAGGTCATGGAGATCGTGGGCTCCAACACGCTCATCCTCACGACCAACGTTGCGGCGGTCCACCAGTGGATCGACGAGCTGCTCGACAAGACCGATCTCACCGAGGATGACATTGGCGAGTACTCGGGCGACCGAAAGGTCATTCGTCCGGTCACGATCGCCACGTATCAGATTCTGACCTGGCGGAAGAACAAGGAAGAGGAGTTTCCGCACTTCCGTATCTTCGGCGAGCGGAACTGGGGCCTCATCATCTACGACGAGGTCCACCTGCTTCCGGCTCCCGTGTTTCGCGTGACGGCGGAGATCCAGGCGGTTCGCCGGCTCGGGCTGACGGCCACGCTGATCAGGGAGGACGGCCGCGAGTCCGACGTCTTCAGCCTCGTCGGACCCAAGCGCTACGACGTACCGTGGAAGGAGCTGGAGCAGAAGGGGTGGATCGCGGAGGCGAACTGCTACGAGATCCGTATCGACCTGCCGGACAGCCTGAAGATCGAGTACGCCACGGCGGACAAGCGCGGCAAGTTCCGCGTCGCGAGTGAGAACCCGCGGAAGATAGAGATCACACGACAGATCATCGAGAATCACCGTGAGGACTCGATCATGGTGATCGGGCAGTACATCAGCCAGCTCAAGGAGCTCGCGAAGGAGCTCGACGCGCCCATCATCATGGGGAAGACTCCGAACCAGGAGCGGGAGAAGATCTACGCGGCGTTCCGAAGCGGCGAGGTCCAGGTTATCGTAGTCAGCAAGGTGGCCAACTTCGCGATCGACCTGCCGGACGCTTCGGTCGCGATCCAGGTATCGGGCACCTTCGGCTCGCGGCAGGAGGAGGCTCAGCGGCTGGGGCGCATCCTGAGACCGAAGGAGAAGAACTCGTACTTCTATTCGATCATCTCGCGCTACACGACCGAGGAGAGTTTCGGGGCCAACCGTCAGAAGTTCCTGACGGAGCAGGGCTACAAGTACCATATTGAGCTATGGGACTCGAATGGCTGATTTCAAGAGCGCGCTCCTGACGCTGGGAGACGAGGCATTCTTTGAGCTCGTTCGAAACTACCTGGGCCCCATCCGAACACCCTTCAACAAGCACGACCTGATCGACCGGCTCGAATCGTTTCTCAGACGACCGGAAATCCAGAGGCGGATCGTCGGTCTGATAGACGAGGAGGACGCGCAGCTTCTGAGCGCGGTATGGATGCTCGGCGAGCCCGACTTCGACGAGCTCTACCTCCTGTTCGCAGGTGAGCGCAGCTACCTGGATCTTCACCAGCGCCTCCTGAACCTCGAAGACCGGCTTCTCATCTACCGCAACCATGACCGTCTGCTGATCAACCCGATTCTGCACGACCTTCTCAGGGAACGGGTACTCCGGGCCGAGCGCCTCTTCGCGTCGCGGCCGCTTCGGCGGGACGAAACCCCTGTGGCGACGACGTGGGTCACCGATACGCTCCTCGTCTCGCTCTACGCCTACGCACACGAGCACCCCGAGCTCTTCCGCGCGGATCATACCCTGCGCAAGCGCGCCCGCACCGACCTCGCCGAACGCATTCCTCCGCTCGCCGAGCCGATCGGCTCTCCCGTCGGCCCGGACGGAGACGGCGCCGGCGACGATACGCCCGCGCGCGCCGGCGTTCACCGGGCAACGGTGCTCGTGGACGCGCTCGTACGCGCGGGCGCGCTCACCGACCACGACGGCATCGACGTCGTGCCCGAAGCGTGGCGCCGCCTCGCCTCGCTCACCCCGGTCGCGAGGCTCGCCGAGCTCGCCGCGTCGGCGGCGATGGAGGCTCCGAGTGGCCCACACGCGCCGTCGGCAGGCTCGACCGGACACAGCGATCCCGGGCAACTGGCCGCCGCGATCGAAGCGGTCCTGACGACCCTGCCCGGGGACCGCGCGCTGAGCTCCCGATCGATCGAGCGACTCATGCTCGTACTCGCCCCGGATCAGTCCGCTGAGGTCTGTCGGCGCGCCCGCGAGGCGATGACGCTGATGGGTCTGCTCTCGCGCCTCGAGGGAGAGTACGTCGCCGTGGGAGCGTTGCCCGAACCGAGCGACGAACGCAAGCCCCTGGTGGTGCAGCCGAATTTCGACGTCACGATGCCGTGGGAGTTCGCCTTCGACGACGGGCTCTTCGTCGCGCGGATCGCGGAGCTCAGGAGGCACGATCGCTACCCCCACCTGGAGCTGACCAAGGAGCGCCTCGCCTCCGCGCTCCGCGAGGGCGAGGAGTTCGAGGACATCGTCGAGCGACTCCAGGAGCTCGCGGCTCAGGCCGTGCCGCAGAACGTCGTCGTGACGATGCGAAGCTGGGCGAGCGAGTACGAGAGCATACGTCTCTTCCACGGCGTCGTCCTGACGGTCGAGGAAGCGCGGCGGCACGCCATCGAGCACGCCGACTCGGTACGCTCGCTCATCCGCCGTGAGCTCGCGCCCGGCATCTATCTCGTCGACGAACGGGACGTGCGTGAGCTGCAGGCCGCGCTCGAGGAGGCGGGCATCGAGCTGGTTCCCGAGGTCGCGACCGTCCGGTCGCGCGAGCCAGCATCCGCGGGCGGACGAACCTCCGCGGCCGCGATCGACCGCAGCCGGCTCGCATCGATCCAGCGCGTCCTCAGCGCTCCCGGGAAGGAACCGGTCGAACAACCACGCCCCGACGATTGGCTCGAGGGGGTCAGGGAGCGGCTCGAGAGCTCGTCGCTGTCCGCAGAGCAGCGCGAAGAACTGTCCAGCCGCATACGCCAGAAGCTCATCGTGAGCGCGGACCAGGTACAGGCAGGCTCGGTGAAGACGGAGAAGATCGAGGCGCGAGGGCTCGACTACGTGGGCAAGGTTCGCATCATCGAGCAGGCGGTTCGCAGCGGCTCCTCGCTGCTCGAGATCATCGAACGCACCGAGGACGGCGCGCCCCGACGTCGACTCGTGGAACCGACCGAGATGCAGAAGCACGACGGTGAGCTCATTCTCGTCGGTGAGGAGCTTCCGGATCGGTCTCCGATCGAGCTTCTCGTGCGCAAGCTCGGGCTGGTCCGGCGCGTCCGCACCGGGCTCGTCAAGCGTCGGCCGAGTCGGCGGTAGCGAGCACGCGGTAGAGCTCGTACTGCGCGGCGGCCTGAGCGGCGAACATGCGGTCGCCGGTGATGACGCGGCATCCGGCGGTGGCGGCGCGCCTGACCAGGGGCGTCTCCGGCGGAGTGTAGACGATATCGTAGACGATCTCGTGACCGGCGAAGCGATACCACGGCGCAGGATCCCCTTCCCCGTGCATGCCCAGACTCGTCGTGTTCACGACGATGTCCACCGACGGAGGCTCGCCCGGAGCACCGTCGGACCCCGGCGGGAGCACGGACAGTGAGTCCGCTCCGGTGATCGTGGCCAGCTCCCGGACGAGCTCCCGCGCGCGCGAAGCCGTCCGGTTCCAGACGATCACGTTCGCCTCGCGCGAGGCGAGCGCGTACACCACCCCGCGCGCCGCACCCCCCGCACCGAGAACCAGGGCGCGCACGCCGGCCAGCGGTGCCGCGAGGACTTCGTCCAGCGGCGCGAGGAAGCCGATCACGTCGGTGTTCACGCCCCTCCACCCCCCGGGGATACGAACGACGGTATTGCACGCGTCGGCGGCTCTCACGTCGTCGCCCGCGTCGCTGAGGTAGGCCATGACGGCGCGCTTGTGCGGGATCGTCACGGAGAACCCGAGGATGGGCAGCCGCTCGGCCAGGCGGATGAATGGCTCCGTGTCGTCGACGAGCACCGGCACGTAGCAGGCGTCGATCGACTCCTCGGCGAACCTGCCGTTGTGGTACGCCGGACTCTTCGAGTGGCCGATCGGATTTCCCACGACCGCGAACAGGCGCGTGGTGTCCGTATGGTCCGCCACGCGGTACGACTCGGCGAGAACCTGCGGCGACAGCTGCCCGGGCGCGGCGGTCTCACCGGGGGCGGATGCGAAGGTGAGCAGGTTCCCGAGGCGGTGGACGAGGACGCGCGTGGGAAGACCGTACTCGCCCATGCCGATCAGGATCCGCGTCGCGCTGCCCAGCTCGTGCGCCGTCTCCACGAGCCGGACGAGATCGGCGGTCGACCGGGGTGTGACCGCGCACTTGGGAATCTCCCCGGAGCTCCGCGGGAGCGAGGTCATCAGAACCGTGAGATTCGCCGGCATCCCGTCGAAATCGTGGTACGACCGGATGATCGTTACGCCGGCCTCGTGCGCCTGCGCGACGAGCGACCGGTGGAGCTCGTCGTCGGGGAGGTCCGACTCGAGGTCGATGTAGTCAAAGCCACCCGCGACGGCATCGGCGAGGACACCGAGCCGCCGGGCCTCGTCGCACGCCGCGCGCCCGCCGTCCTGCGCGCGCCGAACCGTGCAGATGAGCACGCCCTCGCCGCCTGCTTCGCGGAGGAGCGGCGGGATCTCGCCGACGCGTTCCCACTCCCGCTCGGCGAGCCGATCCACGCGGAGCTCCACCCCGTCGATCCACGGGCGCTGCGATTGCACCTGCGCGAGAACTGCGTCTATCGTGGTTCCGGTAGTCGTGAGGACGATCATCGACGCCGCGCAGCCGCGGCGGAAGCCCCGGCGTGTCCGTACGAGGTGCCAAGGCCCTTCTCGGCGAACCCGCGCTCGAGGAGCGTCAGGAAGTCTCCGTGCACGACGGGGGGCGAGAAGTAGTAGCCCTGCACGAGGTCACACCCGTGCTCGAAGAGGAAGTCGAGCTCGTCGCGGTGTTCCACCCCTTCGGCGAGCGTCTTCATGCCGAAGGCCTGCGACATCGCGATCATCGCCTTGACGATCTCCTGATCGTTGCG
>CAZICD010000040.1:35388-37419 GCA_964537725.1 uncultured Spirochaetaceae bacterium | reverse complement strand
CGCGCTTCGGGCTCGAGTGGCTGGACGGCGGTGCGGGGGCGTGAGCCGGTTCGCCGCCGACGGTCGACGCGCGCACCGACGCGCGTACCGCTTGCCACGATTCGCGGAGACTGTTACATTTCCGGTAATGATTGCGGTGAGCACGCCTGCAAAGACCAGCCTCCGGAGCCTCCTACTCGCTCTACTCGAGCTCGCCGAGCGCGAAGGATCGGAGGTGTAGGCCGTCGAACGGCCGCACGCAGGCGGAGAAGCCCGCTGCCGAGTCCTTCGGCGGCGGGCTTTTTTGTTGCACCAACGTCGGCCGGCGGCCGACTGAGCGAACTATCGGGAGGAGAGAATGGCGAAATACACACCCTTCAAGACTGTAGACCTGCCGGACCGGCAGTGGCCTTCAAAGACGATCGATGAGGCGCCCATGTGGTGCAGCGTCGACCTTCGCGACGGCAACCAGGCGCTCGCGATCCCCATGAGCGTCGCAGAGAAGTGCGAGATGTTCGATCTCCTCGTTGAGATCGGCTTCAAGGAGATCGAGGTCGGCTTCCCATCGGCATCCCAGATCGACTTCGACTTCGTGCGCAAGCTCATCGACGAGGACCGGATTCCCGACGGCGTCTACATCCAGGTTCTCACGCAGGCGCGCGAGCACCTCATCCGCCGCACCTTCGAAGCAGTCGAAGGCGCGAAGAACGTGAACATCCACTTCTACAACTCGACCTCCGTGCTGCAGCGCGAGATCACCTTCAGCCTGGGCAAGGAGGAGATCAAGAAGCTCGCGATCGACGGCGCGAAGCTCATCCGGGAGCTCGCGCCCTCGCTCACCGGGGCGCACGTTCGGCTCGAGTACTCGCCGGAGAGTTTCTCCGACACCGAGACCGAGTACGCGCTCGAGGTCTGCGAGGCGGTCATGGATATCTGGGAACCGACGCCGGAGAACAGAATCATCCTGAACCTGCCGGACACCGTCGAGTTCATCCCGGCGAACAAGCACGCCGATCAGATCGAGTGGTTCTGCCGGAACATGAAGAACCGCGACGCGGCGATTATCAGCCTGCACACGCACAACGACCGCGGGACCGGGGTCGCGGCGTGCGAGCTCGGGCTCATGGCCGGCGCCGACCGTGTTGAGGGTACGCTCTTCGGCAACGGTGAACGCACCGGCAATCTGGACATCGTGACGGTCGCGCTGAATCGGCTCGCCGACGGGATCGATCCGGGGCTCGACCTGAGCGACCTGCCGCGCATCCGCCGCGTCTACGAGCGCACGACGCGCATGAGCGTCCCCCCGCGTCACCCGTACGCCGGCGAGCTCGTGTTCACCGCCTTCTCCGGGTCGCACCAGGACGCGATCAAGAAGGGCATGGACAGGCGCGGCGGCGAGGAGGCAGGGGATGCGCCGTGGAAGGTGCCGTATCTTCACATCGATCCGAAGGACATCGGCAGGACCTACGAGTCGATCGTGCGCATCAACAGCCAGAGCGGCAAGGGCGGTGTCGCGTACGTCATCGCCCGCGACTTCGGGTTCGAGATGCCCAAGGCGATGCACGTGGAGATCGGGGCGATCGTCAACCGGATCGCCGACGAGTGGGGCCGCGAGCTGACCGCGAACGAAATCTACGAGACGTTCAACCGCGAGTACCTCAGCCGCACGAGCCCGCTGGAGGTCATGGACACGCAGTTCGAGTACGTGAAGAGCGATCCGCGTACGCTCGCCTGCGAGGCGACCGTCAAGCTCGACGGCCGCGAGATCAGGGTCTCCGGCGAGGGCAACGGTCCCATCAGCGCCTTCGTCCACGCGCTCGCGGAGGCGAACGTCGCGAACATCACGCTCACCGATTTCCACGAGCACGCGATCGGCTCGGGCGCCGAGACCGAAGCGGTCGCCTACATCCAGGTCGAGGTTCCCGGCGGCAAGCGCTACTGGGGGGCCGGGGTGGACACGAACATCGATCTCGCGGGCACGAAGGCGCTCGTGAGCGCGTTCAACCGGAGCATGGTGGGCTCCCCGGTCGCGACGCCCGGCGACTGAGGCGG
>CAZICD010000040.1:7228-35288 GCA_964537725.1 uncultured Spirochaetaceae bacterium | reverse complement strand
GTGTTGACGCGCGTGCTCCGGGACGGTTCAATCGAGTGAGGGGGTACCGATGGACCGGTTGACGGTTACGGAGACGACGTGGCGCGAGATGGACGCGTGGATGATCGCGGGACCGGAGCTCGAGGTCGTGGTCACGAAGATCGGCGCTCACCTGGCCGCGATTCGCGTTCCCGGCGAGGAGCTGAACCCGCTCTGGCAGCCTCCATGGAAGGCGACGGCCCCGGAGGAGGGCGCGGCGAGGCCCGCCGTGTACGGCGACGGGCCGGAGGCGGCGCTGCTCGCGGGTATCGTCGGGCACAACCTCTGCCTCGACCGGTTCGGACCGCCGTGGCCCGGCGAGAGGCGACCGGTGCACGGCGAGGCCGGCGTCAGTCGATGGAACCCCGACACCGGCAGGCCCGACCGGGTCACCCTCACGGTCCGACTCGAGGAGGCCGACCTTCGCGTGGGAAGGGCTTTCGAGATCGAAGGCGACCGACTCGTCGTCACGACGAGCGTCGTCCACGCGTCGGACTCGCCCCGGACGATCGAGTGGGCCGAGCACGTCACGATTGGCGATCCCTTCCTCGACGGCGCCGTCTTCGAGGCCGACGCCGAGGGCGCGTGGCTGTCCGGCGACGAACCGCGCGAGGACAGCCGATTCCCGGATACCGAGCAGGAGGCCGCGGTCGATCCGAACGCGGTGCTCGCGATGCCGGCCGGGGAGGAGCCGCGCGCGGTCGGCGACATCGCGACGGTCGGGCTTCGCCGCGGCCGGTTCCGCGCGATCCGCGAGGATCTCGGACGTGCGCTCGAGTACGAGTGGAACGCAGACGAGTTTCCGTGGCTCTGCGTCTGGACGCAGCACCGCTCGCGCACCGCGCCGCCGTGGAACGGTCGCACGCGTGCGCGCGGCATGGAGTTCTCCACCAAGCCGTTCCCGGAAGGCGAGCCGCCTCCCGAGCGGTCGCAGACGTTTCACGATCGGCCCGTGACCTGCATCGTACCGCCGGGACCCGGCCTGAGCCGGAGCTTCGTCCTGCGGTGGGGAAGCGCGTAGCCGGGCCGCCGCCACCGGCTTAAGCGGCTGCCCCCGGCGACGCATCGGCCTTGCGGACGCGCGCGAGCAGGATCGCGCCCACGGCGAAGAGCAGCGCGAGCGAAAGCACACCCCATCGGGATGAGCCGGTGAGATCGGCCATGAGCCCCATCAGCAGCGGCCCCAGGATCGCGGCGAACTTGCCGAATATGTTGTAGAAGCCGAAGAACTCGCCGGCCCGCTCGCGCGGGATGAGCGCGCCGAAGTACGAGCGGCTGAGCGCCTGGATACCGCCCTGCGACGTGGCGACGAGGAAGGCCATACCCCAGAAAGCGAGCCGCTGCGTCGTCTCGTTCGCGACGACCGGCAGGAAGAAGCCCAGAACGACGATCACGAAGTAGACGCCGATGCCGGCGAAGAGCATCGGCTTCGTGCCGAACCGCTTCGCGAGCCGCCCGTAGAGCAGCGCGAAGGGGAAGGCGATGACCTGGATCGCGAGGATGACCTGGATCAGCTCGGCCTGTCCGAAGCCGATCTCGGTCGCGTACGAGGTCGCCATGCGGATGATCGTGTCCACCCCGTCGATGTAGAAGAAGTAGGCGAGCAGGAAGACGAACGCCTCGCGGTGTTGACGGATGTGGCGGAAGGTCCGGCCTATGCGGACGAACGCCGTGCGCACCGGCGCCGGATCGCGCGGCAGGCTGTACTGCTGGTGGACGTTGCGGACCATGGGGACGGAGAAGCCGAGCCACCAGAGCGCGGTCAGCAGGAAGCTGATCCGCGTCGCGGTGAGCGAGCCGCCCACGACCTCCGGCCGCAGGCTGAGGAAGAGCACGACGAGGAAGGGGACGACGCTGCCGATGTAGCCCCACGCGAACCCCCGCGTGGATACGGCATCCATGCGCTCGTTCGTCGTGACGTCGGTGATGAACGAGTCGTAGACGAGGTTCGCACCGGAGTAACTCACGAAGCCGAAGATGCTGATCACCATCGCGTAGGCGACCATCCCCTCGCCGATGGTGGCGAGGAGCCCGGTCATCACGATGCCGACGGCCAGGAACGCGAGGAACAGCCTCCGCTTGTTGCCCGCGTAATCGGCGATCGCCCCGATCACCGGCGCGGCGACCGCGAGGAGGATGCTCGCGCCGGAGTTCGTGTAGCCCCAGAGCGCCGTCGCCCGGTTCGGCGCGAGGTCGGCCGCAGCGACCCCGGCGAAGAAGATGGGCATGATCGTCGTGATGACGATCAGCGTGAAGGCCGAGTTGGCCACGTCGTAGAGAACCCAGCTGCGCTCTTCGCGCGTCAGTTTGCCGATTCGCTCTGCCATGGTGCCTCAGCGTGGCGCTGTTGTGTGAGAAATCGATGAGGATGGAGCGCGCCGCGGCGCGCGCCCCGCCCGTCCGGGGGCGGGGCTGCGGGCCGTGCGGGTCTATCGCTCGTGGCCCTCGAGCGCCTGCTCGGCGAGCGGCACGGTTGCCGACCCACCGCTTACCAGGACGGCGAGCTGGAAGTAGTCGGTCGTCGCGCCCCCGGAGTCCGGCGATTCGACGAGCTCGGGACGATCGAGGAACGGCGAGCCCGGCTCGTCGAGGTCGTAGAGCGTTACCGGGCCCGCGCTCGACCGCGCGAGCAGGCCCACGGCGATCGGCGGGTCGGCGAGTGGCGCGACGCGGTACGGGTTGCGGCGCAGCGCGAGGCATTCGTGATAGAAGAGCTTCACGCTCACGACCGCCCCCGCGTAGCCCGGCGCCGTTTCGATCCGCCCGGCGATCCACTCGACGCCGGCCGCCGGAGCGCGGCGGACGTGCACCCGTCCCCAGTGTCCGTAGTAGAACGGATCCGCCGGCGCCGTGCGCGCGCGGTGCCAGGCGTCGGCCTCGAGGAAGATCCTCTCGATCGCCGCCTCGCGCGCGGGCGCGAACCGGTCTTCGCTCGTCGCGTAGCACTCGAATCGCGACCGCACCGACAGCGCGGCGATCCGGAAACGGTCGAAGTCCGTGCCCAGGTAGCCCTCCCACGCGGACGCGTGCTCCTCGAGCGACGCGCTGATCGTCGCCGAGAGCTCGTTGTCGGCGGGTTCGCTTGCGTCCGCCGGCGACCACGCGACGAGATCTCCGACGACCGCCGCAATCTGCGACGGCGCGCTTCCGACCGGGTCATCGGGCAGCGATTCCTGCATCAGCGAGAGCCCGCGGCCGTACTGGTGCTCGATGTCGACGCCGAGCAGCCGTATTCGATCCGGGGCCGGCCGGCTCGCGTTGAGCTCGCGGATCGCCCGATAGAATTCCCGCCACTCGTGCGTGAACAGGTACGTTCCTTCGGATGCGGCGAGGATCTCGTCGAGGGCGGCGGCCTCGCCCCCGGCAAGGTACTCGTCGAGGTAGACGCCGGCCGCGAAGCCGACCTCCCAGAGCAGCGTCGTCGGCCGCCCGCCTTCGGCAAGGTGGCGCGCGACCAGCAGCGCGAGCTCGATGCTCTCTGCGCTTCCGTGCGCCTCTCCGGTCATGAGGACCGATACGCCGTCGAGGTTGCGATCGAGCAGGCCCGCGCCGGCGTCGTCGAGCCCGCCGTTCGACACGAGCGGCGCGACCGTCGTCTCGTCGAAGTAGTCGAGGACGCGAACGCCCAGCGAGTCGCACGAGCCGAGCGCGAGCGCGGCGCCCACGAGGATCGCGACGATCGGCTTCATGGGAGTGTCGTCAGGCCGATGTGCGATGCCAGGACCGACACATCGACCCCTCGCGGTGTGACGTGCATCGCAGACGCCCCCAGGTCGAGCGCGAGCCACGGGAGCAGCACGATACGGTTCCCGATGTGCGCCGCCATCGAGAAGCCGAACACCGGCTGCCAGCCCGGTTCGAAGTGGACGACCGTCCCGAACCGGAGCGCGAAGGTGATGCCGTACCGATCGCCGAACATGATCGCGGTGCGCTGCACGCCCTCGAGCGGCACGACGGTGGACGCGACGTCGCCGGCCCCGAGCAGATTCGAGAGCGCGCCCACCCGAACGCCCACGCCTCCGTCGACGGCGATTCCGTCGGATTCCACGTAGCGGCTGACCGCGAGCACGCTCGCGCTGCCGCCGAGAAAGGGGCTTGCGAGACCCGAGTGACGATAGCTCGCGATGTCGAACGTCGCTCCGGCCTCGATGCGGTCGGGGGCGGGCGGCGATGAGGTCTGTGCTCCGAGCCCGGCTGTCGCGAGGACGGCCAGAGCGACGACGAGTGTGGATCGATAACGCATGGTGTAGGTGCATCCTACAACGCTGGCGAATCGAACGCAACCGAGCCAGCGCTCGTGGCGAACAGCCGTTCAGCCGGAGGCCACGAGCGACTCGAGCGATGCACGCAGGTCGCCCATCGCGTGCAGCTCCTTGAGGGCCGCCACGAGATCACCCAGGTCATCCGCGAACACGCGGTGAAACGACGAAACGAGGCCTATGTCCTCGTTGTACGTCAGGTGCAGGTCGAGGTATGCGTTCGTCAGCGGGTGGTCGAGCACCCATGAGTACGGGTCGCTCCCGGGAGGGCCGAGGTGACCCTGCGCGAACAGGAGTCGTTCCTCGTCTATGATGGCGTCACGCTGCGCGCGCTTCCACGTGTCCGGGGCGTCCTGGACGTAGACGAGGTCGAGTCGGGATGCCAGAGTACGGATGAAGCGTTTGAATCGCGCGCGCTCTTCGTGGCGGCGACTCGCCTCGGCGGCGATCTCGCTTGCCAGCCCGTACCGATGCTCGAGGTACGCGAGCGCCCCCAGGTCACCCACGTACGTTGCGATCGCCTCGTTGAGCGCAGCGTCGCCGGGCACCCAGATCGTGGCGTGCGTCATCTCGTGGATGAGCAGCGATGCGATGCGTTCGGGATCGTACGTGCTCATGTACGAGTAGAGGGGGTCGGTCGCGTAGCCCAGCGAACTGAACGCGGACACCTTTCGCACGATCGTCTCCCAGCCCTCGCTCTCCAGTCGACCTGCCTCGCGAACAGCCGCCCGGTGCGTGTAGAATCCCCGGTAGGGAGCCGTCCCGACGAGAGGGTAGCGCCACGTTTTCCGCACAAACGCCAGGGGACGCGAGGCGGAGACGACGTACGCGACGTGGTCCTTCTGCGTCTTGATGAACTTCGTGTAGTTGCTGGTGGGGTTCAGTCCAAGGTGTTCGTGCCCGAACGCGCGGATCACGTCCGTTTCGGCCAGGAATTCCGCGTATTCGGGCCACCGTCGTGCGGCGACAGCGTTTGACCGAGCGCGAAGGCGGTCGGCGACGAAGCCCACTCCCTGGCGCACGAGGTACGAACCATTGAGAAGGAAGACGATCCCTGCTGCTGCCATCGCCACGGCCAACCGCCGTACGGTGCGCTCAGAGGTGCGATGGTTATCCAACGCCGTGCGCGGTGCTTACGGTCACCATGCACCCAGTCTACCCCTCGGCACGGCCGGCGTCAAGCAATTGGAGATAATAAAGAAAAGAAGGCCCCCCGAAGGGGGCCTTTGATCGTACCGTTAGGGCGCGGCGGGCTCCTCGGTTCCGAAGCCCTCTCCTCCCTGCGGCAGCTCGCCGTCCTCGATCGGCTCACAGCCGATGAAGAACGCGCCGAACAACAGCGGGACGATCAGTGCCAAAAACAACTTCTTCATATCGTGCCTCCTCTCATGAAGATGACTGTAACCTACGCCTCTGCAGTCCAGTTTTCGTCCAGCGGATGTCAAGGTTGTAGTTGGAGTTCTCGTGATTCCGGTCCACCGATCCAACCGGCCACCGATCGATCAGGCCGCCGACGTCGGCACGGCGTATGCTCCAGGTATTCGCGCCGCGCCCTGGATTCGAATCCGCCCAAAACCAAAAAGGGGCCGCCCGGAACGATCCGGACGGCCCCTCTTCTCGGGCTGGGCGGATTTGAACCGCCGACCTCTTGTCCCCCAGACAAGCACGCTAAACCCCTGCGCTACAGCCCGATAATGAGACACTAAGCTACCGGAGCAGGCGGTGGTTGTCAAGATTCATGGTGCTTCATCCGACAACCACGAGGTGCCGGGGCAATCGCATCGGAATGATCCGAGACACGCACAGGAGGGCGATACCGCGGCGCTGTTCACCGAGGCACCGTGCCCTCCGTGTGGGCGCGTCTCTGTGTACCGGGGCCGCAGTGACCCCAGGTTTACGTCGCTACTGGACGACGATGTCCATAGCTCCGTTGGTAGTGAGATTGGCGCTCAGTACGAGGTTCTGATAGGTCGACCCGTCGTCCAGGTCGATAGCCGCCGTATTCGGCGAGACCGAGCCCTCGTTGTGCGCGTACAGCAGGATGTAGTTGTATCCCCGGTTGTCCAGCGTAACGCTGCGAGGCTCCGGAATACCGGTCAGCGTGTACTCGTCGAAGATGATCTGTCCGTTCACGACGACCGTCACGATGTCGCCATCGACCTGGCCGCTATCCCACGCATAGATCTCGACGTTGCGTGACTCCACGTACGCTTCACCCTGATCGTCTACGCTCCGCCCGTTGTACTCCGTTGGCATGTTCGGGACAGCTTGTCGCGGTGCGAACAGGTCACACGACCCGATCGCTACCACAGCGATCACCACCAGCCCCATCATTCCCAGTCGTCTCATCAGCTACTCCTCTCCAACTAAAGATTCGACGCTCGGTTGTTGACCAAGCTCGTTAGGATTATGTGCCGCAAGTGCCCTGATAGTCAACATATTCAGTCAGCTTTTGGGCCGTTGGTCGATCGGGTGCACTCGGTAGTGGGTTACTCTTGCGGAGGGCCGTGCGCGTGACGATGCCCGCTCGACAGGAAACACATCGGCCCTTGAATACCCTATGGGGGTATGGTATATTGAAGCCATCATGATGGACGAACGGCTCAGGCAGAGCGTCGACAATCGGCTGAAACGAATCGAGGGGCAGATCGCGGGCATCCGGCGCATGATCGCCGAAGACCGCTACTGCGTCGATGTCCTCACGCAGACGAGCGCGGTCGTCTCCGCGCTGCGCGGCGTGGAGGACCTGGTCATGCAGAATCACCTGCAGACCTGCGTGACCGACGCGATCAAGGGCGACGATCCGCACGAGAAGGACGCGAAGATCGGCGAGCTGATGTCGGTCATCGGCAAATTCAGGAAACACGGGTAGGAATATGACGACGAAGGAACGATTCACGATAGAAGGCATGCACTGCGCGAGCTGCGTCGCGGCGGTCGAGCGGTCGCTCGCGAAGGTACCCGGCGTCCAGGTCGCGACGGTCAACCTCGCGACCGAATCGGCGGCGGTCGAGTTCGATTCCGACCAGGCCGATGCCGATGCGCTTCGCAATGCGGTGGAGGCGGCGGGCTACCGCGCGGCGCCGGCGACCCGGGGCGGGACGGCCGTGGCCGAGGAAGCCGAGGGGCCGGCGACGCTGCGCATCGAGGGGATGCACTGCGCGAGCTGCGTCGCCGCGGTGGAGAAGGCGCTCGCGAAGGTGCCGGGCGTACAGACGGCGAGCGTGAACCTCGCGACCGAGACCGCGCAGGTCGACTTTGGCGACGACCGGGCGCAGCGGGACGAGCTCGTACGCGCGGTTGAGGCCGCCGGCTACCAGGTCGTCGAGGACGCCGGCTCCGCAGCCGGTTCGGTCGTTGACGACGAGCTCGCGCGAGACGAACGCAAGATCTCGAGCGCGCGCCGGAAGATGTGGATCGCCTGGGCGGCGACGATCCCCATCATCCTCTGGATGCTCCCGGAGATGATCGCGGGTGTGGCGATCGGGGGCATGACGGCGTTCAACATCGGGATGGTCGCGCTCAGCGCGGTCGTGCTCTTCGGTCCGGGGCGCGAGACGTTCCGAAGCGGCTTTACGTCCGCCGCCCACCTGACGCCGAATATGGACGTGCTGATCGCGATGGGCACGCTCGCGGCTTTCGCGACCGGGATCGTCGCGGTGCTCAGCAGATTCGGGCTCGCGCCGGGCTTCGCGAACTTCGGCGGCGTCGCCGGCATGATCATGGCCTTCCACCTGACCGGTCGGTTCATCGAGACGAAGGCGAAGGGCCGCGCGTCGCAGGCGATCAAGAAGCTCCTCACCCTGGAGGCGAAGGAGGCGCGCATCGAGCGCGACGGCGAGGAGACGAGCGTTCCGGTCAGCTCGCTCCGCGTGGGCGACGTCATGGTCGTCCGCCCGGGAGAGAAGATCCCCACCGACGGCGTGGTCGTCTCCGGCGAGAGCAGCGTCGACGAGTCGCTCGCGACCGGAGAGTCGATGCCGGTGGCCAAGCGCGAGGGCTCGGAGGCGATTGGCGCGACGATCAACCAGAACGGCGTGCTCCGTATCCGCGCGACGCGCGTGGGCTCCGACACCTTCCTCAGCCAGGTGATTCGCATGGTCGAGGAGGCGCAGGGCTCTAAGGTGCCCATCCAGGCGCTCGCCGACCGCATCACCGCGGTCTTCGTGCCCATCGTGATCGGCGTCGCCGTGGCGACGCTCGCGCTGTGGCTGGTCTTCCCGGGATTCTTCGGCGGCATCGCCACCTGGCTCTCCGGATTCCTGCCGTGGGTCGACCCGGCTATGGGGGGCGGCGCGCTCGCGCTCTACGCCGCGATCGCAGTGCTGGTGATCGCCTGCCCGTGCGCGCTCGGCCTCGCGACGCCCACGGCGCTCATGGTGGGCTCGGGCATGGGCGCGGAGAACGGCGTGCTCATCCGCAAGGGCGCGGCGATTCAGGTGCTCAAGGACGTGCGCACCATCGTGCTCGACAAGACCGGTACGATCACCGAGGGCAAGCCGGGCGTCACCGACCTCGTAGCCGCGGTGACCGCGAAGGCAGGCGGCGGGGTCGGCGAGGGAGAGCTCCTCGCGCTCGCCGCCTCGCTCGAGCACGGCAGCGAGCACCCGCTCGGTCGCGCGATCGTCGCGGAGGCGCAGGAGCGCGGGCTCGAGCTGGAATCGGTCGACGGGTTCGAGGCGGTCACCGGCCGCGGCGTTCGCGGGTCGATCGGCGGGGCGCCCGTGCTGGTCGGGGGCGACGCGCTCCTCGCAGATTCGGGGATCGGCCTCCCGGCAGACCTCCTCGAAGAGAAGCAACGGCTCGAGAACGAGGCGAAGACGGTGATGTGGGTCGCGCGCGACGGCGGGGCCGTGGGACTGGTCGCGGTCGCCGATCGGCTCAAGAGCGACAGCATCGCGGCGATCCGCGAGCTCGCGTCCATGGGCTTCCGCACGGCGATGATCACCGGCGACAACGAACGAACCGCGGCGGCTATCGCGCGCGAGGTAGGCATCGATTCGGTCATCGCGAACGTCATGCCGGGCGACAAGGCGAACGAGATCGCGCGGCTCCAGGCCTCAGGCGAGCGCGTGGCGATGGTGGGCGACGGCATCAACGACGCGCCCGCGCTCACCCAGGCGGACGTTGGAATCGCGATCGGCACCGGGACGGACGTCGCGATCGAGTCGGGCGATATCGTACTCGTCCAGGGCGAGCTCTCTGCGGTGGTGAAGGCGGCGAAGCTCAGCGAGGCGACCTTCCGCAAGATCCGCCAGAACCTCTTCTGGGCGTTCTTCTACAACGTGGTGATGATCCCGCTCGCGATCGCCGGCGCGCTCCACCCGGTCCTCGCGGAGATCGCTATGGCCTCGAGCTCGATCAACGTCGTCACCAACTCGCGCCGCCTGCAGCGTGTCGACATCCGGCCGTCGTACGCGGAAGGTTCGTCGTGATGCACGGATTGGGGATGGGCATGATGGGGTGGCTCTGGATCCTCATCCCGCTCGCGGTGGTAGGCGGCGGCCTCGTCATGGCGCGGCTGCTGCGGCACCGCTCGGACGGCCGTCTCGACCGCGACGAGTCCGGCAGGCTGACGCCCGGCGAGTCCGGGAAGGCGGGCGGCGGGTCCTTCGCCCGCGACGTCTTCCGGCTCGCACGAAGACACGAGGGCGTGCTGACCGTTTCGGACGTGGTCGTGGAGACCGGGCTCGAACCGCGGCAGGCCGAGCAGCGTATGAACGATCTCGTCGACGGTGAGCGGGTCACGATGGAGGTGACCGACGATGGTCGCGTTCGATACGAGTTCCCGGAGATGAAACAGGGCTGAGAGCGGCGTTCTCGTGCGGCGCCGGGAGCCCGCTTCCTCCCCGCTGCCGGGTGTCCCCGGCGCGCCGACGATGCTATGCTCGACCAATGAGCACACCCCGAATAGCCCCCAGCTCCCGCCTGCCCTTCGTCTGGGAGATCGACGGCGAGCCGACGCTCCTGCTCGGCGGAAGCCGCGAGGACAACCTCTTTCAGATTCCCGATGTCGAAGAGCATCTCGACGCGATCGCCGCCGCCGGCGGCAACTACGTCCGCTGCACGATGTCGTCGCGCGACCCCGGCGACGTCTGGCCGCACGAGCGCGACGACGCGAGCGGCCTCTACGACCTGGAACGGCCCGGCGGCGAGTACTGGGATCGTTTCGAGCGCTTCCTCCGGCTGACCGCCGAACGCAGGATCGTTCTCCAGATCGAGCTCTGGGACCGCTTCGACTTCGCGCGCGCGCCGTGGCTCGATAACCCGTTCAACCCGAAGAACAACGTCAACTACTCGAGCGAGGAGTCGACGCTTCCCGAGCGCATCGACACGCACCCGGGCGAGAAGGAGAATCCGTTCTTCCGCAGCCCGCCCGACCTCGACGACCTTCCCGAGCTGCTCCGTCTGCAACGGCTCGTGGTGGACCGGCTGCTCGCCGCCACGCACGGCTACGACCACGTGCTCTACTGCATGGACAACGAGACCAACGGCGACGAGGAATGGGCCTCCTGTTGGGCCGACTACCTGCGCGCCTACGCGAAGCGCGAGCGGCCCGATCGCCCGCTCTATCTCACCGAGATGTGGGACCCGCACGATCTGGACGACCCCATGCACGAGCGTACGTGGCGACACCCCGAGCGCTACGACTTCGTGGACGTCTCGCAGGGCAACCACAAGCAGGGCCAGGAGCACTGGGACCGCGTCGTCTCGGCGCGAAGGCGGCTGGTCGACCACGATCTGGCACGACCGCTGACGATGGTGAAGATCTACGGCGCGAACACCGGCTACTACGGGACGAACCGCGACGCGATCGAGCGGTTCTGGCGCGCGCTCCTCGCCGGCGTGCGCGCGGTGCGCTTCCACAGGCCCGCCTCGGGCCTGGGGTTCTCCGAGCCGTCGAGCGCGTGCATCCGAAGCGCGCGACTCCTCGAAGAGGCGGTACCCGTTACCGAGCTCGAGCCGCGTCTGGATCTCGTCGAGCGGCGAAGCCCGAACGAGGCGTACTGCGCGGCGCACGCCGATGGCCGCCGCGTGCTCTTCTTCTGCGACGGGGGCGACGTGGACCTGGTGGAGAGCCCCGCGGAGCGCCGCGTCCGCTGGCTCGACGTCACCGGCGCGCGCTGGGCGGGTGAGACGCTCGTCGCGCCGGAGGGTGAAGCGACGCGCGTTCGGATCGCGACCCCGGAGCCGTCGGGATACTGGGTCGCGCTGGTGGAGTAGCAAGGCCACCGTGGGCGTGGCCAGGGGGCGGGCGGCGGCCTATCGCAGGCGGCGCGCTACTCGAGCTCGTAGGTCACCTGGACGCGCGCCGTGTAGCGCGTGGAGCCGGGCTCTACCGGGCCTCCGGCGCCGCGGCCCATGACGGCCCCGGAGACCTGCGGCCCGGCGCCGCCGCCGCCGACCTCGCTGATCTCAACCGCCCTGCCGACGTCGAGCCCCTCGGCCGCGGCGAGCGTGCGCGCCCGCTGCCGGGCGTCGGCCATCGCGAGCTCGCGCGCCTGCGCGTCGAGCGTGCCGGGGTCGGCGAGGGAGAACGAGATACCGTACATCTGGTTCGCGCCCGCCTCGATCGCCGCCTCGACCACGCCGGCGGCGGCCGACACGTCGTCAATAACCACGCGCACCGTGTTCTCAACGCGGTAGATGCCGGCGGGCCGACCTTCCTGCGCGCCGGAGAGCGGGGTCTGGTAGTCGCGTTCGAAGAAGATGCTGTAGTTCCTGGTCTGGATCCGGCGCTCGGGGATGCCCAGCGCGCGGATCGCGTCGATCACCGACTCCATGCGCGACCGCAGCTCGGAGGCGGCCGACTGCGCGCTCTCGTCGAAGAGCTGCACGCCGAGCGTGATGGTCGCCTGGTCGGGATCGGCGGTGACCTCGCCCTCGCCGACGACGGTGACCGTGCGCGCAGGTTCGCCCGCGCCGGAAGCGAACGCCGGTGTGGCGGCCGCGACGAGCAGCAGCGCGGAAACGAGCGCGACGCCGAGACGCCGCGCGGATACGTGGGTGGTGTTCATGGATCGACGATACTTGCGCGATCCGCGGCGGTCAATCGCCGATGGCGCGGGCGGCAGCCGATCGGTCGGGCCGCGAGTCGCGTGCGCGCTCGCGCGAGGCGCGGATCGTCAGCCTGCGCCCGACCCATTCGTTGAGGCGGGAGAGCACGAAACCGGCCGCGAGCATGAGGCCCACGCCAAGACCGAATGAGAGCAGCACGCGCGGCTCCTCCGCGTAGGAGGCGAAGAGCCAGCGGTGGCCGACGAGCGTGCCGGCGAAGACCGCGACGAGCGGTATGCCGTAGACCCAGGCGGTAGCCTTGAGGACGGTGCCGCGTTCCATGTCGAGCCGGACCTCGTCGCCCGGCCGGAGATCCTCGTCGGCGCTCGCCCAGACCATGGAACCCGCGCCGTAGCAGTTGTCCTTGATGGCGCACCGGTCGCAGACGCCGGGCACGGTGATCTCGATCCCGTACCGGGCGGATCCGGTGCCGGCGACTTCGCGGACAACGCCCTGTTCGGTTTCGACCATCGCGTGATCGGTTGCGCTCACGCCTCATCACCTCCGGCATCGGCCTTCTCTCCCCCGGCCGCGACGGGGACCTCGCTCATCGGCTCGCCGCCCTCCGGCGCGTGGCCGAGTACGACCGCCTTGTTGATGCTGTTGATGCCGCTCGCGTACGCGTCGGTGGGGCACTTCGCGCCGTACTCCGGTTTCGCGGCGTACGGGTCGGGGGTGACGACCGCGAGGTTGCCGTGCATCGTGACCGCGTCCTCGTTCTCGTCCTTCGCCGCCGCCTTCACGCACGCCTTGCACGCTATGCACGCCTTCTTGCAGACCTTGCGGGCGACCGGGCCCGGGTCCTGGCTCTTGCAGTACACAAACGAGTTATGGCTCACGGGGTGAAGCTCGATCAGATCGCGCGGGCAGGCGCGGACGCAATTGCCGCACGCGGTACACTTCTCCGCGTCCACGTAGGGGATGCCGCCCTCGCTCAGGTGGATCGCGTCGAAGGGACAGCTCTTCACGCAGCTTCCCATCCCCACGCATCCGTACTTGCAGCGCTTGCTCACGTCCTGCGAGTAGATCGCCGCGGCGCAGTCCTCGATGCCCCGGTAGACGCCCGGAAACTTCGCCGCCTCGTCGTCTCCCTGGCAGAACACGACGGCGACGAGCTTCTCGTGCTGCTCGCCGGATACCTCCACGCCCATGACGCGCGCGACCTCCCTCGTCGTTTCGGCGCCGCCGACGACGCAGAGGTTGAGGTCCTCGTCCTGCTCGACGATCGCCTGCGCGTAGAGCGCGCACGAGGCGTACCCGCAGCCGCCGCAGTTCACGCCGGGCAGCGCGCTTTCGACCTTGTCGAGCTTCGGGTCGGTCTCCACCGCGAACTTGCGGTTCGCGAAGACGAGGAATATGGCAAAGAGCAGTCCGATGACGCCCATCAACACTGCTGCTGTCAGAATCATGGTGTCCTCCTATGCGGACGTGACGTCGGCTACGCGCTCGTCAGACCGCTGAATCCCATGAAGGCGAGCGCGAGGATGCCCGCGACGATCAGCGTGATCGCGGCGCCGCGGAAGGGCCGCGGGATGTTGCTGAGCTCGAGCTGCTCGCGGATGCCCGCCATGATTACGATTGCGAGCGTGAATCCCACACCCGCGCCAAAGCCCTGGACCATCGACTCGATGAAGCCCAGGTTGCGCATCGCCTGGATGAGCGCGACGAAGAGAATCGCGCAGTTCGTCGTGATCAGCGGGAGGAAGATGCCCAGCGTCTTGTAGAGCGCGGGCGAGGTCTTCTTGATGAACATCTCCACGAACTGGACGAGCGAGGCGATGACGACGATGTAGCTCACGTACTCGAGGAAGGGCAGCCCGAAGGCGATGAGCACGTAGTGGTTGATGATCCACGTGACGATCGCGGTGATCGTCATGACGAAGGTGACCGCGAGGCCCATGGAGAGGGCCGAGTCGATTTTCTTCGACACGCCGATGAAGGGGCAGATCCCTACGAAGTACGTGAGTACGAAATTGTTGACGACGATGGCCGATATCAGCGTTACGAGATACGTCATGGTTACGTCCTTATCAGTACCGGCTCGCTCTTGTCCTTGACGGCGTTGAAGATCGCCATCAGGACGCCCAGCGTGAGAAAGGCTCCCGGCGGGAGGATCATCACGAGCATGGGGTTGAAGCTTTCGCCGAAGAGCTCGAATCCCAGGAGCGCTCCGCTGCCGAGGATCTCGCGCACCGCACCGAGCACCATGAGGCTCAGCGTGAAGCCGGCGCCCATGCCCAGCGCGTCGACGAGCGAGATGCCGGGTCGGTTGCGCGTCGCGAACGCCTCGACCCGACCCATGATGATGCAGTTCACGACGATGAGCGGCACGTAGGGTCCGAGCGAATCGGAGAGCGGCGGGAAGAACGCCTTCAGCACGAGGTCGGCGATCGTGACGAAGGTCGCGATGACCACCGCGTAGACGGGGATCCGGACCTCGTTGGGGACGATGTTCTTCAGAAGCGAGGCGATGAGCGTGCTGAACACGAGCACGAACGTGGTCGCGAGCCCCATGCCTATGCCGTTCGCCACGCTCGTCGTGACGGCGAGCGTGGGGCACATGCCCAGGACCTGGACGAATACCGGGTTGTCCCGGACGATGCCCTTCATGAACTCGGTCGTGATCGACCTGCCGGCGGTTGCGGTGTCAGCCATTACTGGGCCTCCTGCTCGATAACGTCGATCGCCTCATCGAGCGTTGCATTGATGCCGCTGGTCACGGCCCGGCTCGTGATCGTCGCGCCGCTGATCGCCTGGATCTCATTGGCCGCGGGGTCCGGCTCGATGTTCTTCACGTAGGTGACCGGCTCGTCGGCGTCGAGGCCGGCGAACTGGCGCTTGAACTCGCTCTCGGTGATATTTCCGCCGAGCCCCGGGGTCTCGACCTGCTCGACGACCTCGATGCCGATGATCGTCTCCAGATCGCTCGAGAGACCGGCGAGCAGCGTAATCGTCCCGCCGTAGCCCTGCGTTTCCACGCGGACCGCGTAGCCGAGAAGCGACCCGGCGGTCGTCGAGGCGCGGTAGATCGTGGGGCCGTCGGCGTCGAGCTCTTCGAAGTCGAGCTCGGCGTCGTCGTCCGCCTCGTCTGCGAAGATCGAGGCGAGCGACCGGCTGAGCGCGGCGGCGCGATTCGCCTCGATCCGGGAGCTGAGCCCGGAGTAGGTCGCGGCGAGGACGAGCCCGGAGAGGACCATGACGGCGGTGAGCATGATGATCATCTTCCTCATGCCTTCGCCTCCTTCCCGGCGTCGGGCGCCGGTCCGGTCGGTTTGGGCGGCTCCGCGCCGAACACGCGGTTGTTCATCCGGTTGATGATTGGCGTCACGGCGTTCATGAGCAGGATCGCGTACATGACGCCCTCCGGAAAGCCGCCGAAGAGCCGGATGATGACCGTGAGCGCTCCGGCGCCGACGCCGAAGATGATCGTTCCCTTGTTCGTGTACGGGGTCGTGACCATGTCGCTGATCATGTAGAAGCCTGCGAATACGACGCCGCCGCCGAGCAGGTGGAGGAGCGGGCTCGCGTACGATTGCGGGTCGATGAGCCAGAAAATGCCCGTCCCCACGACGATCGTGCCCAGGTACGAGACGACCATCCGCCATCGGACGATGCCCATCGCCATGAGCGCGAGGCCGCCGACGAGGATGAAGAGCACGCTCGTCGAGCCGATCGAACCGGCGGTCTGCCCGAAGAACAGCCTCGCGAGCGATTCGCTGGTCTGCTCGAAGCGGGCCGCGGCGAGCGGTGTCGCGCCCGAGGCGCCGTCAGCCATGGCGCTCATCGTCTGCGCTCGAGGGAGAAACCCGAAGACCTCGCGCGCCGGCGTCCAGCTCGTGAGCTGCACCGGGTAGGCTGCGGCGAGGAAGGCGCGCCCGACGAGCGCCGGGTTGAAGACGTTCTGCCCAAGCCCGCCGAAGACTTCCTTACCGATGAAGATCGACACCACCGATCCGATCACCACGAGAAGCGGCGACACCGACGGCGGAAGGATCATGACGAGCAGGAGTGCGGTCACGATTCCGCTGCCGTCGAGGATGCTCTTCCAGCTCTCCTTGCGGATGATCTTGACGAGTGCCTCGGTGCCCAGGCACGAGGCGATCGCGATCGCGTAGAGACCCAGCACGTGAACGCCGAAGAACAGCGCCGACATCACGATGACGGGTATGAGCGAGACGTTGACCGCGTGCATGATGCGCGGCACGCTCGACGGCCCGTGCGCGTGCGGGGCGGTCTGGAGGACGAAGCCCTCGGTTGTGCTACTCATCTATATCCCTTTCACGCGGACGTAGTTCTTCGCGTACTTGATCCAGGAGACGATCTTGATGTTCGACGGACACGCCCAGGCGCAGGAGCCGCACTCGAAGCAGTCGGCGAGATTGGTCGCCTTCGCCTCCTCGAACTTGCCCGCCTTCGCGAAGGCGGCGAGCTTGAGCGGCATGAGCCGCATGGGGCAGACGTCGACGCACGTGCCGCAGTGGATGCACGGCGACTCGTCCGGGTAGTCCTGCTGCGTGAGGAAGAGCAGCCCCGAGAATCCCTTCGTCACCGCGTAGTCGAGGCTCGGAAGCGCGATTCCCGTCATGGGCCCGCCGGCTACCACCTTGGTGGTCGCCTCCGAGACGCCGCCGCAGAGGTCGGCCAGCTCGGAGATGGGGGTTCCCACGACAGCGCGGAGGTTCTTCGGCTCGGCGATGCCGGCGCCGGAGACGGTCACCACGCGTTCGACGAGCGGCTTGCCGAGGTAGGCGGCCTGCTGGAGCGCGTGGACCGTCTGGACGTTCGACACGACGACGCCGACCTCGAAGGGGAGCCTGCCGGCGGGGACGGTGCGCCCGGTCACCGCCCGGATGAGCATCTTCTCCGCGCCCTGCGGGTAGAGCACGTCCAGGCCGACGACCTCCACACCCAGCGCGTCGGTCTCGATCGCAGCCTGCCGGAACGCCTCGATCGCGTCGGGCTTGTTCTTCTCGATCGCCACGACGATTCGTTCGAAGGAGAAGGCGGTCTGGACGAGCCTGATACCCTCGAGGATCTCGCGCGTGTGCTCGAGCATCATCCGGTGGTCGCAGGTGAGGTACGGTTCGCACTCCGCCCCGTTGAGGATGAAGGTGTCGAGCGTCGCGGTGGGCGGCGGCGAGAACTTCACGTCGCTGGGAAACGTAGCCCCGCCCATGCCCACGAGACCGGCGTCGCGCATCGTCTTTGCGAGCCACTCGCGGTCGACGACGGAGAGATCCACCTCGTGGCGTTCCCACTGGTGGGCTTCGGTCGCGTCGGCATCCACCTGGATCTCCACGTAGTCGCACATCCGACCACCGGGGAGCGGCTTCTGAACGACCCCGCGAATCTTCCCCGCGACCGGCGAGTGGACGTTCGCTGAGATCAGCTTGGGCGCTTCGGCGATCAGATCGCCCGGGGCGACCTCATCGCCCTTGCCGACGACCGGCGTCGCCGGTATTCCCAGGTGTTGCGACAGCGGTATCTCGATCCGTTTGGGAAGCGGGGCGGCCTCGATGGGAGCCCCGGCCGTCCGGTGCTTCTCGTAGGCCGGGTGAACACCACCCCGAATGAGGGATTTGAGCATAGAGAACCTCACTGCTACGCCCTGCGGAGCCTGTACGGCGACCGAATGCGCTTCTGTGATCCGGTTTGCAGACGTATTGTGATACAGAGCACAACAAACAGTCACTAATTTCATCTGTTGCGCAATTATAAACGTAACGGTAAATCGATATCTGCAAAATGTCAATGCCGCGCGGCGCGCTCTCCGCCACCTGCGAGCCCCCCGATCCCGTGATCGAGCAGGGTCTCGAACTCCTCGGCGCGCATGGGCCGGGCGTAGTGGAAGCCCTGGATGTAGTCGCACCCGAGGTCGGTGACGATCCGCGCCTGCTCGGCGCTGCGCACGCCCTCCACGATGATCTCCTTGCCCCGCGCCCGAATGCTCTCGAGAATGCCGGCGAGATAGCGCCGGTCGTTCTCCCGCTCGTCCACGCCCTCGACGAGGCCCCTGTCGACCTTGAGCGCGGTCGCCGGCAGTTGCTTCAAATACGACAGCGACGACTGCCCGGTTCCGAAGTCGTCGATCCACAGGTCCACGCCGATCGACCGTAAGTCGCGCATCTGATCGATCGACGCAGCCGGGTCCGCCATGCTGTGCCGCTCGGTCAGCTCGAGTTTCAGACGGTCGGGGCGCACTCCCGGGTGCTGGCGCAGCGCGCTCGCCACGATGTCGGGCAGGAACTCGTCGCTGAACTCGTGCGCGCTCACGTTGATGGAGAGGAAGATGTCGTACGATTCGAGCCACGTCTCCAGTTGGGCGAGCGCTCGAAAGAGCGCCCACTTGTCGATCGCCGCGATCAGTCGGCTGCCTTCGGCGAGGTCGATGAAGTCCTCCGGCTCGAGCAGCCCGCGGGTCGGATGGTTCCAGCGGATGAGCGCCTCCGCGCCGGCGATTCGGGATCGACCACCGTCGACCTGGACGATGGGGTGGTAGAAGAGCTCGAGCGCACCGGTGGAGATCGCGGTATGCAGGTCGCTGATCGTGTTCATACGCGCGACCGCCTGGTCGTGGGTCGAGGGGTCGTGGAAGAGAAACGCGGCGCCTCGCTCCTCGGCCTCGATGCTCGACGAATTGGCGCACAGGATGAGCGCGTCCACCTCGTCTGCGTCGTCGGGATAGAGCGAGATGCCGATGTGCGAGTCGATGGTGATCACCCGACCGCGATACTGGTAGGGCACGCCTATGTCATCGGCGAGCTTCTGCGCGACCACCGCTGCATCGGTGGCGCGCGACACGCTGGTCAGGAGCACGACGAGGTTCGTGCCGTCGAACCGGAACACGATATCGCTCGCGCGGATCGCCTCCCTGACACGGTTGGCCGTGTGTTCGAGCAGGAGGTCGCCTATGTGGTGGCCGAAGGTCTGGTTGATCTTCTTGAAGCTGCGCAGGCTCACGAACAGCAACGCCTTCGTGACCCTCGCCGGGGCCCGGCGTGCGCGCTCGATTTCCGCCGCCAGGAGCTCTTCGAGCGAACGCCGATTGTAGAGCCCGGTCGTCCGGTCGCGGTACTCGTAGCGCGCGAGCCGCGACTCCACTTCGGCGAGGTAGGTGATGTCGTGGGAGAAGACGAGAACGTGGGTTGGCGGGTGATCGGTCCCGTCGTCGTCTTCGGTGTCGCGATACGGGTAGAACGACACGTGAAGGCTCTTGCGCATCGATCCGAATCGGAACTCGTCAATGAAGTGGACTTCGCCGCCGGTGAAGCACTCGTCAAGACGCGGTTTGATGGCGTCGAGGAAGCGGGAGGAGCCCCAGACCTCCTCGACGGTGCGCCCGAGGATCTCGTCGCGAGTACGCTCGATCGCGCTGCAGTAGGAGTCGTTGACGATCTCGTATCGGTACTCGCGGTTGATCAGCGTGATGAAGTCGCGAGACCGATTAACTATGTACTGATAGGTGTCAGCCATCGGCGCCAGCCTCCTTGAGAGTAGAGGCGGCGCCGGGCTTCGTCAATAACTAACCGTTGACCCTGACGTCGGCTTCTTCGCGCAGTTCGTCGACGTAGCTGTCGAGCGCGTCTGCCTGCTTCTGCTGGCCAAGGTACTGGCGGATGCTCTGCGAGACCTGGTCCACCGGGACGAGGCCGCTGTCCATTTTCTCGGTGACCTGGATCACGTGAAAGCCGAACTCGCTCTCCACGACCTGGGAGATCTGGTCTTCCTCGAGGGCGAACGCCGCCTCTTCGAAGGCCGGGACCATCTGACCGCGTCCGAACGTTCCCAGATCGCCGCCGCGGGTCGCCGACGGGCCTTCCGAACGCTCCTGCGCGAGCGCCGCGAAGTCGGCGCCGTCGATGAGCTCCTGGCGGACATCCTCGGCGCGCTGGCGCGCATCCTCGATCTCAGCCTCGCTCTCCAGCTCGCGCGTGTCGATCAGGATGTGGCGGGCGGAGATCTGCTCGCCCTGCTCGAAGAACTCCGGGTTCTCGTCGTAGAACTCCTGGACCTCGTCCTCGGTGACCTCTCCCGGCTCGGGTACCGCCGTGGTCATCAACTGCTGGATGAGGGCGTTTCGCTCGATCTGCTCGCGCAGCTCTTCCTCGGTCACGCCGTTTCGTTCGAGCGCCTGCTGCCAGCCCTCGTCTCCATCGAACTGGGCCCGCATCTGCTCGATCTGCGAGTCGGCGCTGCCGTCTTCGACCGTGAGGCCCTGCTCCTGCGCTTCCTGGTAGAGCAGTTCCTCGGCGATCAGCTGGTCCAGGATATCCGCGCGGAAGGTCTCCAGTTCGCCCTCGGCGACCGGCTGTCCCTGCTGCGCCATGCGGCTCTGCGTCTGCGTAACCGCCTGCTCGTAGTCCTCCTGCGAGATCTCGACGCCGTTGACGGTGGCGACGAGGTCGTCGGGGAGCGGCTGCTGTTCGGCCTGTTCGGCCTGTTCGGCCTGTTCAGCCTGACCTGATTCCTGTCCTCCACCCGCGAACACGACGCCCGCGCTGAGGACGAGTATGAGTAGAAACAAAACTCGATTGTGCATGAAATCTCCTATGATTTGTGTCCTCAACGTAGTAACTGACCCTCTAGTGAGTCAACCGACGCACCTGCACGCCGAACGCCGGCAGCGTGGCGCCGTCCCGGGGCCCGGGTCGGCGGTCGTCCTCCGGTGAGCGGTCGTGCTCGGGGTCGCCGGTGTTGGGCTCGGGCGAGCGGTAGATCACCTGTTCGCCGGGAAGAAGCGCCGGAGCGGCGGCCGGTTCGTCGCGGAAGTTGATCAGAAACCGGTACTCGCTCGTGGTGCCCTCGTCGTTGGTCGCGCGCCGCAGCGCCGCGTGGACGCCGGCGGCCGGCGGCTCGGCGTAGACCCGCAGCGGCCCGGATTCGGCGACGACCCGCTCGTAGAGCTCGCAGAGGAAACGATCGTCGTTTCGCGAGGCGATGTACCAGGCTCGGCCGTCTCCCGCGTCGTTCACGGTCAGCGCCGGCCGTCCGGCGTAGAACCCGCCGGCGTAGCGGGCAACGGTCTTCGCCCCGCGGACGTGGATCAGATCGCAGAACTCGTGGGCCTCGAAGGAGTCCGAGCCGCCGCGTACGAGCGGCTCCCCCAGCTCTACGCGCACGCGTTCGTCGGGATAGAGCGAGTCGATCTCCTCGCTCCAGATACCCAGCAGGTCCGAGAGCGGCCCGGGGAAGCCGCCGAGGAAGCAGAGGTCGGTCTCGTCGACAATGCCGCTCCAGTAGGTCGCCACGAGCGTGCCTCCCGCGCGGACGAAGCTCTCCAGACGCTCGGCAACGCCCGGTTTGATCATGTACAGCATGGGCGCGACGACCAGCTTGTAGCCGTCCAGGCTCTGCTCGCTGTCTATGAGGTCGACGTTGACCCCCAGCCGCGAGAGCGCCCACGCGTGGCGTTCCACGGTGGTCTCGTACCCCTTGCGACCGTCGTTGCGCGGGCCCTGAGCGTCGTTGATCGCCCAGCGGTTCTCCCAGTCGAAGACGACGGCGGCCTCCGCCGGATAGCCGGTGCCCGCGACCTCCGCGAGCGATTCGAGCGCGGCCCCGACGTCGGCGACGTCGCGGAAGACGCGCGTGTGCTCGTGGCCTGCGTGGTCGACCACCGCGCCGTGGAGCTTCTCGCTCGATCCGCGGCTCTTGCGCCACTGGAAGTACTGTACCGAGTCGCTGCCGTGCGCGACGGCGAGCATGCTGCTCGCGAGGTGCATGCCGGGGCGCTTGCGCTTGCCCACCGGCATCCAGTTCGTCGTGCTCGGTACGCTCTCCATCAGGAGGAAGGGCGTGCCGCGCTTGCAGCCGCGCATGAGGTCGTGGCTCGTCGCCACCTGCGCCGCCCGCCGGCTCTCACGGAGCTCGGGGGTGGTCGCCTCCCACGAGACCGGGTCGATGCCGTCGGCCGGGTTCGTGCCGTGCCAGCGCGGGTAGGTGTCCCAGGAGACGACGTCGATGTCGCGGGCGAGCTTGAAGTAGTCGAGCCCCGGGTAGAAGCCCATGAGATTCGTCGTGAAGGGGATCTCGTCGGTGACGGCCCGCACGCTCGCGATCTCGTGCCGCATGAAGTCGCGCGTCTGGTGCGTGACGAAGCGCTTCCAGTCCAGGTTCTGGCCGTGGACGAGGTTCTCGCCGCGCGGCGAGGGCGACTCCACCTGCGACCAGTCGGTGTACGTGTGGCTCCAGAACGCCGCCCACCACGCCGTGTTGAGCGCGTCCAGGTCGTCGTCGTAGCGGTCGCGCAGCCACGACCGAAACGCGTCCTGGCAGAGCGGGCAGTGGCACTCGCCGCCGTACTCGTTCGACAGGTGCCACAGCCGGACCGCCGGGTGCGAGCCGTAGCGCTTTGCGAGCTCGGTGTCGATGAGGCGCGTTCGTTCGCGGTAGGCGGGCGAGGTGTAACAGTGGTTGTGTCGCCTGCCGTGGAGATTGCGGACGCGGTCGGCGCCGACCCGGAGCACCTCCGGATACTTCGCGCTCATCCACGCCGGGCGGGCGCCGGTGGGTGTGGCGAGAAACACGCCGATGCCCGCGGCGTGCAGCCGGTCGACGGTCTCGTCGAGCCAGTCGAAGGTGAATCGGCCTTCCTCCGGCTCCATCGCGACCCAGGCGAATATCCCCAGGCTGACGACGTTGACGCGGGCGGCCTTCATCAGCCGGATGTCCTCGCTCAGGATGTTCGGCGAATCGAGCCACTGGTCGGGGTTATAGTCTCCCCCGTGGAGCAGGGTGGGCCGCTCCTCGTTCTGCGTGCGAACTATGTGGATGCGCTTCATGCCCCCTTATAACGCGGCGGCACGAAAATCGCAAATGCGCGCGATGCGCTGTAGCCTAGTAGCGGTCTCGCTCCCGCGGCTGTCGCTCGTGGGCGATGTTGACCTTCAGCGGACGCCCGTCGAGCTCGGTGCCGTTGAGCGCCTCTACGCAGGCGTTCGCCTGCTCCTCGGAAGCCATCTCAACGAACGAGAATCCCCGATACCGGCCGGTATCCCGGTCGGTGATCATGCGCACGGAGATAACCTCACCGTAGTTCGTGAACAGACTCCGGAGACCGTCCTCGGTCGTCCGGAAGTTGACGTTACCGACATAGACACGATTGCTCACAGAAAAAACCTCTCCTCGGTGGCGGTTTTCCACCGCCCCGGAAAGCAGTATCGTGCCCGTCTTACGGTCTGTCAAGCAAAAGTCGCCCTCAGGGCTTCTCGCCGTGGCTCCGGAGGAGTACCTCGCGGTAGAGGTTGTCTCGGCGGTAGAGCGAGTCCAGCGGCGCCTCGTACGCCGCTTCGATTTCCTCGCGCGTGAAGAGCTCTTCGGTGGGGCCGATCTTGAAATCGCCCGTCTTCGAGAAGAGCAGCATGTAATCGGAGTACTTCTGTGTCAGTTCGAGGTTATGCGCCGAGTAGTAGATGGGCACCTTGCGGTCGCGCGAGAACTGGAGCAGGAAGTCGAATACCCGGTCCTTCTGCGGTTCTTCGAGCGCGAAGACCGGCTCGTCCATCATGATCATCCTGCTGCCGTAGAGCAGGCTGAACGCGACGATCGCGCGCTGAAGCTGACCCTTCGCGAGGTGCTGCGTCTTCAGGTGGAGAAAGCCTTCGAGCTCGAGGGCCGATGTGATCTCGTCGAGAAAACCCTGCTCGATCGACTCGGAAAAGCCGTTCTCGTAGACGAACTCCATGAGCTCGCCCACCGACCCATCCGATTCGAACTCCATGTTCTGGTAGACGAAGGAGACGTAGCGGTTGCGCTCCTGTTCGAGCTCCGGGTCTATAGCCGCGTCGACGAACTTCCGCGTATCGGTCCCGTAGATCGTTACCGTTCCCTCGTGCGGAAAGAGCCGCGCCCCCGCGAGCAGGAGCAGCGTCGACTTGCCGATTCCGTTCTGCCCCACGAGCGACATCATCGTCGCCGGCAGGTCGGCGCTCACGTGGCTGAACACCTGGGTGACTTCGTCGGGGTTCTCGACCGCCTCGATCTCGTTGTCGACGACTTCGATCTCCTGCTTCGGATAGAAGAAGCTGACGTTGTCGAACTGTACCGCTGTTTCCATTCAGGAGCCTCCCGGGGCGGTGAATAATGCGACCGCTTCCGTGTACGGTAAACGTATGAAAGAGTTCATGCTCAGTCCACCGAACACCGTCCTCTACGTCGCCGGTGCGGTGCTGCTCGTGGCCGTCGCGAGCATTCTCCTCAAGCGTGGGCAGTGGGTGCGCAAGGGGATCGGCCTGGGAATCGCGGTGATCGTGATCGCCGCGGTCCTCTTCTACGTCTACCGGCCGGTCACGATCGTCGTGGACGAGGCCGGGATCGAAGTCGACGGAGCCGGAGGGATCGAACTCTCCTGGGAAGAGGTGGACAGCGCCGTCTTCGAGTCCGCTCTCGCGACGAGCCCGTTTCGCCCCACGGTCCGCACGCGGGGCGTGGCGGTCGGCGGGTATCGGACCGGAGTGTTCCTGCTGAGCAACGGCGATCGCGCGCGCGTCTACATGGTGCAGTCGGACGCGGCGGTCATCGTGCGCACCGCCGAGCTCACCTACGTATTCGCTCCGGACGACGTCCGGGCGCTCGCCGACGCGGTAGACGAGTACCGCGTCTACGAAGACGAGTCCGGCGGAAGCGACGGAGAAGGGGACGATCAGTGATAGCGGTACGCAATCTGGTGAAGAGCTATACGAAGGACGAACGTCGCGCGCTCGACGATCTGTCGCTGGAGGTCAGGCCGGGCGAGCTCTACGGATTCCTCGGGCCGAACGGCGCGGGTAAGACGACGACGATCAAGATCCTCGTGGGACTCCTGCGGCCGGACTCCGGGGCGGCGAGCGTGGCCGGCGTGGACGTCCTCGCCGATCCGCTGGAGGTCAAGCGCCGGATCGGCTACGTCCCCGACGAGCCGCTGTTGTACGAGAACATGACCGGGCATCGGTTTCTCTCGTTCATCGCGGACGCCTTCGAGATCCCCGGCGACGAACGGGGACGCATCCTCGAGCTCGCCGAGGAGTTCGAGCTCCGCGACGCGCTCGGCGACCGGATCTCGAGCTACTCGCACGGGATGAAGCAGAAGGTCGCGATCATCGGGGCGCTGCTCCACGACCCGGACGTCTTCATCCTCGACGAGCCGATCGTCGGGCTCGATCCTCAGTCGAGCTTCCTTCTCAAGGAGACGATGCGCAGGCAGTGCGAAAAGGGCAGGACGGTCTTCTTCTCGACGCACGTGATGGAGGTGGCGGAGCGACTCTGCGACCGGGTGGGAATCATCCGGCACGGGCAGCTCATCGCCGAAGGGCCGCTCGACGAGCTGCGCGAACGCGCCGGATCTACCGACGCGACGCTCGAAAGCATCTTCCTGGAGTTGACGCATGCGGATGATATCGCTGCTGCGCGCGAAGATTGAGGGTACCACCTTCCTCGGCGGGGGCTTCGAGCGGTTGCGCGAACGCGACCAGCTCTGGGTCGTGCCCGTCGCGGCGGTCGGAATACTCGTCGCGGTCGCCGGCTTCGTCGTGCTGCTCTACCAGAACTATCGGGGGATGGCGCTGCTCGGTGCGCAGGCGGGCGTTCCGGACCTCGTCTTCTATGTCGCGGTCGTCGCCGGGTGGGCGGTGGTGTTCATCCTCGGCTTCCCCGTCGCGATTTCGGTGCTCTACTTCTCGCGCGATACGAGACTCCTCGCCTCGCTGCCCATTCCGGCTCACCGGATCGTCGCCGCGAACGCCGGGCTGCTCTATCTCTACGGGCTTCCGGTCGCCGTGCTGTTCGTTGTGCCCGCGCTCGTCGCGGGTGCTCCGGTCGTGTCGGCGCTCGGGATAGGCATGGCGCGCTACTGGGCCACCGGCGTCCTCGTAACGCTCCTGCTCCCGGTCGTTCCGCTCGCGCTCTCCGCGATCATCGTCACCGGCATCACGAGGCTCGTGAACCTGAGCCGCTACCGGACCGGGCTGGAGGCTCTGGGCATGGTGCTGCTGGTCGTCGTCCTGGTGGGGCTGCAGCTCGCGCTCTCGCGTTCGCTCGTGGATGACGGTACGGGCGTGGCGGTCGCGGACGCGCTCGGCTCGTTCGTCGTAGGACTTCGCGGCGCCGTCCCGCCCGCCGGGTGGTACGCGGCCGGCTTCACCGCCGGGGGTGCTGTCGTCTTCGTCGCAGCGGTCGCCGGGACGCTCGCCGTCGGGGCCGGCGCGATCGCGGCGGTCGGCAGCGGGTACCTGCGGCAGCTCGCGAACCAGACCGTCACGCGCACGCGTCGGCGGGGCGCAACGCCCGCAACCATGCCTCGCCGGCACACGCCGCTCACCTCGCTCGTCATGCGCGAGGTGAAGCTCCTCACCTCGAATTCGACCTTCCTCTTCGAGAGCGTGGGTGAGGTGTTCGTTTTTCCTATCATCCTGCTGATCCTGCGCATCGCTACGCCGGGCGAGGTCCTCGCGCAGATCCTGCCGTACCTCGAGCGAACCGATTATCTGCTCCCGATCGTGACCGCGGCGCTCGTCCTGTTCGCCGGGATCAACTCGGTGAGCTCCGCCGCGCTCAGCCGCGAAGGACGCACGTTCGACCTCTCGCTCTCGCTACCGCTTTCCGGCTCGACGCAGGTCGCGGCCAAGATCGTCACGTATCTCGTGCTCTTCGGCGGCGCGTTCGCGGTCAACGCCGTGCTCGCCACGTGGATCCTCGCGCGACCGTGGTGGTACGCGCCGGTGATCGTGGTGTGCGGGCTGCCGTTCATCTGGCTGATCGGGGCGACGACCGTCTACGCGGATCTCCGCCGGCCTCACCTGAACTGGAACCACCCGCAGCAGGCGGTGAAGCAGAACATGAACGTCGTGATCGGGATGGGTATCGCGATCGTCTCGCTCGGCATCGCCGGCGCTCCTGCCGCCGTCGCGGCAGCCCGCGGCGCTCCGCCGGCGCTCGTGCTGGCGCTGGGAGCCGGGCTCGCGCTCGTGGGCGCGGCGGTGATCGGCAGGCTCGTGCTCCGCTACGCCGACCGCCGCTACGCGAACGCGTTCGCGCGGGGGTAGGGCGGCGCGGCGCGTCGTTCCGGGGCCGCACCGTCGCCGTCGCGCGCCCCGGCGTGCTATCTTTCTTCGCGGAGGCACCATGTCGCTACACGAAGGACAGCCGTTGCTGCGCGAGGGGCCCGAGGTTTCGCTCGCGTCGGCGGCGATGATCATGATCCACGGTCGCGGCGCCGGTGCCGCGGACATCATCGCGCTCGCCCCCCAGTTCCACTACGAGAACCTCGCGTTCCTCGCGCCGCAGGCCGAAGGGCGCAGCTGGTACCCGTACAGCTTTCTCGTACCCGTCCAGCAGAACGAGCCGGGCATCTCCTCGGCGATGACCGTGATACGGAGCCTCGTGATGGAGTGCGAGCTGCAGGCGGTGCCGAAGGAGAAGATCTTCATCCTCGGTTTCAGCCAGGGTGCCTGCCTCGCGCTCGAGTTCGCCGCCCGCCATCCGGCGCGCTACGGCGGCGTCTTCGGTCTGAGCGGCGGTCTGATCGGCCCGCCGGGAACGACGTGGGAGAGCGAGGCCTCGCTCGAGCAGACGCCGGTCTACATAGGGTGCAGCGACGTCGACCCGCACATCCCGCGCTCGCGGGTGGAGGAGAGCGCCGATGCGCTCGAGCGGCTCGGCGGCGCCGTGGATATGAGGCTCTACCCCGGCATGGGGCACACGATAAGCGGCGAGGAGGTGGAGGCGGTGAACGGGTTCCTCGGGGCAGCGCT
>CAZICD010000040.1:0-7128 GCA_964537725.1 uncultured Spirochaetaceae bacterium | reverse complement strand
GTCTTCTCCTGGTACTCGCCGATCGTCAGCATGGGCGGGCGCTCCTCCTCGACGATCTCGTACTCGACCGTCTCGAAGAGCTGGTCCTTCACCTGGAACTGGCGCAGGATCGTGCTCATCTCCGGCAGCTCGCCGATCACCTCGAGCTTCTGCAGCCGCGAGAGGAAGGTCTGCATGATGCCGAACGCCATCTTCCCCAGGCTGCGCGTGGGCTGGTTGCGGTGGACGCGCTGGTCCAGATCGGTCTGCGCGAAGGCGCTCATGCCCCAGCGCGTGTACACGTCGAGCAGGTGCGATGTCTCAACGCCGTAGCCGATGGGGAAGGGGATCGCCTCGAGTACCTCGCGGCGCACCGCGTACTCGCCGGAGAGCGGCTGGATGATGCCGGTGAGCTCGGGGAAGAAGAGCGAGAAGAGCGGACGGATGAGGATCTCGGTCACGCGCCCGCCGCCCGACGGACGGATCCCGCCGCTGAAGGCGAGCGGCCGGTCGTAGAACGCCTTCACGTACTTCGTCTCCGGGCTCTTGATGAGCGGGCCCACGAGCCCGTACACGAAGCGCGGGTGGATGTTCTTTATGTCGGCGTCTATGTAGACGATGATGTCGCCGGAGAGCTGGTGGATCGCCTTCCACAGGTTCTCGCCCTTGCCGCGCTTGGGATCGAGACCGGGGAGGATGTCGCTCGCGAGATACGTGTCTGCGCCGAAGCCCGACGCGACCTCGAGCGTGCGGTCGTCGCTTCCCGAATCGATCACCGCGATCTCGTCGAGCAGCGGATACCGCTGCTGCAGCTCGCTGCGGAAGATCACGACCTCCTTGCCGATCGTCTTCTCCTCGTTGAGCGTGGGGATACAGAGGCTGATGGAGAGGCCCTGCTCCTCCTTCGCGTCCACGAGCGTGCGCAGGTCACGGAACGTCGTGTGATGGTACGTGTTCGAGCGCAGCCACTCATTTAGGTTCATCGCAGTACCCCTTGTCCACGGCGAGGATCAGGCCCAGCAGCTGCTCGAGGCCGCGCGTGATCGGCTCGATCTCCACGCGCTCGGTCGTCTCGTTCAGGCCCTCGCCGTTGGTGAGTCCCACGGTCACCGCGGGGATCTCCTTGTCGATGAACGCCGAGAGCTCGGAGGTGCTCGGGCTGATGCGGGGGTTGATCTCCAGGCCCTTCATGATCGTCCGCGCCCCCGCGGCGAGCGGATGGTTGAAGCTCATGCCGCCCGGCTCGCGGCGCGCGAGGATCTCCATCTTCACGTCGGTGCCGGTCTGCGAGCTCACCTCCGCGGCGATGTTCTCGATCGTCTCGCCGAGCTCGGCGACGAGCGGCCCCGCCTCGCTTCGCACCTCGAACTGCAGCGAGCCGCGCGTGGGGATCGTGTTGAACCCGGCGCCCGATTCGATCGCGTTGAACACGATCGTCGACCGCGGCCTGCGCGGCAGCGGGATCTCGAGCACCCGGTTGATGACCTCGTTCATGTTGACGATCGCGCCGCCGGCGCCGAAGCGCGTCCAGTCGTACTCCTCGGGGAGGTCGTAGGTGATCTCGCCGCGCAGCATGCCGATCGAGCTGTACGACAGCCGCCCCAGCCGCACGCCCTCCACGCAGATGCCCGCGGAGATCGGCACCTCGGTATTGTTCAGGAAGAATCGGATCCCCTCGATGTTGCCCCGTCCCAGGCTCTGCGCGGAGCCCATCAGGATCAGGTTCGACTCGAGGCGGATGCCCAGCTGGTCGAGGATGATGGGAAGCGTCGCGACCGAGGCGACGCCCAGGCTGTTGTCGCCGATCCCCAGCCCCGTCACGTAGCCGGGCTGGATCGTCACCGTGTGGTCCTCGCCGTCGCCGAAGACGGTGTCCATGTGCGCGACGATGAGGATGTTGCGGTCGCCCACCTCGCCGGGAAGGATCCCCAGCGCGTTGCCCCGCTCGTCGGTGGAGCAGTTCTGCAGCTGGTACTCGTTGTACCGTTCGAGGAGGAACTCCATCCGCCGTTGCTCGGAGAACGTGGGCGCCGGCGTCTCGGCGATCATGACGAGATTCGCGAGCATGATCTCGGATAGCTCTGACAGGCGTTCCTCGTATCGCGGCAGGGCGTCCAGGATCGCAGCAAGTCCCGCGTGCATCGCTCACTCCTTGTCGGTATGTGGGTGAAGTATAGGGGATACCCGCCGGGCGAGGCAAACCGCCGCCGTCGCCCCGCCGGCCACGAGGTCGCCCCGCCGGCCACGCGCCCGCGGCGCTGCCCTTTGCCGTCCCCGTCGGGCCGGCATTAAAAATCGACACAAGAAGACACGATTAGCTTGAATAATGGAATATCGTGTATTAATATATTTTACGGAGGCTGCCATGGAACTGCGCGTCAGCACGTGTCCCGCCTGCGGGAATACCGACTTCACCGTCGAGCGGCTCGCCTGTACCTACTGCGGGACCGCCGTGGAGGGACAGTTCACCGTCTCCCGGCTCGCGACGCTCCCGGAGGAGCACGTCGCCTTCGTGGAGACCTTCCTCAAGTGCAGGGGTAACATCAAGGAGGTCGAGCGCGAGCTCGGCATCTCCTATCCGACCGTTCGCAGCAGGCTCGACAAGGTCATCGCGCGGCTCGGGCTCGGCGAGGACCAGCAGAAGATGAGCCGCGTGGAGATTCTCACGGCTCTCGAGCGCAACGAGATGAAACCGGAAGAAGCCGTGCAGGCGCTTCGCGACTTGAAGGAGTAGGGAGGATCCCGTGAACGACGAACGCTCGATGATTCTGAAGATGCTGCAGGAAGGCAAGATCAGCGTGGAGGAGGCCGACGCGCTCCTCGACGTGCTGAACGAACCGGAGGTGGAGACCGAGGGGGGATTCTCGAAGGCCGATGCCGGAGGTCACGGCGGCGGCGCAACAAGCGGTCCGGCCCCCGCCTTCAAGAGGGCGGATGACCGCGCGCACTCCGGCGGCGGGCATCGACGCGAAGGCGAGCGCCACGGCTCGGGCGCCGAGGGCTTCCGCTTCGACTTCGACCTCTCGGGCCTGCAGGACACGCTGCGCACGACGATGGGCTCGGTGCGCGAGACGATGCAGGGCGTGAGCGCCTCGCTTCGCGACGCGTTCAGCGGCCTCGGCGACCTGGAGAACCTGGGCGACTTCGCGCGCACGATGGGCAAGGTGCGCTCGTCGGACGTGCGCGAGCTCGGCGCGGATACCGGCGAGGCCGGAACGCTCCGCGTCTCCAACAAGTGGGGCGACGTGCGCGTGACCGGCGTGGACGCGACGCGCGCGAGCGTCACCGCGCGAATCACCTGCTGGGCGGCCGACGAGGAGGCCGCAAGCGCGGCGGTCGCCGCGACCGCCGTCCGGCTCGACGAGGAGGCCGGGGAGTGGGTGCTCGCGAGCGAGCTCGGCTCCGAGCAGGCGACGCGCATCGACTACGAGCTGCAGGTGCCGCGGGGCTTCAGCGTATCGGTGACCACGGCGAGCGGCGACCTGTGGCTCGAGGACCTCGCCGGGTCGCAGACCGTGAACACCATGAGCGGCGACGTGACCGTCGCGAGCCTGGGTTCGACGGCCTCCGACGCCCAGAGCGTGTCCACGAAGAGCGGTGACGTGATCGCCGCCGAGCTCACCGGCGAGGTGACGCTCAACAGCCTCTCCGGCGACGTGAGCGTGAACGGCTTCACCGGCTTCCTGCGCGTCTCCACGCAGAGCGGCGACATAGAGGTCTCGGGCGGGCGCGGGTCGGTGCAGCTGCGCGCGATGAGCGGCGATATCTCTGCGCAGCTCGTGGAGGTGGGTGACGAGCCTCTCAGGCTTACCTCGGTCAGCGGCGACGCGCACCTCGTCGTTCCGAACGACGCCTCGCTCGACGTGAGCGCGGCGAGCACCTCCGGCGACGCGCGCGTCGACCTCGAGCTCGACGGCGGGGAACGCGGCGAGCACCGGGTGACCGGCACGTACAACGGCGGCCGCGTGCGGACCGAGCTCTCGAGCGTATCCGGGGACGTGCAGATCTCCGGCGCGTAGGATAGACTGCGCCGTGGGAGAGCCCCATGGCGAGCGAACGGATGCGCGGACTCACGATGCTCGGCGACCGCACCGCACAGGTGCGGCGAGGGAGGACGCGATGAGAGAGCACAAGAGCGTCCACGTGTACGAGCTCGTCCAGGTCGAGCTCGAAGCGACCGTCGCCTTCGAAGACCCGTACACCGACGTGGAGGTCTGGGTCGACCTGCGCGGGCCGGGGTTCGCGAAGCGGGTCTACGGCTTCTGGGACGGCGGGAATCGCTTCCTTATCCGCTTGGTCGCGACGCGCGAGGGCGCGTGGCGGTGGGAAAGCGGCGCGAGCGTCTCCGGGGTCGGACTCGACGGGCGATCGGGTTCGTTCCACGCCCGGCCCTGGGACGAGGACGAGCTCGGCGAAAACCCGTGCCGACGCGGCTTTCTGCGTCCCACGCCGAACGGGCACGGTTTCGAGTACGCCGATGGGACGCCGCTCTACTACCTCGCCGACACGTGGTGGGCGACGCCGACCTTTCGCTACCCGTGGGTCGACGACGAGCAGCCGCTTCCCGAGTGGGCGGGGTGCAGCTTCCAGGAGCTCGTCTCACGCAGGCGCGAGCAGGGGTTCACCGGGATCGCGATGCTCGCGGTTTTCCCGCACTGGGCCGACGACGGCGAGCCGTCCACGATCGTCACCGACGACGGGACGCCGGTCCGCCAGGCGTGGCAGGCCGGTGGCTCCGCCGACTCGAGCGACCGTGCGCCGGCGAAGGAGATGCACAACGAGGGCGGCCGGCCGTTCGGCTTCCCCGGCCGCGTGCCCGGCTACGAGCACGTCGTCCCGGATTTCGATCGAATCAACCCCGACTACTTCCGCTTCATGGATCGCAAGGTCGCGTACCTCAACGCGCAGGGGATGATTCCCTTCATCGAGACCTCGCGCCGCGACGCGGGACCGGTCTGGAAACGCTTCTACGACTGGCCCGAGTCGTACGCCCGGTTCGTCCACTACCTCGTCGCGCGCTACGGCGCCTACAACGCCCTGCTGAGCCCCATCCACTACGACTACGACGGGTACACGCTTCCCAGCCGCGACTACAACGAACCGGCGAACCTCGTCGTCGACCGGTGGGGCCTGCCACCGTTCGGCAACCTCGTCGGCACGAACTCGGCCCCTTCGAGCCTGGTCAACTTCGGCGGGCCGGACGAGGCGCGCTGGCTCACGTTTCACCAGATTGGCAACTGGCGCACGCACGACAACTACTGGTATCTCACCGAGATCCACGGTGCCCGACCGGCCCGCCCGGCGCTCAACGGCGAGCCGTACTACCCCGGCTTCCCCGACGACGACCCGCCGGCGCCCTCGCAGACCGCGTCGCGCTACTGCCGTTCGGGGCTCTACGGCAGCCTGCTCTCCGGCGGGCTCGCCGGCTACATCTACGGCGCCGACGGCATGTGGGGCGGCAACGTGGAAGCGGACGCGACCTACACGATATGGGACGCGGTGGAGTACGAGTCGGGCGACCAGATCCGTCACGTGTTGCGATTCCTCGAGCCGTGCGAGGGAAGGTTCGCCTATCTCGTGCCCGAGGACTCGATGCTGCTTCCCAACCGCTCCGGGCCCGTGAAGGGGTACGACGGGTGGGCCTACGCCGCGCGAATGCCCGACCGCACGGTCGTGCTCCTCTATCTGGAGCGCGGCGCGCCGGCGCCGCTCGTCCGGTCGCTGCGCCCGGATACCGACTACGATGTCAGCTGGTTCGACCCGCGGCGCGGCGAGTGGCGCCCGGCGGTCGCGCTCACCGCCGACCAGACCGGCCGTGCGCAGCTCCCGGACCCGCCGTCGGAAGAGGACTGGGCCGCGGCGCTGCGCGCTCGGTAGGCACCCTCGCGCCCCGCGGTGCGCACCGACCGCACCGCGTTCCTACCGCGCGACCTTCCCCAGCAGTTCCTCCACCTCCGCGGCGCGCTTCGTCCGTTCCTCCCACTCCCGCGGAATACCGCGCTCGCCGCCGGTGCCGTAGAGCGCGCCGGCGAGCGGGCCCACGACCATCGCGCGGCCGCACGAGTCGCCGCACGCGTAGATGTTCGTGCGCACCGCGTCGGTGAAGCTCGCCGACTTCGCGACGTTGTGAAGCGCGCTCGGCACTCCCATCGCGCAATCGCACGCCGGGCCGAACTTGAGCGTCACCGCCTTCGTGTCCTGGCCGAGCATCCCCAGCGCCTTCTCCACGTCGGCGCGGCGGTCGTCGGGCAGGTCGGCGAAGCTCTCTCTCATCGCGGCAACGAGCGGGCCCTGGTCCGCCGGTGCGTCGGGACCCGGCCCGCCGAGCGCGGCAGCGCCGTCATCGCTCGTCACGCGGACGAGCAGCCGCGCGAGGCCCTTCGCGTAGGCGACCGCCTCGTCGTTGTTGTTCGTCATGCGGACCGCGTTCTCGAGCCTCGTCAGCAGCTCGTCCATCTCTTCGGGCGAGCCCGACCCCGCGTAGCGGGCGACCATCACGGCGACTCGCGTGAGCGCCGGCATCTGCGCGTCGTCGGGGCCGGTGGGGCGCCGATGCTCCTGCATCGCGTCCACTACCGTATCGCAGGCGGCGAGGTCGTCGTCGGTGATGCCGTCGTGCATGCCGACCGCCTCGCGCACCGTTCGCTTGAGGCCCTCGGTGTCGTACTCGAGGAAGTAGCGCGCGACGTAGTGCGCGATCATCGCGTGCGTCTCGTCGCGTACGCCGGGAAGCGGCATGCCGAGCGCGTGCTGCTCGATCTCCTTCGTCATCGACTGCGCGTTGTAGAGCGTTCCGCGCATGGGCCCATCGGCGTAGCCGACGTAGAGCCCTCCGGGGCCGAAGTGCGTCTGGTACTCGCTGAGAAACGCCCCCTCGTCGTAGTCGCCGTCGCGCGCGGCCATCGCGCGCAGCAGCACCGCGATGTTCTCGCCGTACATCGTGCTGTCGCCGGCCGACTTGTGCGGGTGCGCGAAGAAGGCCGGAACGCCCTCGTAGTTCTTCGGGTCGGGGTCGCGGAACTCCGGTTGCTCCGGCGCGGCGCGGCGGATGCGCGGTTGGGTGTAGATCCAGTGCAGGCCGAGCGCCGCAGCGTCGGCCACGAGCGCGCCGGTCACCGCGGCGCGACGTCGTTGGGAAGGTGTCAGAGT
>CAZICD010000039.1:35587-39684 GCA_964537725.1 uncultured Spirochaetaceae bacterium | reverse complement strand
GCGTATCGATCGTCGTACAGGTAGCACCGCACGCCGATCTCCCCGCGCTCGTACTCGCCGGGCATAGCCTCGTTGCAGACTTCCATCACGTGTGGACAGCGTCCGGCGAATTTGCAGCCGATTCGCTGGAAGTCTTCGCTCTCGGTGTCTGAAAGCCGCACGGTGGATTGCCATTTTCGATCCGGGTCGGCCTGCGGGATGGAGTCGCGCAGGAGCTGCGTGTACGGATGCTGCGGGCTCATCAACACGTCGGAAGCCGGGCCGCGTTCGATGATGTTCCCCCGGAACATGATCGCGATCCGGTCGCCCACGTAGTACGCGGTCGCCAGGTCGTGCGTAATGTAGACCACGCTCACTCCGTACTTGTCGCGGAGCTCGCGGAACAGGTTTACGATGGACATTCGTAGCGACGCGTCGACCATGCTGACCGGCTCATCGGCGATCAAGAGCACCGGATCGGTGAGCAGGGCTCGTGCGATTGAAATCCGCTGCAGCTGGCCGCCGGAGAATTCGCTCGGGTACTTGGTGGCGACCTCTTGGTAGGAGAGGCCGACGGCACGGAGCTTCTCGTCGATGATCTTGACGGCACCTTCGTGGGAGTCGGCGAGACGGTAGTTCTTCACCGTTTCGAAGAAGTAGCGGTCGACGACGCGCAGCGGGTTGAAGGTTGCGAACGGGTCCTGGAAGATCGCCTGGACGCCTTCTGTGAACCAGACGTCCTTCTTCTCCTTCTTGCCGCGTTTTCCGTTGTGCACCACCGCGCCGCGAGTCGCATCCTCGAAGCCGAGGATGATGTTGGCGACGGTAGATTTCCCGCAGCCGCTCTCACCGGCGATGACGAAGATCTCGCCCTGGTTGACGTGGAAGGTAACGTCTTCGTTCGCGGTAATCCGGGTTGCGGAAAGCATGCCTCCCTGATGGAAGACCTTCGTCACGTTCTCGAACTCAAGCACTTTCGGCATTGTCAGTATCTCCCAGGAGCCAGCACGCGGCGCGGTGATCCTCTGTGATCTGCGTGAACTCGGGGTAGCGTTCGCGGCACACGTCCATGGCGTGAGGGCAACGCGGGTGGAAAGGGCATCCGGCTGGCACATCCGACAGTGCAGGCGGGGCGCCCGGCACGCTGTCGCGTCGTGATCGATCGCCGAACTGAGGAAGCGAGTTGATGAGGTACTGCGTATACGGGTGCGCAGGGCGTTTGAACAGCTCGTACGTCGGCGCCTCTTCCACGATGTGTCCGGCGTACATGATTCCCATGCGGTCGGCCACGTTCGCGTGCACGCCCATGTCGTGCGTGACCATGACGATCGTGTTCTCGTAGCGCTGCTGAATGGACTTCAGCAGTTGCACAACGCCGCGTTGGACCACCACGTCGAGTGCGGTCGTTGGCTCGTCGGCGATCATGATTCGAGGGTGCAGAATCGCCGAGAGAGCGATGGTTACGCGTTGGCGCATGCCTCCGGAGAGCTGATGGGGGTACGATTGCAGAATCTCATCGGGCAGGCCGATCTCCTTGAGGTGCGCCTGCGCGAGCTCGAAGGCGTCGTACTTGGATCGACCGCCAACGTGGCTTTCGATGAAGTCGCGGTACGTCTTGCGGAGCTTCACGACCGGGTTGAGCACGCTCATCGATCCCTGCGGGACGTAGGAGATGTACTCCCATCGCAAGCGCCGTCTCCGCTCGGCGTCGAGCGTTGTGACGTCGAGCTCCGTTCCGTCGACACGATAGTACACCGCGCCGTCGATGAGCCGCAGGGGAGGTTCAATGGCGTTGTAGAGCGCCTTGAGCAGCGTGCTCTTACCGCATCCGCTCTCGCCGGCGATACCGTAGACCTCGTTCTCGCGGATCTCGAGGCTCACGTCGTTGACCGCCTTGATCGTCTTCTTCGTGCCCTGGATGTCGAGCTGATAGAATGCCTTCAGGTTCTCGGTTCGCAGTATGGGCGCCGACATCACTTCGCTCCTACGCGCTGGATGCGCGAGCGGGGATCCAGGTACTCGCTGATACTGATCGAGGTCCAGTAGAGCGATATGAAGAGCAGGACCGAGAGAACGATGGGCGTCATCAGCCACCACCAGTAGCCGAGCAGCAGCGCGTTCTGAGTGATGGCCCAGTTCAGCATCGTTCCGAGCGTGGGGATATCCATGTTTATGAGCCCGAGGATCGCGAGCGTGATCTCCAGACCGATCGCCCAGACCATGTTGTTGATAAGGGTGGAGAAGATCAGCGGCATCGCGAAGGGCATGTACTCCTTCATCACCAGCGGGAGGGTGGAGGTGCCCGACAGTCTCGCCGTCCTGGTGAAGTCGCGCTCCCTGAGGCTCAGGATCTGCGAGCGGATAACCCTCGCGTCCCAGGCCCATCCGAAAATCGCGAGCAGGAGCCCGAGCAGCACGAGGTTCATGTAGTCGCGGATCAGCATCGCGAGCATCACGATGATGAGGAACAGCGGCACTACGAGGAACGAGTCACTCAGGAACATCAACACGCGGTCGGTAAACTTCCCGCGGTACCCCGCGGTCATGCCCACGAGGATCGCGATGACGCGCGAGACGCTCGCCGCGATGAGCGAGACGATGAGCGAATTGCGGATTGCGAAGGTCGCTTGCCAGAATACGTCCTGTCCCTTCGAGCTCGTGCCAAGTATATGTTCGCCCGAGGGTGGCATGTCACGGGGTACGTAGAACCAGACCGACGGGTCGTACGGTGAGAAGAGCGAGAGCACCGCGAGGGCGAGCAGGAAGCAGACGACGACGAAGCTGATGGCAAAGCGATAATCGCGCAGCAGGTCCCGGAGTGTTTTCATGCAGTACCCCTATGTGAGTCTGACCCGCGGGTCGAACAGCGGGTAGAGCAGGTCGATCAGGAGAATCGATGTCGTGATCGCGATGATCGACAGCGAGGTGACGCCCATGATCACGTTGTAGTCGCCCTGGACGATTGCCTGATACAGGAGCGAGCCGACCCCGGGGTACGAGAAGACGATCTCCGTGATGAGCGCCCCGCTGAGGATTTGCCCGAGCAGTAGCGCGAGCGCGGTGATCTGCGGAAGCAGCGCGTTGCGGATCACGTATCCGCCCACGATGCGGCCGTCCTGAATGCCGCCCATCTTGGCATACTGTACGAAACTCTCCGAGTTCACGTTCTGAACGATCAGCTTCATCGTCTGGAACCAGACGGCGCCACCGAGGATGACGAGCGACATGGCGGGCAGCGTCGCGTGGCGCAGGATGTCGAGGGCGTAGCTGATGGTCCACGTGCCCTGCCGGCCGAGCGACGCGCCCCCGCCAATGGGCAGGATGGGCCAGAAGTAGCCGAAAACGAGCAGGAGCGCAAACGCAAACATGTAGTACGGCATGGGCCGCACGATCATCGCGACGGTGTCGAGAACGCCGGCCCATCGCGTTCGATTGTAGTAGCCGGCGATAGCGCCGACGATGTTTCCCAGTGCCCACGAGGTGAAGGTCGTGAAGAGCAGGAGCCCGAGGGTCCAGGGAAGCGCGACCCGTATGAGCTCGATGACCGGCGTCGGGAACTGTGAGAACGAAAGACCGAAGTCCGCGCGGAAGACGCGTCCCCAGAAGCTGAGGTACTGGTCCCACGTAGACCCGGAGAGTCCGTAGAGCTCGCGCATCGTCGCCATGGTCTCGTCGAGTGTCGCGGCATCGACGGTGCCGCCCATCGACTGGAGCGCGGTGATGGTGCTTTCGACCGGGTCGGTGGGGGCGAGCCGTGGAATGATGAACACGGCGGTGAGTCCCAGGAAGATGACCAGCACGTACTGAACGAGCCTGGGAATCAGGTACTGCTTCAAGAATTTCAAGATGATTCCTCGCTCATCGAAGAATACGTCCCGGGCAGCAACGCTGCCCGGGACGAAAGAGCGGACCTATCGACCGGTCGGCTCAAGGAACGGAGTCATGTACTTCAGCGGTCCCCAGTGGGTGTACGGCTGCGTGTACGCGTTCTCTGCGAAGGGCCAGTTGGTCCAGTAGTACGTGTCCCAGGTGGTGAAGCCCGTATAGCCGTAGACGGGGATTCCCGGCATGGCCTCGATCGCGAGCTTCAGTCCTTCCATGCCCACGGCGATCGTCGC